>JBFXHX010000001.1:0-10398 GCA_050176585.1 Binatia bacterium
CGCAGCTCGGAGCTTGGCCGTGAGTACCGATTTCTCGAATTCCGCCACGGCCCCGGCACTTGGCGGATTAGTGTGGCAGTTGGATCCGATGAGTCACTAGTGAGATCGGTCCCGCCGTCGGCCGCAGCGATCACCCGAAGGTCGAGATCCGAAAACTGTTGCCATCTACCGGCGCCTCCAGGGGGGGCATCATCCACGGCGCCCGGAGCTTGACCGTTTGCTGTGCGCTGTCGCGCTAAGGAAATGGGTCGCCCAGCGGCCTCAGAGATCGGAGCGAGCTGGTCGTCCGCCGACGGCGAGTCAGTCCGAGCGGCCCTCCCGTGCCGGTGCTCGGGGAACCGGATGCCCATGGCGCCACGCGACGAGCACGGCCAACGATCGCGCGTGCACCGTATAGGTCCGACCGCCCACGCACGCGGCGGGTTCCTCGAGCACGTCATCCGGTGCGTCTCGATAGGTGTCGATCCATTGCTGCCAGCACTCGTGCTCTCCGCCGTCCAGGTGCGGGAGCTCGAAGGCCAGCGGTTCCCAGTAGGCGTTGAAGATGCAATGGCAGAGCGCCAGTTCTCGGGCCCGCACCGTCACGGCGAGGCTGTGCGAGACGGGGCTCAGGTCAGGCTCGTTCAATCGCACACCGTGCGGTTGGACGTCCGCTCGAGATAGGATCTCGGCCAGGCTCAAGCCTTCGATTCCGAGCATCGCGCCGAGCATCAGCCGCTGGCGGACCAGCGTCTTCACGAAGCGGCGGAGACCCTCGTGTCGCTCGACGAGGCTCCAGTCGAACCAACTCATCTCGTTGTCTTGGCAGTAGGCGTTGTTGTTGCCGCGCTGCGTGCGGCGCACCTCATCGCCCATCAGCAACATCGGCGCGCCGAGCGAGAGCAGGGTGATGGCCAGCAAGTTCTTCATCTGGCGAAGCCGCAGCCGCTCGATCTCCGGATCGGTGGTCGGCCCCTCGGCCCCGCAGTTCCAGCTCAGGTTGTCGTCGTTGCCGTCACGGTTCTGTTCGCCATTGGCTGCGTTGTGTTTGCGATCGTAGGTCACGAGGTCGTTCAGCGTGAAGCCGTCGTGCGAGGTGACGAAGTTGATGCTCTGCTCCGGTCCGCGACCCTTGTGGCCATATAGGTCTGGGCTGCCGAAGCAGCGGTAGCCGAAGGCGGTCACGGTGTCGTTGTCGGACTTTACGAAGCGGCGTACGTCGTCGCGGAACTTCCCGTTCCACTCCTGCCAGGCGTCGCCGGCGAAGCTACCGACCTGGTAGAGTCCGGCCGCGTCCCAGGCTTCGGCGATGAGCTTGGTGCCGGCCAGAATCGGATCCGATTCGATGTCCCACAGAACGGGCGGACGCTGCAGCGGGCGGCCCGACTCGTCGCGCGACAGCACGGAGGCGAGGTCGAACCGGAAGCCGTCGACATGCATGTGGGCGACCCAGTACCGCAGGCTGTCGACGATCAGGCGGCGCACTACGGCGTCGCTCGCGTTCAGCGTGTTGCCGGTGCCGGTGTAGTTCGCGTACTGCGCGCGGTCGGCTTCGAGCAGGTAGTACGTTGCGTTATCGAGCCCCCGGAACGAGAGCGTGGGGCCGTCGTGGTTCCCTTCCGCGGTGTGGTTGTACACGACGTCCAGGATCACTTCGATGCCGGCGCGGTGCAGCGCCTTGACGAGATCCCGGAACTCGTCGACTGGACCGAGGGGGTCGCGACGCGAGCTGTAGCCGGCGTGGGGAGCGAAGAATGAAACCGGGCAATAGCCCCAATAGTTCACCAGGCCCGGCGGGCAGTCCTGGCGGTCGAACTGAAACACCGGCAGCAGCTCCACTGCGGTGATCCCGAGATCTTGGAGGTAGGGAATCTTCTCGATCATGCCGGCATACGTACCGCGCCGTTGCGGCGCGACGCCGGAGGTTGGATGGCGGGTGAAGCCCGCGACATGCATCTCGTAGATCACCGTGGCGGCAAAGGGCCGGCGCAGCGGCGCGTCGCCCTCCCAGTCGTAGGCGTCGGCATCCACGACCACGCTCCGCATGGCGAGCTCCGTGTCGTCCCCCGGACGGCTCGCCACGAGACGGTCGTAGCGGTCGGGGATGACGACGGCGCGCCCGTACGGGTCGAGGAGAACCTTCGCGGGATCGAAGCGCAGCCCGCGCGCCGGGTCGAAGGGACCGACGGCGCGGTAGGCGTAGATCTGGCCTGCACCGAGCCCGGGCACAAACGCGTGCCAGTAGCGGTAGGTACGGTGCACCGGCGCGTTGAGCCGGATCACACGAGCCGGCTGGGGGTCGCAAGCGCCTTCGAAGAGCAACAGCTCGAGGGCGGTGGCGTGGCGCGAGAAGACGCAGAAGTTGACGCCGCCACCGGCGAGCGTGGCCCCCAGCGGAAAGCTTCGTCCCGGCGAGACCGTCATCCCACCGCCTCGCCAGCCCCGCGCAAGCGGAGCGCCAATGCGGACCTCGTGCCGACCACACGCGCGCGCCGGATATCAACCCTCATGCGTTTCCGGACCGCGGACGTCGACGCTCACAGGCACCGGTGACACCTGCCACGTATCGGTGCAGTACTCGCGGATTGCCCGATCGGACGAGAATTTGCCGATGCGGGCCACGTTGAGAATCGACATCCGCGTCCAGCGCTCCGCATCGGCGTAGCGCCGCGAGACCTCCTCCTGACACTCCACGTACGACTGGTAGTCGGCGAGCAGCATGTACTCGTCGCGGTCGAGAAGGGCGTCCGCCAACGGACGGAAGAGCTCGCGATCGCTTCGCGACAGGATTCCCGTCGTGAGCAGATCGACGGCCGCCTTCAGCGAGGCGTTGCTTTCGTAGACGTCCCGCGGCCGATAGCCGCGCTCCTTCGTGGCGCGCACCTCGTCGGCAGTCAGCCCGAACACGAAGAAATTCTCCGCTCCGACCTCTTCGCGGATCTCCACGTTGGCGCCGTCGAGCGTACCGATCGTGAGCGCCCCGTTCATCGCGAACTTCATGTTGCCGGTGCCCGACGCCTCCTTCCCGGCGAGCGAGACCTGCTCGGAGAGGTCCGCCGCCGGGTAGACGAGATGCGCGTTCTTGACGCCGAAGTTCGGGATGAAGGCGACCTTCATGTGTCGAGCGACCTCCGGATCGCCGTTCACCGTTTCCGCCACGGCGTTGATCAGCTTGATGATGCGCTTGGCCATGGCGTAGCCGGGGGCGGCCTTGCCGGCGAACAAGAAGGCGCGCGGCGGGGCGTCGAGGCCCAGTCCCTGTTTGAGGCGCTGATAGAGGGTGACGATGTGCAGCACGTTCAGATGCTGGCGCTTGTACTCGTGAATGCGCTTCGCTTGGATGTCGAACAGCCAGTCCGGGTCGAGCTCGACGCCGGTGGTGGTGGCCACGTGCGCGGCCAGGCGTTCCTTGCACCGGCGCTTCATGTGCCGCCAGCGCTGCCGAAACTCCGCGTCGTCCGCCATCGGCTCGAGCCGCCGCAGCTCGTCGAGGCTCGTCACCCAGCCGCTGCCGAGGTGCTCGGTGAGCAACGCGTTCAGCTCGGGATTCGCCTGCGCGAGGAAGCGTCGCTGCGTCACGCCGTTCGTCTTGTTGCTGAAGCGCTCCGGCCAGAGATCGGCGAAATCGCGCAGCACGCTCTGTCGCAGCAGGTCGGTGTGCAGGGCCGACACGCCGTTGATCGCATGGCTGCCCACGCAGGCGAGGTGAGCCATGCGAATGTGCTTCTCGCCGTGATCGTCGACGAGCGACAGCCGCGCCGCGCGGGCCTCGTCGCCCGGATACCGGACGCGGACGTCGTCGAGGAAGCGCCGGTTGATCTCGTAGACGATCTCGAGGTGGCGCGGCAGAAGCCAACCGAACAGCGACAGCGGCCACGTCTCCAGCGCCTCGGGCAGCAGGGTGTGGTTTGTGTAGCCGAAGGTCCGCTGCGTGATGTTCCACGCCGGCTCCCAGTCGAGGAGGCGCTCGTCGACCAGCAGGCGCATCAGCTCGGCGATCGCGATCGAGGGGTGGGTGTCGTTGAGCTGGATCGCGAACTGCTCCGCCAGGCGGTCGACGGGCATGCCGCCGATGTCGAGGATGCGCAGCATGTCGCGCAGCGAGCACGAGACGAAGAAATACTGCTGCGCGAGTCGGAGTCGTTTGCCGATCTCGGGCTCGTCGTTCGGGTAGAGCACCTTGGTGAGCGTCTCCGAGACGATCTTCTCGTCGACCGCTCGGTAGTAGTCGCCCACGTTGAAAGCCTGGAAATCAAACGATTCGCACGCCTCCGCGCGCCAGAGCCGCAGCGTGTTGCACGTACCGACTCGATAACCGGGGATGGGCGTGTCGTACGGAACGCCGTTGACGACGCGCTCCGGGACCCACCGCACGCGGTAACGCCCGCGCTCGTCCACGTAGGGCTCAGTGTGGCCGCCGAGCTGAACCTCGCAGGAGATCTCCGGCCGGGCAATCTCCCAAGGGTTTCCGCAGCGGAGCCACTTGTCCGTCGTTTCCACTTGCCAGCCGTCGCGGATCTCCTGGTCGAAGAGCCCGAATTCGTAGCGGATGCCGTAGCCGATCGCGGGAATCTCGAGCGTGGCGAGCGAGTCGAGGTAGCAGGCGGCCAGCCGTCCAAGCCCGCCGTTGCCGAGCCCCGGGTCTTCTTCCTGCTCGAGCAGCGCTCCGAGGTCCAAGCCGAGCTCCGCCACCGCCTGCCGCGCCGCCTCCTCGATCCCGAGATGCGCGAGGTTGTTGCCGAGGTGCGGCCCGGGAAGGAATTCGGCCGACAGATAAGCGACCACCTTCACGTCGCGCTCGAAGTAGGTCCCCACGGTGCGTGCCCACCGGTGGAGCAGGCGGTCGCGGACCGTAAGAGCAACCGCCATGTACCAGTCGTTTCTGGTGGCGAGCCACGGCAACACGCCCTGGCCGTAGGTGAGGTTGTCGAGGATGGCGCGCCGGAGCGTGCTCGCATCCAGGTCGGTACGGAGGTCTTCGGTCGCGGCACTCGAGCGGCGGCGCTGCCCACCGGCGCTCACCGCAGCGCGCGCGTTCTCTTGCGACGACCGACCTTTTCCGCCCAACGCGCGCGCCGTCTTCTTGTTCATCCGCGCAGCTCCTTCTCCATGCCGTACCGTCTGCACCGAAATGATGTAGCCGCGATCGGCGCGACCACTCCCCGCGGGCCGGCCGTTGTCGGGTCGTGGTCGGCTGCGTGCCTTGGCGACCGCCTTCTCGTGTAGGCTTCGTCCGTCCGCCGGTCGGCGCTCACGTTCAAGTGGGAAGCGACTACACGTTGTCGCCTTCCGTCGAAGTGCGCCGCAGATCGGCGGTCAACTCGCCTCCCCATCGCCAGCCGGTGATCTCCGGCATGTCGTCGCCGTGCTCGCGGATATACCGCTGATGCTCGAGCAGCTTGTCGCGGATCGCCTGCTTCGCGTACGCCGCACGCGCGCCGAGCTGCGGCAGTCGATCGATCACGTCCGACACGAGGTGGAAGCGGTCGAGATCGTTTCGCACCGCCATGTCGAAGGGCGTCGTCGTCGTCCCCTCCTCCTTGTAGCCTCGGACGTGGATATTGGCGTGATTCGTGCGCCGGTAGGTCAAGCGGTGGATCAGCCACGGGTAGCCGTGGAAGGCGAAGATGACGGGCTTGTCGCGGGTGAAGAGCACGTCGAAATCCCGGTCGGGGAGCCCGTGCGGATGCTCGCTCGGCGGCTCGAGCTTCATCAAATCGACGACGTTGACAACCCTGATCCGGAGCTCCGGCTCGTGCTGCCGCAGGATGTCGACCGCGGCGAGCGTCTCGAGCGTCGGCACGTCGCCGCAGCAGGCCATCACGACATCGGGATCGACGTCGCGGTCGTTGCTCGCCCACTCCCAGATGCCGATGCCGGCAGTGCAGTGCTCGATCGCCTGCTTCATCGTCAACCACACCGGTGCCGGCTGCTTGCCGGCCACGATCACGTTCACGTAGTTGCGGCTGCGCAGGCAGTGGTCGGTGACGCTGAGCAGGCAGTTGGCGTCGGGCGGCAGGTACACGCGAATCACCTCCGCCTTCTTGTTGACCACGTGATCGATGAAGCCGGGGTCCTGGTGGCTGAAGCCGTTGTGGTCCTGTCGCCAGACGTGGGACGACAGAAGGTAGTTGAGCGACGCGATCGAGCGCCGCCACGGGATCTCTTGGCACACCTTCAGCCACTTGGCGTGCTGGTTGAACATCGAGTCGATGATGTGAATGAACGCCTCGTAGCAACTGAAGAAGCCGTGCCGGCCGGTCAGGAGGTATCCCTCGAGCCAGCCCTGGCACTGGTGCTCGCTCAAGACCTCCATCACCCGCCCGTCGGGGCTGAGATGATCGTCGTCGGGCAGGATCTCTGCCATGTAGCAGCGGTCGGTCACGTCGAGCACGTCCTGCCAGCGATTCGAGTTGCTCTCGTCGGGGCTGAACACCCGGAAGTTCCGGCTCTCGAGATTGAGCTTCATCACGTCGCGGAGGAACGCGCCCTGCGCGCGCGTGGCCTCGGCCATCGCCGCGCCGGGCTGCGGCACCTCTACGGCGTACGTTTGGAAGTCTGGCAGCTTCAAATCCTTCAGCAGGAGCCCGCCGTTGGCGTGCGGATTGTCACTCATCCGCCGGTGCCCGCTTGGTGCCAGCTCGGCGAGCTCGGGGATGAGCCGCCCCGAGTCGTCGAAGAGCTCCTCCGGCCGGTAGCTCTTCATCCAGCCCTCGAGGATGCGAATGTGCTCGGGTTTGTCCATGTCGGCCATCGGGACCTGGTGCGCGCGCCAGTAGCCCTCGCACTTCTTGCCGTCGATCTCCTTCGGACAGGTCCAGCCCTTCGGCGTGGCGAGCACGATCATCGGCCAGCGCGGACGCGCGGACACGCCCGTGGTTCGGGCCTCCACCTGGATGCGCCTGATCTCGAGGACTATCGCATCGAGCGCCGCGGCGAGCGCCTGGTGCACCTCCTCCGGCTCATCGCCTTCGACGAGATACGGCGTGTAGCCGTACCCCTCGAAGAGGCTCTCGAGCTCGCGCCGCGGAATACGCGCGAGATAGCAGGGATTCGCGATCTTGTAGCCGTTCAGATGCAGGATCGGCAGGACGGCCCCGTCGCGCGCCGGATTGAGGAACTTGTTGGAGTGCCAGCCGGTCGCCAGCGGGCCGGTCTCCGCCTCGCCGTCACCGACGACGCAGGCGACGATCAGGTCCGGGTTGTCGAATGCGGCGCCGTACGCGTGCGACAGCGCGTACCCGAGCTCGCCGCCTTCGTGGATCGAGCCCGGCGTCTCCGGAGCGACGTGGCTCGGGATCCCGCCCGGGAAGCTGAACTGCTTGAAGAGCTTCCGCATCCCGTCCGCGTCCTGTTCGATCTCGGGATACACCTCGGTGTACGTGCCCTCGAGGTAAGCGTTCGCGACCAAGGCCGGGCCGCCGTGCCCAGGGCCGATGATGTAGATCATGTCGAGGTGGTGCTTGGTGATGACCCGGTTCAGGTGGACGTAGAGCAGATTGAGCCCCGGCGTGGTGCCCCAGTGGCCAAGCAGGCGGGGCTTGATGTGGTCGCGCCGCAGCGGTTCCCGCAGGAGCGGGTTGTCGTAGAGATAGATCTGGCCGACCGAGAGATAGTTCGCCGCCCGCCAGTAGGCGTTCATCTTGCGGACCTCCTCGGTCGATAACGGCCTGGTCTCGGGATTCATTCCACCTCCATCGATTGCGGTGGGATCAATACGTCCCAAGCATCACCTAACTCGATTGCGACCGTGCGCTCTTGTTATTTCGCGCCAGCCCAACATCGGCCCTGGCGTCATGGGCACCGGATCGCCGTCCAGGCGTCATCGGCGAGGTTCCAGCCGCCGCCCAGCACCTTAGTACGGGGCGACGACCGTGAGGAGCGTCTTCGGCCGGATAGAACGCTGCTGCGCCTCGAGCACCGCGAAATAGCTCGCGAGCCCGCCGTGCGGCGCGAATCACCGTGGAGCGCCGCCGGCGATCCAGGCGCCGATGAGCGCCATCTCGGCCTCGGTGAGCGGGTCCCCGCTGAGCGGCATCCGGCTGCCCTGATCGGGCGGCGGCCCGGCGAGCTTCACGAGCAGGAAGCTGTTCTCCGGGTGCATGGGATCGACGCGCTTCATCCCGCTGTTGCCGGCGACCTCGATCTCGGGCGCCACACCGACGAGCTCCTCGTACGAGTGGCCCGTTTCGAGCCGCAGATCGCCCGACTCGCTCGAGTCGTGGCAGCCCGCGATCGCACAGCGCGGGGTGAAGATCGTGTCCTGGATGACCTGCAGCGTCGCCGCGATCGCGGTCGGCGTCGGCGTCGCGATACAGCCGTTCAGCGCCGCGCCGACCATCGCGACCAGCTCGCTGATCGACACGCCGCCGTCGCCGTCGAGGTCGAACGCCTCGCACATCCCGCCGCTGCCGAGCGCCGCGCCGACGCCGCGAACGAGCTCATCCACGGTCGCGGCGCCATCGCCGTTGCAGTCGCCCGGACAGGCCGGCGCAGCCGGCGTGCGCGTGGCGGTGGGCGTAGCTGACGGCGTCGGCGCGCTCGGCGTCGGCGTCGGTTGATTGGTCACCAGCACCTCGTACTGCTGCGATTCGGCGTAGGCCGGTGCGTCCGTGATCAGCTTGAAGACGATGGCGTAGTCGCCCGTTGCACCATCGCGCGCGGTGATCTGCCACGACGGATGGTTGTGCAGATCGGGCGCGGTACCCACGAGTCCGCGCATACCCGGCGCGATCGCCTCCCCGTTCAGGCGAAGCGCCACCCCCTGCGCGGCCGAGACGACCTCGAGGCTGATCTCGGTGCCGTCTGCGACCGTGTACAGCTCCCCGGGCGGTTCGGTGCCGTGGATGAATCCCGGATCGATCGTGCTGTACAGGCAGTTCCCTCCGGAGCAGAAGCTGCGGAACGTCTGCACCTTCTTCGCGGCAAAGTCCCACTCGATGGCCAGCGCGCCGCCGCCCGGCTCAGTAGAGTAGATCACCATACAGGCGGTGCCGACGCACGCATGGCTGGCGGGCACGGCGGCGAGCAGCAGGGCCAAGAGGACAATCGGCAGTCGCAAGCGCATGAGCACGGGCGGGCTGCCACGAGTCTGCGCTGCCCACCCGGCTCAAGCAAGCAGCGACACCGCGCATCGTGCGCGCGGCGACGGACCCGCTACGAAACGCGCCGGAAAGGTGCTAGCCACACGCCCATGCGGCGCAGCAGCGCGCTGCGGGTTCCTTGTGTTTCTCGATCTGTTTTACGGCTTGCGCGAAGCCGGCGTACCGGTCGCCATACAGGAATGGCAGGTTTTCCTGCGCGCGCTGGAGCACGGGCTGCACGGCTCCAGCTTGCTGCGCTTCTACCACCTCGGGCGCGCCTGTCTGGTGAAGAGCGAGACGTACTTCGACGCCTACGACCGCGTCTTCGCGCGCGTCTTCAAGGGCGTGGAAGGCCGCTTTGGCGACGACGTCACCGAGCAGATCCTCCAGTGGTTGCGCGACCCGAAGAACTTGCCCGAGCTGTCGCCGGAGGAATGGGCGGCGCTGGAGCGGTTGAGCGCGGACGAACTGCTGCAGCGCTATCTGGAGCGGCTGCGCGAGCAGGACGGGCGGCACGACGGCGGCGGCAAGTGGATCGGCACCGGCGGCCGCTCGCCGTTCGGCAACAACGGCGTGCATCCCACCGGACTGCGCGTCGGCGGCGAGAGCCGCAGCCGCTCGGCCATGCGCATCGCCGAGGAACGGCACTTCCGGGATTACCGCACGGATGAGGTGCTCGACGTGCGCCGGGTGAAGACCTCCCTCCGCCGGCTGCGGCAGCTCGCTCGCACCGGCGAGGCGACCGAGCTCGACCTCGATGAAACCGTGGACGAAACCTGTCGCAACGCCGGGGAGATCGAGCTCGTCTTCCGCCCACCGCGCCGCAACAACGTGCGGCTCTTACTGCTCATGGACGTCGGCGGGACGATGGACCCTTACTATGAACCCGTGAGCCGGCTGCTGACCGCCCTGCACGAAGATCACGGGTTGCGCGCGTTCCAGCCGTACTACTTCCACAATTGCGTGTACGATTACGTGTTCACGACGGCGCGCCTCGGCCGGGGCCCGGCGGTGTCCACCGCCGACATCCTGCGGAAGCTCGACGCGCGCTGGAAATGCGTAATCGTCGGTGACGCCGCCATGCACCCGGTCGAGCTGCTGGAGCCGTACGGCGATCCGCGCCGCAGCTCGGCGTCGCCCGGCCTGGCATGGCTGCGCCGCGTCGCGGATCACTTTGAGCGCAGCGTCTGGATCAATCCGGAAAGCCCGCCGTACTGGGACGGCACGCATACCGCTCGCATCATTCGGCGCCTTTTTCCGATGTTCCACTTGAGCGTCGACGGCCTCAGCGCGGCCATGCAGTCGCTGGTCGGCGCGCGCCAGCCGCACTGAGGTC
>JBFXHX010000001.1:10498-234510 GCA_050176585.1 Binatia bacterium
CGGCTACATTCGGAGCCCCTCGCCACCGCCGCGCCGGACCGCGGCTTGCAGCGCGCGTTGCATGACTTCGAGCAACCGCTCCGCCTTGAGCGGTTTCGTCACATAGTCGTCCATCCCGGCGCGCAGACAGCGCTCGTCGTCGCCCTTCATCGCATGCGCCGTCAGCGCAATGATCGGCACGTGGCCGCCGGTCAGGCGCTCGCGTTGGCGAATGACCTTTGTGGCCTCGAAACCGTCCATGTCCGGCATCTGCACGTCCATGAGCACGACGTCGAAACGGTCCCGCTCGACCGCCTCGACGGCGCCATGGCCGGTGTCGACGGGGACTACGACGTGTCCGCGCTTCTCCAGGATGCGCATGACCAAGGTCTGGTTCACCGCGTTGTCCTCCGCCACCAGGACCCGCAGCGGACGCTCGCCGGCGGTCCGCGGCGGCGCTGAGATCGCAGGAGACGCCGAGCGCACCGGGCGACCGCTCCGCTCGAGGGCCGTGGCTATGGCGTCGCGCAACTCGGATTGCTTGATGGGTTTGGTGAGGTGGACGCGGATCCCGAGCGCGCGGGAGCGCTCCACATCGCCGGGCAGATCGGCGGACGAGAGCATTACGACCGCCGCCCCGCCCAATTCCGGTGCCGCGTGGATGCGCTCAGCGACCGTGAACCCATCAAGCTCGGGCATCTGCGCGTCCAGGATGACCAGCTTGAACGGATCGGCGGCGGCGGCGGCGCGCCGCAGCTCGGCAAGCCCCGCCACGCCGCCCTCGCAGGGCGTCGGCCGCATGCCCCAGTCGGTGAAGATCTCTTGGAGAATGCGGCGATTGGTCGCGTTGTCGTCTATCACCAGGACCGGAAGTCCCTGCCAGCGGCGCGCGGGCTGCTCGTGCGCGCGCCGCGCGGCGCCGATGGCGAACGCGGCGGTGAAGCGGACCGTGCTGCCCACGCCCACCTCGCTCTCGGCCCAGATGCGGCCGCCCATGAGCTCGACCAGTCGGGTCGAGATCGCCAACCCCAGCCCGGTGCCGCCGAAGCGCCGCGTCATCGATCCATCGACCTGCTCGAACGGCTGAAAGATGGACACCAGCTTTTCCGCGGGAATGCCGATACCGGTGTCGCTGACCGAGAATTGCAGATTCACGTCGTCGGCGGTCCGGCTGAGCACCTCGATGCGCAGCACCACCTCGCCGCGCCCGGTGAACTTGATCGCGTTTCCGAGCAGGTTCACCAGTACCTGGCGCAAGCGGCCGACGTCGCCGACCAACACCTCCGGAATGTCGGCGGGAATTCGGCACGCCAGCTCCAGCCCCTTCTTGGCGGCGCGCACCCCGAGCGTCTTCAGCGTATCGCCGAGCGCGTCCCGCACGACGAACGGCCGCGGATCGAGCTGCAGCTTGCCCGCCTCCACTTTCGAGAAGTCGAGCACATCATTGATGATGGTCAGCAGCGAATCGGCGGAATCCTTCACCATCAGCAGGTACTCGCGCTGCTCGCCGGTCAGCTCGGTGTTCAGCACGAGGTCCGTCATTCCCATGATGCCGTTCATCGGCGTCCGGATCTCATGGCTCATGTTCGCGAGAAACTCGCTCTTGGCGCGATTGGCGGCGTCCGCCGCCTCTTTGGCGGCGCGCAGCTCGTCCGCGATCCGCTTCGAGGCGGTGATGTCCTGCACGATGCCCTCTAAATATGCGATCTCCCCGCGCACGTCGCGTACGGCGCGGGCGTCCACGTTCACCCAGATCGGCTGCCCGTCCTTGCGGTGGCGCTGTGACTCGAAGCCTGACGCGACGCCGTGCTCGCGCAGCAAGCGCACGAACTCCTCGCGCCGCTCGGGGTCCACATAGAGATCGCGCCCGATGTCGCGGCTCAACGCGATCAGCTCGTCCGGCGAATCGTACCCATAGATGCGTGCCAGCGCGGGGTTCGCCGCGAGATAGCGCCCGTCCGGCGTGCTCTGAAAGATACCGTCCAGCGCGTTCTCGAAGAACGAGCGGTAGCGCGCTTCCGCCGTGCGCCCCGCCTCGTCCGGCGGCGCGTGCTCGGCGGCCCCCGAGCGGACCGGCTGCGCCACGTCGCGATTCAGCCGCGCCTCACGCGCCGCGTTGGACCGCATCTCTTTCTCGCCGTGCACGCACGCCTGCATCAGGAAGGCGTCCTCGAACAGCACCCATGCCACCCGCTCCAGCCAGCGCCACGGGCCGGCGGACAGATCCCCGTACAGCGACTCCGGCCAGTACACACCCCGTACGTAATTGTCCGCCGCCGCGATCAGCGTCGCGGCCGCGAGAACCCGCCAATCCCGATACATCGCCAACAGCGCCAGCGATGCAAAGAGGTGAAAGTGCGTTTCGAGCCGGCCGCCGGTGAGCTGGATGAGCAGGCCTGCCCAGAGCATCTGACTGACCGCGATTGCGTAGCGGGTGGACGGGTGTCCCGCGCGTTTGATCGCCAACGCAATCGGCGGAATGCTCAGCACGCCGCCGAACAATACCGCCGCCAAGACGTGCAAGGCCGCCGCCGCGCCCGCCGGAGCTGGCCTCCCGATGGCAGCGCCGATTCCCGCTGCCCATTGCACCGCCATCACCGCGATGAACCAGCGATCGACGCGCGCGCACACCCGTTGGCGCTCTTCCTCGAAGAGCTGGCCGGCGCGCTCGCTGCGCGCGTCGTTCATCTGTCGTGCACCGCCTGAATCACGCGAGCTCATCGGCTCGGCGTACGAGCATTTGCCGTGCCGCACGTCAGAGGCACTGGCAGATGGATTGCGCATCACGGTCCCGCTCGCACAGCGACAAACAATTGCGGGCGACGATGCAGTGACGCTCGCGCCGCCGATCGCACCGCCGTGGTGCGCGCTGCCGCGAACGGCCGCCCGCGCTGGCACGTACTTTGGAGACAATGGGCGGTTGCTCAGTGGGGTTGGAGGAGTTGGATGCCTGCAGCAGTGTTGGATAGAGAAGCCGCGCTCGTGTGTACCGACGGCGATGAGGAGATATTCGCGGAGCTCGCCCGCATTCTGCTCGAGCGCATTCCCGCGCTGGTGGCGCGAATGCATCAAGCGGTGGGCGAGGGGGACGGCACAGCGCTGAACTTCTGCGCACACTCCCTGAAAGGGTCGGCGGCGAACGTGGGCGCGGCAGCGGTGTGTGAGACCGCGGCGCTGATGGAACGGCTGAGCGAAAGCGGCCTGCTCGAGGAAGCTGCCGCACTGGTATCCGTGCTGGAAAAGCAGCTCGCCGCACTGGCCGCGGAGCTGAGCTCGGTCATCAGAGCGCCTGCCTAGGCTGTCGGAGGTTCATTGCAGAGGCGCCGGGAGGCGGCGGCGCCGCTGCTGATGTGAGCCACGCGAGAGACGCCTCCGCGGTAAATTCCTCGCCCGGGACCGGTCGCTTGTGGCCTCCGGCGGGCTGACTTAGGCTGCGGGGCCATGGCGTCCACGTTCGGACAGCTCTTCCGCGCGACGACCTTCGGCGAGTCGCACGGGGGCGGGGTGGGAGTGGTGGTGGACGGGTGCCCGCCGCGGCTGCCGCTCGCGGTGGAGGAGATCCAGCGCGACCTCGATCGGCGCCGGCCGGGGCAGAGCCGCATCACCACGCCGCGCGACGAGCCCGACCGCGCCGAAATCCTGTCTGGTCTCTTCGAAGGGCAGACGCTCGGGACGCCGATCGCCGTCCTCGTGCGCAACACCGACGCGCGCTCCAGCGCCTACGAAGATTTCAAGCACACCTACCGCCCGTCGCACGCCGACTACACCTACGAGGCCAAGTACGGGATTCGGAACTGGCAAGGCGGCGGGCGCGCGTCGGCCCGCGAGACCGTGGGGCGCGTGGCCGCCGGGGCAATCGCGCGCAAGCTGCTCGCGGTGCAGGCGAATGTCGAAGTGATCGCCTACGTGAAGCAGGTGTGGACGATCGCGGCGGAGATCGACCCCAGCGGCATCACCGCCGATGCGGTTGAGGCCAACATCGTCCGCTGCCCCGACGCGCGCGCGGCCGAGGCGATGATCGCCCGCATCGACGAAGCGCGGCGGGCCGGCGACTCACTGGGCGGTATCGTCGAGTGCGTCTGCCGCCGCGTGCCAGCGGGCTTGGGCGAGCCGGTGTTCGACAAGTTGGATGCCGACCTGGCGCGCGGGATGCTCTCCCTGCCGGCCGCGAAGGGCTTCGAGATCGGCAGCGGCTTCGCCGGCGTGACGCTCACCGGCATCGCGCACAACGATCCGTTCACGGTCGAGGGCGGCCGTGTGCGCACGCTGACCAACCGCTCCGGCGGCGTACAGGGCGGGATCAGCAACGGCGAGGACCTCGTGTTCCGGGTCGCATTCAAGCCCACCGCCACGATCCGCCAAGCGCAACGGACGGTCGATCGCGAGGGCCATGCGGTGACGTTGGAGGCGAAGGGACGCCACGACCCCTGCGTCCTGCCGCGGGCGGTGCCGATGGTGGAGGCCATGGCCCTGCTCGTGCTCGCGGACCACTATCTCCGCCAGCGCGCGCAGTGCAGCTGAGCGGCACCGCGGATCCCGCTCGAAGGTCGTGTTGGGGTGGGGTGGGACCTTTCCCCGACAGGCGCCGCCGGAACGGCGCCCGCCAAGCGCGAGCTCTGTGCTTTGCGGCGACTCGTCGCCCGGCGCCCCCCGGCACCGGTTGAACGCGACCTCTGGCGCAACATCGGCAGTCGCCCGCGCGCCGGCATTGGCGGTCAGCTAACAGCGTAACCGCTGAATCGCCGTCCGGGCCGGGTATGCGCGCCAGGAGCGCCGAGGATCAATGCATCTGCTCGTGCGGATCGCTCGCGGCGATGTGCGCGACGCCGCCGGCTTGATGGTGCGCCATGCGCCACTCGCCGTCTTCCCGCACGAACACGTTGGTCGCGACCAGCAGGGCACCGGGAATGTGCTCGGTGCAGGTGACGAACGCGCTGTCGCCGAGCACGTGCGCGACGGCATTGGCGCAGCGGATCGCGGGCGATGCGGGTCCGCTCAGAATAGCCAACCAACTCGCCATCACCGGGTCGCGACCGCGCAGGATGTGCCATCCCGGATGAATGCACGCCACCGGTGCGCGCGCTGCCCAGAGGGCGTCCATCGCGTCGGCATCGCGCCCCGCGAACGCGGCGTAAAACGCGGCGTTGGCGGCGAGCACTCGCTCGGCATCATCCATACCGTGCTCCTCCCGAGTGCTCCTTACACCGAGCGGCCGGACGCGACTACCCGCCACGCGCGCGCCGACGCCGTGCGTGTCGCGGCCGGGCGCGAATGTGCTAGACGTCCCCATCCCGATTAGGAGGGGTGCCCATGAGGTTTGCCGCCATCGTCGCGCTCGTCGCGCTCATCGAGTACATGATCATCCTCACCCTCACCGGGCGCGCGCGCGGGATGTACGACATCAAGGCGCCGGCGACGACCGGTCATCCCATCTTCGAGCGCTGGTACCGCGTGCAGATGAACACGGTCGAGCAGCTCGTGGTGTTCCTGCCCGCGCTCTTCCTGTTCGCCTCGTTCGTCAGCCCGACCTGGGCTGGGTTGATCGGCCTCGTGTGGGTGGCCGGCCGCGCGGTCTACGCGCAGGCGTACGTCAACGATCCCGAGCGGCGCGGCGTCGGCTTCGCGCTGAACATCGGCGCGAATTTCGTGCTGGTGATCGGCGCCTTCCTCGGCGCGCTGCTCGGCGGCTGACGCGCCGCGGCATTCACGGGCTGATCAGCCGCCGCGCGGGTGCCGGCGCGGCGGCGCGGGACGGCGCGCGCGACGCGCCTCGGCCTCATGGCCCAGCGCCCGCGTACGCACCTCGGCCGGCGGTTCCAACAGGGCTTCCGCGATCATACGATCGAAGTCGTACACCTCGCGCCATTCCGGGAGCTGGGTGAAGCTGCGGTCGATCAGCATGTGATAGCCGTCCGTGTCGACCTCGAGCACGTACGGCCCCTGATCGCTGGCGCGAATGAGATCGACCACGCCGATGCGCACGCCGAGCGCCTCGGCGGCGCGGCGCGCGACCGTGGCCGCCGCGTCGCTCGCGGTGCGCAAGAGCCGATACCGGGCGCCGAAGGTCGTGCTGATGATGAAGTCGGCCGGGCGGCGGATCTTGTCGCGCACGCGTTCGCTCCAGAAGGCGATCTGTCCGTCCACGACGTAAGCGCGGAGGATCTGCGCCGGGCGCAGCACGCCCGCGCGACCGACGTCGGTGACCAGGCGCTGCAGGAAGAACGGCGGCGGATAGCTCAGCACGCCGTGATGCACGCGCCGTTCGGAGCCGCTCTCCTGCAGCTCCACGGCGTACCGCCGCCCGGGGATTTCGCCGGCGATCGCCCCGGTGTCGTCCGCGGCCACGATGACGTGCCCGTGGCCGCCGCCGCCGTACGGCTCCTTCAGGATCGCGTGCTGGTGGTGGCGGATGAAGCTCATCGCCTCCGCCGGGTCGCTCGTCATCAGCGTCTCCGGCACCGGCACGCCGCGCTCGAGCAGGCGGCGCGCCGCGGCCGGCTTGTCCCAGCACAGCTCGTGGGCCGCGAGCGGGTTGATGATCTCCGCACGGGGGAAGAGCGCCCGCACCAGGTCGGGAGCGGCGCGCGGCAGATCGGGCGGCGCGGTCGCGGGCACGTCGAACGGCAGCACGTACAGGCGTTCGACGCTCTGCCACTCGCGCAGTGAGCGCGTGACGGTCTCGATCGAGAGCGCCGCGATCTCCTGGCCGCGATCGTCCGCCACGACCTGCATGTCGGTCACCACCGGGTCCACCCACGGCCCGGCGCTCTTTCCGTACAGCACGCCGATCATGGTTGCGCCCGCAGCATACCCTTCGTCACGCCCGTCGAGGAGGAGATTCCACCACCACCGCGGCAGGGACGAATGCGGATCGGCCGGCGGTCGGATCGGGACCGGATCATCTCACCTCCGCGCCTCCGCGTCCGGCGCCACGGCACGGGGCCGGGATCACGCGAAGAACGTTTCCGCGTCCGTGCTATCGACCGCCACCTCGCGCACCGCGCTGTCGCGGAAGACGTGGAAGCGGATCGTCTCGCCGGGTTGATGATCCCACAGCCGCGCGTAGAGGTCGCTGCGCACGTGCACCGGCTGCCCGTCCACAGACACGATCACATCTCCCGGGCGCAACCCCGCGCGCTCGCTCGGCGTCCCCGGGAGCACGCCGGCGATGACCAGGTTATCGCGCACCATGTAGCAGTACAGGCCGACCCACGCCCGCGCCGGTCGCGTCGTGCGCCGTCCATGCGTGAGCAGCTCCTGCCGGTGGCTGAACCAATGGTCCGCCGGGATCGCCAGTGTGAACCGCCCGATCTCGTTCAGATCCAGGGAGACCACGCCGACCAGCTCGCCGCGGGTGGTGAACAGCGCGCCACCGCCGAGGCCGGGATTCATCGCCGTAGTGACGATCGCGCGCTCGAGGCGGTACTCCCAAAACGCTTCGAATGGCTCCAGCGCCGAGATCGCTCCGCTGTTGACGCGCCGCTCCGTGCCGCCGGCGGCGGCGGCGATGAACACTTCCTGCCCGATCGCCAGCTCAGCCCCGCGCGGCTCGCGCGCCACCTCGTACGCGCCGCCCGAAATCTGAATCGCCGCCAGCCCACTCTGAAAGTCGCGCGCGACGACGCGACCGGCCGCGCGCGTGCCGTCCACCAGCGTCACGTCGACATTCTGCGCTCCGAGGCAGATGTAGCCGACGGTGAGCACGATCCCGGACGGATCGACGAGCGTGCCCGATCCCATGCGTTCGGTGCCGAGGATCTGCGCCGACGGGTGCGCGGGCGGAACCCGAACCTGAAGGCTGACACTTGCCGGCAACACCGACTGCAGGAGCGTGAGCGACGCGTTCATGTGCTCAACCACTCCACCGGACTTGGCGTGTTGCGCCACGCGATGTCGCCCGATAGAACGGCTCGACAGCCAAAGCAGGAAAGTCATGCCGACGCAAGAAGTCGCACGCGTCGCGTGCTCGTCGGCGTTGTTGCGGCGCGGCGGCCATCGGCCACATCGCGTGCTCCTCGACGGCGGTGGTGAAGATTCGTGGGGCGACGGCGTGGTGCTGTACGCGCACTCGCCGGTGGCGACGCTCACCGCTTATGCCTCTGGATGGGCCCGCTGCAGCGCCGCGGGCGACGCGCGCTGGCGCTGGGGCGATCCGCTGGCGCTCTGGCAGAAATTCGTCGACGCGGCGCGCGCGGAGAACGCGCTCGCGGGCGGCGGCATCGTCACGGCGCTGAGCTATGACCTGAAGCATGCGGTGGAGCGCCTGCCGCGGCGGCTCCCGTGGCTGCAACAGCCTGTGCTGTTCGCCGCGTGCTACGACTGGGCATACCGCGCGGACTGGCGCACCCAGCGCGCGCGGATCACCGCCGCCGACGCGGCGCGGCTCGGGGCCGAGCTGGCCTGGCACGCACGGGCGGATCGCCCGGCCGCGGAACGCTCACCGCATCGCGATCTCGGCCCGCGCCGCGCGATCGGCCAGCGCGCGTATGGCGCCATGCTCGAGCGCGCGCAGGAGTACATCGCCGCCGGCCATGTCTATCAGGTGAACCTCGCGCAGCCATTTCGCGTGGCCGCAGCGCAGGTCGATGGCGCCGCGCTGGTCGCGGCGTGGTCGGAGCGCTACCCGATGCCGTACGCGGCGTACGTGGACGCCGGCGACTTCGCGCTGGTGTCGAACTCGCCCGAGTGCTTTCTGCGCGTCGAAGGCGAGGACGTGGCCACGTTTCCAATCAAAGGCACGCGCCGTGGAGCCACAGAGGCCGCAGAGCTCGTTTCCGACGCCAAGGAGCGCGCCGAACACGTGATGATCGTCGATCTCGAGCGGAACGACCTCGGCCGGGTGTGCGTCACCGGCAGCGTCGAGGCCGGGCCGCTGTTCGCGGTGCGCGCCTACCCGCTGCTCACGCACATGGTGTCGGAAGTGCGCGGCCGGCTGCGCCCGGGGACCAGCCTGTCCGATGTGCTGCGCGCCACCTTCCCGGGCGGCTCGGTCACCGGCGCGCCCAAGATCCGCGCCATGCAGATCATCGAAGAGCTGGAGCCGGCGCCGCGCGGGTTCTATACGGGTGCGATCGGTTGGACGGAGCCGGACGGCCGTACGACTTTCAATCTCGCCATCCGCACGGCGACGCTCGACGCCCAGGGCCTCACGTACTGGGCCGGCGGGGGCATCGTCGCCGACTCGCGCGCAGACAGCGAGTACGCGGAGAGCCTGTTGAAAGCCGAGGCGCTGGCCCGGGCGCTGGCGGCGATGGAGAAGGTGCGGGGATGACGGCGATCCACTACGTATTCCTAAACGGCCGGATCATCGACGCGCGGCGCGCGACGGTCAGTGTGTACGATCGCGGCTTGCTGTATGGCGATGGCCTGTTCGAGACCATGCGCGCCTACAAGGGCGTCGCGTTCGCGGTCGAAGAGCACTTTCACCGCCTGCGCACGTCGGCCGACATCCTCGGCCTGCCGATTCCGGACCGCGACTGGCCCGCGACGATCGGCGAGCTGCTCGATCGCAACGGCCTGGCGCGCCGCGACGCGTGGGTCCGGCTGACCGTGACGCGCGGTCCGGCCGATCCGGGCATCCTGCCGCCGGATGTCGCGCAGCCGACCGTGATCCTCATGGCCCGCGCGCTCGATCCAGCGATCGGCCGGTACCGCGAAGCGGGCATGAAGGTCGCGCTGCTGCCGTTTGCACCCGACGGCTTCATCCCCGAGCACAAATCCATCAACTACCTGCCCGCGGTCGTGGGCAAGGTCCTGGCGTCCTACCACGGCGCGCAGGAGGGCTTGTTCGTGAAGCCGGGTCAGGTGGTCACCGAGGGGACTACCAGCTCGCTCTTCGCCGTCCGCGAGGGCGTGCTCTACACGCCGCCGCCGAGCGGCATCCTGCCGGGCATCACGCGCGCGATCGTGCTCGACCTCGCCCGCGCACATCACATCCCTGCCGAGGAGCGCGCGATCGCCCCCGCCGATCTGCGTATCGCCGACGAGGCGTTCCTCACGTCCTCGATCATCGAGCTCGCTCCCATTGTCGAGCTCGACGGCCGGCCGCTCGGGAGCGGGCGGCCCGGGCCATTGACGCGACAGCTCGCGCATCTCTACTCGCAGGCCGTCGCGGCCTATGTGAAGGCGAAGACCGGCCGCGCGGCAGTGGACCGGCGGCAGCGCACCCGCGCGCGTTGAGGCACGGTGCGCGCGCCGGTTGAATTGCCGGCAGCGCGCCGTCTACGTTCGCGACCGATGACGACGACCATGTCGCTGGCGCGCTTGCTCGACGAGCCGTGCGCCCGTCACCCCGACAAGCTCGCGGTGGTGGACGGCGCCCGCCGCGTGAGCTGCGCCGCGCTCCGCGCTATCGGCGACCGGCTGGCGGCCGCTTTCGCCGACGCGGGAATGCGCGGGCAACGAGTGGCCACGCTGCTGCCGAACGGCATCGAGCTTCTCGGCTGTTATCTCGGCTGCTGGGCCAGCGGCGCGGTCGCGGTGCCGTTCGAGTACGTCGATGCGCCGCCCGAGATTCGCTACGGCCTCACCGACAGCGGCGCGCAGTGGCTCATCGTTCACGAGGACAAGCTCGACGATCTGGTGCAGGTCGATCTGCGGCAGACCGCCGTCGAGACCGTGTTCGTCGTCGGGGCGCCGCGACCCGGTCAGCGCGCCTTCGCGCCTCTGATGGCGACCGCCCCGCGGCCGCTGCCGCCGCCGGCGCCCGATGACCTCGCGTTCATCCTGTACACCTCCGGCTCCACGGCGCTGCCCAAGGGCGTCATGCATTCGCACGCCTCGGCGGCCGGCGTCGTCGCCAGCGTGTGTGCGGCGCTCCCGGCGATGGACGCCGACGCGCGCATGGTCGTGCACGACTCGGTAAGCCACATGGGCGGGTGGATCGAGGTGTTTCCGCTGCTATGGCGCGGCGGGACCGCAGTGCTCGAAGCGGATTTTGAGCCGTCGCGGTTCTACGGCGACCTGCGCGAGTGGCGGCCTACGATCGTCGGGGCGCACGTGGACCACCTGTGGCAGATCGTACGGCAGCCCGGCGCGCAACGCGCCGATTTCGCCTCGGTGCGCACCGTGTTCACCGGTGGTGACGAGCTGCCGCTGTCGCTGCAGCGCGCCTTCATGGCGCTGAGCGGCCAGCCGATCCAGGTCGGCTGGGGCATGACGGAAGCGATCTGGCTCACCATCGCGAGCCGCCCCGAGCTCGAGCGGCGCGGATACATGGGGCGTCCGGTCGATCGGGTCGAGTTGCGCGTCGTAGGAGCGGACGACCGGGACGTGGCGGACGGCGCCGCAGGTGAGCTGTGGGTGAGAGGGCCCATGGTCTCCCCGGGCTACTGGAACAAGCCGGAAGCCGACCGCGAGGTCTTCGCGAACGGCTGGTTGCGCACCGGTGACATGGGCCTGCGCGACGCGAACGGCGACTATTGGTTTACCGGCCGCCGCAAGCAGATCATCGAGCGGAACAGCGAGAACATCACCCCGGGCGAGATCGAGCAGGCGCTCTACCGCCACCCCGCGGTCGCGGAAGCGGCGGCGTTCGGCGTGCCGGACGCCGACGAGGGGCAGGTGCCGATCGCCTACGTGCTGTTCAAGAGCGGGGCGCGTGCGTCGGAAGAGGCGCTGAAGGCGTTCCTGGCGATGCAGATCGCGGCCTTCAAGATCCCGGCGCGCATCTTCGCGCTGGACGAGATGCCGCTCACGCATTCGGGCAAGATCGACCACCAGGCGCTGGCGGCGCGCTACGCGCGCGAGCAACAGCCCGGAACGCCGTAGGCCATCCGAACACGCGTCCGCCCGTGCGCGCCTGCTCGGTCGCCTGCCCGCTCCGCGCCGCGCCTGTCAACGGCTGAGCGTTCGGCATAGATTCCGCGCCCGCCATGGACAGCCACGAGACCGACACGCGGTGGACGATCCTCTGGCTGCTGGTGCTGATCAGCGTCGTGCGCAGCATGGACGCGGTCAACTTTTCGGTGGCCGCGAAACAGATCATGCCGGAGTATGGGCTGTCCCACGTGCAGATGGGGCTGTTGTATACGTCGTTCACGCTCGGGTACGCGCTGTTTCACGTACCCGGCGGCTGGCTGGGTGACACGTTCGGCCCGCGCCGGGTGCTCACCGCCGCGGTGCTGTGGTGGTCGGTGTTCACGGCGCTCACCGCGCTTGCGGGCCAGGGCTGGCTCGCCGCCCTGTTTGGACCCGTCGGATCATTCATGGTCGTGCGCTTCTGCATCGGCATGGGCGAGAGCGCGGGCTACCCGACCGCGAACCGCGCTATCGCCAGCTGGATGGCACCGAACGAGCGCGCACGGGCCGTCGGGTTGCTGCTCGCCGGCATGGGCATCGGCTACGGGCTGGCGCCGCCGATCGTGTCGTGGATCATGATCCACCGCGGCTGGCGCGCCGCCTTCTATGTCTTTGGGCTGCTCGGCATCGCGTTGGCGGCGTGGTGGTACGCGTATGCGACCGACGCGCCGGAAGAGCATCCGCGCGTGTCCGCGGCGGAGCTCCGGCGCATTCGGAGCGCCGGGCCCGTGGAGAAACGCCCGACGCCCTGGCGGGCCATACTCACCCACCGCGATGTGCTGCTGCTCACCCTGGCGATGTTCGGCTACGGGTACGGCGGCTACGTCTTCCAATCCTGGTTCTACCTGTACCTCGTCGACGTGCGCGGTTTCTCCGTGCTGCAGGCCGGTTGGCTGACCGCGGCGCCATTCGTCGCGATCACGATCTTCGGCCCGCTCGGGGGTGCGCTGTCCGACGCATTGGGAAAGCGGTACGGCATCACCGTCGGGCGGCGCGCGGTGGCGATGTCCGGCTTCGTGCTCGCCGCGCTCTGTTTGTACACCGGAGCGCTAGTGGCAGATGGCCATGCAGCCGTGTTCCTTCTGGCCCTCGCCGCCGGCTCTTTGTACTTCGGCGGGGCCGCGATGGTCGCGGCGTGCATCGACATCGGCGGCCCGCACTCGGGCACGATCTACGGCGTCACCGTAACGCTCTTCCAGCTCGCCGGCGTCGTGGCGCCCACGCTCACGCCGATCGTCGCCGAGCGCTTCGGCTGGACTGCGGCCTTGCAGCTCGCCGCGCTCGTGGCGCTTGGCACCGCGGGGCTGTGGCTGTTGATCAATCCGGCGAATCGGATCGAGGCGGCCGAAGATTTTTCACGGCAGAGGCGCAGAGGCGCGGACATCCAGTGCTCGAAATAGGCTCCCCTGCCTCTGCGGCTCAGCGTCTCTGCGGTGAAGTGCCGTCGAGGAAGGCGCGTAAAAAACGCGCCGTGTGCGAACGCTCGGCGCCGAGGATCTCGGTCGGCGCGCCCATCGCCACCACCTCGCCGCCACCTGTGCCACCCTCCGGGCCGAGGTCGATGATCCAGTCGGCTTCCTTGATGATGTCCAAATTGTGCTCGATGGTGACGATCGTGTTGCCGCCGTCGACCAGCCGGTGCAGCACGTCGATGAGCTTCTCGATGTCGGCGAAGTGCAACCCGGTGGTCGGCTCGTCGAGCACGTACAGCGTGGCGCCGCGCGACTGCTTGCCGAGCTCGTAGGCGAGCTTGATGCGCTGTGCCTCGCCGCCGGAGAGCGTGTTGCTGCCCTGGCCGAGCGTCAGGTAGCCGAGGCCGATGTCGGTCAACAGGCGCACCGGCTTGGCCACCGCGGGCACGGCGGCGAAGAAGGTCGACGCCTCCTCGGCGGTCATCGCCAGCACATCCGCAATGCTGCGGCCGTTGAACCGCACCGCCATCGTCTCGTCGTTGTAGCGCGCGCCGCCGCAGGTCTCGCACTGCACGTACACATCGGGCAGGAAGCTCATCTCCATCTTGATGCGGCCCTGTCCGGCGCAGTCCTCGCAGCGCCCGCCCTTGACGTTGAACGAGAAGCGGCCGGCGGTGTAGCCGCGGCTCCGCGCATCCGGGGTCATCGCGTACAAGCGCCGGATGTCGTCGAAGAAGCCGACGTACGACGCCGGCGTGGACCGCGGCGTGCGCCCGATGGGCGTTTGATCCACCTCGACGACGCGCTCGATCGGCTCGTGCCCGGCGAGCTTGCGCACCGCGCCGGCGCGGCCCGGCAGACCGCGCAAGCGGCGCAGCCCGGCGTAGATGACGTCGCGCACCAGCGTCGACTTGCCGGATCCGGACACGCCGGTGACGCAGGTCCAGGCGCCGAGCGGGAGGGCGACGTCGATGCCTTTCAAGTTGTGCTCAGCGGCGCCCAGCACCTGGAGGCGCGGGGTGAGCGTCACGTCCCGCAGCGGCCCCTGCCGCGGGCGCACGCGGCCGAGGAAGCGGCCGGTGAGCGACGCGGGGTGCGCGCGCAGCGCCGACGGCGGCCCGACGGCTACCAGATCGCCGCCGCGCGCCCCGCCGCCCGGGCCGAGATCGACGACGAGATCGGCCGCTTCGATTGTCGCCTCGTCGTGCTCGACCACCACGAGCGTGTTGCCCTTGGCCTTGAGGCCCGCGAGCGTGTTGATGAGCATCGCGTTGTCGCGCGGGTGCAGACCGATGGTCGGCTCGTCGAGGATGTAGCAAACGCCGCGCAGGTTCGACCCGAGCTGGGCGGCCAGGCGGATGCGCTGTGCCTCGCCGCCCGAGAGCGTATCGGCAGGGCGGTCGAGGGTCAGGTAGGGAAGCCCGACCTCTTCGAGAAAGCGCAAGCGCGGCAGGATCTCTTTCATGATGTTGTCGGCGATCGCCCCGTCCCGCGCGTTGAATCGATAGCCGGCGAGCGCGTGATGGGCGTCGGCCACGGCGTTCGCGGTGACTTCGCAAATGGTGCGGCCGAGGACGCGCACCGCCTGCGCGCGCGCGTTCAGGCGGCGCCCCCCGCAAGTCGGGCAGGCGCGCTCGCCGAGGAGGTCCGCGAGCGCTTCGCCGACCTCGCCGTCCTCGACGATCAGGTTCTCGAGCGCCTGCCGGAGCCCGGGCGAGCCGTTGCCGTCGAAGAACGCGGACCGCTGGCGCGCAGTCAATTTCGCGAACGGCTTTGCGAGCGAGACGCGGTGCCGGCGCGCTGTCTCCTTCACCAGGCGTTGGGCGGCCGCGCCGCCCGGGGCGAGCGCGTCGGCGAGCGCCGCGCCGAGCGGCCGCTCGGCATCCGCGATGAGCGCGGCGATGTCGACGCTCGCTTCCGTGCCGAGCCCATCGCAGGTGGCACAGGCGCCCTGGCGGCTGTTGAACGAGAACAGGCGCGGGTCGAGCGCTTCATAGCCCACGCCGCAGCGGCCGCAGTACAGGCGTTCGCTGTACAGCTGTTCCGCATTACCGGCGCGGGCGATCACGGTGCCACCGCCAAGGCGCAGCGCGCTCGCAATCAACTCGGGCAGCGCCGCGGCACCACGGCCGCTCACATCAACCGTGCCGATGGCGATGTCGATGTCGTGCTCGCGATACCGGGCGAGCGAGGGCAGTGGGTTGAGCGCGACCATCTTGCCGTCCACGCGCGCCTGGGTGAAACCGAGCTTGCGGGCGGCCTGGAACAGGTCTTTGTAAATACCCTTGCGGCCGCGCACGGCCGGCCCGAGCAGCGTGACGACCTCGCCCTTGAGCTCGCGCTTGATGCGCTGGGCGATCTGGTCGCGGCTCAGCGGGCTCAGGGGATCGCCGCAGTCGGTGCAGTGCTGCACGCCGACCTTGGCGTAGAGCAGCCGCAGGTAGTGGTAGACCTCGGTGACGGTGGCGACGGTCGATTTGCGCGATCCGCGGCTCAGGCGCTGCTCGATCGCCACCGTCGCCGGGACGCCCGCGAGCAGGTCGACGTTGGGCCGCGGCAGCACTTTCACATACTGGCGCGCGTAGGTGGACAGGCTGTCGAGATAGCGCCGCTGGCCTTCGGCATAGATAATGTCGAACGCGAGCGTCGATTTTCCCGAGCCGCTCAACCCGGTGACGACGATGAACTGATCGCGCGGAAGGACCAGGTGCAGGTCCTTCAGGTTGTGCTCCTTGGCCCCGATCACCCGCATCACCGGCGCCGGCAGTTGGGACTCCGTCGCGCCGCCTTCCGCGACCAATCCATGCTGGCGGTCCGCTGAGCTCCACGCCGGCCGTGCTCCGCGCCCGTCCAGCGCGGCGCGCAGATAGCGCCCGGTGTGCGAAGCCGGATTGGCCGCGATGTCCTCCGGGGTGCCCTCGGCGACGACGAATCCGCCGGCCGCGCCGCCCTCGGGGCCGAGGTCGATGACCCAGTCCGCCGCCTTCGCCACTTCGATATTGTGCTCGATCACCACCACCGAGTGGCCGTGCTCGACCAGCGCCTGCAGTGCCGTGAGCAGCTTCCCGACATCGGCGAAGTGCAAGCCGATAGTCGGCTCGTCGAACAAGAAGAGCGTGTGCCCGTCGGTGCGCTGCCCGATCGCGGCGGCGAGCTTGAGGCGCTGCGACTCGCCGCCGGACAGCGTGGTGAGCGGCTGCCCGAGGCGCAGGTACCCGAGCCCGACGTCGATCAGCGGTTGCAGCCGCGACGTCACCTCGGAGGATTCGCCGAAGAACCGCACCGCTTCGTCCGCGGTGAGGTCCAGCACCGCGCGGATCGACAACCCGTTGTACGTCACCTCGAGCACGTCTGCGCGAAAGCGCGCGCCCGAGCAGGTCTGGCACACGACGTACACGTCGGACAGGAACTGCATCTCCACTTTCTCGTAGCCCTCGCCGCTGCAGGTCTCGCAGCGGCCGCCGGCGACGTTGAAGGAGAAGGTGGCGGCGGTGAAGCCGCGGAGCTTGGCGAGCGCGCTGGCGGCGTACAGCTCGCGGATGACGTCGAAGGCTTTGAGGTACGTGACCGGGTTGGCGCGGCGCGTGGTGCCGAGCGGCGATTGATCGACCAGGATGACGTCGGCGATGCGGTTCGAGCCCTCGATGCCCTCGTGTTGCCCCGGCACGCCGTCGAACTGGCCCATGCGCTTCTTTAGGCCGCGGTACAGCACGGCGCCCATCAACGTCGATTTGCCGGAGCCGGAGACGCCCGTGACGCACACCAGGCGCGACAGCGGGATGTGCACGTCGATGTCGCGCAGGTTGTGCTCGCGCGCGCCGCGCACCACCAGCTCGAGGTTGCGGATCGGCCGGCGCCGCTTGGCCGGCACGGGTACACGCGCGCGGCCGGTCAAATAGCGCGCGGTGAGCGACCGGTCGGCGTCCAACAGCTCGCGATACGGACCGGCGAAGAGGATCTCGCCGCCGCCCTCGCCGGCGCCGGGCCCGAGGTCGATCACGTGGTCCGCTTCCCGGATGATCTCCTCTTCGTGCTCGACTACTACCACCGTGTTCTCTTTGGCGCGGAGCTCCTGGAGGATCTTCACCAGCCGCTGGCTGTCGCGCGGATGGAGGCCGACCGAGGGCTCGTCGAGGATGTAGAGCGTGTTGACCAGCGACGAGCCGACGGCGCGCGTGAGATCCACGCGCGCCAGCTCGCCGCCGGACAGCGTGCGCGACTGGCGGTCGAGGGTCAGGTAATCGAGGCCGACGGCCAGCAGGTAGCGCAGGCGGTGGCGGATCTCGGCGAGAATGAGGTGCGCGATCTCCTCCTGCGCGCCGGTGAGCTGGAGCCCGTCGAAGAACGCGGCCGCGTCCCCGACGCTCATCTGCGTGACCTCGACCATCGTCCGGCCGGCGATGCGAAACAGGAGGGCGTCTGCCTTCAAGCGCCCGCCCCGGCAGGCGGGGCATTCGCGGTAGCTGCGATAGCGGGAGAGGAAGACCCGCACGTGCATCTTGTAGGTGCGGCCTTCGAGCCATTTGAACCAGCCGCGGATGCCGAAGTACTTGCCCTCGCCGTCGATGACCCGCCGCCGTTCCTCGTCCGCGAGCGCCTCGAACGGGCGCTCCATCGAGATGCGGGCGCGCCGGCAGAAGCGCGACAGCTCGGCGCGCTCCCACTCGGTGGACGGCGTGCTCCACGGCTTGATGGCGCCCGCGCTGAGTGACTTCGCGGGATCGGGGATGATGAGGTCGAGGTCGACGTCGATCACCCGCCCGAAGCCGCGGCAGCTATCACAGGCCCCGAGCGGGCTGTTGAACGAGAACAGGTTCGCGCTCGGCTCCTTGTAGGAGAGCCGGCAGGGCGCGCATTCGAGCGCTTCGCTGTACGGAAGGCGCTCGCCGTCGCGGTCGGGGAACACGAGCGTGAGGCGCCCCTTGCCGAAGCGGAACGCCTGCTCGAGCGAGTCGACGATGCGCCGCCGCTGTTCGGCGCGCACGGCGAGCCGATCCGCGACGAGCTCGAGCACGCCCACCTCGGCGGCCGGCCCGGCATCGACCGGCAGCGCCTCGAGCTCCTCCACCTCCACCACCTCGGTGCCGCGGAGCAGGCGGCGAAAGCCGGCGGCCAGCAACCCGGCGCGCACATCGAGCCAGGGGAGGTTCTCCGGCACCGGCACGGCGAACGTCACCAGGACACGCGCGCCGTCGGCGCGCGCCAGGAGATCGGTGGCAGCGGCTTCGGCGCTGGTGCGGTCGACGGGCGCCCCGCACTGCCGGCAGTGGAGCACGGAGATCTTCGCCCACAGGAGCTTCAGGTAATCGTGCAGCTCGGTCATGGTGCCGACCGTGGACCGCGACGTCTTCACCGTGTTGCCCTGGCCGATCGCGATCGCCGGCAGGATGCCGTCGATGCGCTCGACCTGCGGTTTGTCCATGCGATCGAGGAACTGGCGGGTGTAGGCCGAGAAGCTCTCGACATAGCGGCGCTGGCCTTCGGCGTAGAGCACGTCGAAGGCGAGGCTCGATTTCCCCGAACCGGACACGCCGGTGATGACCGTCAGCGCGTTCAGCGGGATGCGGACGTCGACGTTCTTCAGGTTGTTCTGCTTGGCGCCGACGATGTGGATATACTGCTCAGCCACTATCCGAGGCTCGTGAATCGAGAGACTATATCGGAGCCCGGTCGAGAGGCGGAAGAGGGGCCGGGAAGAGCCCTTCACCGCGGACAGGCGAAGCGCGCAGGCCGCGCTGATTGTTCCGCGTCCGCGATCTCCTCACCTCTGCGGCCAAATGGTCGACCGGCTCTCGGGCCCGTGTGAGCGCTCGCGGGGGTTTACCCGCGCGATCCCGGGGCTTCTCTCCGATGCAGCCGCGGGACCTGTGCCCGCACGGCGGCGCGCGGCTATGCAGCGACGGCGCGGCGCGATGGCAGAGGGCGCCGAATACGCGTCCAAACCGCGGCCCGCCATGCGCACTGTCGACCGTTGCCACCCAGCTTCCCCGCCGGGCTATGGCTTTGCGGAGCGGTCACACAGATCGTCAGCTGCGAGACGTGATGATGGGAAGACATACTGCCGATCGAGCGAGCGCGGGCTGGCCGCGCGCGCGGTCGCGCCACGCGGGCGCGCAGCCGGCGTTCAGTTGGTCGTGGCTCCGCTCAGGTGTCGAGTGAACATTCTCACGCTCAACCTTCTCCTCAATGTAATTGTCTTCTGGCTCGCAATTCGGTTGTACCTGATACCGCGGCTCGCGACCGTCGAGCCGCGCACCATCCTCGTTCCGATACTGCTCCTGCACGCTACCAGGCACCTCGGGCTCATGTTCCTGGCGCCCGGTGCGACGTACCCGGGGCTTCCGCCTCGCTTCGCGTATCCCGCCGCCTTTGGGGACCTCCTCGCCGCGATTCTGGCACTGGTGGCATTGCCGTCCGTCCTGCGGCGGGCACCCACCGCCAAGGCGTTGGTATGGATCTTCAATGTGGAAGGAAGCCTCGATCTCGTCGCGGCAATCGCGCTGGCGACTCTCTACAATGCGCCCCCGTATATGGGGCCCGCATACTGGATCCCGGCCTTTTGGGTGCCGGCGTTATTGGTGACGCACTACGTGACCTTCCGGCTGCTTCGGCAGCCGTGGCCGCAACCGGCAGCCGAGGGAGAACGGCGCGTGTCGATGAACGCGTGATCTGAAGATCGGCGATGGGCTGCGTGGTTCCTGTTCGTGAGATGCGTACTGGCCGCACGGCGGTGGATCGACCGCGTGCACACAGCTTCGCCACACGCCTCCCCTCGCGGGGGTATGCAGCGCCGGCGCCTGGCGCGCCTCGGCTGCAGCTGTTGCGACCGTGGCCGGCGGTTACAGGACCGGTCTTCTCAGCGGGTGCGCTCGGGTGCGCGTTAGCGAAGCCCGCCCTTCAACGGCCATGTTGTAAATGCCGCCACCCGGAGCACCGTTATCGACGTGTCGGTCACCGCATGCTTGTTGGACAGGAGACCGGTGAGGCGCACGCGCGGACATTCGCCAGACCGCCCACGGGGTGGTGCTCCGCGCCCACGTGCGGGCACAGGTCCCGCGGCTACACCGGAAAGGAGATCCCGCGCCCGTGGAGAGCGCGCGCTCGAAATGAGCAGCGTCGCCTTCGCGCCGCGGCGATCTGCGCTGAAAGCGGGGGGAGGAGGCGGCGCCTGCTACCGACGCCACTTGCGCGCCGCGAGCTTTACGGCGGCGATGATCTCCGGGTAGGCGCCGCAGCGGCACAGGTTGCCGGACAGGTAGTGGCGGATCTCGTCCTCGCTCGGGTCGGCGTTCTCGGCGAGAAGCTGGCGGGTCATCAGCACGAAGCCGGGCGTGCAAAAGCCGCACTGGAAGGCGCCGGTGTCGATGAACGCTTCCTGCACCGCATCCAGACCGCCGGCGGGATCCGCGTGCTCGATGGTCGTGATCTCGGCGCCGTCCGCGAAGGCGGCGAGGAACAGGCAACCGGAAACGGCGCGCCCGTCGATGAGGACCGTGCAGCACCCGCAGAGGCCCTGCGCGCAGCTCTCGCGCGCGCCATACAGGCCGAAGCGATTCTGCAGCAGCTCGACCAGGTTCTCGTGCGGCGCGACCGACGCGCGCACTGCTTCGCCGTTGAGCCGGAACTGGATGGTGCGCGGCGCGGCGCTCATGGCAACTCGGCCTCCCGGCACTGGTCCTGTGCCGCGCGGAGCGCGCGGTAGAGGACCTCCGGGCTAAGCGGCAGCGAGGTGATGCGCACGCCGACGGCATCGTGGATCGCGTTCGCTATCGCCGGTGACACGGCGAACGTCCCGGTCTCGCCGGCGCCCTTGCCGCCGAACGGACCAGTGCGCTGCTCGGCCGGGACCGCCTCGTTGATGATCTCGCCGGGCAGGTCGAGCATGCCGGGGATCTTGTAGTCGGCGAGCGACGCGTTCGTGAGCTGCCCGCCCTCGAAGGCCATTTTCTCGAACAAGGTGCAGCCGAGCTGCATGATCGCGGCGCCGGAGAGCTGGGTCTCGACGATCTTCGGATTGATCGGCGTGCCGACGTCCGCCACGTTCACCAGGCGGTTCACGCGCACCGCCCCGGTCTCGAGGTCCACTTCGACCTCCGCGCCGGCGCCGCCGATCATCCAGAACGGCGTGGCATTCGGCGTGAGGCCGCGCGTATCCGGCGCCGCGTAGGTCGAGGCGAAGCTGCCTATGCCGACGACGTTGCCGGCCTGCATGCCGTAGCGCTTGCGGAAGATCGCGCCGATCGGCGCGTCATCCGCGAGCCCGGCTTCGGCAGCGAGCGTGCGGAGCTTGTCGCGCGCGTCCTCGGCCGCGAGCTTCACGGCATTCCCCATGTGGTAGAGCGAGCGCGAGCCGAGCGTGGCCATGTCGTACGGCGTCACGTCCGTGTCCGAGTGCACCACCGCAACCGATTCCGCCGCGACACCCAGGACCTCGGCGGCGATCTGCGCCATCGCGGTATCCGACCCCTGCCCCATGTCCACGGTGCCGCACTGCACGATGCAGCTGCCGTCCGCGTGGAGCGTCAGCTGCGCCACCGACGTCGTCGGCGAGATGCACGCCTTGAAGCCGATCGCGATGCCGCGGCCGCGCCGCACGGACCCATTGCCGCGATCGAACGGGCGCTCCCAGGACATCAGCGTTCCGAGCCGCTCGAGCACGCGCTCGATTGCCGCATCCTGCATCACGGTTCCGGTCGCCTGCGGGCGGCCGTCGCGCAGCACGTTCAACCGCCGGAACGCGAGCGGTTCGATGCCGAGGTCGCGCGCGATCAGGTCGGTGTGGCTCTCGTACGCCCACACCAGCTGCGGAATGCCGAACCCGCGCAGCGCCCCGGCGGGCGGCAGGTTCGTGTACAGCGCGTACGAATCCACCGCGACGTGCTCGATGTCGTACGGCCCCGCGGCGGTAAAGCCCGACTTCTGCGTCACGCGCGGGCCGATGTCGGCATACGCGCCGCCGTTCCACCACACCTCGCAGCGCCGCGCCGTCACGCGCCCATCTCGATCGACGCCGCTGGTGATCCGGAACGTGCTCGCGTGCTTGGTGATGGTGAAGAACTGCTCCTCCATCGCGAGCGCGATCTTCACCGGCCGGCGCACGACCAGCGCGAGCGCGGCGACCAGCGCCTCCAGCTTGATGTACAGCTTGGCGCCGAAGCCGCCGCCGAGGAAGGGAACGCGCACCCGCACGCGGTTTTCCGGCCAGCCGAGCAACCGGGCCACCTCGCTGCGCACGAACGACGGGCTCTGCGAAGCCGTGTGGATGGTCAGCGCCGCGCCGGTGGTCTCCGCGACCGACACGATCGGCTCGAGCGGCGTGTGCATTACCTGCTGAGTGCGGAACGTGTGCGTGTAGACGCGCTCGGCCTGCGCGAGCGCGCGATCGACGTCGCCACGCCGCAGATGGAAGTCGAGCGCGATGTTGGTGTTGGCGCGGCCCTGCAAGTGCTTGAGATCGGGAAACGTGCCGGCGGGCTTCAGCACGTCGTGGACGATGGCGCCAGCCGTCGCCGCTTCGACCTCGTCGAACACGGCCGGGAGCTCCTCGTACTCGACGGCGATGTGGCGGGCGGCGATCTCGGCGACGTGCGGATCGGCGGCGAGCACGACCGCGACCGGCTCGCCGACGTAGCGCACTTTCTCGAGCGCGAGGATCGGTTGATCGTGGAAGGCGGGGCCATAGTACGGTTCGGGCACGACGGCACGGATGTCCTCACCCGTCACGACGCGGTGTACGCCCTCGACCATCTGGGCCGCCGCCGTATCCATGTGCCGGATGCGCGCGTGCGGCACAGTGCTGCGGAAGATCTTCCCGTACAACATCCCCGGCAGGCGCAGGTTGTGGATGTATTCCGCGCGCCCGGTGACCTTCTGCCAGGCCTCGAGGCGCGGGATCGAGCGGCCCACCTGACGCGGACGGGCGCTCTGGTCAGCGGCTCCCATCAATGCTCCCGCACGGCGTCCGCCGCCAGCGCAGCGCGCACCGCTCGACCCACGTACACGCGCGCCAGCTGCTTCTTGTAGTCCGCCGAACCGTGCGCGTCGCCGGCGACGGTCAGCTCATCCGCCGCCGCGTCGCCGGCCCGCCGCAGCGCAGCGCCGTCGGCGCGTGCGCCGCACAACGCCTGTTCCGCGCCATGCAGGCGGAGCGGCGTCTCGGCTGCCGCGCCGATGGCGACAAGGGCGCTGCGGATCATGCCATCCTCCACGTCGAGGCACACGGCCACACCGAGCGCGGGCCAGTCGTCGGCCGAGCGGGTCGTGCACTTCACGTACGCGGCCCGGCGGCGCCCGAGCGGCGGCACGGTGAGCGCGGTGATCAGCTCGTCGCGGCGGAGCGCCGTCTCGTAATAGCCGCGGCTCAGCTCGGCGACCGGGAGCGTCCGTTCACCGGCCCGGCCGGCTACGGTGACGCGCGCGCCGAGCGCGATCAAGACCGGCGGCAGGTCCATGTGCGGATCGGCATGGGCGAGGTGCCCGCCGACCGTCGCCACGTTGCGCACGCGGACGTTCGACAGCGTCCACAGCGCCCGGCCGATCACGGGCCACCCGCCGCGCACCGCGCGCGAGCGCTCCACGTCCGACAGCGCGACTAGCGCGCCGACGCGCAGCTCGCCGCCGGGACCGATGTGGATGTCCGCCAGGCCGCCGCCGAGCCCGCGCAAGCTGACCAAGCGGCGGGGTTGGAATACCCCCGCCTTCATCATCAGCATGAGCGCGGTCCCGCCCGCGATGGGGCGGACCGCCGGGTCGTCGCAATCGAGCAGGCCGATGGCTTCGCTCAGCGAAGCCGGCTCGGCGAGTTCGAAGGGGACCATTCGGTCACTTCCAGCAGGCGGCAGAGCGCGGCGGCGATACGTTCCGGCCGCTCCAAGGGCGTCAGATGTCGAGCGCCGGGCAGCACCGTGAGCTGCGCGCCCGGGATCTCGCTCTGCAGCGCGGCCGCCATCGCGACCGGCGTCGCATAGTCCTCTTCGCCGACGAGAACCGCGGCGGGCATCCGCAGGCGTGGCAGCGCGGCGCGCAGATCGCAAGCGCCGAGCATGTGGCACGTCGCGGCGTATGCCTGCAGGTCGTTGCGCAGGAACGCCCGCACGCAATCCGCCACGATGTCCGGATGCTCGGCGCGGAACGCGTCCCCGAACCACCGCGTGGTCTGGAACTCGACCATCGGCGCCAGCCCGGCCTGGAGCGCGCGGTCGGCGCGCTCCGCCCATTGCTTCGGCGCGTCCGGCCCGTACCAGGCGGTCGTGTCGACGAGGCCCAGCGCGGCCGCGCGCGCCGGGTAGGCAGCGCCGAAGGCGAGCGCGACGCATCCGCCCATCGACGCGCCAGCGACGAGCGCGGTCTCCCAGCCGACATGGTCCAGCAGGTCGGCGAGATCGTCCGCGAAACGCTCGACAGCGTACGGGCCGGCGGGTTTGTCCGAGGCGCCGTGTCCCCGGCAGTCGTAGACCAGCACCGAAGCCTTGCCGGCCAGCCGCTCCACGACGGGTCGCCAGAAATGCCGATCCATGGCGAGCGAATGCACGAGCGCGACGCGCGGCGTGCCGCTCCTGGCGCCGTACACCGCATAGCTGATCTGCGCGCCGTCGCGCGTGCGCGCGCGCCCCTCGGTCACGTCTTGCGGCGAGGCACTGTGTGTCACTGGGCGGTCGGCCACGATCCTCTCCGGCGAAGCTCCTCGTTCGAGCCGGTCGGCGTTCCGGCCGACGCGCGCCGGATGCTACACAGTGCGCTCTGCATCAGGCAAGCGCGTTGCGCAGGCGCAACCGCAATTCGGTCCGTGTAGCGGGCGCCTGTGGCCGGCCGACAGCGCGCGGCGATGCCGGAGGTCGGGCATGGCCATCGATCATCCACCCTGCCGCCAAGCACCGATGCCGCACCATCCTCCGCGGGCGGCGCTCCGCGCCGCCGTGCGGCCACGCGTGCCGCGGATTAGCGGAGAGCAGGCGCGGAGGTCGCGTGCTCGAAACTCCATGTGTTATCTCTGCGCGTCCCGTCATCGGGCGCCCCGCTAGCCGCGGCGGCAAAGACGTGGAAGATGGCACCATGAGTCAGCGGAAGAAATTGGCGATCCTGGTCGGCGGCGGGCCGGCCCCGGGGATCAACAGCGTGATCGGCGCGGCCACGATTCGCAGCCAGATCGACGGCGTCGACGTCCTCGGCATCGAAGACGGCTTCGAGTGGATCATGCGCGGGAACATCGACCACGTGCGACCGCTGACGATCGAATCGGTCAGCCGCATCCATTTCCGCGGCGGCTCCTGCATCGGCATTTCGCGCGCAAACCCCACGACCGATCCCCAGCTTCTCGAGAACACGATCATCTCCCTCTTGCGGCTGAACGTCTCGCAGCTGATCACCATCGGCGGCGACGACACCGCGTTCTCGGCGATGAAGCTCGAAGAGCAGGCGGCCGGGCGCATTCGCGTCGTGCACGTGCCGAAGACGATCGACAACGACCTCGATCTACCGCCCGACATCGACACGTTTGGCTTTCAGACCGCCCGCCACATCGGCGCCGAGATCGTGAAGAACCTCATGGTCGACGCGCATACGACGTCGCGGTGGTACTTCGTCGTCTCGATGGGGCGCAAAGCCGGCCATCTCGCGCTCGCGACCGGCAAGGCGGCGGGCGCGACTTTGACGCTGATCCCGGAGGAGTTCGGCACCACGGACATCCGGTTCCGCGCCATCGTCGACACGCTCGTCGGCGCGATCATCAAGCGCCTGAGCCTCGGCCCCCGTCACGGAGTGGCGGTCATCGCCGAAGGCGTCGTGGAGGGCATTCGCCCCCAAGACCTGTCGCTGCTCGACGATGTCGAGCGCGACGCCCACGGCCACGTGCGCATCGCGGAGGTCGCGATCGGCGAAATCCTGAAGCGCGCCGTGCAGGGCCGGCTGAAGGAGTTCGGCCTGAAGTGCACGATCGCGGCGAAGAACATCGGCTACGAGCTGCGCTGCGCCGATCCCATCCCGCTGGACATGGAATACACGCGCGACCTCGGATACTGCGCCGCGCGGTACCTGATCGCGGGCGGGCACGGCGCGACGGTCTCGATGCAGGGCGGGCACTTCGTGCCGATCGCGTTCCGGAAGTTGATCGATCCGACCACCGGGCGCATGCGCGTCCGCCTGGTCGACGTCACCTCGGCGCGTTACGCGATCGCGCGCCGCTACATGATCCGCCTGCGGCGCGACGACTTCAGCGATCCGCACGAGCTCGCGAAATTCGCCGCGACGGTCGGCCTCTCGCCGACCGAGTTTCGCGAACAGTTCGAGTATCTGGTGCAGGACGAGCCGCCGCCACTGCAAGTCGAGCTTCTGGAAGAAGCCCGTTAAACGCAGACCGTTACGCTATTGGGCGGACGGTCTCGTTTTGCCGCGTCGGCGCCGGCCGCGATCGGGGCCGCCGCCTTTCCGGCGCGGGTTTGCTGGCCTGCCTTACAGCGTAACAGCCTGACAGCCCGCTTCACCGGTACTTCTTCAAGGCCTGATCCATGCCGGCCAGGATCGAGTCCGGACGCCGCTCATCATAGAAGTACTTGTACTGCTCGCGCGGCACGTGGATGTCGGGGTCGAGCACACCCGCCGGCGACAGGAAGAACGTCCGCGGGATATAGCTGCCGTCAACCGCGTACTTCGGCCCGAGCTGTTTGTTCTGGTCGGCGTCGAGGCGGATCATGACGAACTCTTTCGACTTCTCGACCACCTTCGGATCGTGGAACACCTTGCTGTAGTTGGTGCAGTGCGGGCACCACTCGGTGTAGAAGATCAAGCACACGGGCCGCTGGCTCTTCTTTGCCTGCTCGAGTCCCTCCTCATACGCCTGCCACTTGATCTGGTTGTCGTTCCAGTCGCCGCCAGCTTCGGCGCGAGCGCCGATGAAGAGAGCGACGGCTGCGCAGAGGACAGCCAGCACGGGACGGCTTCGCATACGGTCGGTTCCTCCTATCCGGCGTGGCTAGCTGCCCGGCGCCGCCAGTGCAAGGCGGAGCCGCCGCGCGCATCAGCCCAGAAAGGCGGCCAGCTCCTCGTCCGGTATGCCGAGCGCACGCGCGACGTGCACGGCGGCCACCAGGGCGCGGTGGCCGCTGGCGCCGACCGTGTCGCGGCGCACCGCAAACGCGCTCGCGCCCGCGCGCAGCTCCAAACCCTCCGGGCCGCGACTCACCTGGGCGGCCGAAAAGGATGCAGCGCCCGGCACCTCGCTCGCGAGCGCCTGCAGGACCGGGTCGTCGCGGCACAGCAGTACCGCGGCGCCGCGCGCCGCCGCATCGCGGCAGAGCAGCGCGATCTCTTCGCGGAGCGTCTCCACCGCATCGAGGTCGTCGCGATGGCTCGATGCCACCGGCGTGACCACGACGATGTCGGGACGCACGATCTCCAGGTGCGCGCGCATGTCGCCCGTGCGGCGTACCCCGAACTCGAGCACCATCACGTCGAGCGCCTCGTTCGCCCCGTACGCCGACCACAGCGCGCGCCCGAGCCCGCGGACCACATCGGGCGGCCGGCGGGTGTCGATCTCGGTCCCGAGCACGGCGAGGGGCAAGCCGATGCCGGTGTTGTAGGACAGCGGGTTGGCGCGCACGGAGAAGCGGCGCGACAAGAGCTCGGCCAGCATGCGCTTCAGCGCCGTCTTCCCCTGCGTACCGGTGATCGCCACCACCTTCGGGCGTTGCCGCGCCAGGCGGGCGCGCGCGAGCTGGCGGAGCAGCGCGATGCCGCTTTGGCGCAGCGGCCCGGGCACGCGCGAGCGCGCGCCGGCGGCCGCCGCCGGCACCGCCGTTACGCTGCGCGTCGGTCGACCGGCGAAGTAGGCCTCGAGGCGGTCGAACGCGAGATCGATGTCCGGCGCGGGCCTGGCGTAGCAGAGCCGCAGGTGCGCCTCGCCACTCGGCCCGAAGGCGATGCCCGGCACGAGCGCCACCCGCGCCTCCGCGAGCAGCTCCGCCGATAGGCGCCGCGAGTCGCGCGCATGGCGGATCGTGTCCTTGACGCGCGGGAACACGAAGTACGAGGCGCTCGGCTTCTGGTAATCGAACGCGTGCGAGAGCGTGTCGAGGCGCTCCAGCACGTGATCGCGGCGGCGGCGAAACTCGGCGCGGAATTCGTCGACGAATTGGTCGCCGTGCTGCAACGCCGCCAGCGCGGCGTATTGCGAGACCACGGGCGCGCAGGTGACCAGCGCATCGTGCACGGTGAGGATGTCGGCCACGCGCTCGGCGGGTCCGTGCAGGAAGCCCACGCGCCACCCGGTCATGCCGTACGCTTTGGAGAACGAGCAGACGCGGATCACGCGCTCGCGCGCCGTCGGCTCCATCGCGGCGCTGACGATCCCCTGCGCGGTGTAGACGAAATCCTTGTAGACCTCGTCCGTGATAACCAGCAGGTCGTGCGCCGCGGCGACGCGCAGCATGCGCTGCGTCTGCTCGCGCGAGAAGACCGTCCCGGTGGGGTTGTTCGGATTGCAGAGCAGCAGGACTCGTGTGCGCCGATTCGCCGCCGCGGCGATCGCGTCGGGGTCGAGATCGAAATGGCGGTCCTCGTCCAGCGGCACCCAGCGCGGTACGCCGCCGGCGATGCGGATGGCGGGCAGATAGGAGGCGTACGTGGGCGACACGACCAGCACTTCGTCACCGGGATCGAGGGTCGCGAGCAGGGTCGCGGCAATCGCTTCGATCGCCCCCACCGTGACGAGGATCTCGCGCTCGGGGTCGTACTGCATCCCGTCGCGCTCCAGCGACTCGGCGATCGCCTCGCGCAGCTCGGGCAACCCGGGGCTCACCGAGTAGCGCGCGCACACGCCCTCGGCCATGCGCGCCACGACGGCGCGCTTGATCGGCTCCGGCGTGTCGAAGCTCGGGATGCCTTGCGCAAGCGACACCACGCCGGGGATCCGGCTGGCCTGCAGTTCGACGTCCTTGATCGGCGAGAGCGTCAGCCCGCGCATGCGCTCCGCGGCGCGGGTGGTGCGCCGCTCGCGCGCACGCGCCGACGCGCTGGAAAACCCCCAGCTCATGGCGTGCTCGGGAGGCCGGCGAGATGCTCGGTGGCGTTCAACCGCTCCGGCACCCAACCGGATTCGCGGCGCACCAGCACATGGATGGAGCCGAGATCGATGGCGAGCGCACGGCGCTGGGCCTGTGTGAGGCCGAGCAGCTCGGTCAGCGCGGAGGCGATCACGCCCCGGTGCACGACGGCGAGCAGCTTCCGGTGCGGCGTGCCGTCGAGGATCTCGCGCAGCCCGGCCGCAACGCGGCGCTGAAACGCCCGCCGGCATTCCCCTTCGGGGTACACGAAGCGCTCGGGATCATCCTGCCAGCGCCGGAACTCTTCGGGGTCGCACGCCGCGATCTCCTCGCGCGTCAGCCCTTCCCAGCGCCCGAAATGCACTTCGTCGAACGCCGCGATCGCAACCGCCTGCAGCGGGCGGGAAGCGACCAGCGCTGCGCTCCGACGCGAGCGGCACAAGCGGCTCGAGTACACGGCATCGAACGATTCATGGGCCAGCGCGGCGCCGGTGCGCCGCATCTGCTCCTCGCCGAGGGCGCTGAGTGGCACATCCGTCGCGCCGTAATAGCGGATGCTCGACTGCCCCGTCGTCTCGCCATGGCGCACGAGCGTGAGGCGCAGGCCGTGGTCGCGCACGTCAGCGCCTCGGCCTACGCCCGCGCCGACAGCGGACAGCGCGCGAGCCGCGGTGTGAGCGCGGCGGCGGATGCGGTGGCCGGCGCGAAGCTCGGGGCACGCGGGCCGGCGGCGGCCTTCGCGCCGGCCGCGGGGCCCGGGGCGCGACGCTGCGCACTCACGTTCCGCGCCCGTCGTCCGCGCGCTCACCGCGCGCGTAGAGCGCGCGCGGTGCGGCGAGTGTCGCGCCAATGAGGGCGGGACTGGGCGCCGCACCGCTGCCGATCCGCACCAGCAGGAGCGCTGCGGCGACGATCAGCACCACCAGCGCGGCCAGGCAGAGGATCGCGTACGAGAGACCGGCCGCACCATCGGCCCAGCGCACCAGCCAGACCGCCAACGAGCCAATGCCAAAGGTGCCGGCGAATTTGACTCCGTAAATCGTGGACCGCCAACGCGGAGGCGTGAACTGCGCGAACAAGCTGTTCTCGATCGGCTGCATGCCGAGGCTGAAAAACGCGAACAGCGCGCCGCATGCGACCAGCGGCAGGCCGCCGAGCGCGCTCATCGCGAGCAGCACGGGCAGGCTGAGCGCGTGGAACAGCAGATACATGCGCCGCCGGTCGTAGCGATCGGCCGCGACGCCGCCGAAATACTGGCCCACGATGCCGAACATGTACGCGAGCGAGGTCGCCGCGCCGTAACCGAGCTCGGTCACGTTCGCGGCAAAGTACCCCGGCTGAATCAGCGTGCTGCCGCGGTACGTCATGCCGGCGAGCACCGCCGCCACGAACAGCACGGCCAGCGGGCGCCATGCGATGGCGCCGGCGTCGGCTCGTTCGGCGCGAGCGCGCGCAACGGCCGGTTCGGCGATGGGCAGAAAGGCACAACTCACCGCGACCGCGCACATCGCGTAGCCGACGGCGCGGTAGGCGTTCTGCCAGCCGAGCGCCGCGCAGAGCGCGGCAGTGATCATCGGCGTCGTGGCGATCGCGACGTTGCCGAAGATCCCGTTCACGCCGAGCGCGCGGCCCGGCGAGCTGACGCCGCGCGTGATCAGGCTCATCCCGACCGGGTGGTAGATGCTCGCGCAAGCGCCCATCGCGGCGAGACAGATGGTGAGTGCGCGCGGCGAGCTGACTTCGCTCGCGGCCAGTGCCGCCACGCCGAGGCCGAACAACGAGATCAACAGCAGCAGACGCGCCCCGACGCGGTCGGCCACCAACCCGGCCGGCAACGCGCCGAGGCCGAACAACAGGTAGCCGAGGAAGCTCCACCCCAGCACCTGGTCCAGCGGCAGGTTGGCCTGCAGCGCCAGCGCCACCGCCAGGGTGGGGAACATGAGCTCGAAGAAGTGGGTCGAGAAGTGGCCGACTCCGGTCAGGATGATGACATTCCGCTCGGAACGCGCAGGGGACGGTGCGGCCATGACGCGCAAAAGCTAGCCGACCCTCGGAAACCGGACAAGCTGGCTGCGCCGAACGAACGTGGGGCGCACCGCCGTGCGCCCCACGTCTTTACACGGTCGAGACTACTGCTCGGGAGTACGGGAGAGCGTCGCTCAACGGCATTCCCGCAGGAGTGCGTTGCGCACCGCCAGGATGAGATCCTGAATGGTGAGCGGCCGGTCGCCGAGCGACGGGCACTCCGCATCGGGCCGCGCCTCCAGCGCCATCAACACCGTGCGGGTGAGCTCGCCGATGCTCACGCCGCCGTCGCCGTTGCAATCGCCGAAGCACGCCTCACCCGCCGCCGGCGTCCTCGTCCCGGTTGCGGTCGCCCTCGGCGTGCCGGAGTCCTCACACGGGAAGATGGATCGGCCGGTCATGCCCTCGAAGATGTCGCGCAGCGAGTGGCAGGCGCGCCGGTCTGGATCGAGAGCACAACCCTGGTCGCAGAAAGCCTGGCATACGTCCTCGGCGGCCCCGTTCAGTGGCTCGCAGCCATCGCTTGCTCCGAGCGTCGTCGGCGTGCGCGTCGAAGTCGCCGTCGCGGTCGCGCTCGGCTGTGTTCCGGTCGCCGTGGCTACCGGCGTTGGGGTGATGGTGGCGAGCACGGTTCCGGTCGCGGTCACTACCGTGGTGCGCGTCGCCGTGGCCACGGGTGTGCGCGTCGTCGTGGCGGTACCCGTTCGGGCCGTGCCCGTCGCGGTCGCCGTGCGCGTCACGGTCGTCGTGCGGGTGGGGGTGCGGTCGACCGGCGTCCTCGTGGGCGTAAAGGTCGGAGTGCGCTCGCCAGCCTCGCAGGGAAATACGGAAAATCCGGTGCTATCCTCGAAGTTGTCGCGAAGCTGGTCGCACGAGTTCTTCCACTCGAGGTGGCAGTGCTGCGCGTTACAGAAGGCATTGCAGAGCCCGAACGCCCGACCGCGGAATTCTTCGCACCACCGCTCGTCGTCGCCGTCATCGACTTCGTCGTCGTCGTCCCGCCCCTCGCCTTGCTCGTCATCGCCTTCCCCGGCTTCGCACCGGCAGTCGTCTCCTCTGGAAGCGCTGCAGCCCTCGAACTCCCAACCGAGCTCCGCGCAATCCGCTTTGCGCGGCTCATCGTCGTCTCGCCCGAACGCGACAGCGCTCACGAGCACGCTGAGCCCGCACGCCAGCATTAAACGAACCCCTTGCACTCTGCTCATTGTCCCTCCGAACTCGAAATTGAGTCGGACGGCCGAAGCGCCGACTCGCGGCGGGATCAAACAAGAAGCATGCCTCGCCCCCGGCGCGGGGGAAGGTACATAGCTGTCCTCGACGTGCGGTCCTGCGGGTAAGCCGTACCGCCGGACGGTCAGGAGTTACGCAGCAGCACGGTGGCGCTGCATGCGCAGAATCCTGCGCAATGTGAGCCGCCACCACCCCACGTCAACGCGAAGACGCGAAGCGCTTCAGACGCTCAGAAAATTTCCGTGGTCGCGGCTTCGCGTTGACGTGGGGTGGGCGCACGCGCCGAAAGCTTACTTCCCGACCACCGACACGAAGCTCACGCAGCGCCCGGGCGCGCCGCCGAGGTTGTGTGTCAAGCCGATCTTGGGCGCGTCGATCTGGCGCGGACCCGCTTCGCCGCGGAGCTGCAGCCACATCTCGTACATCATGCGGAGGCCGCTCGCGCCGATCGGGTGGCCGAAGCTCTTCAAGCCGCCGTCGGGGTTCACCGGTTGGGGGCCGCCCGCGTCGAACCGGCCTTCGAGCACGTCCTTCCAGCCCTGGCCGCGCGGCGAGAAGCCCATGTCCTCCATGAGCACGAGCTCGGTGGCCGTGAAGCAGTCGTGCACCTCCGCCATGTCGACTTCCGCGCGCGGGTCGGTGATCCCGGCCTGGCGGTAGGCGTCGGCCGCGCTGGCGACCACCTCGGGAAACGTCGTGTAGTCGTACTCCTGGCTGTAGTACCCGGCGGCGGGCCCAGCCGCGAACGACAGCGCTTTGATGAAGATCGGGCGATCTGTGTACTTGTGGGCGTCCTCGGCGCGACAGAGGATCGCGGCGGCGCTGCCGTCGGAAACCCCTGAACAGTCGAACACGCCGAGCATGCCGGCAACGCGCGGCGACGCTTTGATCTTGTCGATCGGGACTTCCTTGCGGAACTGCGCCTTGGGGTTCTTGGCGCCGTTGACGTGGTTCTTCCATGCGATGCGCGCGAGCACGTCGTTCAGCTGCGCTTCCTCGACGCGGTACTTGTTCGCGTACGCCGGCGCGAGCAGGGAGAACGTCGCCGGGGCCGTCATGCTCCCCTTCGTGCCGTCGTCGGGCTGTGTCGGCACGGTCAGTCCGGAGTATCCCGAGTCCTTCAGCTTCTCGACGCCGATGGCCATCACGAGATCGTAGGCGCCACACGCCACCGCGTACGCCGCGTTGCGGATCGCCTCGCTGCCGGTGGCGCACATGTTCTCCAGGCGCGTGACCGGCCGATACGGAAGCTTCAGCGCCTCGGACAGCATCAGGCCCGACATGCCGCTCGCCAGCGTGCCGAGCCAATACGCATCGACCGCCGCGGGCTCGACACCCGCCGAGGCGTATGCGTCCTTGGCGGCGTCGATCAGCAGATCTTCGGCGTCCTTGTCCCAGTGCTCGCCAAACGGCGTGCAGCCCATCCCAACGATCGCCACGCGGTCTTTGATGCCGTTGCTGGCCATGTCGCTCGCTCCCGGCGCCCGCTACCGCCGCGGCCGCGCCTTCCAGAAATAATTGTGCACGCCCTGTCCCGTATAGAGCCGGCGGAAGGTCATCTCCAACTGATCGCCGATTGCCACGTTCGCGGGCTCGACGTCTGTGAGCTCGCAGTTAAAACGGCCCCCGCCGGCGAAGTCGACGACCGCATCCACCACCGGCGGCTGCAGTGAGTACGCCAAGTGGTCGAGGGTGAACGTCGCCACCGCGCAGCCGCGGTCCGCGAAGCGCGCTGCGGACATCTGGTCGATCGCGCCACAGGTTACGCAGACGCGCTGCGGCGGCAGATGGCCCGCGCCGCACGCTGTGCAGCGCGAGCCGACGAACGCCATCTTCCACTGCTCGTGCCGGCGCATCGGCGGCGCCGCCGGGCGCTCGGGATCCGGGCGCCGCGGCGGTTCGAACGGCAGGACGCCGCGCCATTTGAGGTACGTGTTGTACGGCAGATCGTTGCGTTTGGCGGCGATCCACGCATCGACGGTGTGCGCCGGCCGGCGGGCGTCGATGAGGTCGGTCACCTCGAGCACGGCCACGTCGCACCCGTCGGCTACCGACGCGACCAGGATGCGCTCCCCGGGCTGCGCGGTATCGAGCGCGCGCGCGAGCAGCAGCCCGGCGTGCGCGGCGCCGGTCCGCCCGATGCTGGCCGCGAGCGAGTCCGCGAGCTGCGCGGAAATGAGCTTCAGCGCCTGCGGCAGCGCGGCCGCCGCGCGCGCATTGGCGCCGTCGAGCACGACGGCCGACAGCTGACCGGGTTCGATGCGCGCCGCGCGAAGGGCGCGCGCCGCCGTCTTCGCCAGTACCGGGCCGAGGACCTCGGCGCCGAAGCGTTCCTCCCATTGGCGCGCGAACGGATCGCGCGGCAAACGCCAGACGTCGAGCAACTCCACCGTCGCCGACGCCTGCCCGATGATCCGCGCGAGCGCCTGCTCGTCTCCGCCGAGCACGAACGCGACCGCGGCGTCGCCGGACTGCTTCTCGCGCTCGCCGCCCGGCGCGCCCACGACCACGTCCGCCGCACACACCAGCGCCGGCCGGCCGGCCGCGGCGACATCGGCGCCGAGCAGCAGCGCGGAAAGGCCGGCTCGCGACGTGCGGCCGAGCTCGAGCGAGCGAACCGTCTCCGGCAAGTCGAGGGCCGCTTGCACAGTGGCGGTGTTGAGCTTCTCCGCGTACGGCGGGCTGGTGGTGGCGAAGATCAGCGTATCGACTTCCGGCCCATCGCGAAGCGCCTCGCGCGCCGCTTCGACCGCCATCGAGGCGGCGTCCTCGTCGTAGCTGGCCACCGCGCGTTCGCCCTTGCCGGCGCCGAACGCGGCGCGCTGCAGGCGACAGTAGGGCACGTAACTGCCGTAATGTGTGATGCCGGCCAACTCTGCCTCCCCACGGTGTCGCGAAGCAGCGACGCTAAAGTCCCGCGCGTTGCAACGCAAGACCGTTCCCGTGCCCGAGCGTCACCCAGGGACGCGGAGATCGCGTGACGGAGCTGAGCGGTCCTGCCTCAGCGCCTCTGCGGCAGATGTGCCGTAGCGAGCGCGGTGCCGTCCAGGTTTGCCTGATAGAGATACGCGCCGGCGAGCTGCGCGCCGCCGAGCTCCGCGCCCTGGAGCTGCGCGCCGCCGAGGTACGCGCCGCTCAGATCCGCGCCGCGCAGATTGGCGCCTTCGAGATGGCTCTCGACGAGATAGGCGGCCTGCAGCTGCGCGTCCGAGAGATCCGCGCCGCGCACATCCGCTCCGCCGAGGTCGGCACGGTGCAGGATCGCGCCGCGCAGATCGGCGCCGCTGAGCCGTGCGCCCGCGAGCGCCGCACTATCGAGGCGCGCGGCGCGCAGATCCGCCCCGCGCAGATCGGCGCCGGCGAGATCGGCGCCGCGGAGATCCGCGCGCCGCAGGTCGAGCCGCGGCAGCGCGGTGCCCTCGGTGACGATTCGCCGCCCGAGGGCTGTGAGCGCCGCTTGGACATCGCCCGGCGGCCGCCGTGACATCGGGCCCGCCGGCTCCTCGTCGGGCGCGCCGCGGTCGCGGACCAGAGCGCACAACACCTCGGTCGCGGCGGCGCGCTGCCTCGGCGCGGCGCGGGCGAGCTGCTCGAGCTGGTAGACGCCGCCCAGCCGCACCTCGAGACGCGCATCGGCCAGGTGGCCTATGGCGCGCGCGAACGCGTCCGCCTGCCGCGCCTCGGTTTCCAGCGCCGCGTGCCGTTCGGCCGCGTGCTCGGCGGCCGCTGCGCGCCGCCACAGCAGCGCACCCAGGCCGAGCAGTCCGGCGGTCGCGAGCGCGAGAGCGAGCGTCAGCCGCAACCGGTTCTGCAGCTCGAGCAGCTCGCGCGGCGCGAGCGCCGTCCGCCAGTGCTCCGTCTGCCAATGCGGGACGTACCAGAGCACGAACATCGCGCCGGCGACCGCGCCGAGCAGCAGAGTCGTCCGATAGAGCTTCATGCGGCTGCGCAGCGTAGCGCAACACGGGCCTGGTACACGAACTATGGAGACGCCGCCCTCGGGCGTAGCGGCGGCCGCGTGGGATTGCGCAGCGGTGCCCGGGGCGGGTCGGGCGGCGATGAACGTGCGCCGCCCAACCGGCGGCGATCCGCGCCGCGTGCGCGCACAGGTCCGCGGCTGCAGAAGCCGCTCCGTGTTCATCTGCAGCGGACACTGTGGCATATGGCGCAAGGCCGGCGCTGCCGCGTCGGCACACGGGCCCGCCGCACCTCGCCGGAGCAGTTGCAGGGAGAACATCGATGCCGATGCCATTGGAAGGAATCCGCGTGATCGACTGGACCATCTGGCAGCAGGGATCCGTCTGCTCGACCATGCTGGGCGATCTGGGCGCGGATGTGATCAAGGTGGAAGAGCGCATCGGCGGCGACCCCGGGCGCGGCTTCTTCAAGATGATCGGCGGCGCCGAGCGACTGCCGAACTTCTATTTCGAGGCCAACAACCGCAACAAACGCAGCCTGACCGTCGACCTGAAGAAGCCCGAGGGACGGGAGATCGTCTATCGGCTCGCGGCGTGCTCGGACGTGTTCGTGCAGAACTTCCGCAAAGGCGTGGCTGCCCGCCTGGGGATCGATTACGCGGCGCTGCGGCAACACAACCCAAAGCTCATCTATGCGAACGCCACGGGCTACGGGCCCGAGGGGCCCGAGAGCGGCGATCCCTCGTTCGATCAGCTCGGGCTGGCGCGGTCGGGCATCATGATGGCCGCCGGTGAACCCGGCATGCCGCCCCTCGCCATCGCCGGCGGCATCGCCGACCAGATGGGCGCGATCATGCTCTCGTACGGCGTGCTGACCGCACTGCTCGCGCGCGAGCGCCACGGTGTCGGCCAGGAGGTCGACGGCTCGCACCTCGGCAGCATGATGGCGCTGCAGGGATTGAGCGTTTCAGCGCGATTGATGTGGGGCACGTCGATGCCGCGCGTCCACCGCTCGCAGGCCATGAACCCGCTCTGGAATCACTATCGCTGCGCCGACGGCCGATGGATCTGCTTCGGCATGCTGCAGCCCGACCGCTACTGGGAGGCCTTCTGCCGCACCATCGGCCGGCCCGAGCTCGCCACCGACGAGCGCTTCGCCAACCTGCGCGTGCGCGCCGCCAATGCCGAAGCGGCGGTCGCCATCCTCGACGAGGTGTTCGCCGGCAAGCCGCTCTCCGAGTGGATCCAGATCCTGCGCACCGGCGGCGATTTCATCTTCACCGCCGTCAACACCGTCGATGACCTGCCCGACGATCCGCAGGTGCAAGCGAACGCGTACGTGGTCGACTTCGACCATCCGCGCCACGGTCCGATGAAAGTGCTCGGCCTGCCGTTTCGCCTCAGCGAGACCCCCGGCAGCGTCCGCCGTCCCGCTCCCGAATTCGGCGAGCACACCGAAGAGATCCTCATCGACCTCCTCGGCTACTCGTGGGAAGACGTTGCCGATTTGAAGGAACGGGAAGTGATTTGAGCAGGCTGTGAGCTGTTAAAGCTGTTGCGATTGGGCTCTGACCCTAACAGCGTAAGAGCGAGCAACTTAACGATCTAAGCGGTACGCGGAGCATACTCGCTCGGGTACCCAAAGTGCTCCGCTGCGCGCTCGGCGGCGCGGCTGGCCACCGCGGCGGGAGCGAACACGTACAGCCGCCAGAGGCTGGCGTACGCATCTTCGAGCGCGTGTATGTCGGCGCTCCCCGGGTCGCCGGAGTGGTTGAGGCTGCGCAGGCCGCGGCTGGTGACGACGCGCGCGGCCGCTTCTTTCATCACGGTGAGCGCTGGGCAGTAGACGATCACCTCGCCTTCGGCGCAGCCGAACTCGGCCGCTAACGCCCGCTCCGCGGCGCCGCGCGCCGCGCGCGACTCGTGATAGCTGCGCACGAGATCGGCACGCGCGTGCAAGCCGATGCTGCGCGCCGAGACCACGTAGCTGCGTTTGAGCAGCTCGCGCCGTTCCAGGCGGTCGATCAGCGCGGCGGCGCCGGGTGCGGCGCACCTCTTCAGCCGGTCGAGGAGCGTCCAGTCGTTGAGCGCCAGGAGATCGGCCTCGGCGAGGGCGCCGGCGTCGAGCGCGAGCTCGACCGCCTTGGAGATCATCGCGCCGGCGACGACCTTGGTGTGATGGTAATAGACGCGCTCGGTCAAGAAGTAGCGCATGCGCAACAGCTGGATCACCTCCGAGCGCGCGTCGTGCCGGTCCATGCCGTGCTTCACCATCTCGAGCGCCAAATGGCCATCGGCGACGGTGAAGTAGTGGAACACGCGGTCATCGTAGTCGTGCGCCAGGCCAGTGAAGTAGGCGTCGCGGCGGAGATAGTCGAGCAGATCGGCATCGATGGTGCTGGCGATGATCTCCGCGGCCCACGCGGGCAGCGCATTCGGCGCCGCGCCGAGCAGCCCCGCGATCTCGGCGCGGATACCCAGGCGCGCGAGGCCCTCGCCGAGCCGGCCGTCGAGCAGGCGCGCCAAGCGCGTGCCCTTGTCGTGCCGCGAGAAGAGCCGCCGCTCGTCCTCGAGCGTGTGCCCGAACGGTACGTGGGTGACGTCGTGCAACAGCGCGCCCGCCGCGATCACATCCTCCATCTCGCGCGGGACCGCCGCGCCGGCGCGGCGGACCGCGGCCACGATCCGGTGCGCGGCGGCGCTGGCCCCGAGCGCGTGATCGAAGCGCGTGTGCAGCGCGCCGGGATAGACCAGCGAAGCGGTGCCGAGCTGCTTGACCCCGCGCAGGCGCTGGACATCCGGCAGGTCCAGCACCGCGGTTTCCAGCGCGCCGAGCCACAGATCGCCGTGCACGGGGTCGCGGATCAGCATCGCCCCATCCTAGCGTTCCCGGCGGCGCGCCGGAACCTTCAGCACCGCAGTGCGGACGCGCCCAGCGTGCGCGTGCGTCTGCGGCGCCGCCGCCGAGCGCTCACTTTTCGCAGACGTAATAGTAGTTCTGTATGTCGTGCGGCAGACGGTGCATCGCGACCTGCCGGAACCCCGCTTCGGCGAGCAGCTCGCGCGCCTGCTGTTCGCCCCACGCCGCGCCGAGCCCCTCGCCACCGGCGGCGAGGGACACGGTCATGCAGTGCAGACAGGAGATCGTATAGATGAAGGGCGCGAGCGGGTGGCCGACGTTCTCGTGCAGGTGACTCGACACGCCGATGTCCTGCATCAGGTACACGCCGCCGGGGCGCAGCGCCCGGTGGATGTTGCGGAGCACGCGACGCGGGGCGGCCTGGTCGTGCACGGCGTCGAAGGTCATCACCAGGTCGAAGGACGCGGGCGCCTCCCAGCTGGCCGCATCGGCCACGTCGTAGGTGACGTTGCGCAGTCCGAGCCGCTCGGCCTCGGCGCGGGCCGCAGTGATCGCATCAGCGCTGAAATCCACCCCGGTAAAACGGCTGTGCGGAAACGCACGCGCGAGCAGGGCCACCGCGCGACCGGCGCCACAGCCGACATCGACCGCATCGATCCCGGCGCGCAAGCGCTCTACCAAGCCGGGGGCAATCGGGAGGATGGAGTCCACCAGCGCCGCGAGCACGGTCTGCTCGCTCTCATCTGCCATGACGCGGTGGAAGTTCGGGTACGCCGCGTACGGCACCCCGCCGCCGGTTTTGAAGCACTCGACGACGCGGTCCTCGACTGCCGCCAGCACGGGGATCCACTGGGCGGTGGCCGCCAAGTTGGCCGGGACGGCGGCGCGGGTGAGCGAAGCCGCGTGCTCGGCCGGCAGGCGATAGGTCCGGTCATGCGCTCGGTACTCGATGACGCCGCCGCTCGCCATCGCGCCCAGCCATTCGCGGACGTATCGCTCGTTCAGGCCGGCCGCGCCCGCGAGCGCCTCCGAGGTGAGCGCGTCATGCGCCGCCAGCGTGTCGAACAGGCCGGTGCGGTGCCCGATCGACACCATTAGAACGACCGCGGCCTCGTTCAGGCCGTTCAGCAGCCGGTCGGCAAAGCGCTGGGCGCGCTCGGCGTCGAACCCTTCTCGATTCGCGGTTGCTTCCATTATCTCCTCCTGGCTAGGAATTGAGGCCGCGCCGGTCATGCGCCGCCGCGGCTGGTGGGTGAACCATGGCGGATGCGCGTGAGAAGCGCGTGAGGCGAGCGTCAACGAAACGTGAAAGCGCCCGGCGGACATCGCGCCGCCCGCCCGCGCCCGACGGTACCGGCGGGAGCCCCACGCTGTCGCTGCGCGTGCTGGGCGGCTTCGAAGCGCGCGCACCGAGCGGTGAGCCGCTCGTATTCTCGGCGCGTAAACCGGCCGCGCTGCTCTGTTATCTCGCCTTCCACGCCGGCGTGGCGCAAGCGCGCGACAAGCTCGCCAGCCTCCTCTGGGAGGACCGGGCGCACGAGCAAGCGCGCGGCAGCCTGCGCCAGGCGCTGACCACGTTGCGCCGGACGCTGCCGGTGTCGGCGCTGCGGGCGGATGGCGAGGCGGTCACTTTGGCGAACGGTGCGGTCGCGGTAGACGCGCTCGCGTTTCGCGAATGCCTGGAGCGCGCGGCGCTGGAAGCCGCGATCGGGCTCTATCAAGGAGAGCTGCTCGAGGGCTTCCATCCGGATGCGCCCGCATTCGAAGAGTGGTTGCGCGCCGAGCGCGAGCTGCTGCACCAGCAGGCACTCGAGGCGCTCGCCGGTCTGCTGCAGCACCAGCGCACGGCCGGGCAACGGGACCCGGCCATCCGCACTGCGGTCCGCCTGCTCGCCCTCGACCCGCTGCGGGAAGATGTTCATCGCGCGTTGATGACGCTGTACGCCGAATCCGGGCAGCGTGCCAGCGCACTGCGGCAATACCGGCTCTGCCGCGAGCTCCTGTCCTCCGAGCTCGGCGCGCAACCAGAGCCCGCGACCGAGGAGCTGCACACCAACATCCGCGCAGGTCGCCTCTCGCCGGCGGCGGAAGCGGCCGCGGCGCCGAGCGGGAGCGGCGCGGCGGAGGTCGACCCCCCAGCCGCTGAGTTGCGCCCCGTCACCGCCCTCTGCGCGGCTTTCGCGGCCGACGTGCGGGATCCCGAGCGGCTGCGCGACGGCGTCGCCCGTCTGCGCGCCGCCGCGGCTGAGCACATCCGGCAATTCGGCGGCACGCTGATCGGCGCGCTCGGCGACAGCGTCACTGCCGTGTTCGGCGTTCCCCACGCGCGCAGTCGCGATACCGAGCTCGCGGCGCGGGCAGCACTCGCGCTGCGCGACCAGAGCGGCGTGCCCGTGCGCATCGGCGTCGCCACCGGACAAGTGATGGTCCAGCACAGTGCCGGTGCGGCACCGGCGGTGTTGGCGGGGTCGGCGCTCAGCGACGCCGCGGCGCTGCAGGCGGCAGCCGCGACTGGCGAAATCCTCGCCAGCGCCGCCGTTCAACGCGCCGTTGCCGCGCGCATGCGCTGCGAGCGGGCCGGCGCTGCGCGCTGGCGGCTGACCGGACCGACGGACTCCGGCGGCGACGCGGCGGGGTTGCCGTTCGTGGGACGCCGCGCTGAGCGCCGGTTACTCGAGAGCGCGCTCGCGGCCTGCGTAGATGACCGGCGCGGGCAGGGTGTCCTGGTGCGCGGTGATGCCGGCCTCGGCAAGACGCGGCTGGTCGAAGAAGTGGCACGGCGCGCCGAGACCAGCGGGGTCGCCGTGCACCGGAGCGCGCTGCTCGACTTCGGCGTCGGCAGCGGGCGCGACGCGGTGGCCATGCTGCTCTGCAGCTTGCTCGATCTCCCGGCGCGCGCCGATGCGGACGACCGCGCCGCCGCCGTCGCGAGCTCCAGCCTGACCGGTGCGCTGCAGCCGCGCGAGCTCGCCTGTCTGTACGAGCTCCTCGAGGTGCCCCAGCCCGCGGCGCTGCGCCCGGTGGCCGACGCGCTCGACGCCCGCGGCCGCGCGCACGGGCACGCCGCGGCGCTGAGCGCGGTATTGCACCGCGCCGCGGCCGAACGGCCGTTGATGGTGGTGGTCGATGACGTGCACTGGGCCGACGCGCCGACGTACGAGCTGCTCGGCACGTTGCTCAACGCGGCCAGCGATTGCGCCGCGTTGATCGTCTTCTGTGCGCGACGCGAAGGCGTTCCGGCCGATGCGCCGTGGCGCAGTGGCCGCCTGCGCGTGCCCTTCGGGGTAGTGGAGCTCGCCCCGCTGCGCGACGACGAGGCGGCCGCGCTCGCGGCCGAGTTCGGCGGCGTGGACGAGGCGGTCGCGAGCGAGTGCGTGCGCCGGGCGGAAGGCAATCCGCTCTTCCTCGAGCAGCTCTTGCGCGGCGTCGCCGCCGGTGAGACGGCATTGCCGGACACCGTCCACAGCCTGGTCCAGGCGCGCCTCGACGGACTCGCCCCGCTCGATCGCCGCGCCGCCCAGGCGGCGTCGGTCGTGGGTCAGCGGTTCGCGCTCGGCACCGTGCGCCATCTGCTCGCACGCCCGGAGTATAGCGGCGACGCGCTCCTCGACGCGGCACTGGTCCACCCCGACGGCGACGAGTTGCGCTTCTGCCACGCGCTCGTGCACGACGGCGTGTACGCTTCGCTGCTCGACAGCGAGCGCATCGCGCTGCACCGCCGCGCCGCGGCGTGGTTCGGCGGGCGCGATGCCGTGTTACATGCCGAGCAACTCGACCGCGCCGGCGACCCGGGCGCCGCGGATGCCTATCGGGAAGCCGCCGAAGGCGAGGCGTCGCAGGCACGGTTCGAGCGGGCCGTCGCGCTCGCCGAGCGCGGCGCCGCCCTGGCCGGGTTCGGGACCCTCTGGCATAACTTGACCTGCGCGCGCGGGGATTGGTTGCTCGAACTCGGCCGCCCCGCGGACGCCTTGACCGCCTTCGAAGCTGCGCGCGACGCCGGCGGTGGCGATGCCGAACTCTGCCGTGCCGCGATGGGCATCGCCGCATGTTTGCGCGTGCTCGAGCAGCCGCGCGCGGCCCTCACCGCGCTGGATGAGGCGGCCGGCGCCGCAGCTCGCGCCGGGCTCACCGCCCCGCTCGCCACGTTGCACTACCTCCGCGGCAACCTGCACTTCCCGCTCGGCGAGATCGAGGCCTGCTTGGCGGAGCACAAGACCGCGCTCCGCGCGGCGCGCACCAGCGGCTCGGCTTTCGACGAAGCCCGCGCGCTGAGCGGCTTGGGCGATGCGTACTACCTGCGGGGCGACATCGGCGAAGCGCTGCGCCATTACGAACGCTGTCTGGCGCTCGCGCGCCAGCACGGCTTCGGGCGCATCGAAGTCGCCAATCTCCATATGCACAGCATCACGTTGCTGTACCACGGCGACGCCGTGGCAGCGTTGCAGGGCGTCGATGAAGCAATCGAGCGCACCCGCGCGATCGGCCATCGCCGCGCCGAGGTGGTGGCGCGCACCTGTGCGTGCGACATTCTACTGTTTGCCGGCGCGTGGGAGCAGCTCGCCGCCGCCGGTGCGGCGATCGAGCCGTTGGCGCGCGATCTCGGCACAGCTAGCCTCGCGGTGCAGGGCGTGGCGTGCCGCGGCTTCGCCGCCGCGCGGCGCGGGCGGATCTCCGAGGGCGTCGCGCTCGTCCGGAGCGCGTGCAGTGCGATCAAGGGGAGCGGGACGACGTTCATCGGACCGACCCTGCTGGGTATGCTGGCGGCCGTAACGACCGATGCCGCGGAGCGCGCCGCCGCGCTGGCGGAGGCGGAGCGGCAGCTGGCGGCCGGCACCGTCAGCCACAATCACTTCGCGTTTCGGCCCCTCGCCATGACGGCGTGCCTGGCGGCCGGCGATCCGGCCGCCGTGGAGCGACACTGCGCCGCGCTCGAGGAATACAGCGTCGGGCCGAAGCTGTTTTGGATTCGCTTCTTCAGCGCCTGGGGGCGCGCGCTGGCGAAACACGCGCGCGGCACCGGCGACCGCGCTGGGCTGGAACGCCTGCGCGCCGAGGCCGTCGCCAGCGGCCTCGGCAGTGCGGTGGCGTTGCTGGATGCGGCACTCAGCGGGCGCTAGCGGCGCAGTCGCGCCGCGCGGAGCCGGCGAACGCGCTCGGGCGCGGGCGTGCGACCGGGCGGGAGTCGGGACGCCGGCGCCCTGACGCCGCGGGCGCGCGCCACTCGTCGGGGGTGGTCAACACCAGGAAAGCCAGTGCATTCTTGATCGAGAGCATTTTCGTTATCTCCTCTACGCGCACTTCTCGCAGACGAACGTCACCCGGCCGTGAACTGCGCAGCACTGCATGAAACCGCGGCTCGGCTGCCGGGCCGGCGCTTCGAGGCCGCGGGCGCGCGCCACTCGTCGGGGGTGGTCAACACCAGGAAGGCCAGTGCGTTCTTCACCGTGGACATCATGTTCGTTACCTCCTCTGCACGCGCTTCTCGCAGACGAACGTCACGCGGCCGTGAACTGCGCGTTAGCGCAGCGTGAAACCGCGGCTCGGCTGCCGGGCCGGCGCTTCGAGGCTGCGGGCGCGCGCCACTCGTCGGGGGTGGTCAACACCAGGAAGGCCAGTGCGTTCTTCACCGTGGACATCATGTTCGTTACCTCCTCTGCACGCGCTTCTCGCAGACGGACGTCACGCGGCCGTGAAATGAGCGTTAGCGCAGCGTGAAAGCGTGCGCCCCGAGCGGCCCACTTCGCCGTCGGCGATGGGCCTGATAAGGCACATGCTGCCCGACTGCACTTCGCGGGCAGGGTCAGGAGAATTGGCGCATGGCGCACCGAACGGCGTGGATGATTCTCTTCTTCGCAGGCTTGCTGGAGATCGCCTGGGCGATCGGGCTCAAGTACACCGACGGGTTGACCCGCTTGTGGCCAAGCGTGGTGACCGGGCTCTTGATGGCCGCCAGCCTCTATTGCCTGGCGCTGGCGGTGAAGACGCTACCGGTCGGCACCAGTTACGCGATCTGGACGGGCATCGGCGCCACCGGCACGGCGGTGCTCGGGATCCTGCTGTTCTCCGAGTCGGCGGCGCTCGGTCGGCTGCTCTCGCTGGCGCTGATCGTGATCGGCATCATCGGATTAAAGCTCACCGCACCCGGATGAGCGCGGGGGGCGTGTTGACGCGCGGCATTGATGTCACGCGTCGGGTGCACGTGTCGCCTGCAGTTTGTCTTCCGCTGCTCGCTTGACTACACCGGCGCACACTGTCGCTGGGTGCAGGCGGGGAGCGGGTTGACGAGGTGGCGGGAACGCAGGGCTGCACGCTGTCATTCGGCGCCGCAACTCCGCGATCGCTCTCTCCCTACCTAACCTGAACCCCGTAACCCCGTTCGCTGTGTGAGGAGGCGTCCATGTCGAGGTGGTCGGTAGCGGTTGCGCTGCTCGTGTCGGCGGCGGTCGCGAGTTGTAGCCTGGTGCGGTCTGAGCCCCCGGCGGCGGTTTCGGCCTCGCCGGTGATCGATCGCATCACGCAACGCGGCGAGCTCCGGGTCGGGACCTCGGGGCATCAACCGCCGCTCACCGCCGTGGCCAAGGACGGCTCGCTGATCGGGTTCGACATCGACCTCGCGCGCGCGCTGGCCGAGGCCATGGGCGCGAAACTCACGCTGGTGCAGATGCCGTTCGCCGACCTGCTGCCGGCGCTCAAGCGCGGCGAGCTGGACATGGTGTTGTCGGGACTCACGATGACGCCGCAGCGGAATCTGCAAGTCGCCTTCGTCGGCCCGTACCTGGTTTCCGGTATGTCGATCCTCACGAAATCGAAGACGATGGCGAATCTGCGCAAAGCGGAAGAGATCGATACGCCGGACGTCAGCCTCGCCGTGCTCAGCAGCTCCACGGCGGTGAAGTTCGCACAGGACGCGGTGCCGAAGGCGAAGCTGGTCACGGTGGCGACGCTCGACGAGGGCGTGGAGCTGGTTCGCCAGGGCAAAGTCGATGCGCTGCTCGCGGATCACCCGTTCTGCGAGGTGACCGTGTACCGCTATCGCAACGACGATCTCGCCACGCTCGAGACGCCCTTCACGTTCGAGCCGCTCGGCATCGCGCTGCCGCCGAATGACGCGCTGCTGATCAACTGGACACAGAACGCGCTGGCGGACCTCGACGACTCGGGTGCCATCTACGACATGATGTACCAGTGGTTCGAAAAGGACGATTGGGTACAGCAGCTGCGCTGAGCTTCCACCCAGCGCCGCACCGCCTGTCCTCGACGCAAGGACGCGGAGCCGCCGGAGGCATACCTCAGCGCGGCGGCGCTGAATCACCTGGCTCTAGCACCGCCGGCGAGCACGGCACATGCCGCAGTGCATCGCACAACTACCGCGGTCGTAAATTTGCAATTTCGACGCTTGGTGTTGCGTAGCATAGGTGGGCCGGCGGGCGGCGGCCCCGACAATGGCGATTGCGCTGCGCAGTGTCGCACCCTGCTGATTACGCCGCGGTGCTCGGCGTCTCCTCGCTCCTGACGCCGCCGGCGAGCTACAGCCAGACGGGTGCTGCAAAGAGGGCGCGACGCGCACCGGAGGACGTGGAGCCAGTTCACTGCGCAGGAGAACACGTTCGGGGGTACCGGGTTGTCCAACGAACACTCCCACCGACCAATACCCCGACTGAGACGCCGAGAGATACCGACCGCGACCGAAACTCCCACGGCGACCAACACGCCATCGCCGACCGGGACGCCGACGGTCGGGCTGACCAGAACGCGCGAGCCGGACGGTGCGGCCTGCCAGGATCCGTCCGGCTGCCTGTCCGGCAACTGCGTCGACGACGTGTGCTGCGCGGACCCGTCCTGTCCGCCGGGTGAATCCTGCGCGCGCGCAACCCCGCGTCTGCACGGGGGACATTCCGGCCCCTGCGCCGGCGCTGTGGCCGCACGGCTTTGTGGATTCTCGTCGCGGCCTTGGTCGCGGTCGGCAGCCTGGCGATGTTCCGCGGAGGCGCCGCTCGCGTTGACCGATTCGCCCGCGGCGGCGGGCGATCGTAAGGTAGGCGCCGCGGCGGCTCCGCGCGCCGTTCAGACAGGACCTCCGCGCGCTCGCCGCCGCTGGATCACGTCGCACGGCGCGACTGGCCCTGGCGGTCCGATGCAGGTAGTGATCCGCCATGCTCGGTGCTCGACTGCTCACGGCACTCCTGCTCGCCGCCCCCGCCGCCGCCCAAGACGTCGTGGATTGGCCGGATGCCGCGTCGTGCGGCGGCCGGTTCTGCTCGGTGCGCGGTACGGTGGTCACACAAGAAGATCAGGGCCCGGTGTACCGCCTCTACTTCGATCCCACGCGCCGCGATGTGTACGTCACGCTGGTGCGCGGCTGGCTCGTGACCTGGCCGAGCTATGTCGGCCATCCGATCCTGGCGACGGGTAAGGTCGATCGCTTTCGCGACCATGTCGAGGTGCTCGTGCGCGATCCGAGCGGGATTGCCGTGCTCGATGCGTCCCCGACGCCGACGCTCGGCCCGCTGCCGGTGATTCCGCGACCGGCGAATGCCGCACCAGCCGCGCCGCCGCCCACCGCAGCAGCTCCAGCCCCGGCGGCGCCCGCGCCACCTCCTGCGGCGCCACCGATGATTCCCGCCGCACCGCCGGCAATGGCACCAGCGCCGGCGGAAGCGCCGCGCGCGATCGAACCGCCGCCCGCACCGGCTCCAGCGGCGGCGCCACCACCCGCGCCCGCACCTGTGGTACCACCCGCGCCTCCGGCGCCGCCAGCCGCGGCCCCGGCCGCCGCGCAGCCCGCGCCAGCGCCCGCTGCCCCGACGCCGAGCGATGAGCTCGAGCGTCTGCGGCAGCGCGTACAGGAGCTGGAGCAGCGGCTCGAGGAGCTCGAGCGCCGCGATCGAGAGAGGGAGCCATGAGCGAACCCACGCAGATCACAATCGAAGAATTTGCCCGGCTCGACCTCCGCGTCGGCACCATCCTCTCGGCGGCCCCACACCCGAACGCGGATCGCCTGCTCGTGCTGTCCGTCGAGCTCGGTGAGGAGGCGCCGCGCCAGCTGGTCGCGGGAATCCGCGCTTCGTATGAACCGAGCGCGCTCGTCGGCCAGCAGATCGTCGTGGTCGCCAACCTCAAGCCCGCGATGCTGCGCGGCGTCGAGAGCCAGGGGATGCTGCTCGCCGCGAGTGACAGCGAGGGCGTGGTCGTGCTCGCCCCTGGGCGCGCGTTCGCGCCGGGTACCAAAGTCCGCTGACCGTTCGCTGATTTCTCACTGCCGACGCGCGGACGCCGCGTACCTCGAAATGACCAGTGCACGCGCCCGCGCCTCGGCTTCGCTTCGGTGAGATTTCGCGCTCCCGGTTCCTTTGAGCCAGGCCGGTCCCATTGAACCGGTCCTATTGGACCAACGACCCGTTCGGATCGATCCCTCTGCGCTGTCCAGCGCCGCGCCAACGGTGGCACGGCGGTTGCGTTAGGTGCGGCGCAGGAGGTCGGACACCCCATGGAAGGTCAGATGGTCAATGGCGCCCGGAGCGGCGCAGCGACGGCGAAGGAGCACGTGTCGGCAGCATCGCCGCAGCGCGGCGTCGATTGGGCGGCGCGCGTGCGCAGCGAAGTGCAGCAGGCAGTGGTCGGCCAGGACGTCGTGATCGAGCGCGCGCTGGTCGCGCTACTGGCGGACGGCCACGTGCTGATCGAAGGCATGCCGGGCCTCGCCAAGACGCTGCTCGTGAAGAGCCTCGCCACGGCGCTCGGCCTCGAATTCGAGCGCGTGCAGTTCACGCCCGACCTCTTGCCGGCCGACGTCGTGGGCACGATGGTGTTTCAGCCGCAACACGGCGAGTTCACCACCCACCGCGGTCCGATCTTCGCCAACCTCGTGCTGGCCGACGAGATCAACCGCGCCCCGGCCAAGGTGCAGAGCGCGCTGCTCGAAGCCATGCAGGAGCGCCAGGTGACCATCGGCGGCACCTCGCATCCGCTGCCGCGGCCGTTTCTGGTGATGGCGACGCAGAATCCGGTCGAACAGGAGGGCACCTACCCGCTGCCTGAAGCACAGACCGATCGCTTCCTGTTCAAGCTCATTGTCGACTATCCCGCCGAGCACGAGGAGCACGGCATGCTGCGGCGCTGGGGCGAGGTGACCCACAAGCCCGTCGTGCGCAGTATCTCCTCGGCCGCCGAGCTCCTCGCGCTGCGCGCCGGCGTGGACGCGGTGTACGCCAGCGACGATGTGCAGCGTTACATCGTCGCGCTGGTGCGCAACACGCGCGAGCTCGCACAGGGGCGCGGTCCGGCCATGAACGGCGGCGCCGTGCCACTCGCCTTCGGCGCCTCGCCGCGCGCGACGCTCGCGCTGCTGCAGTCGTCGCGCGCGTTGGCGTTCGTCCGCGGGCAGGATTTCGTCACGCCGGCGCTGGTCCAAGAGACCTTCTGCGACGCCGTACGGCACCGCATCGGCCTCACGTACGAAGCCGAGGCGGAGCAGATCACCTCGGACGCCGTTCTGAAGCGCGTGCTCAAGACCACCCCGATCCCCGCGCGCGCGTGACCGAACCGTAGTCGCACCGCCGCCGAGACGCAGAGGCGCAGAGAAGGCGCGTCCCCCCCAACGCGCATCAACACGCCTCCCCAAACCCCACCCCTCTGCGCCTCTGCGCCTCGGCGGCGATCCCCCCGTGTGAGCCATGAACGCACCCGTTTCGACCCCTCCGCTATTGCTGCGCAAGCTCGAGTGGCGCGTCCGCCATACGGCGGACGCGATGCTCGGCGGCGAATACCGCACCGCCTTTCGCGGTCGCGGCCGCGAGTTCGACCAGGTCGTCAAATACGAATTCGGCGACGACTTGCGCGACGTCGACTGGAACGTCACCGCGCGGCGCGGCGAGCTCTACCGCAAGAAGTACATCGAGGAGCGCGAGCTCACGATTGTCCTCCTCTTCGACGACAGCATTTCCCTCCAGTTCGGCTCCGCGACGCGGAGCAAGCGCGACACCCTCCTCGAGCTCGCCGGCTTCTGCGCCCTCCTCTCGGCCGGCAACCGCGACCGCGCCGGGTTCTGGCACGCCACTCCCGAAGCCCACCTCCTCCGGGCGCCGGTGCGCGGTCGCGTTCCCATCATCAAAACCGCCGCCGCCCTCCTCGGGCAACCGGTCCCTCGGCTGACCGACGGCGGCGTGGTCGAGATCGACTGGCGGCGGTTCTTCCACGCCTTCCCTCGCCACAGCGTGGTGTTGTGGCTCGGCGACTTCGCGCCGCGGCCGCTGCCGCCCGCGTGGCCGGCTCTCAGCCGGCGCTATCAGTTCATCGGCTTGCGCGTCGAAGATCCCTGGGAGCGCGCGCTGCCGGAGCTCGGCGGCATCACCGCGGTCGACCCCTACACCGGCGCGCTGCTGCCGTTCGACGCGCGTTCGGCGGCGGCGCGCAAGCGGCACGCGGAATGGGTGCGGGAGCGCGATGCCTATTGGCGCGCGCTGTTCCCGTGCCCGTTCGACGGGCTCACGGTCAGCACGCGCGACGATCTGCTGCTGGCGATGATCCGCTTTCTGCGCATGCGCATGCAGGGGGTAAAGCGATGAGCGCGAATTGGACACTCGCCTCTCCGGCTTGGCTGCTGCTGCTGTTGGCGGTGCCGGCGATCGCCTGGCTACGCGCGGGGCGGGGCCGCCCGGTGTTGGTGATCCCCTTCGTGAGCCGTTGGGCCGGCCATGACCCGGTGGTGCGCACGCGCTTGCCGCAAGTGCTGGTGGGCATCGGCCTGGTGCTGCTCGCCGTCGCGCTCGCGCGCCCGCAGCGCATCCATGAGCAGCGCCAGGTGCACCAGGAAGGGTACGACATCGTGCTCGCCATCGATCTATCGGCGAGCATGCTCGCCGAGGATTACGAGCGCGGTGACGCGCGCCTCAACCGCCTGCAGGCGATCAAACCGATCATCGACGCGTTCATCGCGCGCCGGCCGAGCGACCGCATCGGCATCGTGCCGTTCGCCGGCCGCGCGTACACGCTGGCGCCCCTCACCGCCGATCACGACTGGCTGCACCGGCAGGTGCAGCGGCTGAAGATCGGCCTCATCGAAGACGGTACGGCGATCGGCGATGCGCTGTCGCTGGCCGTCGCACGGCTCGGCCAACCCTCCCGCGAAGCCGGCGGCAAGCGCCTCGGCGGCTTCGTCATCCTGCTGACGGACGGCGCCAACAACGCCGGCGCGGTGGCCCCGGCCGAAGCCGCCGCGCTGGCCAAAGCGAAGGGCATCCCCGTGTACACCATCGCCGCCGGCCGGCAGGGGATGGTGCCGATGCCGGTGTTCGACAAGCGCGGGCGCAAGCTCGGGTACGAAGAAGCGATCTCGGAGATCGACACCGCCACGCTGCGCGCGATTTCGGATGCCACCGGCGGCGGCCACTTCCGGGCGACCGATTCCGAAACCGTCGACGAGGCGTTCGCGGCGATCGACCGCGAGCGCAAGATCGAATTCGACGCCACAGCCGCACGGCGCGCGGAGGAGCTCTACGCGTATGCGGCGTGGCCGGCGCTGATCGCGATCGGGCTCGGGTACCTGTTCGGCTTGTCGCCCGGCGGGCTCGGGCGGCTGAGCGGCCGCCGCGACGCCGCGAGCTCCGCGGCTTCCGGCCGCGCCACCGCCGGTGGCCCGCTGTCCGGATCGAACGGCGCAGGAACAAATCGCCCGGCGCATCCCTACGAGGTGGCCGCATGACTTGGCAGCATCCGTACGTCCTCGCCGCCGCGCCGATGGCGATCGTCGCCGCCTGGTGGCTCTTTCGCACCGGCGCGCCGGCCGGCGGCTGTCGCTTCCCACACATCCGGGAACTGTGGGCCGACCGCCGCGGCTTGCGCGACCGCGCGCCCGCGGTGCGCCGCCGCGCGCGCGGCCTGGCGCTCGCGGTGGCGGCGGTGCTCGCGCTGGTGGCGCTCGCGCGCCCGCAGTGGGGCGAAATTCCCGAGCAGTCCTATGGTCGGGCGCGCGAGGTGATGATCGCGCTCGATCTGTCGCGCAGCATGTTGGCCGAGGACGTCTCGCCCACTCGGCTGGCGCGCGCCAAGCTGCTGGTCGAGGCATTGCTCGACCAACTGCGCGGGGAGCGCGTCGGCCTCACCGTGTTTGCCGGTACCTCGTTCGTGCAGAGCCCGCTCAGCGCCGATTACGAAGTGCTGCGCGAGTTTCTCGACGGCCTCGACCCGTCTTACCTGCCTCAGGGCGGCACGGACTTCGGCGCGATGCTGCGCGCCGCCATCGGCGGGTTCGGCGAGCAGACCGACGGCGACCGCTATCTCGTCGTGCTGAGCGACGGCGAAGCGCACGACCAGAGTTGGCAGCGCATGGTCCCGGCGCTGCGCGAGCGCGACATACACGTGGTCGGTCTCGGCGTCGGCACGCCCGAAGGCGCGCTGGTGCCGGATGTGGACGGTGGCGCGCTCGAGGATGAGCAGGGCAACGCCGTCCTCTCCAAGCTCGAGCCCCGCACGCTGCAGCAGCTCGCCGAGCGCAGCGGGGGTACGTACCGGGATGCGGCCACTTGGATCGACATTGCCGAGCTCGTGGGCAGCAGCGTCGCCCAAGGGAACAAGGGCGAGTACGTGGAAGAGCGCCACGTACGCCTGCAGGACCGCTACCAGTGGTTCCTGGCGCCGGCGGCGGTGCTGTTCCTGCTCAGCTATTGGCTCGAATTTCCAGTGTTCACTCTGGCTCGCGCGCTTCAGACGCGCAGCCGCCGTCCGCACCCGGCTTCTGCGCCGGCCATCGCGGCGGTGCTTGCGGGGGTCGTGGCCTGGTCCACTCCACACCAGGCGCACGCGGTGGCGACGGGCGATCCTCCTCCCCCGTCCGTCGCCACCATACCCCCACCGGATCTCCCCGCCACGGTTGCCGAGCTGAGCGAGAAATCCGCGCTCACGCCGGCCGACTACGAACGCCTGGCGACCGACACCATCGGCTTCGCCTCGCCGCCCACCGCGCTGCGCGGTGCGCCGCGCGACGGCATCATCGACGACGCGCTGGCCGCGGTCGACCGCGGCGAAGCCCAGGACCCGCGCGCCGCCGACTGGCCGAATCTGCGCGCGCAACTCGAGCAGTTGCGCAAACCGCAAGATCCGCCTTCGGCAGACCCGCAGCAGCAGGACAAGCCGTGCGACAACAGCGGTGGCCAGGAGCAATCGCCGGGCGGCGGCGGACAGAGCGACAGTCAGCAGAACGCCGCGCCAGGCGGCTCCGGCCAAGGCGACTCCGAGCAACAGAGTGGAAAAGGACCGCCGTCGGATCAGCGGAATGCCGGCGGCTCGGGAGGGTCGGAGAGTGCGGATGCCGAGCACCAAAGCCCCGCACAACGCGATGGCCAGCCGTCGCACGAGAACGAGGGCGATGCGGCGGACACTCGCAACAGCGATGGCTCGAAGAGCGCCGCCGGGAAGGGCGACGACCCCGGAGAGCGGCAAGCGGCGCAGGCCGGCGATCGCGGCCAAAATGCCGCGGCGGACCGCGCCGGCCAGCCGCAGGGCGGCGACACCGAGCAGGCCGCGCCCGACGAACGCGCCCAAGTGGGCAATCGCTCCCCGGGGGAAGTGAAGCGCAGCGATGAGGTCCAACCGCTCGAAGCGGCGGGCCTCGGTGACGAGGAACAACCCGACGGATCCGCCGTGGCTGCCGAAACGAAAGACGACACCGGCCCGGAGCAAGCGCAAAAGCCGGCGCTGCGATCGGTGGGCGGCGGGCGGCCGCACGACAGCGCCCCCCAGGGTGGCGATCCCGCCGCCGCCGAGGCGCTGGCGCGCATGCGGCGGGTCGAAGACGGCGACGCGCCGGCAGTGTTGTTCGAGCGCATGAACCGCGCCGACGGCGAGCCCCGCAGCGAGACGTCGAAGAAGAACTGGTGAGAGGTCGATCGATGACGCGCATTGCACATCGAGGCGCAGGACTGTTGCTAGCCTGCCTGGCCCTCGGCTGGGCGGGGAATGCGCTGGCCGCGGAGGTGTATTGGGAACAAGCGGAGCCGCTCGCACCCGCGCAGCGCGGCACGCTCGACCTGGTGTTCATCGGTACGGAACCCGCTGCGCCGCTCGCGCTGCCCTCCATTGGCGGACTGCGCGTGCTCGGATCGGCGAGTCAGTCGCGCAGCTTCTCGTTCGTCAACGGGACGCGGTCGGCCAGCGTGACCGTGAGCTTCCCGGTGCGCGCGGAGCGCCCCGGGACCGTCCATATTCCGGAGTTCCGCGTCGAGACCACCGCGGGCGCGCAGACCGTGCCGGCGTTCGAGGTAGAGGTCGGAGCGGCCGCCGCACACGCCGCAACGGGCGGAACGACGCACCGCGCGGATGACGCCGTCCGCGCGGAGCTGCAGCCGTCGACGACGACACCGTACGCCGGAGAGGTCATCGATCTCGACCTGCGCATCTCCCTCGTGGGCAACCGCCGCGGCGAGGTAATCGGTGCGCCGAGCTGGCGCCCCGAAGGGGGCGTGGTCGCCGAGCCGTGGAGCGAGGGCCGTCCGGTCAAAACCGCGAACGGCAGGGGTGTGGGTTTCCACACGCGCGCCATGGTGCCCGCGGCGGGGCGAGTGGAGCTCGCGCCTGCCGAGCAGGAGGTACAGATCGAGTCCGGCGGCGCGCGCGCCCGGTCCGCCTTCGACCCGTTCGCGCGCATGGGCAACTTCGGCGCGCGCAATTTGCTCAACTCCTTCTTCGGCGGTCCGGAGATGACCGCGGCCACGGTGCGCAGCAACAGCACAGCGCTCGACGTGAAAGCGCTGCCCGAGCCGGCGCCCGAGGGCTTTACCGGCTCGGTCGGACAGTTCAGCCTGGCATCGAAGATCACCCCCGAGAACCCCAAAGTCGGCGAGCCGATCACCTGGACCCTCACGCTCGCCGGCAACGGCAACTGGCCCTCTGGCGTAGCCATTCCGGCGCGCGCCGTGCCCGCGGACTTGCGCACGCTGGCGCCGAAACAGCGCGCCACGTTCGGCGACGCGGACCGCTTCAGCGGTTCGATGACCGAAGACCTCGTGCTGGTGCCGAGCCGGGCGGGCGATCTCGCCTTCCCGCCGGTGCGCTTCGTATTCTTCAATCCCGACACGGAGCGCTACGAAACCGCCGCAGCGAGCCCCCCGGTGATTCACATCGCCGCCGCGCCCGCGGGCGCTTCTGGTATTGCGCCACAGCCGGCCGCCGCACCGGCGGCCGGCTCCGAACAGAGCGCCGCGCAGGCGCCAATTGATCGCGCCGTGGCGGCGCCCCTGCATGGCAGTGCGTCGGGTCGTGTGCCGTTGCCGCAGACAGCGGTTGCGCTGCTCGCGGCAACGCCGCTGGGAGTCGCCGCCCTCTACTGGCTCGTTTTGACCGCCTGGCGCGCCATCGCGCAGCACCCGCGCGTAGCGGCGCGGCGCGTCCGTCGCGAGCTGCGCCGCGCGGTACAAGGGGCGGTGTCCGCGACCACCGATGACGCACGCATCGCCGCCTTGCTGCGCTGGCAGCGTGCCTCCGTCCGCTGGTTGCACCTCGAGCTGGCGGCGCCGCACGCCGCGCAGCTGGCCGCCGTCAGCGACCCGCGTTGGGCAGAAGCGTGGGCGGGCAGTGAGCAAGCCCTGTATCGCCGCGGCCACACACTGCCGGCGGGCTGGCGGGAGACGGCGCTGGCGCTCAGCGCGCCGCCGGGCCGCGAGCGCCGCCGTGTGCGGCTCCGCTATCCGTTCAGGCGCTGGAATCCGAAGGCGGCGACGGCGATGCTGCTGCTCGCTTGCTTCGTCGCTCCCGCGCGGGGCACGGACGCTCCCGCGCCGCCGGTGAGCAGTGGCACGCATGCCGGCGCGGCAACCGCCGCGCCGGGCGCGGAGCTCGAGACCCTGCGCGCGCGCGTCGCGGAGGCACCGCTGGATTGGATCGCGCGCTACAACCTGGGCATTGCGGAGGCGAACGCCGGCGCGCCCGGGCGCGCGCTGGGCGAGACGCTCGCCGCTTTTCTGCAGGCGCCGGGCTCCCCCGAGGTGCGCGCGCACTTGGCCGCGCTCATCGCCCGGCAGCCGAGCGCCGATGCCTCGCTCGCACAGCTCGCGGCCGGAGCACGGCTCGCATCCGCGGCCAGCCCCTGGATGTGGCAAGTGTTGTTGATCGCCGGCGCGGTCTCGATCGGCGCGGGACTCATCTGGGCGACGCGCCGCCGCTTCGCGATCGTCGCCATCGGGATCGGCGCGATGTGCGCCGCCAGCGCCGCTGCGGCGCTGCATCAGTACGGCCCGCTGGTCGATCCGCGCGCCGCGCTCACCGCGAGGGCCGTGCCGCTGCGCGGCATACCGACCGACGCCCAGCCTTCCGGGGGCGCTCCGACGCTCCCGGCGGGCGAGGTGGTGACGGCGGATGGGCAGTTCCTCGGCTGGACCCGGGTGCGCGTAGGCAACGGTGCCAAGGGCTGGTTGCGCCACACCGACCTCGTCTTGCTCTACGCGGCGCCGAGCGCCTGAGCCTTGTCGACATCCCGCCGGCCTGGGGAAAGCGCCGGCGGGTCAGGACCAGGGTGCCTCCGCGGAACGCCTCTTCGCGGCGGACTCCAAGCAAGGAAGACCGGCACGGAGGCGCCCTCGGTCCGCTTATTTCCGCCGCGCGGCTGGCTGTGGTTTGATCGGCGCATTGATGAGCGCGTCCGTCTACCACCGCTTGCGGCTCGCCACGTTCGCCTTCCTCGCCCTCATCATCGTCGGGCTGGTGATCACGACCGCGCTCTCGATCCGCGAGCAGCGCCGGCTCCGCGCAGCGCAGAGCGAGCTGGCGCGCGTGCGCGATTTCGAGCGCATGCACATCGTCGTCTCGCAGCGCGTTGGCCAACTCGGCGAGAACCCCGCCGACGACCCGCCCGGCCGTCAGGCAGCGGATCAACAGCTGCAGGTGCTGATCGCGTTGTCCGTCGACCAGCGGACGGTGGAGAAGCTCGATGCCGTACGCGTGCGCCTCGAGCTGATCGACAGCGGCGGCGCGGTGCACTTCGCCCGCGGCGTCGCACTGCTGAACGAGGCGGCGTCGACCGAGCGCGAGCGTCAAGCCGAGATGCTGCAGGAGCTCGAGAGTGAGGTGGAGTCCCAGCAGCTGATCGAGCTGGCGGCGCCGCTTGCGATCCTCGCGCTCGGCGTGCTGCTGCTGCCGCTCGCCCGCCGGCGCATCATCAAGCCGCTCGACGCCTTCGGCAGGCGTTTGGCCAGCCTCGCCGAGGGGAGTTTGGCTCCGGCGCCGCCGCTCGAGCAGGTCGAACCATTCGTGCTGCCGCTGCACCGCCAGTTGAATGCCGTGGCCGCCCGCCTTCACGAGCTCGAAGCGGCACACATGGCGCGAGCCGAGTCGCTCGAGGCCGAGGTGCGCGCGACGACGCGCCAGCTCCTCGACCAGCAGCGCACGCTGGCACGCGCCGAACGGCTCGCCGCCACCGGCGAGCTGGCCGCCTCGCTCGCGCACGAGCTGCGCAACCCGCTGGCCGGCATCCAGATGACGTTGGCCAACCTGCGCGCCGAGATCCGCGACCCGGAGCTGGGCGAACGGCTGGAGCGCGTGTCGGAAGAGGTCGCGCGGCTCACGCGGCTGCTGAATTCGCTGCTGGATGTCGCGCGCGAACGGCCCGAGCCGGCACAACCGATCCGCTTGGCGGCGCTGGTCGACGATCTGCTGGCCCTCACGCGCTGCCAGCTGCCGGCCACTGTCCGATTGCAGAATACCATCGATCCGGCGCTGACCTGGCGACTGCCACCGGACCATCTGCGCCAGGCACTGCTCAACCTGCTGCTCAATGCCGGCGCGGCGCTCGCCAACGACGGCGGCTCGGTCACTATTGCGGCGCACGCAAATGACGCGGCGCTGGAGATCGTCGTCTCCGACAATGGCCCGGGGTTCCCGAGCGAGCTGCTCGCGAACGGCATTCGCCCATTCTTCAGCACGCGCGAGCGCGGCACCGGTCTCGGTCTGGCAATGGTGCGGCGCTTCGTGCGCGACCTCGGCGGCGAGCTGGACATCGAGAACGTCTCCCCGCACGGCGCGCGCGTCCGCATGGTGCTGCGCAACACGTAAAGCGGCATCTGGCGCGCGCGGCGTGAGCTGCGCATAGTACGCCGGCTCGGCCAAGCGTCGGCGTAGCCGCGGGACGTGGGCCCGCACGCGGCGCGTGTAAGGCGACATGACATACCCGCCCCGGGCATCGCTGCGCGACGCCGAGCGGCCACAGGTGCCGCGGCGATCCAGGGCGCATCGGCGCGCCGCGGGCGTGCGCCTTGGGTGCCCCAGACGCCCTTGCTACAGTGAGCGCGTGCCGCGCGAGCCGTACGTCACCAGCGGGCCAGGTGCGCGCCCCGGCCCCGCCGTGCAGCGTCTCCGTTTCGATGGCACCGCTTCCGCGAGCCCATGGCTGACACGCTCCTGTTGATCGAGGACGAGTCGCTGCTCGGCAACGAGCTGGCGCGACACTTCCGCCGCGGAGGATGGGAGGTGGTGCTGGCGACCGACCTGGCCGCCGCGCGGCGCGCGCTGATCGACGACGATCTCGCCCCGTTGATCGTCGTTTCCGACATGCAGCTGCCGGACGGCAACGCGCTGGACCTGCTCGCGGACGTCCGCGACCGGCACGGCGCCGGCGAATGGATCTTCCTGACCGGCTATGGCAGCGTCGCCGATTCGGTGCGCGCCTTGCGGTTGGGCGCGTACGATTTTCTCGAGAAACCGTGCGATCAGCAGCGGCTCGACCTGATCGTCGCCGGCGCGGCGCGCAGCGCGCGCGCGCAACGACAGCTCGCCGAGGCCGCGCGCCAACAGCACCAGAGCTCGTCCATCGCCGCCTTTGCCGGGCGCAGCCCGGCGGCCGCCGCGGTGCGCGAGGTGCTCCACAAGCTCTCGCAGGTGCCGTTCAGCGCGCTCGTGATCGGCGGCGAAACCGGCACGGGTAAGGGCCTGGCGACCCGCATCCTGCATTACAGCGGCGCGCGCGCGGCCGGGCCGCTGATCGAGATCAATTGTGCGGCGCTGCCGCGCGAGCTGCTCGAGTCCGAGCTCTTCGGCCACGAAGCAGGAGCGTTCACCGGCGCCAAGAAACGGCGGCGCGGCCTGATCGCGCAAGCGAGCGGTGGCACGCTCTTTCTCGACGAGATCGGCGAGCTCGAGCTCGACCTGCAGGCAAAGCTGCTGAAGGTGATCGAGGACCAGCGGCTGCGCCCGCTGGGCGCCGAGCACGAGGTCGCGGTCGACGTGCAGTTGGTGGCGGCGAGCAACCGCGACTTGTCGGCGCGCGTGCGCGACGGGCGATTCCGCGCCGATCTCTACCACCGCCTGTCGGTGTTCGGACTGACTCTGCCGGCGCTGCGCGAACGGCTGGAGGATCTCGACGACCTCGTGCCGCTCATCATCGCCGAGTACAATGCCAAGGCGGGGCGCGCGGTGCGGATCATTCCGCCGGCCGCATGGACCGCTCTGCGCGGGTATGCGTGGCCGGGCAACGTCCGCGAGCTCCGCAACGTCGTCGAGCGCTGCGTGCTGTTCGCCGATGGCGAGGTATTCCCGGCCGAGTGGCTCCAGCTACCCCGGCGCGACACCCCGGGCCCCGCCGAGTCCACCCAGGCCGGGAACGGCGAGCAGCTACTGCTGCCGCTGGACGGCAGCATGTCGCTCGACGACATGGATCGCCATATCGTCGCCACCGCGCTGGCGCGCGCGCACGGCAACCTGAGCGCCGCGGCGCGCATGCTCGGCACCACGCGCCAGACGTTGCGCTACCGGGTGAAGAAATACGGCATCACGGCCGAGAAAAGCGCTGCCGAGGACGTCGCGGAATGGGAAGCGGAGTGAGCCCGCGGCCGGCCGCGGCGGCCCCGGAGCCTGACTGCCGCACTCATAGGGAGCGCTGCGCCAGCTGCGCGGCGCGGTGCCGCCGCCGTGATCTCAGTCGTCGGCAGTCGGGTGGTGGCTCTGCTCGGCTTGCGCCGCAAAGGCGATGCGGGCCGCTTCGAACAAATCGCGACGACAGAGCACGTCGATCGCGGTGAGGGCGAGCGCCTTGGCGCCGTCGAGGGTGCCGCGTTGGCCCTCTGCCGAGCCGGCATACTCGGCGAATTCCTTCGTGTGCAGCGCCACGCCGACCGGGGCGATGCTGATCATCGGGTGTATCGATGGTACCAGCTTGCTGATGTTGCCCATGTCGGTGCTGCCGGTCACCTGTGCCCCTTCGACCACGCGGCGGCCCACTCTGTGCAAGTTGGCCTCGAACGCAGTCGCGAGCGGCGGGTTGGTCCAGAGATCGGAATAGTCTTCGCCGGCGGAGTGCACGTGGCACTCCGCGCCGCTCGCCAGCGCGCCCGCGCGCAGGCAGCCTTCCACCCGCGCGCGCAGCTGCGCCCGGTGCGCCTCGGTGGCGGCGCGGACGAGGAACACGCCGGCCGCGCGCTCGGGCACGACGTTCGGCGCTTGGCCGCCGTTGGTGATCATGCCGTGTATGCGTTCGCTCGGACGGATGTGTTGCCGCAACTGCGCGATCGCCTGATAGGCGGTGACCAGGCCGTCGAGCGCATTGATGCCTTTGTGCGGCGCGCCCGCCGCATGAGCGGCGCGCCCGTGGTACTCGACTTCCAAGGTGGTCACGGCCAGCGCGTTCATGCTGAGCAGGTCGAGGCACGCCGGATGGATCATCAGCGCCGCGTCCACATCGGCAAAGGCGCCCTCGCGCGCCATCAGAACCTTCCCGCCGCCGTATTCTTCGGCAGGCGTGCCCAGCACGACGATACTGCCGCCCGTTTCGCGCACGACCTCGGCCAGCGCCGCTCCCGCTCCGGCGCCCGCGGTGGCGATCACATTGTGCCCACAGGCATGGCCGATGCCCGGAAGAGCGTCGTACTCGCAGAGGACCGCGACGTGCGGCCGCCCGCTGCCGATGCGGGCCACGAAGGCGGTGGAAAGCCCGTAGGCGCCGCGCTCGACCGCGAGCCCCCGGCTCTCGAGGTAATCGCACAGCCAGCCGGCGGCGCGGTGCTCGTTGAAGGCCAGCTCCGGGTTGGCATGAATGCGGCCGCTCAGCGTGAGCAGCGCTTCGCGGTCCGCGTCGACCCGCGCGATGGCGCGCGACTTCACCGCTTCCAGATCGTTCGGCCGGTCACTTGGCATGGCTCGCACCTTCCTGCGTGTCGTCGCTGAAGTCCAGAATGCCGGCGGCGAGCGCGCGCACGTCGTCGTCGGGGTCCTCGAGAGCGCCCTTTACCAATTGGAGCGCCTCCGGGTCCTCCATGTCTCCGAGAATGCTCACCGCCTCGAAGCGCACCTCGGGGTCTTGATCGGCGAGCGGCTGCATGAGCGCGCTCGGCGTGAGCTCTTCCGCGCGGTCGCCGAGGGCTTCGACCACCGCCAGGCGGACTTCGGGATCGGGGTCGCCGACCGCCTCCATCAACACGCGCATGGACGCGGGGCCCTCGTCGGCGCTCAACATCAGCGCCGCTCCGATCCGCTCGTCGGGATCGGGATCGTTGACCAGCGTATGCCGTAGCGCCTGGAGCGCCGCGCGCTCGTCGGGATCGAGTTCGTCGGATGCGCTCGCCGGCGCGCCCGGAGGTGAGCCCGCGCCGCCACTCGCTTCCGGGGCCGGGCGCTTGCTCGCGCGGCGCTGCGCGGCTGTGACGCGGCGCCGGTCGTATTCGGTGCGCAGGCGGTCCAGCCGATCATCCACGCGCGCGCGGCGCGTCGCCGCGTTCGCTCCGGGCCCGTGCGCGCCCTCGCCTTGGACACCGGCTGCAGGGAGCGATCCACCCGGCTGGGGCTCGTGCGGGCTGCGGCCGATGAACAGCACCACACCGGTCAACAGCAGCGCGCCGATCGCGGCTGGCAGTATCAAGCGCCGCATCGGCATCCTTGCGGCCCGGCATGTGCACGCACTGTCGGAAACCTCGTTCGACGGCCTGCCCGCGGCTGGCTCACCCCTCAGGTAGGCCCCGGCGCGGGCGGCGGTCAAGACCGCGGTGAGGGTGTGGTGCCGTAGCGCGCGCGCTCAGCGCATCAATCCGCCCCAAAAGATCGCCTCGACGAGGCGGTCATCGGTGCGGCGCAGGCGGCGGGCCATTTCCTCGATGACGCCGGTGAGAAAGCGGGCTAGTGCCGCCGGCTGGGTGGCGCCAAACGCATCGAGGTGCTCGCGGCGGATCTCCACCAGCTCCCCATTGGAAGCGCCCACCACCGCGGCCGTGGTCGCGCCTGGGTCGAAGAGGCTGACCTCGCCAAAGAAGGAGCCCGCTTCTAGGCGGCCGAGCAACACCTGCTTGCGCTCCGCCATCCTGCGCACGTGCAAGACGCCGCGCACGACGATGAACAGCGAAGCGTTCATCCGTCCCTGTTCCAGCACGACCTCGTCGACCCGAAACGGCCGCCGCGTACCGCACGAGAGCAACCCCTCGATCTCGTCGGCGGTCAACCGCGACAATGCTCCCACCCGCTTCTGCTCGCTCACACGTCCCTCACTGAATTGCGGTCCTACCATAGCAAGAGGCTAAGGGGTTAGGGCTTCAGGGGACGAAGCGCCGAAAAGGCTATTACGCTGTTCGCGGTCAGGTGCTGAGCGGGTACCCGATCACTCACCCACTCGGGTATCGGTGTACGCAGCGGCCAGCGCACGCCCGGTGAGGGTCCGGGCGTCCCCCTCGGAACGAAAGAACGAACCCTGCAAGAGCGTCTACAGCTTCTTCCCCGCACAACAGCCTACCCCCAACCGCTTAACCCAGTCTGCGGGGGTCTCGATGCCCATTACGAAGTAGGATACACAATACGCCAGCGGCCTGCGAAAACATGAACACTTATACGACGACGCTCGCGCCGATCGCGGCCACGTCCGTCTCGGATCGAACGGAACCCGCGTGCGCCATGGCTGCAGAGCCATTTGATCGCGCGGTCGGCTCTGCTAAGGGAGCGCGCCAATGACTCCGACACATGACATCGTGCTGGTCGGCGGTGGAGGGGCGGGCCTGCGCTCGGCCATTGCCATCGCAGAGACCAACCCGCGCCTCAAGATCGCCGTGATCTCGAAGGTCTACCCCATGCGCAGCCACACCGTTTCCGCGGAAGGTGGCGCGGCGGGGGTGATCGGCAAAGACGACTCCGTGGAGGAGCACATCTACGACACCATCTCCGGCGGCGACTGGTTGTGCGATCAGGACGCGGTCGAAGCGTTCGTGCACGAAGCGCCGAAAGAGCTGCTGCGCCTGGAGCACTGGGGCTGTCCCTGGAGCCGCGAGCCGGACGGCCATATCGCCGTGCGCCCGTTTGGGGGGATGAAGAAGAAGCGGACGTGGTTTGCCGCCGACAAGACCGGCTTCCATATGCTGCACACGCTGTTCCAGACCTCCCTCAAGTACACCAGCGTGGTGCGGTACGACGAGTGGTTCGCCACCAAGCTGTTGGTGGACGACGGCCGCGTGCAGGGCGTCGTCGCTATCGAGCAGGCAACCGGACGCATCGAGGCGATCACGGCGCATGCCGTCATCCTCTGCACCGGCGGGGCGGGCAAGATCTTCCCGTTCACGACGAACGCCGCGATCAAGACCGGCGACGGTATGGCGCTGGCGTATCAGGCGGGGGCGCCGCTGAAGGACATGGAGTTCATCCAGTATCACCCGACTGGGCTCCCCTTTACTGGCATCTTGATCACCGAGGCGACGCGCGCCGAGGGCGGCCATCTGCTCAACAAGGACGGGTACCGCTATCTGCAGGACTACAACCTCGGGAAACCGGAGCCGAAGCCGGTGCTGCGTACGATGGAGCTCGGGCCGCGCGACCGGCTGTCGCAGGCCTTCATTAAGGAGCTCGAAAAGGGGCGCACCGTCGACACGCCATACGGCCCGGTGGTCCACCTCGATCTCCGCCACCTCGGCGAAGAGGTGATCAACACCAAGCTGCCGTTCGTGCGCGAGCTGTGCCTGAAGTACCAGAACATCGACCCGGTGACGCAGCTCATCCCGGTCCGGCCGGTGGTGCACTACGTCATGGGGGGGGTGCACACCGACATCAACGGCGCCACTCCGATAGCCGGCTTGTACGCGGCGGGAGAGGTGGCCTGCGTCAGCATCAACGGCGCGAATCGCCTCGGTTCGAACTCGCTCCCCGAGTTGCTCGTGTTCGGCGCCCGCGCCGGCGCGGCGGCGGCCGAATACGTGTCGCGCCAGAAGGCGCTGAGCGCAGCGATCGCCGCGCAGGCGAAGGACGAAACCAACCGACTGGAGCAGTTCCGCGAGCGGACCGGTGGTCGCGAGCGGATCGCGACCCTCCGCGAAGAAATGCAGAAGGCGATGGAAGAAGGCGTCGGCATCTACCGCACCGGCGCGTCGCTCACGCGCGCGGCCGAGAAGCTGGCCAGCTTGCGCGAGCGGTTCAAGAACGTCGCCATCGAGGACCATAGCCGGACCTTCAACACCGAGCGGCTCACCGCGCTGGAGCTGTCCTTCATGCTCGAAGTCGCGGAGACGATGGTGCACGCCGCGTTGCGGCGCGAGGAGTCGCGCGGGGCACACCAGCGCACCGACTTCCCGAACCGCGACGATGAGCGTTTTCTCGCCCACACACTGGTTCACCGGAACCCCGACGGCTCATGTCGGGTTGAATACCTGCCGGTGACGATCACCCGCTGGCCGCCGGCCGAGCGGGTGTATGGGAGGTAGAGGCCCGTGGCCGACCGAATCACCCTGCAAGTTGCCCGCTATCGCCCGGAGCGGGAGAGCGAGCCCACCTTCGACGAGTACGAAGTCCCCTGTCGCGATGACTGGGTGGTGCTCGACGGCTTGAACTACGCCAAGGACGAGCTGGACGGCTCGCTGTCCTTCCGCTGGTCGTGCCGCATGGGCATCTGCGGCAGCTGCGGCATGAGTGTCAATGGCGAGCCGAAGCTGACGTGCGCCACGTTCCTCTCCGATTACGCTCCTGGCCCGGTGCGCGTCGAACCGCTGCGGAACTTCCCCGTCATCCGCGACCTCATCGTCGACATGAGCGACTTCCTCCGCAAGCTGAACGCGGTGAAGCCGTGGATCGTGCGGGATCAAGAAAAACCCCTCGCCGAGGGTGAGTACCTGCAGACGCCGGAGCAGCTCGACCACTACAAGCAGTTCAGCATGTGCATCAATTGCATGCTCTGTTACTCGGCCTGCCCGGTGTACGGTCTCGACCCGCACTTCATCGGCCCCGCCGCGATCGCCCTCGCACAGCGCTACAATCTCGATTCACGCGATCAGGGCGCGCCGGCGCGCATGGACGTGTTGTCGCAGCACGAGGGGATCTGGGGCTGCACCTTCGTCGGCGAGTGCAGCACCGTGTGTCCGAAGAACGTCGATCCGGCCGGGGCCATCCAGCAATACAAGCTCGCCGCCGCGCTCGATTGGATGAAGGCGCTGGTGCTGCCGCGAGGTGGCCGATGACCGCGAGCGCGCCGTCCGCCGAATCGCGGCCGCGACTCTATCGGCCGCGCGTCTCGACCTTTTGGTGGCTGCAGTCGCGGCCCTATCTCGTCTTCATCCTGCGCGAGCTGAGCAGCGTCTTCGTCGCCTGGTTCGTCGTCTACCTCCTGCTGTTGGTGCGGGCGGTCGCCACCGGGCCGGCGGAGTATCAGGAGTTCCTCACGTGGTCGGCGCACCCGCTGCTGATCGTGCTAAACGCGCTCACATTCGCGTTCGTCGTCTTCCACGCCATCACCTGGTTCAACCTGGCGCCGCGCGCGATGGTGGTGCGGGTCGGCGGCCGGCGCGTGCCGGGAGTGCTGATCGCCGCCTCTAACTATGCCGCATGGGTGGTGGTGTCCCTGGTGGCGGCCTACGTCCTCATCGGTGGGTGAAATGGCGCAGCGACGACCGATCGAGCCGTTCCTCTGGTTGCTGTTCAGCATCGGCGGCGTGCTAGCGGCGCTGTTCGTCCCGATTCTCGTCCTGCTGTTCGGGCTGGCGTTCCCGCTCGGTTGGCTGTCGCCGCCGACCCACGAGCATCTCTTGGCCGTGCTCAGTCATCCGATCACCAGGCTCGTGGTGTTCGGGCTGTGCATGATGTCGCTGTTCCACGCCGCCCATCGCATCCGGTACACGTTGCACGACGGCATCCGGCTCAAGCACCCGATCGTCGACGCCGTGTGCTACGGCGGCGCGGTGATCGGCACGATCTGGGCCGCGTACTGGGCGATTACCGTCGCCTGAGCACCATGCGCGCGGCGCGGGTTCACGCGCCGCGCGTGCCCTACTCGCTGCGGGCGATGAGGAGCCGGTAGCCCGGCAGATCGCCGATCGCACGCAGCAGTTGGTCGACCTGAACGGGTTTCCGCAGGTAGGCCAGCGCACCCGATTTGTAGCTGCGGAGCATGTCCTCGTCCCCGTCCGAGCCGGTGAGGACGATGACGGGGATGTGGCGCAGTCGGCGGTCCGTCCAGATCTTCTCCAGCACCTCTCGACCGTCGATTTTGGGCAACCCGAGGTCGAGCAGCACGAGGCCGACGCTGTCGCGCCCGCTCATCGCGCCGGCGTACAGGACATCCAGGGCCTGTTGACCGTCGCGCACGACGTTCATCTCGTTGCCGATATGGGCGCGCGCCAGTGCGCGCCGCGTGATCAGCACGTCGTTCTCGTCATCCTCCACCAGGAGCAGCCTCGGGACCACTGGTCCCGTCGCCGTGGCGCTCATCTCACCCCCGCCGTTCATGCCCATCGCGAGCGGGCGCTCCGTACCACCGCTGCCGTAGCAGCACAACACCGAATTTGCTGCACGGACGAAATTCGTCCCCGAGGCGCTGTCGCAGGGTCGCATGCCTGGAGTTGGGCTTGCGGCCACACGCACGGTGGGCGTGCGGATGAGCAGCGCCCGTCGAGACGGCATTTCGAGGCGGGTCGACCTGCGGTATAAGGCGCCGCGCCATGCGCCAGGTGATCGACCTCGTCGTCCGTTTTCCGCGCATTTTCGTGTTCTGTGCACTGGTGCTCACTGCCTGGCTGGGCTCGCTGGCGAGCCAGGTGCGCCTGGAAGGCTCGCTGGAGAGCGTGCTGCCTGCGCGCGATCCCGCGGTCGAATACTACACCGAGGTCCGCTCCACCTTCGGCAGCGACGACATCGCGGTCGTGGGCGTGCGCGCGCCAGACCTCTTTGCGGAGACCACGCTCGCAAAGCTGAAGCGGGTCACCGAGCGACTGGCGTCCATCGAAGGGGTCGAGCGCGTGCTCAGCGTGACCAATGCGGTTGATGTCGCCGCCGACGTGTTCGATCCGCCGCCGCTCCTCCCGCACATACCGCCCAGTGCGGCGGAGGTCGCCGTACTGAAGGAGAAGCTCGCCGCCACCCCGTTGTACGCGCGAAACCTGGTGGCACCCGACCTGCGCGGCGCCGCCATCAACGTGTTCCTGGGTAACCTGAGCGACGAGGAATACGCGGACTTCGGCATCGACCAGAAGATCCAGGCCGTGCTGGCCGCCGAAGAAGGCCCGGAGCAATTCTATTTCGCCGGCCCCGGCCACGTGAAGCACGCCGCGGTTGCGCTCATGCGCTCCGACCTGGCGCGCTTCACCCCGCTCGCACTGGTGTTGGTAGCGGTAATTCTGTGGTTCTCCTTTCGCCGCCTGCGCGCCGTCGTGCTGCCGTTGCTGGCCGTGGTGATCGCGGTGGTGTGGACGCTCGGGATCATGGTGCTGGCCGGCAAGTCGATCAACATCGGCACCTTCGTCCTGCCGCCGTTGCTGCTGGTCATCGGCAGCGAGTACGCGATCTACGTCGTCTCCGCGTTTTACGAGCACGCCGCACAGCGCGATCGCAGCGCCGCGCTGCAGCGCGCGCTTCGCCAGGTGTGGCCGCCGCTGCTGATCTCCGCCCTCACCGCCGCGGTCGGCTTCGGTTCGCTCACGGCAAACGAGATCACGGCCATCCGCGAGCTCGGCCTGTTCTCGGTCATCGGCATCGCCTGCCTGGTCGCGAGCTGCCTGGTGCTATTGCCGAGCGCGTTGGAGCTCTGGGGGCAGGTGGCAGCCGGCGCACCGCTGCCGCCGGCGCGGCCGGTGGACAACTTCATGGAGCGCCTGGGCAGCGCCGCGTACCGCCATCGCGCGGCGGTGCTTGCGGCCGCGGGCGCAATAGCAGTCGTCGCGCTGATCGGCGTCAGCTTCATCCGCGTGGACTCCGACTTCCTGACCTACTTCGACGAGTCGTCCGAGGTGCGGCTGGACCACGAAGCGATCAATCGCCACATCGTCGGCAGCAACCCCTTCTATTTGGTGGTCGAGGGCGGCGAACCGGGCGCGCTGAAGCGCTGGGACGTGCTCAAGCTGGTGAAGGACCTGCAGAACTTTCTCGCTACCCTGCCCGGGGTCACGACCAGTATCTCGCTGGTCGACTATCTCGAGCTCCTGGAGAAGGGATTGGGAGCGGGTTCGGGCGACATCGTGCTCGATGAACACGGGCGGTCGATCGAGGGCGGGGCAGCGCCGGAGCCCTTCTGGGAGAATCCTGCCAACCTGCCGCCGGTGCTCGCGGTGGTCAGCAACAGCGCGGCGACCTTCCGCAGCGTCGTCACCCCGGACTTCGCGCGCGCGAACATCGTGGTGCGGACGAATTTGTCGGGCTCGCGCGAGGTGGAAGCGCTGCTCGCCAAGGTGCGGGAGTACACAGCGCAGCGCTTTCCGGACGAGATCGACGTGGTCCCGACGGGTAATCTGGTGCTGCTGACCGGCACGAGCTCCGACATCGTCGCGGGACAAGCGCGGAGCCTGACGATCGCGCTGGTCGTGATCTTCGCGGTGATGGCGTTCATGCTGCTCTCGGTGCGCGTAGGATTGCTCGCCGTACTCCCGAACGCGTTGGCAATCGCCATCTTCTTCGGCCTGCTCGGGTGGCTCGGCGTCCATCTGAACCTCGGCACCAGCCTGATCGCCGTTATCGCGCTCGGGATCGCGGTGGACTCGAGCATTTATTACATGTCGCGCTTCAGCCGCGAGCTGCGCGGCGAGTCGGACCAAGCAGCGGCCATGCAGCGGGCCATGCGCGCCGTCGGCGCACCGGTGCTCTATACGAGCCTGGCGCTGTTCTGCGGGTTCCTCAGCTTTGCGCTCTCGAGTTTCGTGCCGATCCGGAGCTTCGGAGTATTCTCGGCCGTCACCCTGGCCACGGCGTTCGCCGCGAACCTGGTGGTGCTGCCGGCTCTCCTGGCCACGACCCGCCTCATCACGCTCTGGGACCTCGTCGGCCTGAAGCTCGGCGAGGATCCAACGCGTACGATCCCATTGCTCGCCGGCTTGCGGCCCGCGCAAGCGCGCATCGTCGTGCTCATGGGTCAGCTCCGCCGATTTCCGCTCGGGGCGCCGATCGTGCGCGCCGGCGAGCAGGGCGCGGAGATGTTCGTGATCCTGTCCGGTATCACCGACGTGTTCGTGGGCCACGGCGCAGAGCGTCGCCAGGTCGCCGAGCTCCGCCGCGGCGACGTCTTCGGCGAGATGGGGCTGGTGCGTGACGAGGTGCGCAGCGCAGACGTGGTCGCGCGCGAGCCGGTCGAAGCACTCGCCGTGGACCAGCGGTTCCTCCAGCGTATCCAGCGGCGGTATCCGCGGATCGCGGCGCGGGTGTTCCTGAACCTCACGCGGATCCTGAGCGACCGCCTGGAGCGCATGAACCGGCGCATCGCGGGCGCCGTGAGTTAGAGGAGTTGCGAGTCGGTGCTCTCGCGTCGCGCGGATGCCCGCGCTAGGGTTGACCCTTCGGGAAGGACGCGCAAATGCCACAGACGCTACTCGACAAGGTGTGGGACGCTCACACGGTCGCCCAGCTCCCGAGCGGGCAGACGCAGTTGTTCGTCGGTCTGCACCTCATCCACGAGGTGACCACGCCGCAGGCTTTCCAGATGCTACACGAGCTCGGGTTGCCGGTCCTCTTCCCGCACCGCACCGTGGCCACGGTCGATCACATCATTCCGACGCACACGACCGCGCGGCCGTTCGATGACGAACAGGCCGAGGGCATGGTGGCGGAGATCGAGCGCAACGTTCGCGAGCATGGCATCCGCTACTTCGATCGCACCTCTGGGCATCAGGGCATCGTGCACGTCATCGGGCCGGAGCTCGGGCTGACGCAGCCCGGCATGACGATCGCCTGTGGCGACAGCCACACCAGCACGCATGGGGCCTTCGGCGCGATCGCGTTCGGCATCGGCACCAGTCAAGTGCGGGACGTTCTGGCCTCGCAATGCCTGGCGATGCAGAAGCCGAAGCTGCGGCGCATCGAAGTCGACGGGGCGCTCGCCCCCGGCGTCTATGCGAAGGACGTCGTCCTGCACATCATCCGCACGCTCGGCGTGAAGGGCGGCGTGGGCTACGCGTACGAATACGCGGGCTCCACCTTCGATGCCATGTCGATGGAACAGCGGATGACCGTCTGCAACATGAGCATCGAGGGCGGTGCGCGGTTCGGGTACGTCAATCCCGACCAGACCACCTTCGACTATCTGCGAGGCCGGCCGCTCGCCCCACAGGGGGGGGCCTTCGATCGCGCCATCGCGTGGTGGAAGGGCATGGCCTCCGCGGCCGGCGCGTCTTACGACGCCATCACCCGGCTCGATGCGACCCGCCTGACTCCGGTGGTCACCTGGGGCATCAACCCCGGCCAGGCGATCGGCGTTGACGAGCGCATCCCGAGGCTCGAGGCCCTGCCGGTGGACGAGCGAGAAGGCGCCGCAGACGCGTACGGGTACATGGACTGGACAGCGGGCGCGCCGATCGCGGGAACCAAGATCGACGTGGCCTTCATCGGGTCGTGCACCAACTCGCGCCTCTCCGACCTGCGGGAAGCCGCTCGGGTGGCGAAGCTCGGCCGCGTGCGCCCGAATGTCCGCGCGATCGTGGTACCCGGCTCGCAAGTGGTGGCTCGCGAGGCGGAGGCCGAGGGCTTGGACGAGGTCTTCCGCGCGGCGGGTTTCGAGTGGCGCTTGCCCGGTTGCTCGATGTGCCTGGCGATGAACCCCGACCGGCTGAACGGGCGCGAGATCTGCGCGTCGTCCAGCAACCGCAACTTCAAAGGGCGCCAGGGCAGCCCGGCCGGACGCACCTTGCTCATGAGCCCGGCGATGGTGGCCGCCGCGGCCATCGAGGGAGCGGTCACCGACGTCCGCGATTTGCTCGGGGGGAAGCGATGAGTCAGCTGATCAAGATCGCCCGCGTCAGCGGGCGCCCGATCCCCTTGCGGGGCAATGACATCGACACCGATCGCATCATCCCCGGTCGCTTTCTGAAGGGGCTCACCTTCGAAGGTCTGGGCGACGGGTGTTTCTACGACGAGCGCTTCGACGCCCAGGGGCGGTCCAAGGGTCATGCGATGGACGATCCGCGTTACCGCGCCGACGGGAGCCGCATCGCCGTGGTCAATCAGAACTTCGGCTGTGGTTCTTCGCGCGAGCACGCCCCGCGAGCGTTGCTGCGTTGCGGGATCAAAGCGTTAGTCGGCGAATCGTTCGCCGACATTTTCATGGGCAACTGCATCGCGATCGGCGTGCCCTGCGCGACAGCGTCCGAAGGCGACATCGCGGCGTTGATGGCTGCGATCGAGCGAGATCCGGCGCAGGAGCTGACCCTGGATATCGACGCGCAGACGGCGCGCTACGGCGGCCACACGATAGCGGTGAAGTTCCCGGGCGCGGCGCGGAATCAATTTCTGGCCGGCACGTGGGACGCCACGCGCGTGCTGCTGGAAGCGACCCCGCAAATCAAAGCGGTGGCGGCGCGCCTCCCGTACGTCACGAGCTTCGCCAGCTAGCCCGCGGCACGGCCGGGCGGGCTCACGCGGGCGGCTCGGCCTTCGCGCCGCCGCAGGCTGTGCACGGGCAGAGCTCGCGCAGGTAGGTGTAGCTGTAGATGCCGGTCTCGTGCCCGTCGCCCCAGAGGAAGGTCAGCGCATACCGCCCAACCGGGGCGATGCTCTCGAGGTCGCTGTTGCCATGCACGAAGCGCTTTTCGCCCGAGTGACCCTGGCAGACGGCGCAGGGACACCAGCCGCGCAGGTAGGCGAAGGGATACGTGCTCTCATGCCCGTCCCGCCAGGCGATCTGCACGTCGCGCTGCTCGGACCGTCGCCGGACCTCGACCGGATGCGGTGGCTTCTGCATCAGCGTGCTAGGGCTTCTCGCCCTTGAGCTGTTGCTTCCAATCCAGCATGCGTCCCTTGGCGGCCCACTCTTCCGCTTTCGGCACGTCACCCGCCTTCTGGTAGATGCGCGAGACGTTCGTGTAGGAGAGGATCTCCTCGGGCTGCAACTCCGCGACCCGGGTGGCGGCGGCGATGGCTTCGTCGAACTGGCCGAGGTCGGCGAGCGCCATCGACAGCCCTTCAAGCGCATCGGCATAATCGGCGTCGGCGGCCAGCGCCTCGCGGTACGCTGCGACGGCGCTCGGCAAATCGCCGTCGGCTACGCAGTCGACGGCGCGGTCATACCATTCCTCTTTACTGGCCATGATCGGAAGCTAATCGAGCGCACGGCCGGCGGCAACGGTATGCTCCTCCATACTTGTGCTTGTGGTTTGACCAGCTGCCGCGATAGAGTCCGCCCCGCATGGCCGAGCCGCGCACCGTGGTCGCGGGCACCATCTATCGCGGCACGCGCACCGTGCTCACCGCGGTACCACTCGAGCAGGTGCATCCGAATCCCGATCAACCGCGCCGGCACTTCGATGCGGACGCGCTGGCCGAGCTCGCGGCCTCGATCGCGCAGCACGGCATCCTCCAGCCGGTGATCGTGAAGCGCTACGGGGCGGGCTTCATGATCATGGCGGGTGAGCGCCGCTACCGCGCGGCGCGCTTGGCGGGCCTGACCGTCATTCCGGCGCTGGTGCGCGACGACGATCCCCTCGAGATTGCGATGATCGAGAACCTGCAGCGGGAGGACCTCTCGCCATTGGAGGAGGCCGAGGGTCTCGGCGCGCTGATCGACCAGTTCGGCTACACGCACGAAGCCCTGGCCGAGCTGATCGGCAAGAGCCGCCCGTACGTGAGCAATACGTTGGCGCTCCGCCGCCTGCCCGAGCACATCAAGGAGGAAGTGCACGGTGAACCGGACGTCTCGCGTGAAATCCTGATCTCGCTGGCGCGCGCGGAATCGGCCGAGAAGCAGGAGACTCTGTGGCGCCTGACGCGCGCGCGCAAGCTCTCGGTGCAGCGCTTCCGCGCCGAGCAAGCCGGCGAGCCGGTCGCACGCGGGGAGATCACCGAAGTAGCCCGCACCTTGCGCCGCCTCGGCCGCAAGCTGCGCGCACTCGACACCGCCGTTCTGGCGCCGGCCGAGTGCCAGCAGCTGGAGCGACTCCTGCGGCGTGCGCAGACGCGGATCGTCAAAACGCTGGTCGCGCTCGCGCAGCCGCGCGGCGGCGCCAGTTGAGCGGCCGCGACACACCGTCGGCAAAAAAAAGGGGCCGGAGCTTACGCCCCCGCCCCTGAAGAAACCGCCGGCGTATACTTCAGCCGACCTTGCTCTGCAGGAAATACGCAATCACCAGTCCGTAGATCGCCAGGGCTTCCATGAAAGCCAAGCCCATGATGAGCGGCGTCTGAACGCGCTCCGCGGCATTTGGATTGCGACCGATGGACTCCATGGCCGAGGCGACGGCAAAACCCTGACCGATTCCCGGTCCGATCGCCGCGACGCCGATGGCGATGCCGGCGCCGATGGCGACGAGCCCGTCGCCGCCCGCGGCCGCTTCCTGGGCCAGCGCCGTGCCGGGCCCGCATACTGCTAAGAGTGCTGCACCCAGCACCCTCTTCCACTGCTTGCGCATCGTACGATTCCTCCTTTCGATGCAAACGGGTCCGCTACCGGCCACGCCCCTCTATCATCCTCTCCGCGCCTCGGCCTCACGAACCCCGGTGGGTCGAAATCAGTGGTGCCCGTGCGCGTCCCCCTCCGCGTGTCCGTGCCCCGCCGTGGCGAGCGATACGTACACGAGGCTCAACATCGTGAAGACAAAGGCCTGGATGAGGGAGACGAATGCGCCGAGCGCGTAGAAAATCACCGGCAAGACGACGCGCGTCAGATCGGTGAAGATGTCGAGCACGAGGTGATCGGCAAACATGTTCATCATCAAGCGCAGGTTGAGCGTAATCGGGCGCAGGAGGTTGTCCACGATCTCCAGCGGCAGCATCAGGAAGACGAGCCACCAGATCGGCCCGAGGAAGTGCTTCAGATACGCAATGCCGTGCGTCTTGAAGCCGAAGTAGTTGTACATCGCGAACGACAGCAGGGCGAGGCCGAGCGTCGTATTCACGTTGCTCGTCGGCGGCGCAAAGCCCGGGATGAGCCCGATGAGGTTGTTCGCGAGGATGAAGAGAAACAGCGCCCCGTAGAGCGGCACGTACTGCCGCGAATTCGGCCCGAGGATTCCCGCGACGATGCCGGCGAACTGCTCGACGTAGATCTCCATGAAGTTGCGCGCCGTCAACGTCGCATCCGGCAGCGCGGGATCGGTCGCCGTGGCGAGTTGCCGGCGCGCCACGATCGCGGTGCCGACCAGCAACACCGTCACGAGGCCAGCCGTGGCAACGTGGTCGGGAAGGTGGTTCACGCCAGGGATGATTTGCATCCAGGTGAACCCGTGCTCCGTGGCTCCGGCCATATTTGCCTCAGGTGTGGACGGGCGCGGGCACGCCGACGGTGCCGATGACGCAGGCGACCAGGAGCATCGTCGCCCCGACCGCTACGCCCAGTGGATCGAGAGTTACGCGCGAGAACAGCACGCCCAGAAGGGCGATGAACACCGCGAATTTGGCGAGCACGAGCCCGATCATCAGCGCCGGGTTCTGCCCGCCGGCGGGTGCGATGAGGCGCGCCACGATGGCGCGCAGGAGCCGAAAGTTGATGCCCATCGCGGTTCCCCCGACCAGCACGCTGAACGCCGATACCCATCCGGTCACGTACGCGGCGCACACGGCGACGCCGAGCAACCCCAGGTGCAGGCGCTCGATCTGCCCGATCCGGTCGGTCATGGAATCCGCCGATCGTTAGGCCTTTTAAGCGTCCAAAGCAAGAGCCGCATGGCGCCGAAGAAGCCCCCGACCGTGAACAGCAAGGTCAGCCACGGCTTCGTATTGAAATACTCGTCGGCATAGCTGCCCAGCACCAAACCGCCCACGATCGAGCCGGCGATTTGGAACCCGAGCGCGGTCAGGCGGCCATACCGAATGAGGAAATCGCGGTCCACGTTCATGGGCGCCAGCGGTCTTTCAGCCCGCGTCCTGCAACGCCTGATCGGCGGCGCTCACCGTCGCCGCGATCTCTGCCTCGCCATGTGCCAGCGAGATGAAAGCCGCCTCGAACTGTGAGGGCGGCAGGTAGATGCCGCGCTCCAACATGGCGCGGAAGAACCGCGCGAAGGCCGCGGTATCCGCCTGGCGCGCCTGGTCGGCGTCGCGCACCTCGTCGACGCCGAAGAACAGCGTCCACATGGAGCCGGCACGGGCCACACAGCCGCGCCGCCCGTGCCGGACCAGGGCAGCGCGCAAACCCGCTTCGAGCTCGGCGCCGCGCGCTTCGAGCTTCTCGTAGGTGCCCGGGCTCGCGAGCAGCTCGAGCGTTGCGAGCCCGGCGCTCACCGCCAGCGGATTTCCGGACAGCGTACCCGCCTGGTAGACCGCGCCGAGCGGCGCGAGTTGCCCCATGATGTCGCGCCGGCCGCCGATCGCGGCCAGCGGCAGCCCACCGCCGACCACCTTGCCGATACACGTGAGATCCGGCCGGATGCCGAGTGCGTTCTGCACGCCGCCCCACGCGAGTCGAAAGCCGGTCATCACCTCGTCGAAGATCAGCAGCGCACCGCAGGCGGCCGTGATGTCCCGCAACCCCTCGAGAAAGCCGGCTGCCGGACGCACCAGGCCCATATTGCCCACCACCGGCTCGACGATGACGGCGGCAATCGCGTTCCCCTCGGCGGCGAAACGGGCCTCGATCTCAGTGAGGTCATTGAAGCGCGCCACTGCGGTGAGGCTCGCGACGGCCTCCGGTACGCCGGGGCTGTCCGGAACTCCAAGCGTCATCGCGCCGGATCCGGCGCGGACCAGGAGGGGGTCGGCATGTCCATGGTAACAGCCATCGAACTTCACGATCTTCGGCCGGCCGGTAAATGCCCGCGCCAGTCGAATCGCCGTCATCGTCGCTTCCGTTCCGGACGACACTAGGCGCACCTGCTCCACCGACGGCAGCGCGCCCGCAATGCGCCGCGCCAACTCGATCTCGCGTGCCGTGGGCGCACCGAAGCTGAGCCCCTCCTTCATCGCCTCATGGATCGCGCGCAGCACGCGGTGATGCGCGTGGCCGACGATCACCGGGCCCCAGGAGCCGACATAATCGATATAGGAATTACCGTCCGCATCCGTCACGGTGCAGCCCGCGGCGCGGCTGATGAAGCGCGGGACGCCCCCAACGGCCTGCCAGGCGCGCACGGGGCTGTTCACGCCGCCGGGAATGTATTGGCTGGCCTGCGCAAAAAGCTTCTCGGATGTGGCTTCCTTCATGCGTGCGCGCTACATCGCCGAACTGCTCCGGTCAACGAACGCGCGCGGCGTTTGTACTTGCTCCCCACGCGGGAACGCGTTAAACGATCCCCCCTTGCTCCCCCCGGGGGATCGCTGTTCCCAAGTTCACCTGTGCAGCTCTGTAATCGACCTGTGGATAGCACTGTGGAAAGCTGCTGGTGAGACGCGATAAGTACCCGAGTTTTAAGGCGCTAATACTTTACTGCAGACTGTTCATAACCGCTGGCCTCGGCGATGGATAAACCCTGGCGTGCCGCAGTCGAAGCGACCGCCGAAGAGCTGCCTGAAGGCGATCTGCGCGAGATTCTCGACCGCCTACGGCCATTGGCCTTGCACGGCGACGCGATCATCGTGGAAGCGCCGAGCAAGCTCGTCGCGGATGTGGTGCGCGCACGCTGTCTCCCGGTGCTTGAGCAGGCGCTGGCGCAGACCAGTGGCGGCGCTTTGCGGACGCTGGTCCTGACGCTGCCGAGCGTGGGGCAGCAAGAGCTATTTCCGCCGGCTGCGGAGCCGTCGCCAAGGGCCGGCAAGCTGGCGGTGCGCCGCTCCGCCTTATTGCCCAAGTACACCTTCGGCAATTTCGTCGTCGGCGCCAGCAATCAGTTCGCGCACGCCGCTTCGAAAGCGGTCGCAAACCAGCCCGGCGACCACTACAACCCGCTGTTCATCTACGGCGGTGTCGGCCTCGGCAAGACCCATCTAGTCAACGCGATCGGCCATCAGGTGCTCGACCGCAACGAGGAAGCGCGCGTCGTCTACCTGTCCTCCGAGTCGTTCATGAACGAGCTCATCGCCGCGCTGCGCAAAGACCGTATGGACGAGTTCAAGTCGCGCTTCCGTCGCATCGATGTATTGATCGTCGACGACGTGCAGTTTCTAGCCGGCCGCGAACGCACGCAGGAGGAATTTTTCCACACCTTCAACTCGCTCTACGAAGGCCACCACCAGATCGTCCTCACGTCGGACAAATTTCCCAAGGAGATTCCGGATCTCGAGGAACGCCTCCGCAACCGGTTCGAGTGGGGGCTGATCGCCGACATCCAGCCCCCGGACGTGGAAACTCGCGTGGCGATTCTCGAGAAGAAAGCCGAGTTGGAGGGAATCGACCTGCCGCAGGAGGTGGCGATTTTCCTGGCCACGAACATGGACTCGAATGTGCGCGAGCTGGAGGGATCACTGACGCGCCTGGGCGCTTTCGCGTCGCTCAACAAGTGCCCGATCACGGTCGATTTCGCCCGCGAGGTGCTCCAAAGCGTCCTGCGCGACCGCGGCGCGCGCGCGATCACCATCGAGTCGATTCAGAAGGCCGTGTGCGACTTCTTCCACATCCGCCCCAACGATCTCCGCTCCAAGCGGCGTACCCGCACGATTGCCCTCCCCCGCCAGGTCGCCATGTACCTGTGCCGCCGCTACACCAACGCCTCTTTTCCGGTGATCGGGGACCGCTTCGGTGGCCGCGACCACTCCACCGTCATTCACGCCACGCAGGTGATCGAGCGCCGCATACGCGATGACCCCGCATTACGCGCCACCGTCGAGCGGCTGGAACGCCTCTTGGAACGCCCGGTTTGAAGTGCAATGACTAGCACCGAGCCGGGCAGGGGTGAGCACGGCTTGTGGACGACTTGCGGAGAAGCGGCGGAGGGGCTGTGCGCGGACAACGGATCGGCAGACGAGGCGAAGCGAGCTCCGCCATCGACTCCACACCGCCACTGGTCTCGGCGCCATGCGCGACAGCGGTTTCCACACATCCACATGCCTTACTACTCTCTACTAGCTCTCTTAGATATACTTTCTCGGAGAAGAAGCGCGTCGGCGCACGGGCGGTGAGCCATGGAATTCACCATCCAGCGGACTGAACTCCTCGCAGGCCTCTACCTCACACAGGGGATCGTCGAGCGGCGGACTACGATCCCAATTCTCGGCAACGTCCTCATCGAAAGTGACGGCGAAAGAGTCATCCTCTCCGCCACCGATCAGGAAATCGCCGTACGGCGGCAGTGCATCGCTGCCGTGAAGAAGAAGGGTACCCTGACCGCGAACGCCCGCAAGCTCTACGAGATGGTGCGCGAGATACCGGACGGGGACGTGCGGATCCGCCAACAGGACAACAACTGGATCGAGGTCGTCGCCGGGCGCTCGCGGTTCCGTCTGGTCGGGCTCGACGCGCGCGAGTTTCCGGCCATGGCCGAGGCGCCGGCCGGAGCTCTGGGCATACGCATCGCCGCCGATGTCCTCACCGAGATGCTCGAGTACACCATCTTCGCGGTCTCCGGGGATGAGACCCGGGTGAACCTGAACGGCATCCATGTGGAGCGCGCGCCCGATGGGCGGTTGCGGATGGTGGCGACCGACGGCCATCGGCTGGCGATGATCACCCGTACGGCGGAATCGGTAGAGCTGGCCAAGGGAATCACGATCCCCCGAAAGGCTGTGCTCGAGCTCCGCAAAATGCTGGAGGGGGGTGACGAGGGCGTAGAGATCGGCGTCGCCGGCGGTGTGGCGTACGCCGTGCGCGGGCGAGTGCAAATGGCGATGCGGCTCGTCGAAGGCGAGTTTCCAGACTACAACCAAGTCGTTCCGCCAAAGTCGCAACGGCATGCGGTGCTGGACGCCGCGGCTTTGCACGCCGCGTTGCGCCGCGTGTCAGTGGTATCCAGCGAGCGAACGCGCGGCGTCAAACTGCAGTTCGATGCCGCCAAACTGGAGCTCACGACCATCAATCCCGACGTCGGCGAAGCGGCTGAGGAAATCGAAGTCGAATACGACGGTGACCCGCTCAGCATCGGTTTCAACGCGCGCTACCTGCTGGATGTCCTGTCGGTGCTGCCCGCTGATCGGCGCGTCGAGATCGGCCTCACGGACGAAGTCAGCCCCGGCGCGATCCGCGCTGTGGATGATGCAGATTATCGTTATATCGTGATGCCGATGCGGCTCTAAGATCGGCGTGAAAAAAGCCGGCTAGCAGCCCTCGCTGGCGGTCCCGTGCCGGGCCCCGAATGCGTCCCGGAAGCGACCGCATAAGCTCCTGTAACTCCACGCTTTCTTGGTCCGTTTCCGCGCTTTATCTCGAGCGCCGCATGTGGTACGCTAACGAGAATAACAAACGGCGGATCAGAGCGTGGGCATAGACGGCGATTCAGAATTTCAACCGCGGCGCGATAGCGGCGATTACGGGGCAGAGGAGATCACCGTTCTCGAGGGCCTCGAGGCGGTCCGCAAACGCCCCGGAATGTACATCGGAGACACGGCCGAGCGGGGTCTGCACCACCTGGTCTTTGAGGTTGTGGACAACTCCATCGACGAGGCCATGGCAGGGTATTGCCGCAACATCGGCGTGTCTTTGCACATCGATGGATCGGTCACTGTCGAGGACGATGGCCGCGGCATTCCGGTCGAGATTCACTCGAAAGAAGGGATTTCTGCCGCCGAGGTGGTGCTCACCAAGTTGCATGCCGGGGGGAAATTCGACTCGGGGGCGTACAAGGTCTCTGGGGGCTTGCACGGCGTCGGCGTCTCCGTGGTGAACGCGCTCTCCGAAACGCTCGCCGTAGAGATCAAGCGCGGCGGGAAGGTGTATGCGCAGCGATATCAGCGTGGCAAACCGCTGGCCCCGCTTGCCGAGATCGGCACCAGTGACCAGACCGGCACAAAGGTGTCCTTCAAACCGGACGCGGAGATTTTCGAACGGACGGAATTCAGCTTCGACACTCTGTCGCAGCGCCTGCGCGAACTCGCCTTCCTCAACCGCGGCGTGCGCATCGTCATCGAGGAACAAGCCACCCAGAAGCGGCACGAGTTCCAGTACAAGGGCGGCATCGAGGAGTTCGTCCGCCATCTGAACCGCGCCAAGACGCCGATCCACCCGACCGTGATCAGCCTCACCGGCGAGCGCGAGGGCGTCGAGATCGAAGCGGCCTTGCAGTGGAACGAGGGCTACGCCGAGGCGATCTTCTCCTTCGCGAACAACATCAACACCAGCGAGGGCGGCACCCACCTCACGGGGTTCAAAGGCGCGCTCACGCGCACGTTGAACGCGTACGCGACCTCGGCTGGCATGCTGAAAAACGCCGAGGCGTTGCAGGGCGAGGATACGCGCGAAGGGCTCACCGCGGTGATCAGCGTCAAGTTGCCGCAACCGCAATTCGAGGGCCAGACGAAGACGAAGCTCGGCAACAGCGACGTGCGCGGCTATGTGGAAGCGCTCGTCAATGAGAAGCTCGGCGAGTATGTGGAAGAGCATCCGGCCGAGGCAAAGGCGATCGTCTTGAAGGGCCTCGATGCCGCGCGGGTGCGCGAGGCGACGCGCAAGGCGAAGGATCTGGCGCGCCGCAAGGGCGCGCTCGATTCAGCCGCGCTTCCGGGCAAGCTCGCCGACTGTCAGGAGCGCGACCCCGCCCTCTCCGAGCTCTACATCGTCGAGGGTGATTCGGCCGGCGGCTCAGCCAAGCAGGGCCGCGACCGCCGCAATCAGGCCGTGCTGCCGTTGCGCGGCAAGATTCTGAACGTGGAGAAGGCGCGCTTCGACAAGATGCTCTCGTCGCAGGAAATCCGCGTGCTGATCACCGCGCTCGGCACCGGTGTCGGTAAGCCGGAGGACAAAGACCTCGCGAAACTCCGCTATCACACGGTCATCGTGATGACCGACGCGGACGTCGACGGCTCGCACATCCGCACGCTCCTGCTAACGTTCTTCTATCGCCACTTTGCCGAACTCATCGAGCGCGGCCACATCTACATCGCGCAACCGCCGCTGTTTCGCGTGAAGAAGGGGAAGAGCGAGCAGTATCTCAAGGACGAGCACGCGCTCGGCGATTACCTCCTGGAGCTCGGCACGAAGGACACGGAATTGCGGGCGCGCGACGGCACCGCATGGCGCGGCGAGCCGCTGCGTCAGTTGATCAGGCAGCACATGCGCTTCGATCACATCCTCGACATCGTGGCGCGGCAGCGAAAGAATCGCGACGTCGTGGCGGGTCTAGCCTTCGACCCAGAGTTCAGCGCTGCCGCGCTGGCCGATCGGGCTGCCATCGGGCCACTGATCGAACGCACCCGCGAGCGCATCCTGGCGAACGCGCCGGAGCTGGCGCCGCTGACCATCACCGTGGCGGACGACAGCGAGCACGGTTCCGTGCGACTGGTGATCCGCGCCCGGCAGAACGGCAGCGCCCAGGAGATGGTCGTCGACGCGCCGTTCTGCGCGAGCCCGGAGTTCAGCGAGCTGCAGCGCCTGGCTACCGACCTGCGCGCCGCCGGTTCTCCCCCATTCACGATCGGCAATGGGGAGAAAGCGGCGAACGCGCCGACGTTGGGCGCAGCGGTTGCGGAGATCCTCAGCCACGCGCGGAAAGGCTTAGACATCCAGCGCTACAAAGGTCTGGGGGAGATGAACCCCGATCAGCTGTGGGCGACGACGATGAACCCGGAGACGCGCACGTTGTTGCAGGTGCGGATCGAGGATGCCTACGAGGCAGACGAGATCTTCTCCACGCTGATGGGCGACGAGGTCGAGCCGCGGCGCAAGTTCATCGAAGACAACGCGCTGGCGGTGAAGAACCTCGACATTTGAGCACGGCAGCGGCGCTCGCGCTGAGGCTGTGTGGGTGCGGCTGGAGGGGCCGGGGAGTTGAGCGGGGTGGCGCGCGGGTTCAGGCCGCAGGCGCCGCACGAACGGTCGATCGGCAGTCGCGGCGAGCGCGCCGCCGCCGGCACACATGAATGATGGAAACGCACAAGGATAAGGTACCCGTCGCGATCGAAGACGAGATGCGGCAGTCCTACATGGACTACGCCATGTCCGTCATCATCGGGCGCGCCCTGCCCGATGCCCGGGACGGGCTCAAGCCCGTACATCGCCGTGCGCTCTTTGCGATGTACGACCTCAACAACGACTGGAACCGGCCGTACAAGAAATCGGCGCGCATCGTCGGCGACGTCATCGGCAAGTACCACCCACATGGCGAGAGCGCCGTGTACGACACCATCGTTCGTATGGTGCAGGATTTCGCCCTCCGGTACCCGCTCGTCGACGGCCAGGGCAACTTCGGCTCGATCGATGGCGATCCGCCCGCTGCGATGCGATACACCGAGGTGCGCATGGCGCGCCTCGCCGGCGAGCTCCTGGCCGACCTCGACAAGGAGACCGTAGACTTCGCGCCAAACTACGACGAGACCATGACCGAGCCGGTGGTCTTGCCGGCGCGTATTCCGAATCTCTTGATCAATGGCTCGTCCGGCATCGCTGTCGGGATGGCGACCAACGTGCCGCCGCACAACCTCAGCGAGGTGATCGACGGGCTCATCGCATTGATCGAGAACCCGGCGCTGACGATCGGCGAGCTGCTGCAGTACATCCCGGGGCCGGATTTTCCCACCGCCGGGTTCCTGCACGGGCGGGCGGCCATCCGCGAGGCGTATCAGACTGGTCGCGGCGTGCTGATCATGCGCGCGCGTACGGAGATCGAAAGCGGCGGCGACAAGGGTAGGGACAAGATCATCGTCCGCGAGTTGCCGTATCAGGTGAACAAGGCGCGCCTGATCGAGCGCATGGCAGAGCTCGTCAACGAGAAGCGCGTGGACGGTATCGCCGACCTGCGCGACGAATCGGACCGCGACGGCATGCGGGTGGTGATCGAGCTCAAGCGCGACGCGGTGCCGGAAGTCGTGCAAAACCAGCTATTCAAGCTGACGCAACTGCAAGACTCGTTCGGCGTGAACATGCTCGCGATCGTGGGCGGCCGGCCCCAATTGCTGACGCTCAAAGACGCCCTGCAGGTGTTCATCGACCACCGCAAGGAGGTGGTCATCCGCCGCACGGTGTACGACCTGCGCAAGGCCGAGGAGCGCCTGCACATCCTCGAGGGCCTGCGGCTGGCGATCGAGAATCTCGACGCCGTGATCGCGCTGATCCGCACCGCCACCGACCCGGCGACGGCGCGAACCGGGTTGGTCAGCCAGTTCGGTCTGAGCGAAGCGCAGGCGCAAGCGATCCTCGACCTGCGCCTGCAGCGCCTCACCAACCTCGAGCGCGACAAGATCCTCGAGGAGCACGCGGATGTGTTACGGCTGATCGCGCGCTATCGCGAAATCCTCGCCGATGAGCGCGAGGTCGCGAAGATCATCGTCACCGAGCTTCAGGAGGTGCGGACGCAGTACGGCGATGCGCGCCGCACGGTGATCGTCGACGAGTCGGCCGACCTGAGCGTCGAGGATCTCATCGCCGAGTCCGACATGGTCGTGACGGTCTCGCACGAGGGCTACATCAAGCGCAGCCCCGTCGCCGAGTATCGCGCGCAGCGCCGCGGCGGACGCGGCAAGATCGGCGCGACGACCAAGGATGAGGATTTCATCGAGCACCTGTTCATCGCCTCCACCCACGCGTACATCCTCGTGTTCACCACCGGCGGCCAGCTCTACTGGATCAAGGTCCACGAGATTCCGCAGGCCGGGCGCGCCGCGCGCGGCAAGGCCATCGTGAACCTGCTCAATCTCCGCGAGAATGAGAAGGTCTCCGCATTTCTCCCGGTGCGGGAGTTCGCGCCTGGGCGGTTCGTGCTCTTCGCGACCAAGGATGGCACCGTGAAGAAGACCGCCCTCGAGGAGTATGCGAATCCGCGCCCGTCGGGCATCATCGCGATCAAGCTGAATCCCGGTGACGAGGTGATCGGTGTGCGGCTGACCGACGGCGATCAGGAAGTGATCCTGTCCACGGCCGGCGGGCAGGCCATTCGCTTTCGCGAGGCCGATGTGCGCCCGATGGGTCGCAATGCCGCGGGCGTGCGCGGGATGACGCTCGAGCAGGGCGACGCCGGGGTGGCGGTGGACGTAGTCACCCCGGACACTACGCTGCTCGCGGTCGCCGAGAAGGGCTACGGCAAGCGCACCGCGCTCGACGAGTACCGCCTCACCGGGCGCGGCGGCAAGGGCATCATCACGATGAACGTCACGGACAAGACCGGCCGGGTCGTCGGCGTGCGGATGGTGCGCGACGACGACCACGTCATGCTCATCACCGACGGCGGCAAACTGATTCGCATGCCGGTCCGCGACATCTCCGTCATCGGCCGGAACACGCAGGGCGTTCGCCTCATCGACCTGGCCGAAGGCGAGGCGGTGGTCGGCCTCGCGAGCCTCGCCGAAAAAGACGGCGAAGACGGCGGCGGCCGCGAGGCCGAGCCCGCGCTCAGCGACGCCGGGACCTGATCCGGCATCACTTGCGCGCTGCCATAGGCCGTGCGCCCCGTGGCGTGCGAAGCGCCCGCGCAAGGCCGCGCGATACGCCGGCCGAATCGGTGCCCGCAACGCAGCGGTCCGCAACGCGCCGCAACCGCCGGCGTGGTGCGCAGAGCGCACAGCAGGGCGCACGCGGAACACGCCGCCGTGTCGCAAGTCTGCACGGATGACTGATGAAACGCGAGATCGATGCATGATTCGCTATACAGACAGTAAGTCTTGGTCTATGCTTTCTGCCGCTTTGTGGTCCATTCAGACCAAGACCACGTTTGGTTTGGCGGTCGGCGCGTTGGCACTCATCGCGGTTGCCGTCGCGAGTCAGCGCAGCACCACCAGCCTGGTGGCGACCGCCAAGTGGGTCGCGCAAAGCCACGGGGTGTTGGAGCATCTCGCGGCCACGCAGGGTGCACTGAACTCGGCGGAATCGGCCCTCCGCGCCTATGTCATCACCGGCAACGAGGTGGATCGGGGCGAGTTCGCCGCCGGCGAACAACACGTATTGGCGAAGATCGCGGGACTACGTGAGCTGACCCACGACGATCCGCGGCAACGAGCGCGGTGCAACACGGTCGCCGAACTCGCTACCAAACACCTCGCGGCACTGCGCGCCGCCGCTGACACCCGGCAGCGCTTCGGCTTCGACGCCGCCGTCGCGCAAATGCGAGGGTCGCCGGGGCCGGACCTGATGGACGACGTGACCGCCGAGCTGGCGTCAATGGCGGCGGCCGAGCAGGCGCGACTCGATACGCGCGCGCGCGCGGCGGAGGCCGGCGCGCAGCGCACGACGATCGCGATCTTGAGTGCGACCGGCCTCGCGCTGGCCGTCGGCGTCGTCGCCGCCATTCTCGTGCGGCGCGAGATGCGGGCGCGCGATGGCACGCAAGCCGAGCTGCGCGCCATCCTGGACAACTCACCGGTCGTGATCGCGGTACGCGATTTCGCCGGCCGCTTTGTCGTCTTCAACCAGCAGGCGGAACGCACGCTGCGGATGCGCGCCGCGGAGGTGATCGGCCGTACGATAGAGCAGCTGCGGCCCGACCTCGCCGAGGTTTGGCGCGCGCACGATCAACGGGTGCTCGATAGCGGCGTGCCGCTCACGGTGGAGGAGGAAGTTCCTCAAGCGGATGGCGTGCATGTCTACCTCTCGACGCGTTTCCTGTTGCGCGGCATCAACGGCGTCCCTGACGGCATCTGCACCATCGCGAATGATGTGACGGAGCGCCGGGCCATGACGGACCTCCTGCATCAACGCGCGCGCGAGATCGAAGATTTGTACGACCTGGCACCGTGTGGGTATCACTCGCTCGACGTCAACGGGGTCTTCAAACGCATCAACCGCACGGCGCTGAGCTGGCTCGACTACGATCGCGAGGAGTTGGTCGGCCAGCGGAATTTCGCCGACGTCCTGACGCCGGAGAGCGCGGCCCGGTTCGCGGACGCATTCGCGCGCTTCAAGGTGAGCGGGTCCGTGCGAAACATTGAATTCGACTTGCTCCGCAAGGACGGCACCACGCTGCCGGTGGCGCTCAGCGCGACCGCGGTGCGCGACGGCGACGGGAGCTTTCTCTACAGCCGTACGACGTACTTCGATATCAGCGACCGCAGGCAGATGGAGGCGGCGCTCCGGCAACGCACGGCCGATGCCGAGGCGGCCACCAAGGACCTCGAGGCATTCAGCTATTCGGTGTCGCACGACCTGCGCGCGCCCCTGCGCCATCTGGACGGGTTCATCGCGCTCCTGCGTAAGCGCGAGGGCGCGCGGCTGGACGCCACCTCGGCCCGCTATGTGGACGTGATCTCAGCGGCGAGCGCCAAGATGGGCCAGCTCATCGACGACTTGTTGGACTTCTCGCGCACGGGTCGCGCGGAGCTGCGCGAGCAACGAGTTCCGATGACCGAGCTGGTCGAGGACCTACAGCGCGAGCTCGTCCCGCTGACGAAAGACCGCCAGATCAGCATCGAGATCGGTCCGTTGCCGGCGGTGCAGGCCGATCCCTCGTTGTTGCGGGTGGTATTTACGAATCTGCTCTCGAACGCGATCAAGTACACGACGCCGCGCGCGCTGGCGCGCATCGAGGTCGGTGTCCTGCCGCCGCTGAATGGCGAGGTGGTGACGTACGTGCGCGACAACGGCGTCGGCTTCGATCCGCAGTATGCGCACAAGCTGTTTGGAGTCTTTCAACGTCTGCACCGCGACGAAGAGTTCGAGGGCACCGGAGTGGGCTTGGCGACGGTGCGCCGCATCGTCGAACGGCATGGTGGGCGGGTGTGGGCAGAGGGGCAACTTGATGCCGGCGCGACCGTATATTTCTCGCTGAAGCGCGCCTGAGGTGTGGATGGAGACGCGAAGGATACTGTACGCAGAGGACAGCGCGAACGACGTCGAGCTGACGCTGACGGCGCTGCAGGAACATCAGATCGCGGATCGGCTCCAAGTCGTGAACGATGGGGCCGACGCGCTCGATTATTTGTATAAGCGCGGGCGGTTCGAGGGGAGCACCGACGGCCAGCCGTCCCTGATTCTGTTGGATCTGAAGATGCCGAAGGTCGACGGCCTCGAGGTGCTGCGCAAGGTGAAGGGAGATCCCGCACTGCGCACGACCCCGGTGATCCTGCTCACGTCCTCGGCGGAGAACGGTGACATTCGCGCGGCGTACGAGCTCGGGGCCAATGCATACGTCGTCAAGCCCGTCGACTTCGACCATTTCGTCTCTGTGGTCAAGGAGATCGGGCTGTTCTGGATTCTGACCAATACGCCCGCCCCGTAGAAGACCTCCCGCTCGATATCATGGACTCCAAGGCGCTCGCCGACCTCTCCTCTGCTCCCGTGCCACCGCTTCGGCTCTTGCTGGTCGAAGACAGCGCCCTAGATGCAGAGCTCGAGATCGCGGCTCTCGAGAGCGCGGGCTTCGCGTGTCAGTGGGAGCGCGTCGAGACGGCCGCGGAGCTCACGAAGCGGCTTTGCGGGGTGCCGCTGGACCTGATCCTGGCAGACTACAATCTCCCGCGCTTCGACGGCATCAGCGCGTTGCGCTTAGTGCGCCAGCAGTTCCCGTACCTGCCGTTCATTCTGGTCTCGGGCACCGTCGGGGAGGAGACCGCGATCGAGGCGCTGAAGAGCGGGGCGACGGACTATGTGCTGAAGAGGAACCTCGCCCGCCTGGCGCCCGTGGTCCGCCGCGCCCTCAGGGAGCGCGAAGAGCAGCAGCAGCGGTGGGAAGCGGAGGCGGCATTGCGCCGCAGCGAGGAGCGGTACCGCATCGTGGTGGAGGCAACACACGACGCGGTGTGGGAGCTCGACCCGCGCACGGACGTGATGTGGTGGAACGAGGGGATGACCCGCTTGTTCGGCTACGCACCCGACGAAGTCGGCTCGCGGAAAACGTGGTGGTATGCGCGCGTCCACCCCGAGGATCGCGCACGCGTGGGCGCCATCGAGCGCGCGGTCATCGCCGGGGAACGCGAGCACTTCGCAGTCGAGTACCGCTACCAGCGCGCGGATGGCACGTACGCGGAGGTGCTCGACCGAGGAAGCGTGCTGCGCGACGAGCGCGGCAGGCCGGTACGCGTCACCGGGGCGCTCATCGACATCTCCGATCACATGCGCGCGGAGCGCGAGATCCGCCTGTTGAACGCCGACCTCGAGCGCCGCGTCGCCGAACGCACTGCCGAACTCGAGCGCGTGAACAAAGAGCTGCAGGCGTTCAGCTACTCAGTGTCACACGATCTCCGGGCGCCGCTGCGCGCGATCGACGGCTTCACGGAGATCGTGCTGCAGGACTACGGTTCACAGCTCCCGCGCGACGTCGTCGGCTACCTCGATCGCATCAACGCTTCGGCGAAGCGCATGGCGCAACTCATCGAAGACCTGCTGAGTCTGTCGCGAGTGTCGTCGACCGAGCTGGTCCGTAGACCAGTGGATCTGACCGCGCTGGCCACCACCATTCTCGGCGCCTTGTGCGAGCGCGAGCCCGGACGCGCGGTGGAGGCGCACATCGCCGACGGCCTCCTCGCGCACGGCGACGAACAGTTGCTGCGCATTGCCCTCGAGAACCTGCTCGACAACGCGTGGAAGTTCACGAGCAGGGAGCCGAGTCCGCGCATCGAGGTCGGCATCGCCACGCACGAGGGCAGCCGGGTGTACTTCGTGCGCGACAACGGCGCGGGGTTCGATATGGCCTACGCGAGCAATCTGTTCGGGGCGTTCCGGCGTTTGCATACCACGGCCGAATTTCCCGGTACCGGGATCGGGCTGGCCACTGTGGAGCGCGTGATCCACCGGCACGGCGGGCGCATATGGGCCGATGCGGCGGTCGGGCGCGGAGCCACATTCCTGTTCACGCTGCCGATGGCGTGATCACCTCCGCGCCCTCCCGGGCGGATCCGATGTCCGCCGGCGGCCGGGGGCTCGGGCGGAGTGAAACGATAGCGCCGTCGCACAGCGGGCTGCGCTGCGCTGGCGCGGACATGTACTGGTCTGCGCGCGCGCGAGCAGGCCGCCCGAACATGCGCTGGCGCGGCGCGCTCGGGTAGTCTATACGCGCCGCGTGACCGTTCTGGGGGGCGACGGCCATCGCGGGTTCTTGCTGCCGAGATGCGCCTGCATTCCGCGCATCAGGCCGGTCCGGTTCAGCGACGTGCTGAACGTCCGATCATGTGAGCGCGGCGCGGCGCGAGCGAGAAGCGGCGTCTCCTCCTCCTAATCGCCCGCGTGCGTGCCTTGCCGAAGTACCGAGTGCGTGTGATCATCAGAGGCAGGGTGAAATATCGGGGGGCGACCCGGGGTCGGGGACCGGCGCTGGCGCCTGTGCAGAGGTGCCCATGAACGCCGTTGAGTCAGCCGGCGGCGACGGCGACAAGCGGCTGCGCGTTCTGCACGTCGAGGACAGTCCCGACGACGCGGAATTGCTGGTCCGCTGCCTGCGCCAACAAGGCTTCGACCCCATCTACGATCGCGTAGAGACCGGCCCTGCGATGGCGCAGGCGCTCGCGACCGGCGCCTGGGATGTCGTGCTCTCCGACTACGAGCTCCCGCAGTTCAGCGGTCCCGCCGCGCTGAACACGCTCCAAGCCAGCGGTCTGGACATCCCGTTTCTGCTCGTGTCCGGCGCCATCGGCGAGGAGCTCGCCGTCGATATCATGCGGCGGGGGGCGCACGACTACATTCCGAAAGGCAATCTCGCCCGTCTGGTGCCGGCCCTCCAGCGCGAACTGCGCGAAGCCCAGGCTCGGCGGGAACGCCGTTGGCTCGAGGACGAGCGCGCCGCGTTGCTGGAGCTGGCCGCAGAGATCGGCGGCACACTCGACTTGCGAGAGATCTTGGAGCACGCACAGCGCCGCATCGCGAGCCTGATGCAGTGCGAGAGTGTGCTCACGTACCGCTGGGATGACGCGCGCGGCGCGTTCAGACTGCTCTTCGCTCTCGGCGTGCCGGATGAACTGGTGGAGGCGGCGCCGATCATCGAGGTGCCCCGCCACGTCGTGAGCTCGTGGCTGCTCGGCGGCGAGCTGCGCGCCGGCACCCGGCGTAGCACCCAGTCCTGGATTCCATCCGAGTGGCTGCACCGCTTCAATTGGGCGGCGTGCTTGGGGGCTCCGTTGGTCGTGCGCGGGGAGCTCGTGGGCGCTTTGGTGGCGGCGCGCGTCGGCCAGCGCCAGGGATTCGCGCCGCACGAGATCCAGTTGTTCGACCGGATGGCGCGCCACGTCGCGATGGCCACCGGCGCCGCAGAGCTCTACCGGGCGCAACGCGAGGACACACAGGTCACCACGGCGCTGGCGCGCGTCGGCCGTGAACTGATCGCGTCGCTCGCCACGAGCGGACTGCTCAGCCGGCTGTGCGAGCTGAGCGCCGACGTGCTGCCATGTGATCGGAGCTCCACCTGGTTTCGCGATCCCGAGCGCGACTGTTACGTGGCCGTCGCAGGGTGCGGGTATACGGCTGAGCAATGGGAAGCGTTGCGCGTCGCCGGCATCCCCGGGGCGAACCTGGACGTCGTGATTGCCCGCCTTGCGCAGGAGTCTGTGCTCGATGTGTCGGCGCACGCCAGCGTCGCCTCGCTGCTCGGGCTCGTCGATCAACAGGAGAAGAGCGTCGTGCTGATCGGGCTCCGACGTGGTGAGGCGATCGTCGGCATGCAGGCCGCCATCCGCCTCGGACGCGCGCAGCCGTTCGACGCGGTTGCGTTACGCATCGCCAGCGGGCTGGCGCAGCTCGCGTCGTTAGCGCTGGAAACGGCGCGGCTGGTCGAAGAGCTGGACCGATCAAACCGTCTGAAATCCGACTTCCTCGCCACCATGTCGCACGAGCTCCGCACCCCACTTCACATCATCATGGGGTACAATAGCCTGCTGCTCGACGGCGAGTTCGGCCCGCTCACACCCACTCAGGTGCGCCCGCTCGAGGTTATGCAGCGCAGCGCCGAAGGGTTGCATGAGCTAATCGCGGTCACGCTGGACATCAGCCGGGTCGAGCGCGGGCAAGTGTCGCTGGACGTAGCCGAGACACACGTCGGCACACTGCTCGCCGAAGTGGCCGAGGACATTCGCCGGCCGGAACCGAAAGCCGGGGTCGACCTGCTCTGGGACATCGCGCCGGACCTGCCGCCGATCTGGACCGACGCGCTCAAGTTGAAGGTGATCGTCAAGAACCTGCTTTCCAACGCGCTGAAATTCACCGAGAGCGGCCATGTCGCGCTCCGCGCCGAACCATCTGCTGGGGGCATTCAGATCACGGTGGCCGATACCGGCATTGGCATCGCACCGGCCGCATTGCCGATCATCTTCGAGCCGTTCCGCCAGATCGAGCGCCCCCTGACGCGGCGTTATGGCGGGGTCGGCCTCGGGTTGTACGTCGTCCAGAGGCTGCTCGATCTACTGGACGGTACGGTCTCCGTCGAAAGCGAGCTGGGCCGCGGTTCGACCTTTCGCGTCTGTCTGCCGCAGCGGATTCGCGTGCGCCCGCCCTCCACGCCTTCGCCCCTGCAGCGCAAGGCATAGTTGTCCAGCCGCCGTGGCGGGCCGCAGCACTGCTGGGGCACCCCGTTGGCCTCTGCGGCCCGCCTCGCTGATGGACAACCGCGCGACGCGCGGCTACGCTGCCGGGCACCGGCGAGGTGACATATGAGCTGCCCTCAATGTGCCGGCCCGCTGCGCGCGCGTGTCGTGCGCGTCCGCCGCAGCGTGACGGCTTCACTCTACATCATCGGTCTGCTCGCCGCGTATGCACTGGGCGGCCCCTACCTGCACGACGTGGCGGAGGGCTTGCACCGCAGCCAGTTGCCGCACTGGAAAGTGATTCTGCCGGCGGCGGTGCTGTTGCTCGCGGTCGCCGCCGCGTTCGTACGACTGCGGCGCAACGCCTGCGAGCGCTGCCGATCGGGCTGGGTACTCGTGCCGGTCGGCGATGCGGAACGGGATTCTTCCGGTGAGGGCACCTCGCGCCGCCTGGCGCTGCGGGCGCTCGGCGCGGGGGGCGCGACCGTAGCAGCCGCTGCCAGCGGGTTCGCAGCTGCGCTGCTGCCGAACCGCGGCTGGGTGCCGATTGCGCGTGAACTGCAGAGGGATGTGGATGCGGTCGCCCCCGAACCGCGCTCGGATTGGCGCGGTGCCACGATCAAAGCGTATCGCCGTCTCGGCAGGACCGAGGCGCGCGTGTCGGACATCGGGCTCGGCTCCGCACGCATTGGCTCGGAAGGCGGTGATCCGGCGAGCGTCAAGCGCGCCGTCGACGTCGCGCGCCGGGCGATCGACCGCGGGGTCAATTATTTCGACACGTCGCCCGACTACTCGGCTACCAACTCGGAGCAGATCCTCGGCGAGGCCATGCGCGGCCGGCGGGACAAGATGTTTTTGGCGACCAAATTTTGTGTCGCCGAAGGCCACTTGCCGAATGAGACGCCGGTGCCGGAAATCATCGCCGCCGTCGAAAGCAGCTTGCGGCGGCTGCAGACCGATTACGTCGATCTCATCCATATCCACTCCTGCGACCGCCTCGATCGGCTCATGGCGCCCAACATCCACGAGGCGTTCGACCGCCTGAGATCGCAGGGCAAGGCGCGGTTCCTCGGCGTCAGCTCGCATTCGCCGAACCTCGAGGAAGTGGCGAATGCCGCGATCGAATCCGGTCGCTTCGATGTGATCATGCTCGCATACCACTACGGCATGTGGCCCGGGTTCGGGCCCTTGCTGCGCAAAGCGAAAGCGCACGACATTGGCGTGGTCGCGATGAAGACGCTCAAAGGCGCCATGCATACCAACCTCGCCGAGTTCCGCGACGAACGGACATCATACGCGCAGGCGGCCTTCCGCTGGGTGCTGTCCAATCCCGATGTCTCAGCGCTGGTGATCTCGTTCTGGAATCAGCAGCAAGTCGACGAGTACATCGCTGCGTCAGGGGCGCCGCCGACGTCCGAGGATCACGCGCTGCTCGAACGCTATGACGAGCTGACGCGCGGCGATTACTGCCAGCCGCATTGCGGCGTCTGCTTGCCGGCGTGTCCGGAGCAGCTCGCGATCAACGACATCCTGCGGTACCGCATGTACTTCCGCGATTACGGCTGGGAGAAGGAAGGAGTGCGCCTGTACGCCGAGCTGGCGCGCAACGCGATCCGCTGTGTGTCGTGCAACGCCCCGTGCGCGGGCGTGTGCCCGATCGCGGTGCCGATCCGCGACAAGATGCTCCACGCGCACGCGCTGCTCACATTGCCGCGCATGGCGCGGCGTGAGACGCCGCGCGCGTGAGCGCGGTGTTCAGCAGCGATCGGTATTCCCTGCCTAGCCGGCGCGGTTATCGGGGCGGCCGCGCCCGCTCGCCGACCCGCTTGCGCGCGCTCCGCAGCACGCGCGGAATCCTCTTCGCCGCCGCCGCTCGAGGGCGCGGCAGCCCTGAGCGCACGCGGCGCGCGCACGTACGGTCATGGCGTCGCTGGGGACGTGCCGACATCGGCGGCGTTCATGCGGTCGATCAGCTGCCGCAGCCGGCCGAAGTGTCGCCGATCGAAACGAAAGGCTATGCGCGGCAGGTGCAGCGTCTCGGGTTCGTCGCGCTCCACGGCGAACGGCTGGCAGCGTTCGATCACGCCGTCCTCGATGATGTCGCTGAACTCGCGCGACAGTTCGGCCAGCAGCTCGGCGGGCAGCGGCACGTTGGTGCGCATCACGAGCAAGCCCTTCACGTACCGCACCGAATGAAAGACGCGGTAAAAGCCCGTGATCACTTCGACCGCGATCTCCACTTTGTCCGTCACGGTATAAAGGCTCAGATCCTCGGGTGAGATCATCTGTTTTCGCAGCAGATGCTCTTCGACGTAGCGGTGCCAGGTCTTCCAGTACCGTCCATGTGGTTGGTCGAGCAGCACCAGCGGCATCGGTTGGCATTTCCCGGTCTGCAGCAGGGTCAGTGTCTCGAAGCCTTCGTCGTGCGTCCCGAATCCGCCCGGGAAGAGCACGACCGCATACGCCTCTTTGATGAAGAACAGCTTGCGCGTGAAGAAGTAGTTGAACGACAGGAGCTTGGGATCGCCGTGAATGGTGCGATTCGCCTCTTGCTCGAACGGCAACTTGATGTTGATCCCGAAGCTACGCTCGCGGCCGGCGCCGCGGTTGCATGCCTCCATGATCCCGCCGCCGGCGCCGGTGATGACCATGAACCCCGCGTCGGCGATCGCGCGCGCGAAGCGCTCGGCAGTCACGAAGTACGGATCGTTTTCCTGCGTGCGGGCGGAGCCGAATATGGAGACCTTGCGGATGCTGCGATACGGGGAGAACATCTCGAACGCGCGGCGCATCTCCTCGAGCGCGCGTGCGACGATCTTCACCTCGCCGATCGTGGCGCCGCTCGCCTCCAGCCCCCGCCCGCTGGCGATGATCTGCGCGATCAGGCGCTCGATACGGGTGCGCTGCCGTCTGGCTTCACGCGAAGAAGATGGGACGGACATTTCTAGTTGCGCGGGGCGCTCGTTACGCGTCGACCCTCGAGCGCGGAGCTCCGCACATACCCCCTCCAAACGCCCCGGACGCGGCTACAAGAGCTTCGCCACTTCTTGCCACTCGGTCGCCGGCGGTGAGCACGTCATCTGCCGGCAGACGTACACCGTCGGTTGATCGCCGCGCTGAGTCTTCCCTTCGAGGAGAGCCGGTCGGGCGCTTGGGTCGGCGGGGTCCAACACCCACAGCGTGCGATTGGGGAGGTAGCGTTGGCGGAGCTTGCTCAGGAGCGCAGTGGTGTCGGCGGCGCGCGGATCGCCGACGATCGCGATCTCGCGCGGGCCGTCGGCGCGGAAATCCACCGCGGCCAAGAGATTCGCAAATGCGAACGGCTGTGCGCGCATCGGCTCGGCGAAGAGGCGCAGGATGGTCTCGGCGCGCGTGCGAAAGTCGGGGCGATCCAGATAATGCGCCAAGCGCAACAGCGTCATCGCCGCGATCGAGTTGCCCGACGGTATTGAACCGTCGAACGCGGGCTTGCTGCGGACGATCAGCGACTCGTGATCGTCACTGGTGAAGAAGAAGCCGCCGCCCTCCTCATCCCAGAAATGCGCTACGGTGCTGTCCATGACGCGCGCAGCCGCATGCAGGTACCGCCGCTCCTGGGTGGCCTCGAACACGTCGAGGAGAGCGGCGGCGAGGAAGGCGTAATCGTCGAGGTAGCCGTTGAGCTTGGCGACGCCGCCCTTCCAGGTGCTGAGCAGCCGATCGCCGCGCTGGAGCTCGCGCTCGATGAATGCGACGGCGTCGACCGCGATCTGACGGTACCCCGCATCGCCGAACACCTCCGCGGCCTTCGCGAAGGCGCTGATCATCAATGCATTCCACGCGGTCAGGACCTTGTCGTCCAGGCCGGGTTTGACGCGCTGCTCGCGCGCCGCGAACAGCGTGGCGCGCGCTTCATCCAGCATGCGCTGCACATCTGCGGGGTCGCGGTGGAACTGGCCGGCTAGCTGAGGCGCGGTCAGCGTAACGTGCAGGATGTTGTGGCCCTCGAAATTGCCGGCATCGGTGATGTCCCAGTAGCGGCTGGCGAGCTCGGCGGCGTCCGCGTCGAGCAGCTGTGCCACCTCGCGCCGCTCCCACACGAAGAACTTACCCTCTTCGCCCTCGCTATCCGCATCCTGTGTGGACCAGAACCCGCCCGCCGGATCGCGCATCTCGCGCCTGACGTAATCGAGCGTCTCGCGCGCTATGCGGGCAAAGAACGGATCGCCGCTGTACTGATACGCGGCGAGATACAGCGGTACGAGCTGCGCGTTGTCGTATAGCATCTTCTCGAAATGCGGCACGAGCCAACGCTGATCGACGGAGTAGCGGTGGAAGCCGCCGCCGAGCTGGTCGTAGATGCCGCCTTCCGCCATCCGCCGGAGGGTAAACAGGGTCATCTCGGCGTAACGGGCCTCACCGGTGCGCACAGCGGCGCGCAGCAGCAAGTCGAACACGGCCGTGTTCGGGAACTTCGGGGCTGAGCCGACACCGCCGTAGTTGGCATCGTAGGCGCGTGCGAGCTGTGCGGCGCCTTCCGCAACCACCTCTTCACCGGGGATATCCGCCGCGGCGCGGCTCCCTCCGATCTGCGCCAAGCGCGAGTGGATTTCCTCCACGGTGCGCTGCACGTCATCCGGGCGCTCGCGATACGCGTCCGCCACCGCCTGCAGCACGCGGGGGAACCCGGGTAAGCCCTGGCGGTCTTCGGGTGGGTAGTACGTGCCGCCGTAGAACGGGTGGCCCGCGGGCGTCAGAAAGACCGTCATCGGCCAACCGCCGCGGCCGGTGAGCAGCTGCACGGCGTTCATGTAGATGTGGTCGATGTCCGGCCGCTCTTCGCGGTCGACCTTGATGTTGACGAAGTGCTCGTTCATCAGCGCGGCGATCGCCGGGTTCTCGAACGACTCGCGCTCCATCACGTGGCACCAGTGGCACGCCGAGTAGCCGATGCTGAGCAACACGGGCTTGTTCTCGCGCCGCGCGCGGGCGAACGCCGCATCTCCCCAGGGATACCAGTCGACTGGGTTGTGGGCGTGCTGACGGAGATACGGGCTGGACTCGTCGATCAGGCGATTGGCAGGCGAATCGACCATGATGCGCGTGACCTCTGTCGCAACGTTCGCATATCGGGGTAGCCAGGTCACCCCCGTACCCGCTGGACGCGCGGATGTGCCGGGCAGGCCAAACTGCCCCACCCGTCTCGAACAGGTGGGAGGCGTCTCGCCTTGCGATGCGGCGCTTGCTACGCGGCAGGGGTTGCCTCTGCCGTGATGGATTTCCTTCACGTCCTTCCCTTTGCCGGCATGCTGCTCGGCATCGCCGTTGTGCCGCTCCTGTTCCCCCATCAATGGGAGCGACCGGCCACTCCCGCGCTGCTGACGGCGGCCTGCGCGCTGCCGACGCTGGTGTTCGCCGTCGCGACCGGCAGGACGGTGGAGATCCTGCACGGCATCGAAGAGTACGTGGCATTCATCGTGTTGATTGCCGCGCTCTACATCACAACCGGGGGCATCCACGTGGCGGGCAATCTGCGCGCGACCCCGCTGATCAACGCTTCGTATCTCGGCGTCGGCGCCATCGCCGCGAGCCTGATCGGGACCACCGGCGCCTCGATGCTGCTGATTCGGCCGCTCCTGCACACCAATCGCGAACGCCAGCACAAGACGCACATCGTCGTGTTCTTCATCCTTGTGGTTTCGAATACCGGTGGGCTCCTGACTCCGCTCGGCGATCCACCGCTCTATCTCGGCTACATCAAGGGAGTTCCGTTCTCATTCACCTTCCAGCTCTGGCCGGCCTGGCTACTCGCACAGGCCATGCTGTTGGCGATGTTTCTCCTCTGGGATAGCCGAGCGTACGCGCGCGAGTCGCGCGCCGACATCGAACGCGACCGGCGCTTCCAGCGCCGGCTCCAGTTCGATGGACTGGTCAATATACCGATTGCGCTGGCGATTATCGCCATCTCAGCCGCCGGAGTTCCCTCGCCATGGCGAGAAGGCCTGTTCGCGCTGCTGATCGTACTGTCGCTGAAGATCACGCCGAAGCGCGCGCGGGAGGCGAACGGCTTTCATACCGGGCCCCTGCTGGAGGTGGCGGTGCTCTTTCTCGGCATCTTCATCACCATGGTGCCGGCTTTGGCGGCGCTGCGCGTCGCGGCGCCAAGCCTGCCGGTGGATACGACGAGCGGTCTGTTCCTTATGACCGGGGTGCTGTCCAGCCTGCTCGACAACGCGCCCACCTACCTGATCTTTGCCGAGCTCGCGGCCGAGCGGGCGGGATTTGCCGGCGATCTACGCGCCTTGGCGTCGCAAGCGCCAGCGCTGTTGGCCGCGGTCAGCATCGGCGCCGTGTTCATGGGAGCCAATACCTATATCGGCAACGGCCCGAACCTCTTGGTCAAAGCAGTGGCGGAGCAGGCGGGCAGCGCCCGCGTGGCGATGCCGAGCTTCTTCGCCTACGCAGCGATCGCGACGATCACCTTGACGCCGGTGTACATCGGCGTGCTCTGGCTAATCCTCGACTGAGGCGGGCGCCGGGTCAGCGGCGAATGGGCCGCGTATCTCGAAGGTCATTCCCATATTCGACTGCCACTCGGGGCCTCGCTGGGAGCTGAAGTACAGCCGTTGGCCACTGGGATCGAAAGCCGGGCCAGCGATCTCGGAGGTGCGGTGGCCCACCACCTGCAGCAACGGATACACGTCGCCGCGCGGGGTGATGGCCACCAGCTGCATGTCGCCGCCGTCCTCCGCCACCAGTAGATCGCCATTCGGCGAAACCGTGATGTTGTCGACGCCGGTCAGCACGGGCTCGGCGAACGCGTCGTCGTCGTAATACACGGAGAGCGTGTCGCGGCGCGCGTCGTACGCCCAGACGCGGTTGTCGATTTTCGTGGTGAAGTACGCCACGTCTCCACGGAACACGATGCCTTCGGCGCCGCTGAAGGGAGAGGCCTGCGGCACTTGCGCGGCCGTCGGCACCCGCGCTGCGCTCGGATCCGGCACCGCGTGCCAGACGACGGGTGCGGTCCCGTGGCCGCGGACCTCCGCCGCTTCCAACAGGCCTTCGGTCAGATCGAAGCACCCGTCCTCCAGCACGCGGGCCGGCGTGAAGCGGTAGAAGCGACCGTGCGGGGTGTCTTCGGTCAGGTACACATGCCGGCCCACCGGGTCGACCGCCGCTGCCTCGTGTTGGAACGTGCCGAGCGCCGGGCGGACCACGGCCGGCGCGCGACCAAAGGGATCGCATTCCCACACCCGTCCAGCCGGGTACTCCTCGCACGAGAGCCAGGTGCCCCAGGGCGTCGCGCCACCAGCGCAGTTCAGCGTCGTACCGTCGAGAATGGAGTAGGCATCGACGACCGCGCCGCCGCGGTCGAAGCGCAGCGCGCCGACGCCGCCGGCCCCATCCGGGAGCTCGCTGTTGGATACGTAGATCCACCCGCCATCGGGCGCTGCGAAAGTGGCGGCGCCGTCAGGCGAGTGGTGCCAGCGGTAGGTGGCGCTGGGCACCGGCAATTGGCCGCTCCGCGCCACCACCCGCGATGTGTAACCGGGCGGCAGGCGGACGCCATTGGCATCGGGCGCGCCCAGGGGAGGCCCGGTCGTACCTGCGGCGGCGGCGGCCAGCATTGATCGACCGGTCGAGGAGAACCAACGCGCCCCCAAAGCGGCGCCCGCTCCGCCGACCAGCGCGCCGAGCAGCAGCGACCTTCGGGAGAGGTGTCCGCGGTTGGCCAACCGCTGAGGGCAGGTGCTCATGGGGAGGACCACAGCGTATCCGAACGCGTGATCACCCGCCACGCGCGCGGAGGGTCGTCCTTCAGACGTACGTCAGGCCGCGAGTCGAACCGATCTACTGTTCCGGTGCGCGCTTGCGCACGATGGTCAGGCCATCCGCAACCGGAAGCATGACCGCCTCCACGCGCACATCGCCCGCGATGAAGTCATTCAGCTCTTGCAACGCGCGCGTCTCCTGTGCCGCGGGCTGGGCGTCCAGCACGGCGCCGCCCCACAAGACATTGTCGATGATCAGCACACCGTTCGGCCGTATGTGGGGCAGGAGGGTCTCGTAGTACGCGCGGTACGAGAGCTTGTCGGCGTCGAGGAACGCGAGGTCGAAGCGGCGGTCCGCGGGCAGCGCCTGGAGGGTTTCAATCGCGGGCGCCAGGCGCAGCTCGATGCGGTCGGCGACGCCCGCTTTCTCCCAATAACGGCGGGCGATCGCAGTCCATTCGGAATTGATGTCACAGCAGAGCAGATGGCCGTCGTGGCCCAGTCCGCGCGCGATGCAGAGAGCGCTGTAGCCAGTGAACGTGCCGATCTCGATCGCCGATTTGGCGTTCGTGGCGCGGGCGAGAATGGACATGAACGTCCCCTGTTCCGGGGAGATCTGCATCATTGAGATCGTGCCGAGCTTCGCGGTCTCCGCTTCCAGCTCCGCGAGCAAGGGATCGGCGTTGTGGCCGTGCGCGACGAGGTACTCGTACAGCGGCTCACTCAGTGGGATGAACTTCATATCGCCTCCCACCACGTGGCGTACCATGCCGCTGGGGCGGTCGCTACGGACGGGGCGCGACCGGCTGAGCGGGCTCAGCGGCGAGGCCGCGATGGGGCGTCAGCGACGCGGCGGTTACGCGGCCAGTGCGCGGGCCACGGTGAGGCGCGCGAGCGCCCAGCGCCGCCGAGCATCGACGGCGGGGTAGGCGGGATCGATGGGCGCGAGCTCGGCGAGCTCTTGTTCGGCGGCGCGCAGCTCGGCGCGCGCGGCCGCCGCATCGACCTCTTCCGGTGCCTCGGCGGCCTCGGTGAGCACCGTCATGACGTTGTTCGCGACCTCGGCAAAGCCGTCGCGGACCGCCAGCGTGTGCGCGATGCCGCGGGTGTCCTTGAACGTCAGCGGCCCGCTTTCCAGCGAGGTGAGCAGGTTCGCGTGGTCGGGCAGCACGCCGAACTCGCCCAATGTGCCGCGCGCCGTGACTTCGGTGACGGGTTGGTCGACGACCGCGCGCCGCGGCGTGACCACGCGCAACTGGAATTGGGTCGCCATCAGGCCGCGAGCTGCTTCGCGTTTTCGAGCACGTCCTCGATCGTCCCCTGCAGATAGAAGGCCTGCTCGGGGATGTCGTCATGCTTACCGTCGACGATTTCCTTGAAGCCGCGGATCGTGTCGGGCAGCTTCACGTACTTTCCGGGACGGCCGGTAAACGCCTCGGCGACGTGGAACGGCTGGGACAGGAAGCGCTGGATCTTGCGCGCCCGGGCGACGCTCAGCTTGTCCTCTTCCGAGAGCTCGTCCATGCCGAGGATCGCGATGATGTCCTGCAGGTCTTTGTAGCGCTGCAGCACTTCCTGCACCGCGCGGGCGACGGCGTAATGCTCCTGGCCGACGATGTTGGGGTCGAGGATGCGCGAGGTGGAGTCCAGCGGATCGACGGCCGGATAAATGCCGAGCTCGGCGATCTGGCGCGACAGTACCGTGGTGGCATCGAGATGGGCGAAGGTGGTCGCCGGGGCCGGGTCGGTCAGGTCGTCGGCGGGGACATAGATCGCCTGTACCGAGGTGATCGAGCCCTTTTTCGTCGTCGTGATGCGCTCCTGGAGTTCGCCGAGGTCTGTCGACAGCGTGGGCTGATAGCCTACGGCCGACGGCATGCGGCCGAGAAGGGCAGAGACCTCGGAGTTCGCCTGGGTAAAGCGGAAGATGTTGTCGATAAAGAGCAGCACGTCCTTGCCCTCTTCATCGCGGAAGTACTCGGCCGCGGTGAGCGCGGTCAGCCCGACCCGGGCGCGCGCGCCCGGCGGCTCGTTCATCTGTCCGAAGATCAACGCGGTGCTGGCGATGACGCCGGACTCGCGCATCTCGCGCCACAGGTCGTTGCCCTCGCGGGTGCGTTCGCCGACGCCGCCGAAGACCGAATATCCGCCGTGCTGCTTGGCGACGTTGTTGATCAACTCTTGGATCAGCACCGTCTTGCCGACACCGGCGCCGCCGAACAGCCCAATCTTGCCGCCGCGGGCGTAGGGTGCCAGCAGATCGACGACCTTGATGCCGGTCTCGAACGCTTCGACCTGCGTCGATTGCTCGGTGAAGGGCGGCGCCGCGCGGTGGATCGGGTAAAAGGCGTTGGCTTCGACCGGTCCCGCTTCATCGACCGGTTCGCCGACCACGTTCAGGATGCGGCCGAGGGTCTGCGGCCCGACCGGCACCTTGATGTTGTCGCCGGTGTCCTGCACCTCCATGCCGCGCACCAGGCCCTCGGTCGAGTCCATCGCGATCGTGCGGACGGTATTCTCGCCGAGGTGTTGCGCGACCTCGAGGAACAGGTTCCAGGGCAGGTCGCTGATCGCCGGATTGGAGACCTTGAGCGCCTGGAAGATGGGTGGCAGGTGGCCTGGGGCGAATTCGACGTCGATGACCGGGCCGATGACCTGTGTGACCTTTCCGATATTCATGCGCGGGGACCTCGTTGCTGAACTTCAGTGCTGCGGCGCGGAGCTGCGGATCGCGGTGACCTCGGCACCTCGGCGGCCGGATGGTGTTTCATCCCTTCAGGGCCTCGGCGCCGGAGACGATCTCCATCAGCTCGGTGGTGATCGCGGCCTGGCGGGCGCGGTTCATCGCCAGCGTCAGCCGGCCGATCATCTCGCGCGCGTTCGTGGTCGCGCTGTCCATGGCGGTCATGCGCGCGCCGTGCTCGCTGGCGATGGATTCGAGAAAGGCCCGATGGATGAGCGTGCTGATGTACTGGCGCAGGAGGCGATCGAGTAGCGTCGCCTCGTCCGGCTCATAGATGTAGTCGAGGCCCTGACCCGGTTCCGCGACCGCCCGGGGCACGGGCAGGAGGCGTTCGATGGTCGGAACCTGGGAAAGGGCCGAACGGAACCGGCTGTAGAGCAGGTAGACCGCGTCGGTCTCCTCGGTGGCGTAATCGCGTGCGACGCGGGCGGCGAGGTCGAGCGCGAGCTCGAGCCCGGGGCCGGCCGGCATCTGCGTATGCGCGGCGATGATCCCGAACGGGCGGCGGCGGAAATACGTGTACCCCTTGTTGCCGACCACGATCAGGCGCACCTGGACGCCCGCGTGCTCGCGGATGAACTGCTCGGCTTTACGGATCAGGTTGCTGTTGTACCCGCCGGAGAGCCCGCGATCACCGGTGACCACGATGAGATCGATGCGGCGCTCCACGCCGCGTGCGCCGAGCAGCGGATGTGCATCGTCACTCGCGCGCGCCGCCACCGCGTACAGCAGATCCGAGAGCTTCTCTGCGTACGGGCGCGCTTCTTGGGCGGCCTCCTGCGCGCGCCGCAGCTTAGCGGCGGCGACCATCTTCATCGCCTTGGTGATCTGCTGGGTGCTGCGCACCGAGGTGATGCGTTTGCGGATGGTCTTGAGCGAAGCCATTGGATCTCTGCGTGCCGCGAACAGCGCCTCAGGCGGCGAACTGCTTCTTGAGCTCGTCGAGCGCGGTGTTCAGCGCCGCTTTGACGTCGTCGGCGAGCTCGCGCTTCTGCTTGATCAGGGTGAGCACCTCGGGGTGGCGCGACTCGAGGAAGCGATAGAATTCCTGCTCGAAGCGCCGCACTTGGTTCACCGGAATGTCGTCGAGGTAGCCGTTGGCCGCGGCGTAGAGAATCGCCACCTGTCGTTCGACGGGCAGCGGCGTGTACTGGTCTTGTTTGAGCACCTCGACCAGCCGACTGCCGCGGTTGAGCTGCCGCTGCGTGGCGGCGTCGAGGTCCGAACCGAACTGCGCGAACGCAGCGAGCTCGCGATATTGGGCGAGATCGAGGCGCAACGTGCCCGCGACCTGCCGCATGGCGCGGATTTGCGCATTGCCGCCGACGCGCGACACGGAAATGCCGACGTTTACGGCTGGGCGGACGCCGGCATAAAAGAGGTCGCTCTCCAGAAAGATTTGTCCGTCGGTGATCGAGATGACGTTGGTGGGAATGTAGGCCGAGACGTCACCGGCTTGCGTTTCGATGATCGGCAGCGCGGTGAGTGAGCCACTGCCTTCTTCATCGCTCATCTTGGCGGCGCGCTCGAGCAGGCGCGAATGGAGGTAGAACACGTCGCCGGGGTATGCTTCGCGGCCGGGCGGCCGCCGCAGGAGCAGGGAGAGCTGGCGGTACGCGACTGCTTGCTTGGACAGATCGTCGTAGACGAGCAACGCGTGCCGGCCGCTGTCGCGAAAGTACTCGCCCATGGCGCAGCCGCTGTACGGGGCGATGAACTGCAGCGGGGCGGCATCGGACGCCGTGGCCGCGATGACCGTGGTGTACTCCATGGCGCCAAAGCGGGTCAGGCGATCGACGACCTGTGCGACGGTGGACCGCTTCTGGCCGATGGCGACGTAGAAGCACTGCACGTCGCCGCCCTTTTGGTTGATGATGGTATCGATGGCTACCGCGGTCTTGCCGGTTTGCCGATCGCCGATGATCAGCTCGCGCTGGCCGCGGCCGATCGGAATCATCGAATCGATCGCCTTCAGACCGGTTTGTAACGGCTCCTTCACCGGTTGCCGTTTCACGATGCCGGGAGCTTTCAGCTCGATGCGGCGCGTGTGCGGAGTGGAGATCGGCCCCTTTCCGTCGATCGGTCGGCCCAGCGCATCCACGACACGACCGAGCAAGGCCTCGCCCACAGGCACCTCGGCGATGCGACCGGTGCGGCGGACTTCGTCGCCCTCTTTGACCTCGTGCGCTTCGCCGAAGATCGCAGCGCCGACGTTGTCCTGCTCGAGGTTCAGCACGATGCCGTAGATGTTGTGAGGGAATTCGAGCAGCTCACCCGCGGCGGCCTGGTCCAGGCCGTAGATGCGCGCGATACCGTCGCCGGTCGCTAACACGCGCCCGGTTTCGCGCACTTCGACTTCGCGTTGGTATTCCTGGATCTGGCGCTTGATGATGTCGCTGATTTCCGCCGCGCGGATCTCCATTCCCTGTCGTCCTTCCTTGCGTCGCGCGCGCCGCCGCCCTACGTGAGCGGGCGCCCTCCGGCGATGCGCTGGGCGAGCGCGTGCAGCTGGGTGCGCACGCTGCCGTCGTACACGGTGCCTTCGATATCAACTATGACGCCGCCGAGCAGCCCGGGGTCGACCCGCGGCTCGGCGACCACCGAGCGGCCGAGCTTGCGCTCCAGCGCGCCGATAATGGCCTGGCGCTGCGCATCGGTGAGCGGCGTGGCCGATTCGATGGTCGCGCGCACCCGCCGCAGGCGCGCGTCCAGGATGCGTTCGAACTCCGTCGCGATGCCGCCGAGGTAATCGAGGCGGCGGTGATCCGCGAGCAGGCCGATGAAGTTCCGCACGGTGCGGCTGAGCGCCAGCGTATCCCCGATGGTGCGCGCCATGGCCGCGCGCGCGTCCCGGCTGAGCAGCGGGTTGCCGAGCGCGGCGGCGACTTGGGGGTCGTCCGCGATGGCGCGGAGCAACTGGAGCTCGGCCGCCAGCTGGTCGAGCGTGCCCTGCTCCTCGGCGACCTCGAATATGGCTTTGGCATAGCGGCGCGCCACTGCCCGAACGATCATCGGTTCACCTCGGCGACGAAGTCGTCCACGAACCGCGCCTGATCGGCGGTGGTGAACCGTTGCGCGGCCATGCGCTCGGCGATCGCGAGCGCCTGTGCCGCCACCGCGGCCCGCAACTGCTCGCGCGCCTGGCGCAGCTCGTCCTCGGCCGTGCGTTCGGCATCGCGTTTGATGGTTTCGGCCGTCTGGCGCGCGGCGCTCAGGATGTTGTCCCGCTCGCGCGCGATGTCCTCGCGAGCTTGCCGGAGCATCTCTTCGAGCTCACCCGCGAGCTTGTCCATCCGCGCTTGCCACTCGGCGCGCAGGGCCTCGGCCTCGCGCCGGGCGCGCTCGGCTTTTGCGAGGGCGGTCTGCACGGCGTCGCGGCGGCCGGCCACCCAGCGGCTGATGGGCGGCCAGAGATAGCGGTAGAGCACGAACGCGAAGATCGTGAAGTTGATGACCGACAGCACCACCTTGCCCCACGGAATACCGGGGTGGGGATGGTGCTCCTCGAGCTCTTCGGCCACAATGGCGAGCGGCCAGAGCCACGCGAGGACTACCGCCAGGATGCGCATCACCGTCGGGGCCCTCCCGCAACGCGCGCCAACATCTCGGCCGCTATCGTCTCGGCTTCGGCCGCCAGAGTGCGCCGCGCTTCTGCTACCTGCTTGCCCACCTGCTCGCGCAGATGCGCCAGCTCGCGCGTGATCGCCATGCGCGTGGCGGCGATCTCGCCGTTCGCCGCTTCGATGGCCGCGTGACGCGCGAGCTCGGCTTCCCGCGCCATCCGCAGCCGTTGCTCGTGCAGGCGTTCCTCATAGCGAGCTCGATCGGCACCGACCGCTTCGGCGAGCTCGGTCGCCGCCACCTCGGCTTGGACGGTACGCCGTTCGCGCTCCGCTAACACCTGGTTCATGGGCCCGACCACCAGGTACTGGAACACCTGCCAAAAGATAATGAACAGCGCGAGCTGTACGAAGATTGTCTGATCCGGAAATAATTGCATGGATTTGTTTGCTATCACGCTGGCTGGTGGAGCGTAGCTCTACCAGCGCGTGACGCGTCTGTCGCTTGCGGGTGTATGGGACGGACGGAGCGCGAGTGAACTAGCCAACCGCCTCCGACGGTCGGCGAGCCACACCTCGTTCCTCGGCGGGAAAGAGGGCGACGCGCTTCTCACCCCGGTCCGCTCGACTCGCCGCTGCGCTGCCCATGGAGCAGTGCCCCTCGAAGACGACTCCTTCGTGCATGACGAGACTCGGGGTCGAGATATTACCGGTCAGCGATGCCGGCGCCTGCAATTCCACCCGTTTCCGAGCATCGAGATCGCCGGCCACGCGGCCCTGCACGACAATCACGCTGGCGGAAATGTGCGCGGTCACCTCGGCACCCTCGCCGATGATGACGGTGTCTTGCGCGCTGATCTCCCCTTCCACGTACCCGTCGATGCGCACGCTGCCCTCGAATGTCAATTTACCTTCGACCCGGCTCCCCACCCCCAGGTGCGCTTGCACGTCGCGCGCGCTGGACCGGGACGCCGCTGACTGCGCAGCGTGCAGCGCGTCGTCAGACTTCTGCGTCTTGTCCTCTTTCACGAACAAGGCCATCGTCTTCTCCTGTTGTCGCGCGGGGTTGCTGCGTAGACCGCAGCGCTATAGCAGCCGTCGCTCGGCGATGTCAAAACGGGGTGCCGGATTCGCTGCGCGTCCCCAGGCGGACCAACAAGCCGTCCAATTCGTCGAGCGAGAAGTATTCGATGATGATGCGTCCCGAGCCGTCCTTGCGGTGGCGCAGGTGCACGCGCGTCGCCAGCGTGCGGGCGAGCTCCGCTTCGAGCGCGCGCTGCTCGACATCGATGACGGGCTGGTTCCCGCGCTCGCGGACCAGCTTTTCGGTATCGCGAACCGACAAGCCGTTGTCCGTCACCTCCCGGGCGGCGGTGAGCTGGGCCGCGGCGTCGTCGAGCGCGAGGAGGCTGCGTGCGTGGCCCGCAGAGAGCTCTCCCGACTCCAGTTGCGCTTGCACCTGGCGCGGAAGCTGTAGGAGGCGAAGGCTGTTTGTAATAGCAGAACGGCTTTTCCCTACGCGGCGGGCAATATCCTCTTGGGTGAGCTCGAACTCATCGCCGAGGCGCTTGAAAGCGCGCGCTTCCTCGATCGGATTCAGATCTGCGCGCTGCAGATTCTCGATGAGCGCGAGTTCCAGCGCCTCCACGTCACCCGCGCTGCGGACCGACACGGGCACTTCGGTCAGTCCCGCCCGTTGGGCCGCTCGGAAACGTCGTTCGCCAGCGATCAGCTCATATCCAGCGCCGGCACGGCGCACCAAGAGCGGCTGTAGCAGGCCCTTTTCGCGGATCGAGGCGGCGAGCTCTTCGATCGCAGCTTCATCAAATATCTCGCGCGGCTGATATGGATTCGGCTTGATCGCCGACATCGCGACTGTCCCTAATGGTACATCCTCACTCGGCACTGGCGGCGGAGTGCCTGGTATCAGTGCGCCGAGTCCCCGCCCCAGCCCACGCTTGCGCGTATCCATCCTCCGCTCCTCCTTCAGGGTTTGGGCTCGGCGGTGGCCCTGGGACGCGCGACCCGCTCCACCAACTCGCGCGCGAGGTCGATGTACGCTTGAGCGCCCTTTGAGGACGGATCATAGCGCACGACGGGCATTCCGTGGCTCGGCGATTCGCTCAATCGCACATTCCTCGGGATGACGGTGCGGTACACCCGGTCGGCCATGTGATTGCGGACCTCGTCGGCCACCTGGTGCGACAGGCTATTGCGAGTGTCGAACATGGTCAGGAGCACGCCGTCGATCTCGAGGTTCGGGTTCAGGCTCCCGCGAATGAGGTCCACGGTCTCGAGCAAAGCGCTCAATCCCTCCAAGGCGTAATACTCGCACTGGAGCGGCACCAGAACGGAGTCCGCGGCAGTCAGGCCGTTCAGGGTCAGGAGCCCGAGCGACGGCGGGCAATCGATGATCACGAAGTCGTATTGATCGCGTATTGGCGCTAGCGCGTTGGCCAGTCGGAACTCTCGCCCCTCGCTCGTCACCAGCTCGACTTCCGCTCCCACCAGATCGCGTTGAGCTGGGATCAGCAGCAGTCCAGCGATCTGGGTCTCCAGCGCCGCTTCGCCCGCCGGCCGTTCGCCGAGCAGCAGATCATAAGTCGTACCCAGCTCGCTCGATCCTTTCATCCCGATGCCGCTGGTGGCGCTGGCCTGCGGGTCGAGGTCAACGAGCAGAACGCGTTGCCCTTGCAAAGCCAGACTGGCGGCGAGATTCACCGCTGTCGTCGTTTTGCCGACGCCACCTTTCTGGTTGGCGACACAGAGGATTCTGCTCACGCCGCAGCTCGCGCACTGAAAAGCGCTGGTTGGGTAGCACAACCACGTACTCGGTTCCAAGCATTGATCTATTGACTCCGAATCCGCCGTGAGTGGTTCTCGGTACTCCGAATCGGCGTCGCGAAGGTTTCACGTCAAACATGACGGTGAAACAGGCGCGCTCGAAGCGGCTCCTATGAGAAGCGGTGGTCACGGTGATGAACTTCACCGGCGTGCGACGTGGCGCCGGTCCGCGCCGCGCTTCGCGCCAGGCAGCCGATGCGTCGGAGACAGCGGAGCGCGTTGCACGCGCCACGTTCGACGCGGCGTTGCGCGATGGGATCGTCATGCCATTCGCTGAGGTCCGGTGTTCCACGTGCAACTTGACGGTGAAACACATAGCCGCCTATTAAAAGCAGTATGGACGTTGACGAGAGGGCTACGGGGTTCCTCCTCGGCCTGCTGGTTGGCGAGGGCCATTTCGGCGGCGATGGGCGACAGCCACAGATCACGTTGCGCATGCACGCCCGGTATGAACAGTTATTCAAATGGCTTGAGCGAACGGTTCCTGGGAGCCGGTTATACGGCCCGTACAACCACGGCGGGCGGTCCTACTATCAGTGGATGGTGCGCGGCCCGGCTCTGCGCAGCAGTTTGGTGCCGCTGATTTGCCGGAATGTGGACTTGCTCGACGACCACACCCGGGCGCGGTTCGGATCGATGTGCCAGCGCTATCAATTGCTGACCACAGAACAGCTCGACACCATCGGGGCGAAGCGGTCTACGTAAGGGCAACGCTAGGCGTAACGACCAAAAGCTCGCGCGAACTTCCGTCGGGTAGCGTGTAGGGTAGCCGCTGCCCCGGCTCCCCTGGCAGTCCGGACGCGGACTGCATCGCGATCAGCCGGCCCGACGGCGCAAGTAATGGCAGCGCGAGGGCGAGAAGCCGGTCAGTGTCCGCAAGCGCGCGGGAAACGGCCACATCGTAGATGGGACCGTGCTCGGCGGCGGCGAGCTCGATTCGCCCGTGGTAAATGGTGCAATTCCCCGCGCCGACCGCCCGCCTGGCCTCCTCGAGGAACGAGACCTTCTTTCCGCGCGACTCGATGAGGCAAACCTGGGCTCCCGGATTCGCGATAGCTATGGGCAACCCGGGGAAACCGGCGCCGCTGCCGAGATCGGCGATCCTGCTCGGCCCGCCGCACTGCGCGGCCGCGAACAGCGAGTCGGCGACGTGTTTGGCCAGTATGGAAGCGCTGTCCCGCTGTGAAACGAGCGCAATCTTCTCGTTCCACCGCAATAGCAGCTCGACATATACTTGGAGCTGCTCACGTTGTCGCTGGGACAGGGCGATGCCGGCGACCTCTTTCGACCATGTTAACAGCGCTGCCCAATCCGCCATAGCCACTCCGGGGATTGCGCCGAAAACGGGCCGGTCGGGCGCGAGACCTCCGCTGGCGACGGCGCCCTCAGGCGACGCCCATGCGGCGGAGATGGATCGAGAGGAGTGAGACCGCTGCTGGCGTGATGCCGGCGATGCGAGAGGCCTGGCCGAGTGATTGAGGGCGCACGGTGGATAGCTTTTCTCGTACCTCGCGCGACAGCCCGGGTATGGCCGCATAGTCGAGGGTCGAGGGAATCCGCGCATCCTCCATCCGTTGCACACGGGCCATCGCGCTGCGCTGACGATCGACGTATCCAGCGTACTTGAGCGTCACCTCGACTTGGGCGGCGGCATCGGCGCGCGGCGGCGGGTCGCTGAAGCCCGCCAGGGACCAAACGGTCAGCAGATCGAGTTCGGGGCGTCGGAGAAGCTGGGCAAACGAGCAGGGCAAGCGCAGCGGACTGGACCCGCGCGTTGTCAGCTGATTGTTCAACGCCTCCGTGGGAGTGGCGATCGCTTGCTCCAAGCGATCGATGGCGGTTTCGATGGCGAGGCGTTTCGACTCGGTACGCTGCGCGTCCGTTTCGCGGACGGCGCCGATCCGCCTGCCGATGTCCCGCAGGCGGAGATCGGCGTTGTCCTCCCGCAAGAGGAGCCGATGCTCGGCGCGCGAGGTGAACATCCGGTACGGCTCACCGCCGATGCCGCGCGTGACCAGATCATCGACGAGCACGCCGATGTATGCCTGGTCGCGACGGAACAGCAGCGCTGGCTCGCCGCGCAAGCTGAGCGCGGCGTTGATTCCAGCGATCAGGCCTTGCGCCGCCGCCTCTTCATAGCCGGTTGTGCCGTTGATCTGCCCGGCGTGGTACAACCCGCCGACCAATTTAGTCTCCAGCGACGGCCAGAGTTGCATGGGGTCCACGTAATCGTACTCGATCGCGTATCCCGGGCGCATGATCGCGGCTTCTTCCAGCCCGGGAATCGAGCGGACCATCGCGACCTGCACGTCGAGCGGCAGGCTGGTCGAGAGACCGTTGGGGTAGATCTCGACGGTGTCGATCCCCTCGGGCTCGAGAAATATCTGATGACGCTCCTTGTCGGCGAAGCGCACCACCTTGTCCTCGATTGACGGGCAGTAGCGCGGTCCGCGGCTCTGAATGCGCCGTTCGAACAACGGCGAGCGATCGAGACCGGAGCGGATGATCTCATGCGTTCGTTCGTTGGTGTACGTGATGTGGCAGGGCACCTGTGTCTGGGCGATGCGCTCAGTGGCGAAAGAGAACGGCACCGGCGGATCGTCGCCGGGCTGGACCGCGAGGCGCGCGAAGTCGATCGTGCGCGCGTCGAGCCGCGGACACGTGCCGGTCTTCAAACGACCAACGTGAAAGCCGAGCGCCGCGAGCTGCTCGCTCAATCCTGTGGCGGCGAAATCCCCGGCGCGGCCCGCCGGCGTGTTGCGCAGGCCGACGTGAATGAGGCCGTTCAAGAAGGTGCCGGTGGTGAGGATGACGCGCTGCGCCATCAGGGTTTCGCCCATCGCGGTCTCGACCCCGGCAACGCGCCCGCCGTCGAGGACGAGCGCAACGGTGCTTGTCTGGTAGACGGTCAGATTGGGTGCGCGCTCCACGCGGGTCTTCATGCGCTCGCGGTAGCGGCGCTTGTCGGCCTGTGCGCGCGAGGCGCGCACGGCAGGGCCCTTCCGCGTGTTGAGCTGGCGAAACTGGATCCCGGTCTCGTCGATCGCCAGGGCCATCTCGCCGCCGAGCGCATCGATTTCCTTGACGAGATGTCCCTTGCCGATGCCGCCGATCGCCGGATTGCACGACATCTGTCCGATGTGGTCGAGGTTCAGCGTGACCATTGCGGTCGCGCAGCCCATGCGCGCGGCGGCGAGCGCCGCTTCGATCCCGGCGTGCCCCGCACCCACCACGAGCACATCGAAAAGGCGGGGGAATGGAGTCAGTCGGTCGATCATCCTACCGTGTCACGGGTGGCGCGGCTCTGCGATGGGACCGCGCGAGCTCCCACATACGCGAGCCGCTCTTTCATTGGCAACGGCCCTCTCGCCTGGGCACCGCCACCGGGCCGCCGCTTCGGAGTTATATAGAATTTCATGAGCGCCGAAACACACACAATGCATAGCGGCCGGCGCTGCATAATTCTTCAACTTCGCCGCTTCGCCCCTGCGCGTTGATTGGGGTGTTGGGCGTGCTCTTCACTTGCCGATGCAGAACTCCGCAAAGATCGCGTCGAGCACCTCCTCGTTCGCTACCGCGCCGGTGACCGTACCGATGTGCTCCAACGCCGCCTGAACGTCCACCGCGATGAGGTCGACGGGCAGGCCTGCGCGCAGCGCGTCGAGCGCGGCGGCGAGCGATCTATGCACCTTGATCAACGCGTCGCGTTGGCGGGCGCTAGTCAACATCGGCACGTTGTCGGCCCACTGCACTCCGGCGTGCGCGAGCACGGCCGCGCGGAGCGCCTCCAATCCGGCCGGAACGGTCGCGGACACGCGAACGCACGTACACCTGTCGGCGACCGCGCCTTCGTCCTCCGCCGACCAGCAGCCCGGTACGTCGATCTTGTTCAGCGCGGCAATGTCGCCGCCGCGGAGAAGCGCCGCTTGTTCGGTCAGCGGGCGCGAGGTGTCCAAGACCAGCAACCGCACGTCTGCCAGCGCGGCGGCGGCTTCAGCCCGCTCCACCCCGATGCGCTCGACCATATCTGCGCTCTCGCGCAAACCGGCGGTGTCGACGAGGACCACCGGAACGCCGTCGAAGTCGGCGGTCGCTTCGATCACGTCCCGCGTGGTGCCGGGAGCCGGCGTCACGATCGCGCGTTCGCTGCCCAGCAGGGCATTGAAGAGGCTCGACTTGCCGGCGTTCGGCCGCCCGGCGAGGGTGACGCGCAAGCCGCGCCGCAGCAACTCGCCGCGTGCGTAGGTGCCAAGTAGCGCAGCGACCTGGTCGCGCGCAGCGGTGAGCTCCTGCGCGAGCGGCGCGTCGTCGACGGAGAACTCCTCGTCGCTGAAATCGATGCGCGCTTCTATGTGGGCCTTGGCGCGCACCAACGCGTCCCGGATTTCGGCGAGGTGCGCGGACAGGCCGCCGAAGAGCTGTGCGGCCGCGACCTCGGCGCCATCGGCCGTGCGCGCCTGGATCAGTGCCATTACGGCCTCTGCCTGTGCCAGATCCAGCTTGCCGTTCAGGAACGCGCGCTTGGTGAACTCCCCCGCGCGCGCGGGCCGTGCGCCGGCGACGAGCAGCGCTCCGACGACCCGCTCGAGGACGATGGGGCTGCCGTGGCAGTGCAGCTCCAGCACGTCCTCGCCCGTGTAGCTGTGGGGAGCCGCCATCAGCACGGCGAGACCTTCGTCGAGCGGCGTGCCGTCTGCGGTGCACACTCTGCCGCGGTACAGGCGGTGGCTCGTCCACGCGCCCGGCTGGATGCGGCGGAAGACGGCTTCGCCGAGACGCCGGGCCTCCGGTCCGCTGATGCGGACCACCCCGATGGCGCCCGGGCCAGGCGCGGTAGCGATGGCGGCAATGGTGTCGAGTTCGTACATGAGCGCGGCGACCACGCCGCCCCGGTCATCCCCCGGAAATGGAAACCCGCGTCGGGCGCGCTGCATTACCTCTGCGGCTGCTTGCGCATGATCCAGTACTGCTGCGCGATGGTAAGCACGTTATTGACGAGCCAGTACAGCGTCAGCCCCGATGGGAAGTTGACGAACATGAACGTGAAGATGATCGGCATGATCAGCATGATCCGCTGCTGCATCGGGTCCGCCGGCGACGGCGTCATCCACTGCTGCACCAGCATGCTGAGGCCCATGATCAGGGTCAGCACCGGGACGCCCGGCTCCGGTATGAACGGCAGCTGAATGTCGCCGAGCCGATCGGGCGCCGAGAGGTCGTTGATCCAGCCGAAGAATGGGGCGTGGCGCAACTCGACCGCATTGAGCAGCGCGTTGTACAAGCCGACGAACACCGGGATCTGCAGCAACATGGGCAGGCAACCGCCGAGCGGATTCACCTTGTGCCGGCGGTATAGCTCCATGATCTCGCGGTTCATCTCATCCGGCTTGTCCTTCAGCCGCTCGCGGATCTTCTGCATCTCCGGCTGCAGCTTCTGCATCTCCCGCATCGACTCGAAGCTCTTCTTGGTCAGCGGATAGAAGAGCACCTTGATGATGACGGTCAGCAGGATGATGGCGATGCCGTAGTTGCCGGTGAATTTGTAGAGAAAGCGCAGCGCCTGCAGCAGCGGCAGGGCGACGACGGTGAACCAGCCGAGGTCGACGGTTTTGCGCAAGCCGTGCCCGACCGCTTCGAGGCGATCGATTTCCTTCGGGCCGACGTAGACCTGCTCCTGGGTGTGAAAGTTCCCGGGCGGGAACAGCAGTTGGCCTTCGACGCTCACATGCCCTTGGGGCGTGTCGTGCTGTCCCTTCGCCCACGCGCGCAGCGCGTTCGTCGGCTCCACTTGCGGAATCATGGAGGCGAGAAAGTAGCGGCCATTGAATGCCAGCCAGCCGATGTCTTTCTCGAGCAGCTGCCCGGTCCCGAGATCGGCGTACGACCACTTGTGGACCTTGCCGGCTTGCAATACCGCGACGGTGTCGAACACCGCATGGGCGGGGTTGGTCTGGGTCGGGTCCACCCCCTCGATCCAGCTGAGCGACATCTCGGTGAGGCCGGAGGGCGCGTTCTCGGCCGCTGCCTCGAGCGTCCACAGGTAATCGTCGCCGCGCATGCTGATGCGTTTGCGGACGGTGGCACCGTTGAGTTGACCCGCGAAGGTGAGTGTCGCCGTATCCGCGCCGGACAGCTGGATGGTGCTCTGATCCGCGTCGTAGACCACGGCCGCGTCGCTCACCTGCTGCTGCGCGCCGCGCAGCGACAATTCGAGCGGTAACCGTCCGCTCGCGGCGGGCAAGACCACCTCCAGCGGTGGGCTGTTGGGATCGACAGTGGTGCGATGGCGTTTGAGCGTGAGGCTCGCGAGCCGCGCTCCGAGGGTGGTGAACTCCGCCCGGAACAGGTCGGTGTCGACTACCACCGGCCGGGCCTCGGCCGCGGCAGCGGGTGGGACCGCCGGCTTCTCCGGAACTTCTGCGGGTGCGGGCGCTCCCGCGGCCGCGGCGGGCGACGCGGCGGGCGTCGCGCCGATCGGCGTCGGTATCGGCGGCTGCTCTTTCGCTGGATAGAGGCGCTCTATCGCCATCGAGTAGAGCACGACGATGACGAGCGAAAGCGCGATCGCGATGAAGATCCGGCGTTGCTCCATGAAGACGCGCCTCTACTGATTACCGCACGGGGTCGAAGCCGCCGGCGTTCCAGGGATGGCACCGCGCGATACGGCGCGCGCCGCGCCACCCGCCGCGCACGATCCCGTAGCGCTGAATCGCTTCGGCCGCATATGTCGAGCACGACGGAGCGAATCGGCAGTGCTGGCCGAGAAGCGGGGAGATGGCGAGCTGGTAGGCGCGGATGAGCGCGAGCGCGCCCCACCGCATCCGGTCGCTAGGCGACATCGCGGAGCGCCAGAGCGTGCGAGAGTTGCTGTACGACATCGGCGTAAGAAAGCGTAGCGGCACCGGGGCGGGCGATGACCAGCACTTCGCGTGGCGGGTCCAGCTGGTCCCGGTGTCGACGAAAGAACTCCCGTACCAGGCGGCGAAACCGATTGCGTTCCGGCGCCGATCCCACCTTGCGGCTGGTCGTGATTCCCAGCCGAGACGGCGGGGTCGCCAGCGCGCGGGTGATCACCACGAAATGCGATGCAGTCTGGCGCCGGCCATCGCGCTGCAGAGCGACGAACTCGCGCCGCTTACGCAACCGGAACCGCGGTGGAAAGCGGTGCGGTCGGTCGGCGCCCGTCGCGGCGGCACTCACCGCGGCTGCTTGACCGGAATCGAGACCGTCAGGCGCTTGCGCCCCTTGGCACGCCGGCGCTTGAGCACCTCGCGCCCGCCCGGCGTCGCCATGCGCGTGCGAAAGCCGTGCGTCCGCTTCCGTCGTCGATTGCTCGGTTGGTACGTGCGTTTCATCAGAGTCCTTCGCGCCTATCAGCCCGCCGCGCGCGCCGAGCTTGCGGCGGGAAGTCGGTCGCTGTCGCCCGCCAGCTCAACCTGCGTCACAGAACACATCGCTAGCGGCAAGTCAATTTCGCGGTTACGATGCGCTGACCGCTTCGCCCTCCGCGGTGCGCTTACCGTAGCGCTTGGCGAAGTGCTCGGCACAGACGCCCCGACGGCTCGGCGCCTTCCCGCACCCCGCCTCATTACAGGAACGGTGGCGCGGTTTGCCCATCACCCCTTTGCGCCACCGCCGATAGTGGCGGTCACAGTACCCCTTGGCGCGCACGTCCTTGTCGCAGTTTGCGGCCTGGCAGTTGCCCTTGTTCCCCATTTCGTGTTCCTCCTCGGCGCCTCGCCCCGGGGCTCGCGCAAGCGTTCTGTATGGCACGGACGGCACCGCGATGCCACATCGGGCCAGCGGCGTGTCTCCTGAACGGCGAAGGGGCTGCGCAAGCCGGCGTGCCGCAGCGCGGCCGATCGGCGGACGCCCCTCCGTGGGCGAGCGCGGCAACGCACCGGCCCCCGCCGCCGCGTTACGCTTGATTAAGCTTCGCGGCCTTTGCGAGGATGAACCTCCGGTAGGGGGTCCCTTGCCACACACGAGCACGCTCGTCGCGCTGTGCCTTTGGGCACTGTTGCCCGTCACCGCGGTTCCGGCGCTGCCCGCGCCCGAACAACTCGCCTGTCAGAGCGCGGTCGCCAAGCAGGGGCGGTTGCTCTTCAAACGGCAGCTCAAGGCGTTGGCTTCGTGCGAGGACCGCATCGCCGCCGGCTCGCTGACCACCGATACCGACTGCGCGCTCGAAGGGCGCACAAGCGGGCGATTGGAAAGCGCCCGCCGCATGCTGCGCGGGGTGATTGCTCGCGGCTGCCGCGACGGAGTGGTCGCCGGCATGGAATTCGGCGGCCAGTGCGCCGGCGTCGGTACCGCGGCCGCACTGGCGAGCTGCCTGATCACGACCCACGAGCAGGGGGCCGCAGCCGTGATCGCCCTCGCCTACGATCCCGCCACGCCGCGCACCTGCAGCGGCGGTGCGAAAGACGGTCAGCGCTGCGCGCGGACGGCCGACTGCGTCGGTGGCGCCTGCGTGATCGGCGAGGAAGAGCGCGAGTGCACGTCGGCGCTCGCGGGGTCGCTCGGCGCGCTCGCCGACACACGCCAGGGCGTCCTGCAGCGCTGCAAACGCCAGATCGCGCTCGGCGCGCTGCCGCCCGGCACCGATTGTATCGCCAGCGGCCAGGCCGTGCTGGACCGCTCCTTTGGCCGGGCGCGCACCGCTCTGCGCGCGGTTTGTGGCGCCGGCGTCGCGGAGCGCCTCGCCTTCGGCGGCGCCTGCGCGCACCAGAGCGACCCCGACGCGTTGGCCGCGTGCGGCAACTGCGCGATCGGGCGACAAGCCGACGCCATGGTGCTGGCGCAATACGCCACCGCGGCTCGCGGCGGCGCGGCGTCAGCCCGCCGGGTCACGGACCCGGCCGACTGCATCGGCGGGCCGCTCAGCCGCTGCCGGCCCGACGACTACTTGCTCAGCAATGAGCGCATCCGCATCGTCGTCCAGGATCTCCAGCGCAATCTCTTTGGCATCGGCCAGTTCGGCGGGCAGATCATCGATGCCGACCTCGTCCGGAGCCAAGGGCCGGATCGCGACAATTTCGAAGAGTGGAGCATCTCCCTCAACATCGAGAGCACCGCCCACTACACGAACCTGACCATCGTCAACGATGGGAGCGACGGCGGCCCGGCGATCCTACGCGCGAGCGGGGTGGACGATCTGCTGGATTTCATCAATGCCAGCTCGGTCGTCGCCGCTTTCAACGGCGCCCTCCCGGCCAGCGCCGATGACGCCGACATCCCGGTGAGCATTACCACGGACTACGTACTTGAGCCGGGTGTGAACTACGTGCGCGCAGCGACCACGGTGCGCAATCTCGGACCCACCGCCCTGCGCATCTTCTTCGGCGAGTACATCAACGGCTCCGGCCAGGTGGAGCTCTTTCAGCCCGGCTACGGGTTCGGCGAGGCGCTAGTCGCGAGCAGCTGTCCGACGGACAAGCCGAACGTCTGCAATTTCATCGCCTTCAGCGGCGAGAACGAAGGCGCCGGCGTCTCGTACGGCTACGTGCACGAGCTGCCGGGCTCCAGCACATTCACGCGCGACGGCGTGGTCGTGCCGCAGCTGCAGGTCGAAATCCTCTTTGCGCTGATCGGGCTCGCTCAGCCGCCGTTCACGTTGCAACCGGCGGGCGAGCCAGACGACCAGCTGACGCTGACTCGCTACTTCGTCGTCGGCGACGGTACGGTGTCCTCCATCACCGACGCACGCAACGACATCCAGTGCCTGCCGACCGGACGGCTGGAGGGGACTGTCACCGCGGGAGGCGCGGCGGCCGCCGGCGCCGACGTCGCAGTGCTCGGCCGGCCCGCGGACGGGCCCGGCATCGCTGCGCTCACCCGCAACGTGGTCACGCACACGCGCACCGACGCCTCGGGACGCTTCGCCCTCACCTTGCCACCGGGTCCGTATGATCTGATCGCAAACCTCGACGGCTCGCCGTACGAAGCCAACCGCGATACTCCGACCGTCCACCCCGTGAGCATCGCGATCGGCTCGACCACGGCGCTGAACCTCGCGCTCCCCGGGACCGGAAGCCTGCGCGTGACCGCCGCCGACCAGAACGGCGCCCCGCTGCCCGCCAAGGTGTCGGTGGTCGGTTTCGACCCGAGCCCGGACCCGCTCAACAGCCAGAGCTTGTTCGGCATCGTGAACAACCGCACCGCCGTATTCGGCGAGCGCTTCCAAGACGGCGTGCCGTACGGCGTCTCGGCGGCCTTTTTCCTCGGGCCGGACGGCACGGCCGAGCCGCGGCCGCTCGAGCCCGGCACGTACGAGGTATACGTCTCGCGCGGACCCGAGTACTCGCTCGCCTCGGCGCCAGTCGTGATCACGGCCGGCGAAACCGAACAGGTGGATGCCACGGTGGAGCGGGTGATCGACACGAGCGGCTTCATCGCCGGTGACTTCCACGTGCATTCGATCGAGAGCCCAGATTCCGACGTGCCGCGTATCGCGCGCGTGCTCGCGATGCTCGGCGAAGGCGTCGAATTCTTCGCGAGCACCGAGCACGACAACATCGTAGACTTCCAGGCCGACATCGAGGCGCTCGGCGCGGTGGATCTGATCGGCACGACTCCGGGCGAGGAGATCACGACCTTCGACTACGGCCATTTCAACGCGTGGCCGACGAGCATTGATCCCACCCAGGTGAACGGCGGCGCGGTCGATCACGGCGGCGCGGCAGCGCCCGGTCACGACTATCCCTCCGCCGGCGCATACTCCGAGACCCCCGCCGAAATCATCGCGCTCGCCCGCGCCGCCGCCCCCGGCGCCGGGAACACGGTGCAGATCAACCACATTCATAGCCACTTCGGCCTCGACGGAGGCTCCGGTCTCGCGATCGATACCGGGCTCACGCCCCCGGCTTCGCGCGTGCCTGCCGCTGCGCGCCGCCTGAACCCCGCCATGACCAACTTGTTCAGCGGCGATTTCGACGCGCTCGAGGTGTGGATCGGCGACGATCGCAGCCAGATGCTCACGAACTTCCTCGGCCAGAACGCCGGCGACTGGTTCAATCTGCTGAACCAGGGCTTCGTGCGCAGCGGCCTGGCCGATTCCGACACGCACAACCGCTTCATCAACGCCGCCGGGTTTCCGCGCACGATGGTGGCGATGCCCACCGACGAGCCCGGCATGCTCAGCGGCTTGGCCGATACGGTGTCCGCGAACGTCAACGCCGGGCGCGCCATCGGCACGAATGGCCCGATGCTGAGGGTGGCGATCCGCGCCGCCTCTACCGGACAGACGGCGTCGCTCGAGCTCGGCGATCCGACGGCTATCCGCACCACTGACGGCGCGGTCGAGATCACGGTACAGATCGAGAGCCCTGCGTGGGCGGAGTTCGACCGCGTCGAGTACTACGTCAACTCGCCGACGAAGCGGACCGCGCGCACCAACGTGCAGACGGGGGCCGGCGCCGTCACCGTGAACCGCTACGCGATCATGCCCGACTTCGTACAGAACAAGGGCACCGACTTCGAAGTCGAGGCGGTGAGCGTGCCGGGCACCACCTCCAGCCGCCTCCAGGCCACCACCACGCTCGACCTGGTCAACCTGACGCGGGATATCTGGCTGGTGGTGATGGTGAAGGGCACCGACGGGATCTCGCGACCGCTCTACCCCGTGCTCCCCAACGGCTTGCGCACGGCGTCGAACCGCACGCTCGCCGACCTGCTCGACGGAAATCTCGGCGAGGACGGCGTCACCGCGCTCGCGTTCACCAACCCGCTGTTCGTCGACGTGGACGGTGGCGGCTGGACACCACCAGGAGTACGGATCGCCCCTTGATGGAACTCGTACCGCGCTGCGCGCGCGACCGCTTCCGGGCCGGTGCGCAGCCCTGCCGAGCGCTACGCGCGCGTGCACACCGGGCCCTGGTGTCTGCCGCGCTGGTGCACCTCGGCCTCGTCCTCTCGAACGTCCCTGCCTCGGCCGAGGCGGCGCCGCGGCTACGCGCCCTGCTCAAGGAAGCGGGGCTGGTCGTGGCCGGCGAGGTGGCGGAGGTCGCGGAGTACGACGATGGACGCGTGGCAGCGCTCGGCTTCGCAGTCTCCACCGTGCTCAAGGGGACGCCTCCACACGGTAGCGGCGGCCGCGTGGCACTGATGGAGTTGCGCGACGGTTCGCCCGCCCCTGTCCTCGCGGTTGGTCAACGCGGCATCGCGTTTCTTCGCCCGGTGCAGCGCACCACATACGTGTCGCACGCGCTGCCAGAGCAAGCCTATTACGAGCTTCTCCCGCGCTTCGGAGCCTTCGCGGCCGCCGACTCGGATGCGGAGCTCGGGATGCAGACCCAGATCCTTCGATCTCTGGTCGATGCCAGCCGCGGCCGCGGCGCGGACCCGACGGCCGCCCGGCAAGCGACTTTCGCGCTGTTGCGCTGCCGGAGCGCAGTGATGGTCGAAGCGGGGGCCGCGGGCGTTGCGGACCTGTCCGCGGCAGACGGGCTCGGCGCGGAAGAGCATGAGACTCTGCGGGCGGCGCTTTTGCGCGCTGATTTGTCGGAGCGGGTGCGGATCGCCTTGGTCGAAGCGATCGGGCGAGCCGGCTTCGGCGAGCTGGTTCCTACACTGCAGTCGATGGAGTCGCCTCCCGCGCTCACGGCCGCGGCATGGCGCGCGCTGGCTCAGCTAGGCGCGCCGATCGACGATTCGGCACTGGCCGAGCGACTGGCCAGCTCCGACGGCGCGACCCGTACCGCCGCTCTGCGCGAGGTCTTGCGCCGCGACGGAGCGGCCGGCGTGCCGCTGGTGGAGCCGCTGGCGTTGCGCGATCCGGACCCTTCCGTTCGGCTGTCCGCGGTGGAGGCGCTCGGCGGGCTCGGAGTCGCCGAAGCGCTCGGGCCGCTGGAACGGGTATTCCCCGACCCGTCGCCGGAGCTCCGGCAGGCCGCGGCGCGCGCCATTGTCGGTATCGGCGGTGAGGCAGCGGTAGCGACCCTGAGCCGACTGGCGGCCAATGGTCCGATCGAGGCGCAGCGCTACGCGGTGCTGGTACTTCTTACGCTCGACACCCCCGGGCAGCGCACCGCAATCGAGCACATCGCCGCGACACACCCGGACCGGGTCGCGCGGGAGCTCATCACCGACGGGCTGCAAGCGCATGATCACTGATCCGAGCCGCCCGGAAGCCCCGTGCCGCCGTCATCTGTCCGCCCTGGCGTGCTCCTCCGCCTGGCCGGTTCACGCAGCGGCGATGCTTCTCGCGCTGGCGCTAGGCGCGGCGTCCGCTGCTGGCCATACCGCATCATCCGCGGGGACGCGCGAGGTCGTGCGCTTGCAAGGGAATCGGCTGAGCGCGCCGACGCCCGTCGCTGCGCAGCGTCTCGTGAACCTCGTGGTGCTCGGGCAGCCATTGCCATTCGCGGCCGCCGACTGGCGGGTATTCGGCTTCGGTGAGGCGCGCGCGGCCGAAGCGGCGGCCGACCCGCGCGAGCTCACCCTCCAAGGCGACCGCTCGCAATTGCACCGGATCGCCTCGGCGCGGCCGGAGCAGCGGATCACCATACTCGCCGAGCGCCGGCCTGGTTCGGCCGAGCTGTTCCTGCTCGCGGTCGATCTCTGCCCCGACCACTGACGTGAGCCGCGGCCGGTTGACGGTCGCGAGCACCGAACCCATCATCGCCAGGTGGACATCGGCCGAGAGCAAATCCGGGCGGGACTCGAGCGCTCCCGCTACATCACCACCGAGGCGGTCGAGACGGTCCTCTACCTCTCCCTCAGCCTCGAAAAGCCGCTGTTGATCGAGGGACCCGCCGGAGCCGGCAAGACCGAGATCGGGAAAGTGCTCGCCGACACGCTCGAGACCGAGCTGATCCGGTTGCAGTGCTACGAGGGCCTGGACGAAGCGAAAGCCCTGTACGAGTGGAATTATCAGAAACAGCTGCTGCGCATCCAAGCCGATCGCGATCAAGGCGTGAGCGGCGAAGAAATGACCCAGCATGTGTTTGCGCGCGACTTCCTGCTGGAGCGGCCGCTGCTGCGCGCCATCACCACGCCGCGGCGATCGGTGCTGCTGATCGACGAAGTCGACAAGGCGGACGAGGAATTCGAGGCGTTTTTGCTCGAGCTGCTGTCGGACTTCCAGGTCACCATCCCCGAATTGGGCACGATCCGCGCCGCGCATCGGCCGGTGGTGGTGCTCACGTCGAACCGCGCGCGGGAGCTCTCCGAAGCGCTCAAGCGCCGCTGCCTGTACCTCTGGCTCGACTTCCCCGGTGTGGAGAAGGAGCGCGAGATCATCGCCCTCAAGGTTCCGGAGCTCGAGCCGGCCCTGCAGGGCCACGTGGCCCGCTTCGTCAATGGATTGCGCAAGCTCGATCTCCACAAGGCGCCGAGCATCGCCGAGACGCTCGATTGGGCGCGTGCGCTGCGCGCGCTGCAGATCAAGGAGCTCAACCCCGCCGCCGTGCGCCAGACGCTGAACCTCGTGCTCAAGCACGCCGAGGATCTGCGCAAGGCCGAATCCAAGGTATCCGCGCTCATCAGCTCCGCCACCAAACCATGAAGTCGCAGTTGCTGGGGTTCTTCGATGCGCTGCGGCAGAGCGGCTTGGCGCCGAGCGTGGGCGAGACGATCGACGCCGCGGCCGCCGTGCGCGTCGCCGGCATCGATCGGGCGGAGCTCCGCGAGGCGCTCGCTGCCTCCCTGGTGAAAGATCACGCCGATCGAGCCCAGTTCGATGCCGTGTTCGACCGCTATTTCGCGCTCTCCGCGCCGGGTGGGCGCCCGAAGACCCGCGACGCCGCCAGCGGATTGGGCGCGGGTCGCTTCGGTTCTGGCGAAGGCCGCGGGCAGCCGCAGGAGAAAGGTCGCGGCCAGCGCCATCCGGAAGCGCCGGAGCCCGACGCACCGGCGGCCACCCCTGCCGAGCACGCGCACCGCGCGCGCGACCTCGCGCGCACCCGCGCACTCGCGGCGAAGCCGTTTCGCGACATGCAGCCGCGAGACGTCGAGGAGCTCGACGCTCTGGTGGCGGAGCTCAGCCGACGCCTGCGCGCGCGCTTTGCCCGTCGCCAGCGGCGCGCCGCGCGCGGCCGCGTCGACATGCGCCGCACGTTGCGCCGCGCGCTGTCGCGCGGTGGCGTGCCGATCGAGCTAGTTTTCCGCGAACGGCGGCCGCGCAAACCGGATCTGCTGGCCCTGGTGGATCTCTCATATTCCACGGCGACGGCGGCCGAGTTTCTGCTCGCCCTGCTGAGCCCGGCCCGTCAGTACTTCCGCCGCCTGACCCTGCTCGCGTACGTCGACCGCCCCTGCGCGGTGTCGTTCGAGCACGGTCACGTCGTTCCCCACGAGCCCCTCGATCTCAACGCGCGATCGGACTTCGGCGCGGTGCTCAAGCAACTGGCTGAGCGCTGGGAGGTCGTGCTCGGCCGCAACACCGTGCTGCTGGTGCTCGGCGACGCGCGCAACAACCGCCGCCCGCCGCGTGCGGACCTGCTGGCGCGATTACACCGAGAGGTGCGGCGGTTGGTGTGGCTCAATCCCGAGCCGCGCGATCGCTGGAATACCGGCGACAGCGCGATGGACACCTACGCGAGACACGTCGATGCGTTGCTGGCGGCGTCGAGCCCGAGAACGTTGACCGCGGCGCTGGACGAGCTCGCACTGTAGCGCATGGCGCACGCTCCGGGACGCGGCCGCCTGTCTTCGCCCGGACGCGTGCGGGGCCGCGTCCGGCTATGATACGAGCACGCCATGGAGCTCGACATCCGCCCTCTGGCCGAAACGGAGCTCGCCGAAGCGGAGCGCATCTTCCGGCTGGCGTTTGGCACCTTCATCGGCATCCCCGACCCTCTGACGTTCACCAACGATTGCGCGTTCATCCGTTCGCGGTGGCAGATCGATCCTAGCGCCGCGTTTGCCGCCGTGGCGGACGGTCAGCTCGTGGGCACGAACTTCGCCGCGCATTGGGGCACCTTCTCGTTTTTCGGCCCGCTGACGGTGCGGCCGGACTACTGGGATCGCGGCGTCGCGCACCGGCTGCTCGATGCCACGATGGAGCGCATGGACATGTGGCGGGTGACGCATGCCGGGCTGTTCACCTTCCCGCAGAGCCCTAAACACGTCGCGCTCTACCAGCGCTACGGGTTCTATCCCCGGTTTCTCACCGTGATCGCGTCAAAGCCGGTGACGCCGCGCGCGGCGATGCGCCGTACGGAATGTTTCTCGGCCCTCAGTCCCGGCGAGCGCAGCGCGTCGGTCGCCGAGTGCCGCGCGCTTACCGATTCAATCCATCCGGGGCTCGACGTGTCGAGCGAGATCGAGGCGGTGCAGCAGCACGCGCTCGGCGATACGGTCCTGCTCGCCGAAGACGGCGAATTAGCGGGTTTCGCCGTCTGCCACGTCGGCCCCGGCACCGAAGCGGGAAGCGGAGTCTGCTACGCCAAGTTCGCCGCGGTGCGCAACGGCCCGCTGGGCCCCGGCCGCTTTGAACGCCTGCTGGATCTCATCGAGCGCTTCGCGGCCATGCGCGGCGCGCAACAGCTCGTCGCCGGCGTGAACACCGGGCGTGACGCAGCTTATCGCGCGCTGCTCGCCAACGGCTTCCACGGATCGACCCACGGCTTGGCAATGCAGCGGCCGAACGAGCCGGCGTTCAATGGCCCGGAGGCGTTCGTTCTCGACGACTGGCGCTGAGCGCGCGGATCAGCGCAAGAAGCGCCGCACCTCGTCAACGGTGTCCGCCTCGTCCGCCGGCTTGTCGTCGCGCACGCGCACGATGCGCGCGAATCGCAGCGCCAAGCCCGGGGCATAACGCGGGCTCCGCTGGACGCCGTCGAAGCGCACCTCGACCACCAGTTCCGGGCGCACGGATACGGTCCCGTGCGCCTCGCTGGTCTTGAGCGCCAGTAGGCGTTCGGTGAGCGCAGCGAATTCGGCGTCCGTCGGGCCCTTGAACGTCTTGCCGACCGGCACGAGCCCGCCGCCGGCCGGATCGCGCGCCGCGAGATGATAGTTGCTGAGCCAATTCCGGCGGCGGCCGTAGCCCCAATCGGCGGCGTGGATCACGAGGTCGAGCGTGACGCTGTGCTTCACTTTGAGCCAGGCGGCACCACGCAGCCCCGGCGTGTAATGGCTGCCGACAGCCTTGGCCATCACGCCTTCGTGTCCCGCGGACACCGCCTCGTGGAAGAATGCTTCGCCGGCGGCGGGAGTCGCCGGCTGCAGTTGCGGCACGCAGTCGAGCGCCCCGCGCGCGGCTTGTAACGCGTGCCAGCGCGCGGTCAACGGGCGGTCGAGGAGCAGCGCGTCGCCGTCCCGCAGCAGGTCGAACAGGAACAACTGCACAGGTACGTCGCGCGAGGCGGCTTCCACGTCACGGGTGCGGCGGAACCGGCGCATGAGCTCCTGAAAGGGCAGCGGCCGCTCACCAGCCATTGCCAACACCTCGCCTTCGAAGATCGCGGTACCCGCGGCCGCATAGCGCCGGACCGCATCGGCGACGTCGGGCAGGCTGTCGGTGATCTCCTGAAGTCGGCGCGAGAAGATGCGCACCTCGTCGCCCTCTTTGTGTATCTGGACGCGCGCTCCATCGAGCTTCCACTCGAGGACGAGCTCCCCGCCGTGCGCGTTCCACGCTTCACGCACCGTCGCGGCCGATTGTGCGAGCATCGGCTTGATCGGCTGGAACAGTTGCACCTGCACCGCGCTCAGCCGGGCGGGATCAGTGCGGCCGAGCGCTGCGACGTAGCCGAGGTCGCCGAGCGCCTGCTGCGCCCGGTGCACGATGTCGCGGTCCACGCCGCTGAGCGCCGCGATCGCGTCGATCACTATGCCCTCCTGCACGCCGTGGCGCATTTCGCCGACCACGATTTTCGCCAGGTACTTCGCTTCGACCGGCCTCGCGCGCCGGAAGAGTGCCGCGAGCCGCTCGATACGCCGCGTCCGCACACCGGCTCCCGGTTCCTCGGCCGCAATGGCGTCGAGCGCCGCGAATACCTCTGCAAGCAGAATGGGCTCCGCGTCGGGCGGAGGGCTCGCCAAAGCGCGCGCGACCACATCGCCGAAATCCGCGACACCCGCCCAGTCGGCGTCGCCTTCGCGTTCGCCGCCGCCGGCCGCCTGCACCGCCTCCCAGACCGCGCGCCCACCGAGCGCCAAGCGCCGCCCGACGCCCTCCGGGAAGGCGCGGCCGAGCAGCAGGCGAACCGCGCGCTCGGCATCACCGGCCGGCAACGCGCCTAAATACTCCGCGACCAGCCGCGCCCGTTGCAGCCGGCTGGATGTGGCCGTTAGGCTTTCGCAAAGCTCCGCAAACGCTTCGAACCGCTGCGCGCTGCTCGTCTCGTCCGCCATTGTTGAGTCCCTGCCGGTCTTGAGTTCCTGCCGCGCAGACTGAGGCTACTGGAGCCTGCTCGGGGCGCGCGGGCGTTGCGCCTTCGCCGAATTTTCGCTATCTGTGTCCAGCCGCGATGTACCTGACCAAACGGCAGAAAGAGCTGTTCGACTACCTCGAGGGATACATCGTTCGGCGCGGGTACGCACCGACATTCGAGGAAATCGGCGCGCGCTTCGGCCTCAGCTCACTCGCCACCGTTCACAAGCACCTGACCAATCTCGAGAAGAAGGGCCTCATCCGGCGTACCTGGAATCACAGCCGAGCCATCGAGTTGGTCCCGCAGGCGCCGGACAGCGGAGCAGTGACGCTGCCGTTGCTGGGGCGCGTGGCGGCGGGCCGGCCGGTCGAGATGTTGGAGACCGCCGATCACATCGCCGTGCCCGAGGAGTTCATCCGGCGGGAGAACACCTTCGTGTTGCGCGCCGTCGGCAGCTCAATGGTGGCTGACGGCATTCTGGACGGCGATTATCTCGTGGTCGAGCAACGCCCCACCGCCGAGAATGGCGAGACAGTAGTGGCGGTGGTGAACGGTGAGGCGACGGTCAAGCGGTTCCACCGCGAAAAAGGCGGCCAGATACGGCTGCAACCCGCCAACGACGCGATGCAGCCGCTAGTCGTGAAAGCGCGCGATTGCGAGATCCGCGGCGTCGTCGTCGCGGTCATGCGCAAGTATTAACTGCCCCCGGCCGGGCTCGGCGGTCGAGCGGTGTCGTAGCGCCAGGTGGGCGCTTGCGACCCGGATTGGGCGGACCGGCGTTCGCGCCCTAACACCGCAATCCCTTAATCCCCAACCCCCTGACCCGGTCCGCGGTGGCGGGTTCGCTGCAGCAAGCCGACTTGACCGGGTGACCAACGTAAGTTCCCATGGCGCGCATGTGTCGACTTGCGCCCCTCACCGCCACCATCGCGGCCGCTATCGTCTTATCGTGCGCCGCGGCGCACGCCTTCGACCTGGACGATGTGGCACAACGCGCCGAAGCGCTCGCTGCCGAGCCATACAAGGAGCGCCAACAGAAGGTACCGGACTGGATGCTGGTCGGCTCGATGACCTACGACCAGTGGCGCGACATCCGCTTCCGCCCCGATCACGCGCTCTGGCGCGACCGCCAGCTGCCGTTCCAGGTGCAGTTCTTCCACCCCGGCTTGTATTACGATCGCACGGTGCGCGTGAACGTCATCGAGCCCGATGGCGTCCACCCGGTCCCATTCGACCCCGAGCGTTTCGACTACGGCAAGAACACCTTCGCCGATCGCATCCCGCGCGACATCGGCTACGCCGGATTCCGCATCCATTATCCGCTGCGCAACCCGAACTACCTGGACGAGCTGATCGTCTTCCTCGGCGCCAGCTATTTCCGCGCTTTGGGCCGGGACAACCTGTATGGGCTCTCGGCGCGCGGGCTGGCGATCGATACCGTGGAGCCCTCCGGCGAGGAGTTTCCCGTATTCATCGAGTATTGGCTGGAGCCCCCCGCGCCCGATGCGAACCACGTGGTCGTTTACGCTTTGCTGGACAGCCGCAGCCTGGCGGGCGCGTATCGGTTCGACATCAAGCCGGGTGAGCAAACGGCCGTCGACGTCGAGGCGAAATTGTATCCGCGCCGACAGGTCGCCAAGCTCGGCATCGCGCCAATGACCAGCATGTTCTTCTTCGGTGAGAACACGGTGCGCCATTTCGATGACTTCCGGCCCGAGGTGCACGACTCGGATGGGCTGCTGATCCATTTCGCCGGCGGCGAATGGCTCTGGAGGCCGCTGGACAACCCGACCCGCATCAATACGAGCAGCTTCGTTACCACCAACCCGAAGGGCTTCGGCCTCATTCAGCGGGACCGCGAGTTCGCCAGCTATCAGGATGTCGAGACGCGCGCCGAGCTGCGCCCGAGCGCCTGGGTGGAGCCGGCGGGTGATTGGGGGGAAGGCCACATTGAGCTGGTCGAGATTCCCACCACGAGCGAGCTCGTGGACAACGCCGTCGCGTATTGGGTGCCCGACAAGCCGCTACAACCGGGCTCGCCGCGCTCGCTGGAGTACACGCTCTATTGGTTCAGCGACGATCGCGCCCGTCCGCCCGGTGGGCGGGTGGTGGCGACGCGCCGGGACCGCGGCACCGTGCCAGGCGGCTACCGCTTCGTCGTCGACTTCAACGGCGACCGCTTGCGAGACCTTCCCGCCGACCGCCCGCCCACGGCGGTGATCAGCGCCGGTCCCGGACCCGACGCCGCCGACCTGCTCGATCAACACGTGGTCAAGAACCCCGGCACGGGGGGTTGGCGCGTGTCGTTTCAGCTCCGCCCCAAGACCAACGCTCCCGTCGAGCTCCGCGCATTTCTGACCGAAGCAGGTGACGTGCTCTCGGAAACGTGGTCGTATGGCTTGCTGCCCGAGGGTGCTACCGGGAAGTGACGGCCATGGACGCGAGCGCAACCGAGCGCGCAGCGGCGCCTGCCGCGCGTGCGGATACCCGGACAGCGGGTCGCACCGCCTACACTCGCTATGCATGGGGCGTGCTCGCGTTCACGCTTCTGGTGATTCTGTGGGGCGCGTTCGTGCGCGCCACCGGCTCGGGCGCGGGCTGCGGCAATCACTGGCCGCTCTGCAACGGAGAGGTGGTGCCGCGCGCGCCGGCGCTGCAAACGCTGATCGAGCTCGGCCACCGCACGACCAGCGGCCTGGCGCTGCTGCTCATCGCCGGCCTGGTCGTGGGAGCTTGGCGCGGTTACCCGCGCGGTCACCCCGTGCGGTGGGGGGCTGCGCTTTCCGCCGTCTTGATCGTCAGCGAGGCGCTCATCGGCGCCGGTCTCGTGCTGCTCGAGCACGTCGCCGAGGATACCTCGGTGGCGCGCGGGTACTGGGTCGCCGGCCATCTGGTCAATACGTTTTTGCTGGTAGCGGCTTTAAGCGTGACGGCGTGGTGGGCGTCTGGAGGGGGCGCGCCGCGTATCCGCGGGCGCGCGCCATTGGCGGGGGCCCTGCTCGCGGTGAGCGCCGGCGTGCTGCTCCTCGGCGTGAGCGGTGCGATCACCGCGCTCGGCGACACCCTGTTTCCCACGGCGACGCTAGCCGAGGGCAAGGCGATGACATTCTCGGAGACCGCGCACGTCTTCGTTCGCTTGCGCGTATGGCACCCCGCGCTCGCCGTCGCGATCGGCCTGGCCGTCCTGCTGGTGGCCGGGTACGCGACGCGGCAGCGCCCGCTACCAGCGGTGCGCCGGTGCGCGACCGCCCTCGCCGCCTTGTGGGCGGTGCAGCTGGTGCTCGGCGCTGCGAACGTCTACCTCCTCGCGCCGATCAGCTTGCAGCTGGCACACCTGCTGGTGTCCGATCTCATCTGGATCGCACTGGTGCTGCTGTCGGCGAGTGCGTTGAGCACGCACCCCGAACGGGTGCCGGCGAGCTGATTCGCAGCGTCGCCACGCACGTGTGCACGCGTTGCGGTGTGCGTGCTTCAGGTGTCGCGCGATATCTGGGGGCACGCATCGCGTAGCGATGCCGCGGGTATCCGCCGCGGCATCGACACCGCCCTCCGGGGGCGCCGCTCCGCGCCGCCGTGCGGGCACAGTCCCGCGCTAACGCCAGAAGAGGAGACAAACGTGCGCAAACGAACGGTGCTACGCGGCGCACGTTTGCTCGACGGCGGCGGGCGGTTGAATTGGCAGCGGCCCGCCTAACTACGCTGGCGGGGCGGGCGTCGCCAGCGGGGTCGGTGTATGAGCGGGCGAGTGATCTCTCCTGCACCCGGGCGCCGCCATGGCCAATCCGATGAGCGCGAGCAGCAGGATACGACGAAGCGTGCGATGCATGGGGCTCTCCTCTCTCCCAACTGCGGCAGACTGATGGAGCTGATCGTGAACGGGCGGTCGTCTGCGGCCGTCGACTGCTGACCGCGGCCGGCGCCCTCGACAGGTTCCGGTGCGTACATGGGGAAATCGGCCGTCGGCTGGCTTAGCCATAGCGCGCTCCTCTCCCGCGCCCCAAAGCATCGCGCCGGCCCGCCCTGACTGTCAATCCGGGTTCGGCGGATCGCGTGTGTGCTGGTGTCCACGTGACGCCATGGACTCGCCACCGGCGCCGATATACCGAGGGGCAGTGATCGCCGCGCCGCCGTCTCCGCTCGGCCTCGAAGAGATCCGACTCGCCGACCCAGCCCTGTGGTGCCGGCCTGCGGCGGAGCGTGAAGGGGTGTTCGCGCTGCTGCGCGCCGAACGCCCGATCTCCTGGCACGAGGAATTCGAGTACGCCGGCATGCCCAGGGGGCCGGGCTTCTGGGCGCTGACGCGCTGGGATGACGTCTGCGCGGTCAGCCGCAACCCCGACCTATTCCTGTCCGGGCAGGGTACGAACATCGGCGATTTACCGATCGAGCTCGCGGAGTTCTTCGGCTCGATGATCAACATGGACGCACCGCGTCACACCAAGCTCCGACTCTTGGTCAACCGCGGCTTCACGCCCCGCACGATCGCCGCGACGGAGGACCTCATTCGCGCCCGCGCGCGAGCGATACTGGAGGCGATCGCACAGCGCGGCGAGTGCGATTTCGTCGCCGACATCGCGGCGGCCCTGCCGCTCCAGATCATCTGCGAGATGATGGGTATTCCGCCGGCCGATACAGGGCGCGTGCTGGAGCTGACCAACATCATCCTGGGAGTTGGCGATCCGGAGTACGGCACGACGATCCCGGATCTGATGGGCGCCGCTTTGGAGCTGTTTCAATATGCGCAGCAGCTCGGCGCCGATCGTCTGGCGCGGCCGCGCGAGGACCTCACGTCGGCGCTGATGCACGCGGAGGTGGACGGCCAGCGATTATCCGATCAGGAGTTCGGCTCGTTCTTCATTTTGCTAGTCGCCGCCGGTAACGAGACGACGCGCAACGCGATCAGCCACGGCATGAAAGCGCTCACGGATTGGCCCGACGAGCGCAGCAGGTGGCAAGCCGATGTCCAGCGCCTGCAGAGCACCGCGGTCGAGGAGATCGTGCGCTGGGCGACGCCGGTGATCCACTTCCGGCGCACCGCGGCACGCGACACGGCGATCGGCGGTCAGGCGATTCGCGCCGGCGACAAGGTCGTCCTCTGGTACAACTCGGCAAACCGCGACGAGTCGCGCTTCGCCGATCCGTACCGATTCGATCTGATGCGCGCTCCCGGCGACCACGTCGGGTTCGGCGCCGGCGGCCCGCACTTCTGTCTCGGCGCCAACCTCGCCCGGCGCGAAATTGCCGTGCTGTTCGAAGAGTTGTTCGCCCGCTTACCCGACCTCGAGATCAGCGGCCCGCCGGACATTCTGCAATCGCCCTTCATCCACGGTATCAAGCGCATGCCGTGCCGCTTCACCCCGCGGGAGCGGAGGGCGTAGGTGGTGCGCCTTCCGCGTACCAGCGGCCTGTTGCTGCACCCCAGCTCCCTGCCGGGGCCACATGGGCTCGGCGACTTGGGCCCGTCCGCCCGGAATTTCCTCACCTTCCTGAGCACGGCGCGACAACGCCGCTGGCAGGTACTGCCTCTCAACCCCACCAGCGTCGGCGACTCGCCCTATCAAAGCCCGTCCGCGTTCGCCGGCAACCCCTTGCTGATCAGCCTCGAGCTCCTGATCGAGGATGGTCTCCTCGCGCCCACAGCAGTCCAGCTCAGTACCGGTGGGGAGGACCGCGTCGACTATGCGCGCGTGATCGCCTGCAAGGAGCCGCTGCTCCGCACGGCCGCCCGCCGGCTCATCGATGGTGCGACTCCCGCCCTGAGCGAGCCGTTCGAGCGCTTCCGAGCCGCGGAAGCCGGCTGGCTCGACGATTTTGCGCTGTTCATGGCGCTCAAAGATGCGCATCGCGGCGAACCCTGGGCCCTGTGGGAGCGCGGCGCGGCGCTGCGCACCGCCGCGGCGCTGGCACGCTGGCGCAATCGGCTGGCCCGCGAAGCGGCGGAGTACGCCGCTTTGCAATTTCTTTTCTTTCGGCAGTGGGGCCAGTTGCGCGCGTGCGCCGCCGCGCGCGGGATCAGCATCATCGGCGACCTGCCGATCTTCGTCGCCGCTGACAGCGCCGATGTGTGGGCCCATCGCGAGCTCTTCCAAGTCGACGCGGAGGGGCGCGCGACGGCGGTGGCGGGGGTGCCGCCGGACTATTTCAGCCCGACCGGGCAGCTGTGGGGGAACCCACTGTATGACTGGGGCGCGATCGCGGGGCGGAACTTCGCTTGGTGGATCGACCGCATGCGCGCCGCGTTCGGCCTCTACGATGTGGTGCGCATCGATCACTTCCTCGCCTTCGTGCGCCACTGGGCGGTGCCGCGTGGCGCGGCCGATGCGACGCAGGGACATTGGCAGCCCGGACCCGGAGCCGCCGTGCTGCACGCCATCCGCGGCGCGCTCGGCGACGTACCGATCGTCGCCGAAGACCTGGGCAGCACGACGCCCGAGGTGCAGGCTCTGCGCGAGGCCTTCACCGTGCCTGGCATGAAGGTGCTCCAGTTCGCATTCGACGGCGATGCGAGCAATCCGTTTCTCCCCCACCACTACGCAGCCAATTGCGTGGTCTACACGGGCACGCACGACAACGACACGACCGCGGGTTGGTTCGCCAAGGCTGCACCGGCCGTGCGCCGCGCCGCGCTGCGCTACGTCGGCGGCGTCGACGGTGAAGACATGGCGTGGAGATTCGTCCGGCTCGCCATGGCATCGGTTGCCGATACCGCGATCGCGCCCGTTCAGGACGTGCTCGGCCTCGGTTCCGAAGCGCGCATGAACCACCCGGGCCACGCCTCCGGCAACTGGACGTGGCGTTTGCGCCCGGGGGCGCTGACCGCGCGACACGCAGAGCGGTTGGCGGAATTGGCCGAGATATACGACCGCGCCGGAGACGCTGGGCGGTAGGGGAAAAGGAGCTTACGAAGTGCGATTGGAGTGAGGAGCGAAGGTCGATCGTCCGTAGCACGCTACCAGCTGAAACTCTGGTCAGCCTGTCGCATAGTGCAGCGGGAACTCGCGCTGCACCCAGGCGAGTGCGTCGTCGCGCGACGCGAGCTCGCCTTCCAGCTGCCGTTCCTCGACCGCGACGAGGATCCGCGTGTACAGCGGCCCGCGCGGATACCCGAGCGCGAGCAAGTCGCGCCCGCGCAGCAACGGCGGAGGCTTGATGGGTTCGTCGGCGAACGCCGCTCGTGCGCGGACGCAGAACTCGTAAGCGGTGAGGTCTTTATTGGACGCGAGGCTGTCCATGCGCGCTAGCGCCAGCAACTCGTCGATGCCGTCTTCGGCGAGGAAGCGCCGCAACGTGCTGCGGCGCATGCGCGGCGCCTCGATCAACTTCAGATGATTGCGCACGAGGTAGTCGACGCGCTCCCAAGTCTGCCGGCTGCGGCGCAGTCGCTGACAGATCGCGACCGCGAGCTCGGCACCCCGCTCGCAGTGGCCGTAGAAGGTGATCCGCCCGTCGGGCCGCCGCTCGGCGCATGGGGGCTTGGCGACGTCGTGAAGCAGCGCGCCGAGCGCCAGCGTTTCGGTGGGTGCGCGGAGCTGCTCCAGCAAGAGGATCGTGTGCGTAAAGACGTCGCCCTCCGGGTGATAATCGGGCGACTGCTCCACGCCCTTCATGGCGGCGATCTCGGGCAGGACGTGCGGCAGGAGCCCGGTGGCATCCAGCAGCTCGAAACCGCGTCGCGCGTCGCCCTCGGTGAGGATGCGGATGATCTCCTCGCCAATGCGCTCCCAAGCAATGGCCGTGATCGATGCGGCCTGCACTTTGATTGCGGCCAACGTGAGCGGCTCGATCTCAAAGCCAAGGCGCGCCGCCAGCCGCACCGCGCGGAGCAAGCGCAGGTGGTCTTCCGCGAAACGCGCCCGCGGGTCGCCGATTGCGCGGATCACGCCCGCGGCGAGATCGGCACGCCCGCCGACGTAATCGAGCACCGCGCCAGTATCCGGGTCCAGGAACATGCCGTTGATGGTGAAATCGCGGCGCTGCGCATCCTCCTCGGCAGAAGCCGGGCGCACGGCCACGGGGTGGCGGCCGTCGATGTACTCCGCGTCGGACCGAAACGTGGCCACCTCCACGGGTTGCCCGTCGATCAAGACCAGTACCACTCCGAACTGCGCCCCTACCGGCACAGTGCGCCGGAACAGGGCTTGTACCGCCGTGGCGGGCGCGTCGGTCGCCACATCGAAGTCCTGCGGCACCTCCCCGCGCAAGGTGTCGCGCACGCAGCCCCCGGCGAAATAGGCCTGAAAACCGGCGCCGCGCAGGCTCGCGATGATGCGGCGGGCCGCGCGTTCACCAGCCGTGGGATGCGGGTCGTTCCGGGGCGGCCGCGCGTCTCGGCGCTCATCCGCCATGCGAGAGCGAGAACCCCGCGGGCGACAGCGTGCCGCCCTGCGGCTTCGGATACGCCGGGAGGAAGCGCTCAGCCGGGTCAGCTGGGCTTCGCACGGGCGTCGAATGCGTCGCCGCAGGCCGCCGAAAATGCTGGGCGGTGTAACCGTTGTTGAAGTGCACGCGTTCGATGAACTGCTCGGCGATCATCGCGCCGACGATCTCGCCGTCGTCGTTGGCGGGGTAGAATTGTCGTTGGCGCTCTTTCTGAATGCCGTCGCAGTCGCGGTAGTAACGCCACTGCCCGACCCACAAGTTATGGGAGAGAAACGGCGCCGACAGCTTGCAATGGACCTGGTCGATCAAGCCGGTCGCCCGATTGATATAGAGCACGAACCATTCCCCGGGTGCCGCCAACTCAGACGCCGGGAACACTGCCTTCAGCTTGTCCCAGTGCTCCCCTGCCGGGCCGCGCACGGTACCGACGTACGTCACCTGCGACTGTCCTTCGGCGAGCCGGAACGGCAGCGAAAACCAGAACAAGCTGCTGAGCATTTCGAAGCGCGTCATTGCGAGCTGAGTGGGCTCGGTGATGGGCCGGCCGTTGCTCAGGATCCAGGTCTCGCCGGCGTCGATGCCGGTCAGCACCTCGTGCGGCAGGCCCATCGCTTCCATGCGTGCCAGCACGCCGCCGTGCAGCGGAGCGGTGAACCACCCGATGCTGTCAGATGCCAGCATCCGCACCGGGTCGGTAATCGTCATCACGCTGACGTAGGAGACGTCCCGCACGGCGACCCAGCGGTCCCAGCCGCCCGCGGCGGTGATCGCGTGCTCGAGCACCTCTCCCGCCTTGCCATCCGGCAGCGCCGGCACAGTGGGGGCACTGGGAGCGGCCGCATCCTTTTGATGCGGCTCAGAGCGGCAACCGGTCACGAACCCAAGAGCGACGATTCCCGCCCCCGCGAGAGCGAGCCAGCGAGTCACATGACGGGGATAGGACCTGCTTCCGGAGCTGTCAATGCGCTCGCTGAGGCCACCGCGCGACGGAGTAAACGGCACCCTGGGCTCGTGGGTGGCTGATCGGCACCGTCCACCCGGTTATGATACGGGCGCACGACGAACGGCACACGGAGGTCTCATGTTCACGATACGACCCGCAGCGGAACGCGGGCTCACACAGCTCGATTGGCTCGACAGCTGGCACACCTTTTCGTTTGGCGACTACTACGATCCAGCGCACATGGGGTTTGGCGCGCTGCGCGTGATCAACGAGGACGTGATCGCGCCGGGCGGCGGCTTCGGCATGCATGGGCATCGAGACATCGAGACCATCACGTACGTGCTGGAAGGCGCCATCGAGCACCGCGACAGCCTCGGCAATGCCTCTGTCATCAGGCCGGGTGACGTGCAACGGATGACGGCCGGGTCCGGCATCGTGCACAGCGAGCTCAACGCGTCGCAGATCGCGCCCGCTCACGCGCTGCAGTTTTGGATCATGCCGGACCGCCGCGGGTTGGCCCCGGGCTATGAGCAGCGCGCGCTGCCCGCCGAGCTCGGAGCGGGGCTGCGATTGATCGCCTCGCAGGACGGCCGCGAAGGGTCGGTGACGCTCCACCAATCGGTGGCGCTGTACGCGGCCCGATTGGGTGATGGCGAACAGGTCACCTGCCCCGTGGCAGCCGGTCGGCGCGCCTGGTTGCACGTCGCGCGCGGCGAGCTCCAGCTCGGTCAGCATCGACTTTCCGGAGGTGACGCAGCGGGCGCACCCGGCCCGACCACGCTCGAGCTGCGCGGCAACCGCGCGGCTGAAGTCCTCCTGTTCGACCTCGCAGCGTGAGCGGGCATCGCGTCGACTCGCCCATGTCGGAGCGCGCGACCGCCCTGCGCTCGCTTCCATCCGTCGACGCGCTGCTGCGCCATACCGAGGCGGCTGCGCTGCTGGCGCACTATCCGCGCCCGGTGGTGACCGACGCGTTGCGCGGCGCTCTCGACGCCGCGCGGGACGCTATCGAGGTCGGCGCGGTGCCCGCGCCCACCGCCGAATCACTGATCGCCCACGCAACGCGAACTCTGGCCGCGCTCGCGGCGCCTTCCCTGCGCCCGGTCATCAACGCCACCGGCGTGGTCCTGCACACCAACCTCGGCAGGGCGCCGCTGGCAAGGGCCGCGGTGGCCGCGCTCGCTGCCGTGGCGGCGCAGCCTTGCAACCTCGAGATGAACCTCGACGACGGACAGCGCGGCGAACGCGACGCGCACGTCGAGGGGCACCTGTGTGAGCTCACCGGTGCCGACGCGGCCCTGGTGGTCAACAACAATGCCGCCGCGGTGTTGCTCGCGCTGAATACCCTGGCGGAAGGGCGCGAGGTCGTGGTCTCCCGCGGCGAGCTGGTCGAGATCGGCGGTGCGTTTCGCATTCCCGATGTGTGCGTGAAGAGCCTGGCCACCCTGCGAGAGGTCGGCACGACGAACCGGACGCACGCAGCGGATTACGAGCGCGCGATCCGGCCTCACACGGGCTTGTTGCTGAAGGTGCATCCGTCGAACTACCGCATTTCGGGCTTCACCGCGGCGGTTGCGCTCGACGCGCTGGCCGCGATCGGTCGGGCGCACGCCGTGCCGGTGATGGAAGATCTCGGCAGCGGCGCGCTGGTCGATTTTGCGGCGTGGGGTCTGCCGCGCGAACCCGTCGTGCGCGAGCGCCTGCGCCTCGGCGCCGACGTCGTCACCTTCAGCGGTGACAAGCTGCTCGGCGGCCCGCAGGCGGGATTGATCGTCGGGCGCGCCGACCTCATCGCGCGCATGCGCCAGAACCCGCTAAAGCGCGCGCTGCGCTGCGACAAGCTCACGCTCGCGGCGCTCGAAGGGACGCTGCGGCTCTACCGCGCCGCGCCCGACCTTCCCGCCGCCCTACCCGCGCTCCGGTTGCTCACCCGCGCACCGGGCGAGCTGGCCGCGATCGGCACAGCGGCATTGCCGCTGCTGCGGGAAGCGCTCGGTCCCGACTACACGATCGAGTTAATCGCGTCCGAAGCCGAGATCGGCAGCGGCGCACAACCCACGGAGACCCTGCCCTCCATGGCGATTGCCATCGCGCACTCCACGATCGGGCCGCTCGCGATCGCCGCGCGCTTTCGGGCGGGCGAACCGCCGATCATCGGGCGAGTTCATGACGGGCGCTTTCTGCTGGACGTGCGGTGCGTCGCCGACCCGGCCGATCTCGTCCCGCGCGGGTCCAGGCGCCGGTAATCACCTCCGCAGGTTGCCGCGGCACCTGTGGCGCACGGCATCGCGCCGCGATGCCCGGGGCGGGGTGTGGCATACACGACCCCCCGGCCAGGCTGGTCGTCGCCCACACGCGCTGTCGCCGCTTTGCGGTGAATCTCCGATCGACCTTGAGCCGTCAGTGGTTCACGAGCAGCTGGTGGCGCGGTGTGTCGAGGAGGACCTCGCCGTCGGCGGGGATCTTCTCGATCTGTGCGAACACGAACACGCGAGCCGAAGAGCTCCACAGCGCGTCGAACTCGGCGCGATCGAGGAACAGGTCCTGCGCATCGCCCTGCCGCAGGCCGAACAGCATGTCGCCATCGGCGCCGTCGAGCATGTGGGTGCGATGCCCCGTGTAGAGCGTCACACCGGCGGCATCCTCGTAAGTGCCGGCGACGACCAACACGGCGTCCGGACGCCAGCGCTCCTCGATGATGTGCGCGGCGAGCTTCTGTGCGCGATCATCGGCGATCAGCAGCAGGCCGCGGTCGAGGATGCCTAGCGCCGGCACCAGACAGATCACCCAGCAGGCAAAGGCGAGCAGCGGACGGCGCAGGTATAGCGCCACAAGCGCGCCGGCGCCGAGCAGGCTGAACCACAGCGCGAACGGCGAGCGCAGGCTGAGCGCCTGCTGGGCGAAGAAAAAGGCGCGGTCGCGCCGCTTGAGGAAGTACTCCCGGTAGTACCCATCGGCGGTGGCGACCAGTGCCGTGATGTCGTAGTGCGCCTCCGGCTGGAGCCACAACCAGACGGCGACCACGATTCCACCCGCGCCCAGCACCGCACTGGTGAGCATGAGGCCCCGTCGGCGATGTCGCCGCGCGCTCCCCAACCAGTACGCCGCGACGAGCACCGCCAGTGCGGGGTAGGCGGGCTGCGCATAGTATTCGAGCCGGGATCGCGCCAATGTGAAGAAGCCGATGACCCACACGGCCCAGATCAACGGCACAGCCAGCCGCCGGCGGCCGTGCCAAGCGCTCGCCACGGCGCCGGGCAGAAAGAGCGCCCAGGGAAAGAACCACAGCAGCGACGCCAACCAGAAACCGGGTACCGACAACGGCGCGTAATCGATCGGCTCGCGAATGTTCAGGAAGCGGTACACGTGCTCGTTCAGCAGATAGAACGGGACGAATGCCGGATCGCGCGACGCCAGCGCCAAGTGCCACGGCAGCCATATGGCCGCGAGGATCGCCGCGCCGAGGCCGGGGCGCAGCCGCCGCAGGGTGTCGCGTCCACCGATCGCCGCCGCATACAAGGCCGCCGAGGCGACCGGAAACGCGATCCCGAGCAACCCCTTGGTGAGACCGGCCAGCGCGGCGCCGAGCCAGAAACATGTGGCTGCCATCCACCAGGCGGCGGGGCCCGGCGGTGGACTCCCGCGCCGGTCGCCGCGCGTCAGGACCGCGAGGCCGAGTACGGACAGCGTGAGCGCGGCCGTGGTGACCGTGTCGAGCGAGACGAAACGCGCAAAATGATAAGGCGCGGCGGCGGTCGCGAACACCAGACAGGAGAGCAGCCCGCCGCGCGCTCCGAGGAGTTCGCGGCCGAGCAGAAAGACGAGCGCCACGGTGAGGATGTAGGCCAAAGCCGCCGGCAACCGGGCTGCCAGCTCGGTCTGGCCGAGCGCCGCCTGCGCAGCGGCGATGGACCAGTACATGAGCGGCGGCTTTTCGTAGTACCGCGCCGCGTTCAACCGCGGTTGCAGCCAGTCGCCGCTCTGGAGCATCTCCTGGGCGATGAGCGCGTTGCGCACCTCGCCGGCGCTGTAGAGCGGTCGGTCCCCGAGCCCGGGCAGGGCGAGGTAGGCCGCGAGCGCCACGGCGAATGCCAGTGCTGCTGCCGAGGCCGCACGGCGCGACATGCGCCTTTGCTGGGCTGGTCGTGCCGCGGCCGGGATGGGAAGCGGAGAAGCGGGGAACGCCATGAAAGCGCTGGCGAACGAGCCTGCTGAGTGGGCGCTAACCGACGCGACTCGACACGTCAACGAGGCGGCGTACGCGGGGTCGACTGGCAGCGCGCACAGGGGACGCGACGCCGACATTGATCGGGCGAGCATCCACCGCTAATCGGGTACTCGCGCGGGAACAATCGCAAATGGGCGCGGTCGGTCGATATCTGCGCGTATACATATGTGCGGCAACGCGGTGGTGTCGTTCGCGTATGACGGTCTGGCTCTGGGGCTCACGGGCACTGCACGCCGCGCCGTTCGCCGGTCGCCGATCGATTCATGGCGCGCGAAAGAGCGTGATGACCGCGGTGGCAGCGCTGGCACATGAATATCACGCTTTTCCGACCTGCTCGATGCTTGCCGGCGCCTCACCCGGCCGAATTCCTCAGCCCGCGCATCGGCTCGGGCGCGCCCGTCGGCGCTGACGAGAGATCGAGCCTGCCGCCATGCATGTCATCCTGGGCACCGCGGGTCACATCGATCACGGCAAGACCACTCTGGTCAAAGCGCTGACCGGCACCGATACCGATCGGCTGAAAGAGGAGCGCGTGCGCGGGATTTCGATCGACCTCGGGTTTGCGCACTTCGACACCGGCAGCGGCGAGGCCGGCGTGGTCGACGTTCCGGGCCACGAACGGTTCATCCGCAACATGCTGGCCGGGGCGCACGGGATCGACCTCGTGCTGCTGGTCGTCGCGGCCGACGATGGCGTGATGCCGCAGACCGAGGAGCACCTGGACATCCTGCACCTGCTCGGCGCCGGCCGCGCCGTTGTGGCAATGACCAAGGTCGACCTCGTCGAGCCGGAGCGCCGCGCCGCGGTGCGCGAGGAGATCGAGATCCTTCTGGCCGGCACCCGCCTCGAGGGCGCGCCGGTGGTCGAGGTCTCGGCGGTGACCGGGGAAGGCGTCGCGCAGCTCAACGACACGATCCGCGCCGCCCTGCTCGGCTACACGCGCCCGGCTCCCCGCGGCTGCTTTCGCCTGCCCGTCGATCGCGCCTTCGTGATGCGCGGCCACGGCGTCGTCGTGACCGGAACGGCGACGGCGGGCAGTGTGCGCAGCGGTGCGCCGCTCCGCCTTCTGCCGGGTGGCGCGGAAATCCGGGCGCGCGCCATCCAGGTACACGGCCGCGCCGTCGAGGCGGCGAGCTACGGGCAGCGCGTCGCGCTCAACCTCGCCGGCGTCGAGCACGGCGCCGTGCGCCGCGGACAGATCGTGTGCGACCCGGCCCTCGACCGCGTCACGAGCCGCTTTGATGCCTGGGTCGAGCTGCGCCCCGCCGCGCGCCGGCCGCTGCAGAACCACGCGGTGGTACGCGTGTACCTGGGCACCGCGGAGGTGCTGGCGCGCATCGTCTGGCTCGATGGGCGGGCTGCCCTGGCGCCGAAGGAATGCGCGTTCGCCCAATTGATCCTGCGCGAGCCGCTCGCCGGGTTCGGCGGCGACCGGTTCATCCTGCGCGACTCGACCGCGCGCACGACGATTGGCGGCGGCGTGATGCTACAGCCCTTCGCGCGCAAGCGCACGTGGCGCGGTGCGCGGCCCGACCACGCGGCCGATGCGGGGCGCGCTCCGGCCGGCGGCGACGATGCGTTTCTGCGCGCGCTGACCGCGCTGCGCGATGCCGAGGCGCCGGTCGATCGGCTGCGCGCGCTCTTGCAGCTCGATGACGCGTTCGCAGTGACACCCGAGTTGCTCGCCGCCGCCGCTAACCTCACCGCCGATGCCGTGCGCGGGGCGCTCGCCAGGCAGAGCGATTTGCGCCCGTTGCCGGATGCCGCCCGGGCCGAGGCGTACACGACGGCGGACAAATGGCAGCGCCTGCGAGCCGCAGTGCAGGAGTCGCTGGCGGGTTTTCATGCGGTGCAGCCGCGCGAGCGCGGCATGGAGATGGAGTCGCTGCGCTCGCAGCTCGCGGCCGAATTGCCGCCCAAGGTGTTTCGCGCCGTCGTCGAACAGCTCGCGCGCGAGCGGGTCCTCGTGCGCGAGGATAGCCTCGTCCGGCTTCCGACCCACACCGGCGGCCTCTCGGCCGCCGAAGCGGCGCTCGCCGAGCGCGTCGCGGCGCTGGTAAGCGAAGGCGGATTGACGCCGCCGGACGCGAAGCAAATTGCCGCCGCGATCGGCATCGCGCCCGATCGCCTGATCGCGATCCTCGCCGAGCTCGAGCGCACCGGGCGGGTGGCGCGTGCCGATGCGGACCTCTACTTCGCGGCCGACGCGGTGGAGCGCGCGCGGGCCTTGATCCGCGACTACGCCCGTGAGCATGGCGGCGAGATCACCGCCGCCATCTTCCGCGACCTCATCGGCGCCAGCCGCAAGTTCAGCATCGCGCTGCTCAACTATTTCGACCGCACGGGATTTACACTGCGCCTCGGAGACGTGCGCAAGGTGCGCGACCTCAAGGCCAAGCCGTGACCGCCTGCCCGGTGAGCCAAGCGCCGCTCAGGGCTGCGCGGCCTTCGACCGGATCGCCGCCTCCACCTCGCCGTCGTTCGGGAAGCGTTGGGCGCGGTGCTTCGAGAAGACGAGCTCGCCATCCACTTCCACGTCGAACACCCCGTTGGTGCCCCGGATGAGCTCGGCATCGACACCGAATTCGTTCTTCAAGGACGCGGCCAACCTGGTCGCGCGCGGCAGGTAGTTTCAGGGCACACACCACGTGATCGATACGCGCATCGTCGGCTCTCCTGAAGACGAGGCTAAAAGGCGATGCGGTGGGGCGCAAGAGGTCAGCGCGCGGCGGCAAGCCGGTACGGTCCGGCGGCCAGTATCAGAGGTGTATGGGCTGGGGTTGATTGACTTCGCGCGGGCGCGCGGCTTACAGGCCGGAAACACATCATGCCTGCCAACCGTTCGCGCCTCGGACGAGTCAGCACCTGGCTCGGGCGGCTGTGCGTGCTCGGTGCCATCCTCGGCCCGGTGCTGGCGCACTTCGAATTCGTGCAGCCCATGACCGGGTTCACGATCTTCGCGGCCGGTTTGGCGCTCGGTGTGCTCGCGCTGGCGCTCGGGTTGCTGGCGCTCGCGCTTGGCCCGGCGCCGTCACGCGCGTCCACGGCGGCTGGCATCATTCCACCCGTGGTGGTCATCGCCGCGGTACTCCTCACCTCGAGCTTCAGCCATGGGGCGCCTCCGATCAACGACATCAGCACCGACACTGCGAACCCGCCGCAGTTCGTTCATGCCCAGACGCTCGACGGCAACATCGGCCGCGACATGAGCTACTCGGGTGAGGCGTATGCGGCGCAACAACGCGCCGCATACCCGGACCTGATGCCGGTCACCCTCGCGCTCCCCCCCGAACAGGCATTCGTGCAGGTCGCCGCGGCAGCCCGCTCGATGAATAGCTGGGTGATCACGCGCGAGGACGCCGCTTCCCGCACTCTCGAGGGCTACGACACGACGCCGCTCTTCCGCTTCAAGGATGATTTCATCATCGAGGTTCGCCCGACCGACAACGGCCAGAGCATCGTGCAGATGCGTTCGAAGTCGCGCGACGGGAAGAGCGATCTCGGCGCGAACGCGGCGCGCATCCGCGCCTTCCTCGCGCGCCTATCCAACTGAAGCGCCCGGGAAGCGGCTGCAGCGCACGGCACGTGCGCGCCCGGTCACCGCACGCCCCTACCGTCGGGCAGGCGGCAGGTGAGCAGCGCCCCGCGCCCCGGCCAGGGATACGTGTGCTGACACTCCCAGCGCCCGGCGAATGCGTCGAGCATAGGTGCGAAGCCGTCGTATGCGACGGCATAGCCGCCATCGCTGCCGGCCAGCGCACTCGCATTCGGCACCACGCGCACGCGGGTCGGGTCGTAGAGAAATGCGTAGTCGCTGCTCCCGCCGAGAAAATCGAGATCGGTGATCAGGTACAGCCGCGCACCTGGATGCACCGCCTGCAGCGCGCCTGCTTCGAGCGCCAGGATCATACTCGTATCGTAGAACTGCTCGCGCACCTGCGCGTTCGGCAACACCTGAAAGTACAGCAGGTGGAGGTTCCGCAGCGCGATCGCGCACGCCCCCACGCCCAACGCGATTGCGGCCCCACGCCGCCAGCCCCGGCCCGCGCAGAGCGCGTCGGCCAGCACGCCGATGGCCAAGAGGTAGAACGGCACGATCGGCGCCAGCCGATACCGCGCGGGATTGCCCACCAGCGCGCCGCTCAGCACCGCGATCGACAGCACTGTGGCGGCCAGGAACAAGTGCTCGGGGCGCCGCACGGCGGAGCGCGTGCAGTAGAGCAGCGCCACGAGCCCCAACAGGCCGGTGGCGGGATCGAGAATCCCCATCCAGTCGGGCAACAGGTCGGCGCCGCCATCGGGCAGGAAGACGTACGACGCCGAAGTCGCCGCCCGCTGGAGCGCGGCGAGGGTCTTACCGGCGAAATCGAGCTGCGCGGTTCCGGCGGCAATTCCCGAGCTGTGCCGCCTGATGCCCTCGAACAAGATCACCGCGGCGTCCGCATGTTGAATCCAGATCGGCATGAGCACCGCCGCGCAGAACGCCAGGAACGTCAGCGGGCCGACCCACTGCGCGATCCGGTGCGGCCGGCTGCCGGCGCCCGGCGCGCCGGCGGGGCGACGCATGGCGGTCAGCGCCAGACACCCGAACGCGAGGACGGGCACCACGCGAAAGGAGAAGTACTCGGTCAGCAGCAGGCCGTTCGTGAGTCCGGCGAGCGCGAATGACGCGTATGTCCCCGTGCGCATGGCGTAGAAGGTGGCCGCCAACGCCAAGCAGAGCGTGAAAGTCGGCGACATCGTCTCCAGCGCGACCCGACCCGCGACGGCGAGGAAGGGGCTCGTGGCAAACAGCAACGTGGCCAGCAACGCGGCCGCGCGAGTGGTCAGGAGCTGGCGAGCGGCCAGGTAGAAGATCGGCACCGCCAACACCGCCAACACGAGGAACGGCAGCCGCAATGACGTCATCGACACGCCGAGCAGGCGGAATCCGGCCTCGGCCACCAGATTCACGAGCGGAAAGATCGGATCGAGCGTGTCGGCGGTGATCGATTCGAAGGCGACGCTCCCGGTCTGCGCCTCCTCCCAGAGCTGCCCGTTGGGCGGCGGAAAGTGCTCGAAGCCCACGATGCGTGCGGCCGCGCCGATGGCCAGCACGAGCAGCAGCGCGGCTTGGCCGCGCCACGGCACCGGGCGCCGGGCGGGGACCGCAGCCGGCCGGTACAGGCTGAGCACGAGCGCGGTGAGCGCGACGATATTGAGGGCGAAGGCGCGGTGCTCGGACAGGCTGCCGTCGTAAAGCAGTTTGTAGATGGCGACGACCGCGGCTGCGAGCGCTCCGCGCAGCGCGTACCGGACGAGCGAAATCACTGCGCGGGTGTGCAGCCCGGACGGACCGTCATCGGAACGCGGGCAGCACGGATTCGGCGAACAGGGCGGCGGGCTCGCGCATGTCGCGTCCGAAGAACTCGATCATGAGCAGCGAACATCCCTGGTGGCGAAGCGCCTCGATCTGTTCGATGCACTGCGCCGCTGTGCCTGCGATGCGGCCACCCAGATGACCGCCGTAGATGCGCTGCGCCTTCTCGGTTTTGCTCCTGACGTCGGCTTCGTCGGTGCCGATCACCACGACCGTCTGTTGCGAGATGCGGACCGCTTCGGGGTCGCGGCCGATCGTCTCGCAATGGCGGCGGAGCGCAGCGATCTTGTGCGCCAGCTCACCGAAGTGTCCCGCGAGGTTGTTCCAGATGTCCGCCTGCGCCGCGGCGATCTGGAGCAACACGCGCTCGCCGCTGCCGCCGATGAGGATCGGTGGCATTCGCACGGGCTTGGGCGCGCAGTAGACGTCGTCGGTGTGGAAATAGCGCCCGTCGAACGCCACGGGCTCCTCGGTCCACATGCGCCGCATCAGCGCGATACCTTCCGAGAGCTGGCGCAAACGGTCGGCGATGGGCGGGAAGTCGATCCCGTATCCGGTGAACTCCTGCGCGTACCAGCCCGTGCCGAGTCCGACGATCAGACGCCCGCCCGCGATGTTGTCGATGGTCGCCGCTGTCTTCGCCAGCACCGCCGGGTTGCGGAAGCCGATCGGGCTGACGAGCGTGCCGAGCTCGACCCGACTCGTGAGCGCGGCGACCGCGGCCAACATCGGCCACGCCTCGAGCACTGGCACCGCCGGTTGCGGCACGCCGTACAGATGATCGTTGAACCACACCGAGTGAAAGCCGAGGCGCTCGACGTCGACCGCCGCTGCCCGGCTCTCGTCCCAAGTGCGCTTGAACTGCGGCAACATCACGCCGAACTGCATGTGCACCATCGTGCGCTCCGTGTGGCCCTCAGCGATCGTATTCCCTCGGCACTGCGTCGCCCGGCCACACGACCGGGTGGGCCGGACCGTGACCGCTGCCCAGCGGGAGGCCGTGCGCGATCGCCGCAGTGACGAAGCGCTTCGCTTCCCGAGCCGCATCCACGGCCGCGAGGCCGCGGGCCAGGCAGGCGGCCAGCGCGGCGGCGGTCAAGCATCCCGTGCCGTGTGTGTGGGGTGTGGCGATGCGTGCGGCGCGCAGCTCGTGGAATGCGGTGCCGTCGTACAGCACGTCGACCGACTCGTCGCCTTCCAAATGTCCGCCCTTCACCAATGCGGCTCCGGCACCGCGCGCCACCAGGCGGCGCGCCGCCTCGCGCATGTCCGCGACGCTGCCGATGTGGCCGCCGAGCAGCGCTTCGGCCTCGGGCACGTTCGGCGTCACCACGGCGGCGAGCGGTATCAGCTCTTCGAGCAGCGCGGTGCGCGCGTCGCGCTCGAGGAGCAGCGCGCCGCTTTGCGCGACCATCACCGGATCGACCACCAGTGGGGCGATGTGATGCGCGCGCACCGCGCTTGCCACGGCCGAGACGATTGCGCGGTTCGCCAGCATGCCCGTTTTCGCGGCGTCGATGCCGATGTCGGTCGCGACGGCGTCGATCTGCGCGCGGACGAATTCGGCGCTGACCGGGAAAATGCCGCTAACCCCGCGCGTGTTCTGTGCGGTGAGCGCGGTGATCGCCGACATGCCGTAGGTGCGAAAGCACGCAAAGGCCTTCAGGTCGGCCTGGATGCCGGCGCCCCCGCTCGAGTCCGAGCCGGCGATGGTCAGCAAGCGTGGAATCACCTCGCGAGCAAACCACAACCCGCCGCGCGTCTCCACACCCCGCTTGGCTGGAGCGGCGGCCACGGCGCGGTATACAGTGTGCTCATCCGCGATGACATCCCGGAGGTAACCGCGCATGGCCGAGCCCGTTTGTGTGATCACCGGTGTCGGGCCGGGGAATGGCGCCGCGTTCACCCGCCGCTTCGTGTCCGCCGGCTATCGCATTGCGATGCTGGCGCGCTCCACCGACTTCCTCCGCGAGATGGAAGCCGACGTGCCGGCAGCGCGCGGCTACCCGGCAGACGTGAGCGACGCCACCAGCGTCGCGGCGGTGTTCGCGCAGATCCGCGACGAGCTCGGGCCGGTCGACGCGTTGATCCACAACGCGGGATCCGGGTCGTTCACCGCGTTCCTGGATACCAATCCGGAGGAGCTCGAGCGCGCGTGGCGGGTGAATGCGCTCGGCCTGTTCCTATGCGGGCAAGAAGCGGTGCGCGACATGCTGCCGCGGGGCCGCGGGACGATAATCGCGATCGGCGCCACGGCCTCGCTGCGCGGCGGCGCGAACGCGGCGGCGTTCGCCGCGGGGAAAGCGGCGCAGCGCTCGCTCGCCCAATCGATGGCGCGCGGTCTGGGCCCGCGGGGCGTCCATGTGGCACTGGTGATCATCGACGGCGTGATCGATACGCCGCGAACGCGCGCGGCCTTCGCTGAACGGCCGCCCGACTTCTTCCTGAAGCCGGAGGCGATAGCCGAGACCGTTTACCACGTCGCGCATCAAGACCGGTCGGCGTGGACGTTCGAGCTCGACGTGCGGCCGTTCGCGGAAAAGTGGTGAACGCACCGGTATTTCTTCAGTTGCCATAAGGCTGCGCGGTCGATATCTCTCGCCAGACATGGAGCGGGGGCGCGCGGCATGCGCGAGCTGGCTGCTGGCGATGGTCGGGGGGCTGGCGCTGCTGGCAGGCGGGTGCGGTCCAAGCGGCGGGTCAGGCGGCGGCGGGGACGACGACGATGGCGGCGGTGTCGATGCCAATTCGGTCGTGTGGCCGGAGCGCGGCGGTGGCACGACCACCAACCTGCCCGCGGTGGTGATGACTGGCCGCGTGGTGTTCCGCTCGGAGAGCGGCGAGACTTGTTGTGTCGCAGTCGATCCGGAGCTGTTCACCGGTGCGCATCAACTCGTGCTCGATGATCTGCCGCAGGGGCCGGCGACCGTGACGCTGGCGGCGTTTTCGACTGACTTTGCCCCGGCCGTACCGGACGTGATCGCCACCTGCCGTACCGTACAGCAGCAAGGCGTCCGCCCGTGCGATCCGCTGCGCAGCGCGGTGCCGGTGTACGAGAGCGCGCCGCTGCCGGTGAACATCATCCCGGGAGCGCAGGTGAACCTCGGCGACGTCGACGTCGACGCGCTGCCGTTCGTCTATAGCTTCGCGCCAGCGGAGGACGAAGCCGTCGCGCCGCCCATCCAATTTTTGTTCACCATCGTGGACGCGGTGACGAACATCCTCGCCGAGTCCGTGGCACTCGAAGTCACCTTCAACATCGAGGACGGAAATCCGCCGGTGTTCCGGCCGATGACCAAGCGCGTGCCCGTAGCCCTCGCCCCCTGCACGGACGTCGGCAGTATGCCCTGCAGCCCGGGCGGCGAGTCGGACCTCGCCGGCTTCAAGGCGACCGGTGTGATGGAGTTCCTCCCGCCGGGGCCGGTGGAAGCCCGCATCACCGCACAGAACCTGGGCGACCCGCCGCGCGGTGTCGACTTCCGCTACCTCTTCTCGGTTCTTCCGGAGCCCACCGCGACGGCAACCACGACGCCGCGTTCTGTCATCGGCTCGAGCACAAATGGCGAGGCCGCTCGCTCCTCCGCAGACCCGGTGGGCGAGACCAGCGCCGAGGCCGGCACTTCGATCCGCGCTGGCACCCCCGGGTCGAGCGGTCCCTCCGCGAGATCCGCCGGCGCGCCGCGCCGTGACGGGACACCACCGCCGACGCCAACTCCGGTGCCGCACGGACGGGCGGCAACCGAATGAGGCGCGCGGCGGCGCTCGCGCTCCTATTCGCCTGTGCGTTTGCGACGGCCGCGCGGGCTTCGGAACAGTCGGAAGCGCTTGCCGCACGCGGGCTCATCGCGCTCGACGCGGGCGATACGCAGGGAGCGCTGTCCTATTTCGACCGCGCGGTTGCCGCCGATCCGAACGATGCCACAGCCCGCTATCAACGCGGCGTCGCGCGCGGCCGGCTCGGCGACAGCGCGGGCGCGATCGCGGACTTCGAAGCCGCGCTGGCGCTCAGACCCGACTTTCCGAACGCGGCGCTCGAGCTCGGCATCGCACTGGTCGACGCGGGCCGGTTCGCGGACGCGGATCCCTGGCTCGTGCGGGCGCGGGTCGACCCGGCGCTAGATGCGCAGGCGTCGTTTTTCCTCGGCATCGCGCAGTTGCGGCTGGAACGCTACGAGGATGCCAAGCGGAGCTTCGCCCGCGCCCGCACGCGCGATCCCTCGCTGGCATTGGCGACGCAGTACTATGAGGGAGTGATCGCCTACCGCGAGCGCGATTTCGACGGGGCGCGCGATGCCTTCGAGGCGGTCGCGAGCGCCAGCCCGACCTCGGCGATGGGCCGAGAAGCCACCGAGTATTTAGCGCTGATCCGCGGCGCCCGTCGCGCCAGCTACTCGGCGTTCGGCAGCGTCGCGCTTGAATACGACAGCAACGTCGTCTTGAACCCCGACGGCACCAGCGTCCCCGGCGCCGTAACGAACGCAAGCGACGGGCGGTTCGTGATCACCTTGGGCGGGCGCTACGTGCCATTGCGACGCGGGCGTTTGAGTCTCGCGATGAGCTATGACTTCTTTCAAACGCTGCAGTTTCAGCTCGATGACTTCAACTTACAGGACCACCGCCCGGGCTTGCACCTGCAGTACGACGCCGACCGCGTGTCCCTCGGGCTCTCGAGTCACTACGACTACTATCTGCTCGGCGGGGCGAGCTATCTGCAACAGGCGTCGGGATTCCCGTGGGTGTCGGTGCGCGAGCCGGGCTTCGGTCGCACCGATCTGTTCTACCGAATGCAGTGGCGCGGCTATTACGGTGATTTCGATCCGCTGAACGGTTGTTATCACACGTTCGGCGTGCGCCAGTTCGTCGATGTGGGCTCTGCCGAGCAGCAAGTATGGTTCGGTTACCAGTTCGAAGACACGGATATTACCGGCACCAAGAATTTCGGAACGGCTGCGCAGCCGATCCGGTTGAACGCGTTCGAGTACCGAGCACACGTCGGCGAGGTCGGCTTGCGCTGGCCGCTTGTCTTCGGCTTCACCGGACAAGCCGGGTGCCGCATCGAGTACCAGGACTACGATTCCGACAGCCGGGTGTACGCCGCTCAGGGGGTCGAGTACGTGCTGCCGCTACAGGGCGAGCGGCGCAAGGATTACGATTACCGCGGCATCGTATCCGTCGAGCGCCCGTTGCCGGAACTGTACGAAGACCTGATTTTTGTGGCGTCATGGTTCGGCACCTGGAACAATTCGAACAAGGCTGTCTTTGAATACGAGCGGCAGATCGCCTCGATCGGCCTGCAGGTGAGGTTCTAGCGATGACGCGAGCCGGACTCGGGACATTCGTGGCGGCGCTGTTGCTCGCCACGGGCGTGAACGCTCAGGACGCGGTCGGCACCGTCGCTGCCGTAAACGGCACGGCAGAGATCGTGCACGGCGGCGCGGCTGCCGCTGCGGCGGTGGGCGCGCCGGTGCAGCTCGGCGACGAGCTGCGCACCGGGGCCGGCAAGATGAAGGTCGTATTTCGCGACGACAGCGTGGTCGATCTCAACGAGCAGACGTCGCTGGTCGTGGACCAGCAGGTATTCGATCCGGGCACCAGCCGATTCCAGTCGTTGATGAAGTTGCTGAGCGGGAAGGCGCGCGCGCTGGTGAGCGACCATTACGGGACGCCCGGCTCGTCATACGAGGTCGAGACGCCGACGGCCGTCGCCGGCGTGCGCGGCACGACCTTCCTCATCAGCTACGACCCGGACACCGATGCGACGCAGGTGATCGGCATCGATGGGCGGATCGAGGTACGCAGCCTCGCGGCACGCCTCGGCGACACGGTCTATGTCGGCGCCCGCGAGGGCACGACGGTGCTGCGCGGCCAGCCGCCGACGCCGCCGCAGCCGGTCGCGGAAGACATCTTCCGATTTGAAACCGACGCGATCCAGACGCTGGGTGCGGGCGGGGCGGCGGGCGCCGGCGGCATTGCGGGCTCTGGCGTGCAGTCGGGTAGCAGCGTGCCGGCGCCGGAGAAAGCCCCGCCGTCTTCCGGCGGCGCCACGGGGCAGGTCGGCACCGGAGAGAATCGCAACGCGGGCGACGTCGCGGGCCAGCCGCTCGAGGTCATCAACTCGGGGCGGGGTCGTCTCGGCGTGCCGTGAGGAGCTGATCGACGCCGGTACCGGCGCGCCGGCCGACGTCGATACGCGCCAGGACCGGCGACGTGTCTCTGCGAGGACTCACCCCGCTCGGGATCGCGCTGGCCGTCGGGCTCGCCTTGTCCATGCTGCGGGTAGGCGGATGTCGTCCGCTCGACGTCCTCGACCTCCGCGCGCTCGATCAGCGCATACAGCAGCGCGGCCGCGGCGTCGCCGCACCGGAGGTGGTGATCGTGGCCGTAGACGACGCGAGCCTCGGCGAAATCGGGCGTTGGCCGTGGTCGCGCGCGCGGATCGCCGACCTCATCGAGCGCGTCGACGCGGGCGATCCGGCCGTGATCGGCATCGATCTCGTCCAGGCCGAGCCCACCGCGGCCTGCGACGTCGGCGCCATCGCGGCCGCGGTCGACCCCAGTTGCCAAGCCGCGCTCACGCGCGCGCTCGGCGGCGTGCAGGGCGAGGATGCGCGGCTGGTCGAAGCGGTGCGCGCGTCCGGTCGCACCGTGCTCGGCTACTTCTTCGATTTCAGCCCCGGCGGTGACGACAGCCCGTCCAATGGCGAGAGCGCGTACGCCACCGTGCAGCGCGCGCCGGGGGCCGATAGCGCGCCGATCCAGCGCGCGCGCCGCGTCACGCAAAACCTGCCGCCATTGGCGGCGGCCGCGGCGGGCCTCGGCTACTTCAACTTCTTTCCCGACCGCGACGGGCTGTTCCGCCGTGTGCCGATGGCGATTGCATTCGGCGACCGCGTGACCATGCCGCTGTCGCTGGCCGTCCTGCGCCACGCCTGGCCGCAACGACCCGCGGCGATTCGCCTCGGGCCGTACGGGGTCGAGTCGCTGCGGCTCGGCGCGGAGCTCTTGCCGGTCGATCGCTGGGGGCAACTGCTGATCAATTACCGCGGACCGCGCCGCACGTTCCGCCATGTCTCTGCCGCCGACGTGCTCGCCGGACGCGTGTCACCGGACGTGTTCCGCAACGCGCTCGTGCTGCTCGGCGTCACTGCCGTCGGCGTAGGCGACGTGCGCAACACTCCGTTCGATCCCGTGTATCCGGGCGTCGAGATCCACGCGACCGTGCTCGATAACATCCTGCGCCGCGATTTCCTTTACCGGCCCGCGATCGCCGGCAGCATCGCACTGTACGATGTCGCCGTGATCCTCCTGGTCGCCGTCCTGGTCGGCGCGGCGCTGCACCGCACCCGTGGCATGGCCGGGGCGCTGGTCGCCGCGGGCCTGCTGGCGGCCTATGTGGTCGGTAGCCAGCTGGTGTTCGCCGGGCACGGTGCGGTGCTGAGCTTTGCCTATCCGGCGCTCTGCATCGCGCTCAGCTACGTCGGCGTCGGCGTGCATCAGTACGCGGTGACGGAGCGCGAGAAGCGGCAGACGCGCCGCATGCTCGATCTCTATTTGAGCCCGGAGCTGTCGCGGTATCTCAGCGAACGGCCCGAGACGCTGCAGCTGGGCGGCGAGAAGAGTGAGCGCACGGTGCTTTTCTCGGACGTGAAGGGCTTCACCGGCATCTCCGAGCGGCTTTCGGCGGAAGATCTGGTGGAGGTGCTGAACCTCTACCTCGGCGAGATGACCGAGGCAGTGTTCGCGCACGGGGGCATGCTGGACAAGTATATCGGCGACGGCCTGATGGCGGTATGGGGCGCGCCTGTGGCACAGCCCGACCACGCGGCGCGCGCCTGCCGAGCCGCGCTCGAGATGCTCGAACGGTTGCAGGCGCTGAACATGAAGATCGCCGCGCGCGGGTGGCCCACCCTCGGGATCCGGATTGGCATCAATAGCGGGCCGATGGTGTTCGGCAACATGGGATCGCCCGGCCACCTGAGCCTCACGGTGATGGGAGACAACGTCAATTTGGCCGCCCGGCTGGAGGGTATCAACAAGCTCTACGGCAGCGCGATCATCGCGAGCGACCGCACCGTGCAGCTCGCGGGCGACAGCGTGGTCGCGCGCGAGCTCGACCTGGTGCGCGTGCGCGGCCGCGACATGGCAGTGCACATTTACGAGATCCTCGGATCAGCAGCGGCCGGCGACGGCTGGCGCGAGCTCAACGCCCACTTTGCTGCCGGCCTGGCCGCGTACCGCGCCCGCGACTGGACAACGGCGCTCGCGGCGTTCGAAGCGGCGGCGCGGGCCCGCCACGGTGACGGGCCGACCGAGCTCTACCTGTGGCGGTGCCGCGATTACCTGCGCGATCCTCCGCCGCCTGACTGGGAAGCGGTGACCAAATTCTCCGACGCGTGACGCGCCGGGCGCGCGGAGCGCTGGTCTGTCGCCCACGGCTTGCGCGGGCGAGCGCGCCGCGCTCACGCGTTCAGCTCATCGGCGCGCGCCGCAACCCGGATGGCCGCACCCGCAGCCGCCGGACTCGGTTACGCCGGGCTCCGCCTGCCGCCGGGCGCAGTGATCACTGCAGAATTTCTGGTCGGCATCGATGCGGCAAGAACACCCTACGTGCGAGCATCGATTCGACGTCATTGAGCCTCCTAGTGCCGAGCGGGCTGCGAAACGCCCGCCAGCACGCGTCCTGAGAGTTGATCATCCCCGGTTCTCACCGCGAGATCTGCGAGCGCCACGATGCCGGTCAAGCGCTTATTGCGATTGAGAATCGGCAAGCGTCGAATCTGCGCATCGTGCATCAAGCGGGCGGCCTCCTCCACGTCCTGATCCTCGAAACAGTACACGACGTCGGCCGTCATGATGTCGACCACAGCGGTCTCGCGCGGAGCGCGTCCGGCGGAAACCGCGCGCACGGTGATGTCGCGGTCGGTGAGCATGCCCAGCAGGCGATCGCCGTCGCACACCGGCATGAGCCCCACGTCGAGCGCCTTCATTCTCCGCGCCGCTTCGTCCAAGCGATCATCCGGCGACAGGACTTCGACGTCACGAGTCATGATATCGCTCAGCTTCATCCCTGTCCCTCCCAACGGGCGCCGCGTCGGTGACTCACGTCCTGAGCACGGCGGCGCGGCGCGATGTGGTTGCGAGGCTCGAATCAGCAAACGATGCGCCAGTACGCGTGCCGATATCCGCGTGCGCCGGGTCACCGGCCCCAATCGCGACGGGCGACGCGGACCGCGGCTCGCGTGAAGGATTTGCAAGCGTGTGCAAGTCCTACGCTCGCGTGCGCGCCTGCGGACGGCGGCCACCTCCCCGCTGCAGTTCAACGCGGAGGCGCTGCGGGGGGAAAGTCAATCGCCGCTACTTCCGCCCGGAGCGGCGCTTCTCTTCCGGCTCGGCGTCGACATCCAATACTTCGGCCGCGCGATCCAGTGAGCCCTCCAGGGGATCGTGCTCCACAGGGGAGTGGGCTTCGACGACCTCTGGAAAGAGCAGAGAGCCGCCGATCGAGAGCGCCAGCACGCCGGCGATCACACCGAGCGAGATGCCGATCGGCATGTGATACCAGTCCGCGATGAGCATTTTCACGCCGACGAAGATGAGCACTACCGACAGCCCGAGCTGCAAGAAGCGGAACTGGGTGACGATGCCGGCGAGCAGGAAATAGAGCGACCGAAGGCCGAGGATGGCGCAGACGTTCGAGGTGTAGACCAGGAATGGATCGGTCGTCACGGAAAAGATGGCCGGAATGGAATCGACCGCGAACACGAGATCGGTGGTCTCCACCATGATCAGCACGACGAGCAGCGGTGTGGCCATCCAGCGCCGCCGGCCTTTGACCCGCGCCTGCACGATGAACCGCTGGCCGTGATAGCGCTTGGTGACCGGCATGACGCGCCGCAGCAGCCGGATGAGCGGGTTGGCCTCGACCTTGATTTCGGATTCGCCAGCGAAGGCCATGCGCAGCCCGGTGAAGACGAGGAACCCGCCGAACACGTACAGAATCCACTCGAAGCGCTGGATGAGCAGCGTGCCGAGCGCGATCATCGTGCCGCGCAGGATCAGCGCGCCCAGAATGCCCCAGAAGAGCACCCGATGCTGGTAGCGTTTGGGCACGGAGAAATACGAAAAGATCAGTACGAAGACGAAGATGTTGTCGACCGAGAGCGCCTGTTCGATCAGATACCCGGTCAAGAATTCGAGCCCGGCCTGACCACCCATGTACTGGGCGATGCCGATATTGAAGAGCAGCGCCATCGTCACCCAGGTGACGGTCCAGCCCGCGGCTTCGCGCACCGACACCTCGTGCGCATGGCGATGGAAGATGCCGAGGTCGATGGCCAGAATCGTAAAGACGACGACGTGGAACGCGACCCAAACCCATACAGGCATGGGTCATGTGCGTATCAGATGGACGCGGGACCCGAAATGCGGGGCGGGCAGCCTCGACCCCGTCAAAGCTTCAGGAAGATCTCGCGCGTCGCATCGTCGGTCAGCTGCCGGACCGAGGTGATGTGATCGCTGAACTCCCGGACCGCGCCGACCGAGCTCGCCCCGACGTCGATCAGCACCGCGAACACGGTGAAGCCGAGCGCGGCCTTCTCCCGCTGGAACGCCTGCAGCCAATCCCGTTCGACCCGGCACTCGCCGTCTGTGATGAGCACGATGTCGCCGCGCCGCTTCCGCGCGCCGCGCAGACAATCGAGCGCGGCATCCAGCGGCTTCTGGAAATCCGTGCCGCCGCCGGGAAAGTACTCGGCGAGCGCGAAGACCTGGTGCATGTCGGGCGCGTAGCGCTGGCGGGTATTCAGATCGAGCACCTGCAGCGGGGTTTCGCTCGCGGCAAAACAGATCGAGCGAAAGCGCCGGCGTTGTCGCGCGGCGATGTCGAGCAGTGTCAGCGCGACGGCCTTGGACCAGATTTCCTTGTCGCCCGCCATCGACGAGCTGCCGTCCAGGCAGACGATCATCGGCCCGCGCCCCTGCCGCTCGGGAGCGCGCAGCGCGTACACGAACAGCTCGCCTTCGACCAACCGGCGCTGGAAGTCGCGCCGCAAGGCGGGCTGGCGCAGGCTGAGCAACTCCGGCGGCAGCAGGCGCTGGAGCTCCGCGCCCAGGCCGACCGCGAACACCTCCGCATTGGCGCGTTCGTATAGCGAGCGGCGCAACGCGCGCGCGCTCTGGCGCATGCGGCCGACCAGCTGGGCCATGCGCTTCAGCTTCGGATTGCGGGCGAGTTGATGGCCGAGCTCGATCTGCGCCACGGGCGACGATCGCTGGGCACCGCCGCCGAGCTGCAGGCTCCACCGGTCCGCTGCATCGCGCGCGCCTTCGATATCGGCGGCAGTCGCTTCGAGCGCTGCGGCGATGCGCGCGGGGCGCTGCGCTCGACCCTCCGCAACCCTCTCACTCAGGCGCTGCCCCTGTTGGGCGAGGCGCGCGCCGGCGGCTTTGTTCTCGCGCTCATAGCGCTGCCGCAGCGCGTCCAGCTGCTTCTCGGCGGGCTGGCCCGCACGCGCGGCGGCCAGCTCGGCCGCGGTGTCTGCGTGCGCCTCACGGCTAGCGATCTCCTCGCCCTGTTGCGCGATGCTCCAGGCGTCGAGCATCTCGCCGCGGGTCAGCACGCGTTCGCTCTTCAGCAGCTCGAGCAGCGCCTCGCCGAGCAGGAGCGCGCCGAGCCCCGCCGCGGCTTCATCGAGCACCGTCTGCTCGCGCAGAGCGGCCAGGGCCGGCGCTTCGCGCAGCTCGTCGACGAGGGAGCGAAACCAGATCGCGGCGGGCGCGACGGCCTCCGGCGGATACGAGATCAAGTTGAGCTTATAGCAGAGCGCGTACAGATCGAGCTCAAAGCCCTCGAAGTGCGGCAGCAGCCGGCTGCCGCTGGCGAGCAGTTTGCGGAGGCCGGACGACTCGGCGACCAGCCGGGCGAACGCGGCACGGTCGTACGCGTCCACCTCCACCCAGTGGTGATGAGGCGGCGACGGTGTTCCGGTAGGCTGGCTCACAACGCTTCGAGCATCTCGTGCTGGATCGACTCGATCTCGGCGCGGACGGCGGCCACGGCATCGGTCGGGCGCCCGGCGCCGCGCGCGCCGGCCAGGATGTCGTCGACCTGTGCCAAGATCTGGCGGATCTTTGTATGCGCCTCCACCACGGCGCGGCCGCGGAGATCGTTGTTCTCCCACTGCCGGTGCGCATAGTCGCGCAGCTCGCGGCTCTGATAGAGCAGCGCTCGAGCCTCGTCCACGTAGCCGCGCAGCAACCGGTGCAGCGCGTTGCGCACCTCCGCCTGTTCGTTCGGCTCGCGCCATAGAAGATGCTCGAGGAAGAACAGATCGTCGTCGTTCACCGCGTCGCGGTCGTCGAGGTACGCATGCGCGCGCAGCACGTCGAGCGCCTGCCGATAGCGGCGGTCGGACGCGACGATCTGGGTCCGGGACAGCTCGCGGCGCAGGTCCGCGAGGGCGCGGTAGACCGCGTCGGGGATCGCCACCGCCGCCGCTTCGGCTTGCGCCGCGGCGAGGTCGGCCAACGTCAGCGTCGTGCGCCCGACGGGTGGGCGGCCGTGCAGCATCTTGAGGAAACGGAAGTCCTCGGCGATGTAGCCGACCGCGAAACGCAGCAGGAAGCGGTCGTACAGCGCCTGTAGCTCGTCATCCTCGGGCAGCTCGTTGCTCGCTCCGAAGAGCGCGATGAGCGGCACCGCCTCGACCTCGCGCCCGTTGTGGAAACGGCGCTCGTTCATCAGCGTCAGGATCGCGTTCAGGATGGAGGAGCTCGCTTTGAACACTTCGTCGAGGAAGGCGATGTGCGCCTCGGGCAGCTTGCACGCGGTCACGCGGCGATACTCATCGCGCTCGAGCGCCGCCAGGCTGACCGCGCCGAACAGCTCCTCGGGGGTGGTGAACTTCGTGAGCAGCCATTGAAAGTATGTGCCGCCGAGCAGGCGCCGGCAGAGCTCGTCGGCCAGCATGGACTTGGCGGTGCCGGGCGGGCCGATGATGAGCACGTGATGGCCGCTCAGGAGTGCCACGAGCGCGCCGTCGATGACGTCGCCGCGCTCGAGGAAGAGCTGGTTCAGCTCTTCGCGCATGGCGCGCATTCGCTCCTGCACGGTCATGCACGGGGATGGTAGCCCGGATGGTATGTCGATGCCATGTCGGCCGCCGGCGCGCGCGGCGGTGCGCGGCTGCGCGTGGTCTTGACATGGCGAATCATGCGTCTGTAAGGAGCCACCGGTGACGAAGTCGTCGAAGAGCCGCAGGAAAGAGAGTGAAGCGGTCACCATCTTGCGCTTCACCGGGGAGCATCTGTGGGTTCGCGCCGAGGCGGGCCGGGCGCAGATCGGCATCTCCGATCTCGGGCAGAACTCGATCGGCGAGGTCATCGCGGTCGAGCTGCCCGACGTCGGTGATATCATCGAGCGCGGCGAACCCTTCGGAGAGCTCGAATCAGTGCGGACCGTGCACGAGCTGGTGGCTCCGGTGACCGGCAGAGTCCGCGCGGTGAACGGCGACCTCGAAGACCACGCGTCGCTGGCCAACGAAGATCCGTATCACGAAGGGTGGCTGATCGAGGTCGAGCTCGAGGACGAGAGCGAGCTCGAGGCTCTCATGGCGACAGAAGATTACGAGGAATACGTCGCCGGCGCCGACGAGGAGTAGACGCCGCGGTGGCTGCGCGGTGGCGCGCCACAGCCCTCCTGTTGGCGGGATGCATGGTGGCAGGGTCCGACGCCGACCAGACCGCAACCGGGGCACCACTGGACACGCCGGCACAAGCAGCTGCGCGCCGCACCATGGTGAACGAACAGCTGCGCGCGCGTGACATCACCGATCCACGCCTGCTGGCGGCAATGGGCAGCGTGTTGCGCCACGCCTTCGTCCCCCCCGATCAGGTAGACGAAGCGTACGGCGATCACGCGCTGCCGATCGGGCGCGGGCAGACGATCTCGCAGCCATACGTCGTCGCGCTGATGACCCAGCTCCTGGCGCTGCGGGGCGGCGAGCGCGTCCTCGAAGTCGGCACCGGCTCCGGCTATCAAGCCGCGGTGCTCGCCCAGCTGGCGCGCGAGGTGTACTCGATCGAGATCGATCCCGAGCTGGCCGAAACGGCGCGCAAAGCGCTGCGCCGCGCGGGCGCCGCGAACGTGCACGTGCGCGCCGGCGACGGCTTTTACGGGTGGCCGGAGGCGGCACCGTTCGACGCCATCGTGATCACCGCGGCCACCCCGCGCGTGCCGGATGGGTTGCGCGATCAGCTCCGCGAGGGCGGTCGCATCGTCGTTCCACTGGAGCGCCCTGGGGGCGAGGAGCTGGCCGTCGGGGTGCGCCATGGCGACGACATCAAGTGGACCTGGCACGGCGGGGTGCGCTTCGTGCCCATGACTGGCGAGGTGCGAAAGACGCCGGGCGAGCAGGACAACGGCACGCCGCGCGGCCACTGAGCGAGCCGCTCGCGGTGACGCGCTAACCGCGAGATCGACTCGCGCGACCGCGCGCTAGTCGCGCCGGTCCACCCGGTAGAGCATCTCCCCCGGCTTGATCCAGCCGAGGCGCTCGCGCGCGACCTTCTCCAGGTACGCGTCGTCCGCTTCCAGCTTCTGCAAGTGATCGCGTACGCGCGCGTTACGCTGGGCGAGCGCAAACGCCTCGGCTTCCGCTTCGGCTTGCTGCGCGTGCAAGCGCTGAAGGTGCACGACACCGCCACTGCCAAACACCGCCGAGACGGCGAACAAGAGCAAGAGCGCGAGGCCGGCGCCGACCACCGCTTTGAATTTCCACGGCAGCGGCGTTACATCGTCCTGGCGCATCGTATCGGATGCGCGTTCTAGAACATCAGCGGGCTACGAGGCAATTGCGAGGGAGTTGTGTTGTGAAAATCCAGTCGGTGGTGGCACGCGAAATCCTCGACTCGCGCGGAAACCCGACCGTGGAGGTCGACGTAACCCTGCGCAACGGCGCGGTCGGCCGTGCGGCGGTACCTTCGGGCGCTTCGACCGGCGAGCACGAAGCGCTCGAGCTGCGCGACGGCGGCGCCCGCTACGCCGGCAAGGGCGTTCGCAAGGCGGTCGCCAATGTGAACCGCGTAATTGCGCCGCGGTTTCGCGGGCGCGACGCCAGCGACCAGCAGGGAGTCGACCGCTTGCTGATCGAGCTCGATGGCACCGCCACGAAGCGCCGTCTCGGCGCGAACGCCGTGCTCGGCGTGTCCCTGGCAGTGGCGAAAGCCGCGGCCGCGGCCGCCGGTGAGCCCCTCTTCCGCTATTTGGGCGGCCGCAAAGCCGTCACGCTGCCGGTGCCGATGATGAACATCCTGAACGGCGGCGCGCACGCCGACAGCTCCGTCGATCTGCAGGAGTTCATGGTGGTCCCGATCGGAGCGTCGAGCTTCTCGGCTGCACTGCGCATCGGGACCGAGATCTTCCACACGCTGAAGACCGTCCTTCGGTCGCGCGGCCTTGGCACCGCGGTCGGCGATGAGGGCGGGTTCGCACCCAATCTGCGCTCGAACGAGGAAGCGCTGGAGGTCATCCTCGAGGCGATCGAGCGCGCCGGATACAAGGCCGGTCGCCAGGTGGCGATTGCCCTGGACCCGGCCACCAGCGAGCTGTTCGAGGATGGCGTGTACGTCTTTCGCAAGTCGGACGGCGCGCGGCGCACCGCGGCGGACATGGCGGAGTACTGGAGCGACTGGGTATCGCGCTACCCTATCGTCTCCATCGAAGATGGGCTCGCCGAGGACGACTGGTCCGGATGGCAGGCGCTCACGACCCGGCTCGGCGGGCGTGTGCAGCTGGTCGGCGACGACCTATTCGTCACCAACACCGAGCGGCTCGCGCGCGGTATCGAGCGCGGCGTCGGCAACTCGATCCTGATCAAGCTCAACCAAATCGGGACGCTCTCCGAGACGCTGGACACCATCGCGTTGGCGCGTGCGCATGGGTACACCACCATCATCTCCCACCGCTCCGGCGAGACCGAAGACGCCACCATCAGCGACCTCGCGGTCGCCACCAATGCCGGCCAGATCAAGACCGGTAGCCCGTGCCGGGGCGAGCGCACCGCCAAGTACAACCAGCTCCTGCGCATCGAAGAAATGCTCGGCAAGCGCGCCGTGTACCCGGGCCGCGCCGCGTTCCCGTCACGAGGGCGCAACCGACCGGCCGCGTCGGGGCGCGCCGCCTCGCCGCGCACCGCTGCGCGCGCCCGGCCGGGCGCGGGCCGCAGCGCCGGCGCCCGGCGCGGCTGACCATCGCCACTCCCCGTGCTGCAGACCCGCGGATCGGCGGCGGGCGCGCCGCGCCCGCGTCCTTTGCCGTTTGCGCAAATCGCGATGGAAGGGGCCCGCCCCCTCGGCTATACAGCGCCGCCATGTTCGCGACCCTCGCCGTCGCCGTGGCGCTGATCGCCTGGGCGATCTGGACATACAATAGGCTGATCGGCCTCAAGAACCAGGTCGACAACGGCTGGCGGCAAATCGACGTGCAACTGAAGCGCCGGCGCGACCTGATCCCCAACCTGGTCGCCGCGGTACGCGGGTACTTCCAGTACGAAGGCGACGCGCTCGAGCGCGTGATCGCCGCGCGCGCTCGCGCCGCCGCAGCGCCGTCCGTGCACGACAGCTCGGCCGCGGAAGCCGACCTGAGCCGCGCACTCCGCCAGCTTCTCATGGTGGTCGAGAACTACCCTCAGCTGCGCGCCAACGAGAACGTTCTCCAGCTCCAGGAGGAGCTCACGACCACCGAGAACCAGCTCGGCTTCGCCCGCCAGTACTACAACGATGTCGTCACGCGCTTTAATACGCAGCGCGAGGTCTTCCCGGCCAGCTTGATCGCCAGTGCCTCGGGCTTCAACCGCGCCGAGCTGTTCGCGGCCGATGACGAGGACCGCGCCGCACCGTCGGTCGACCTCTCCCTGCGCCCGAACCGGTGAACTTCGTCGAGCAACAGCGCCGTAACCGCCGCCGCACGCTTTTGCTGATCGCGGTGTTCGTCGCGCTGCTCGCCGGCAGTGGCGTCGCGCTCGACGTTGCATTGATCGGTGCGCCCATACCGATTGCGACCATCACCTCTGTGGTAATCGCGGGTGCCGTCGCATTGCTGGGCTGGCGGGGTGGCGCGGACTGGGTGATGTCCCGCCTCCTGGCCGAGCCGCTGCGGCCGCGCGAACCCGAGCACCGCCAGCTCGAGCACATCGCCCGCGAGCTCGCCATAGCGGCCGGCGTCCCGCGCCCGCGGCTGTTCGTGATCCCGGATCCGTCGCCGAACGCGCTCGCAGCCGGTGTCCAGCGCGACCGCTGTGCGATCGCAGTGACCACCGGGGCGCTCGCGTTGCTCGACCGCGAGGAGACCCAAGGCGTAGTGGCGCACGAGCTCGCGCACATCTGCAATCGCGATACGGCGGTGATGACGCTGGTGTCGATCTTGTTCGGCGGTCTCCTGATGCTCGCCGACTGGGCGAGCCGGAGCCTGGCGTTCGCCCGTCCCGCCGGGCGTGCCGCCAGCCCGCTCGCGCTGCTCTGCGTTCCGCTGCTGATCCTGATCGCACCGCTGCTCTCCCGCGGGCTCGCGGCGGCCGTTTCGAGGCAACGCGAGTATCTGGCGGACGCCAGGGCGGTAGAGCTCACCCGTAATCCGGAGGGGCTTGCGCGTGCGCTGGAAAAAATCGCCGGCAGCGAGTTCCCCTTGCGCGCGGCCACCCGCAGCACCGCGCACCTGTTCATCGCCAGCCCGCTGCGCCCGCGCGCAACTGCCGAGCCGTCCGCCTGGGCCGCGCTGTTCGCGACTCACCCGCCCTTGGCCGAGCGGATCGCCCTCCTGCGCGGTGGGCACACGGCCTGATCATGCCGACGAAGCCGGCGGCGTGCCCACACTGTGGTGTCGCCATGCGCCAGGTGAGCGCCTGGGCGCGCAGCGGCTATTTCCTCGTGCTCGATCAGTGCCCGCAGTGCGGCGGCATCTGGTGCGATCGCTGGGAGCTCTACTCGCTCGATGCGGAGCAAGCGCGGCAAATCGACGCGGTCGATACCGCCAGGCTGCACGATCAGTGGCACGCCCCGGCGGGCGCTGGCCAGTGCCCGCGCTGCACGTCGGAACTGACGCCGTTCAGCGACCCCGCCGTACCGCCCGACGCGCGCATCGAGCGATGCCCCGTCTGCGACGGCATGTGGATGAATCGCGGTGAGCTGGCGCGCTTGAAGTCGCGGCCCGGTACGCCGCGCGCGCGGGCCGTGACCGCGCTGACCGGGCGCTTGGGCGCAGCCGCGGGATGGTCACAGGTCACCAACCTGGACGCCGCTACCTATGCCCACGACGACCCGCCGGCCGCGGCCGGCGATTGGCGGGACTGGTTACGACAAGCCGGGCCGTGGCTGGCACTCGCGGTGTTGCTGCGCCTGTTTTTGGCTCGTTGAGTGTGTCGCGCCGGGTCGAGTGCGCCGCGCGACCTGATGGGCTCTACACCTTGTCCGACAAGGGTTTTTGCTACACGCAGCCGGTCATCTCTAAAACGCTCTGCTATGGACGGCGCCCGGGCGCCTCCCAACATCATTCTACTTTGGCGATTTGCTCGTCCCAACGGTCCGAATCCGGTTTAAAAAAAAATTTCCAAAATGCTATTCGCCTGTTGACCACGCCTTTGCAGTTTTCCTATAAGTTTTCCCGTATGGGTGGTGGGTGGCTGTTGAGGACAGTGCCTGTGATGAGAGGGGCCAAGAACGCTTAACCGAACTCTGCGAGGAGGAACACATGCCAGCAGCGAAGAAGAAGGCAGTGTCGAAAGCGAAGAAGAAGGCTCCGGCAAAGAAGAAGGCAACTGCGAAGAAGAAGAAGTAACTCGAGCAACTCGAAGCACCACCTGAGCGAGGCCATTCACTAGGCCCGAGTTTTTCCCTCTCGCACAGACACGAGCCTACGGGCTCACGAGAAGGCCTTCCGGACATCCGGAGGGCCTTTTCACTTGTCCGGCCAGTCGGGCGCCGCGGGTTGCGGCAGGACTGGCGAACCCGCCTGACCGGCGTTCATGCCACGCGCAGGCGCCGTTTGGGGGAGTCGCTCGTCAAGGCGGTCTTGGCCGCGGCCGCGCGGTCCTCGCGCATGCGCCCGATGTTCTCGCGCACTGCGCGGCGGCTGAGGGTCAAGCCGTATCGCTGCAGCACCGCCTTCACTTCATCGTACTGCCGCTCGATCGATTCGGTGACAGACACATAGCCCATCTCGGCGGCGCGCAGCCGCTCCCAGTACGAGAGCGCGTTTAGCTGGAAGAAGTGGACGTCCGACTCGCTCGGCTCGATGAGCACGATGTCGCCGCGGAAGCTCGGGTCATCGCGGTACTCGCGCAAGGCATGCTGCAGGCGGGAGTGCAGCAAAGTGCGGAACACCTGGTTCAGGACCGTGAGTATGCCGGCGTCGGCCAGCAGTGGAGCATCGGCGGTGTAGCGGCCGGTGGCGCGATCGAGCCGGCGAGGGACGCGGTTCGAGAACGGGCGGAACGGGTTGTAACAGATGATCAGGTCGGCTCCATGCTCGATAGCGACGTCGAGATTGGCCGTGCGGCGCACGCCGCCGTCGACGTAGTCGACGGCTCCGATGCGGGCGGGCTTGTAAAAACCCGGGAGCGCCGTGGACGCCTGAACGGCCTCGGAGATCGCCAGCGAGGTATCCTCGTCGTGCCCGAACACGACGCGCTCGGCCGTGTCGAGATTCATGGCGCTGATGTACAGCTCGCGCCCCGTGCGGCGATGCAGGGTACGGAAATCGTTCGACAGGCCGGCGCGGCGGAGGTTCCGGCGGATGTAGCGTTCGATCGGCGCGTTGTCGAAAAGCCCGCTCGGCAGGTGATCGACGATGGAGGGAAAGTCGCGATGCGACCAGATCGCCTCGGCGATCGGCGTGAGCAGCCGCGGCAGGGCGCCCGGGGTGGGATGGCGCGCAATGTCCTTCAGGGCGCGCCGTAGCTCGCGCCCTAACGCCGGCGTGTTGGAGAGCACGTCGGTCAGGGAACCGGGGACGAAGGCGAGGACCGCGAGCAGGTACTCCAGCGGCCGTTTCATCAACAGCGATGGGTCGAACCCATAGAAATCGCGCGCGCGAAAGCGGTCTATCGCTGCAGATCGCCCGTCCAGGCTCTTGATCATCTCCGCCGGGCTGATGGCGGCGGACAGCGGGGCCGCGAGGACGGCGCCGACGGACAGGCCGACATAGGTGTCGAACTCGGTGGTCTTGCGGGTGACCAGGAAATCGTCGAGCGCCTTCAAACCGCCGAGCTTGAACGCCCCGCCGGTGATCGCGCCGCCGGCGAGCACGAGGGCGATCTTCGGGTTGCGCTTGCGCGCCGCCCGCTGGCTCTTTTGGACGATGGTGATGCCCACGCCGCCTCGTCAAGCCGTGGGACGATAATGACCCATGACGCAAGTGGTCAAGGACGGCGCGCGGCGGCCAACGGCGTACCGGTCTCGAGCTCGTAGCGGCCTTCGGCCAGACCGGCGTGGGTGTCCAACACGCGCCAATATCCGTCGAATACGTAGCCGAACAGCGGGCAACCGGCAGCCAACATCGCGGGATACGTTTGTCGCGTGATGCTGAACCGGCCCGTGCCGAGGTACTGGAACACCTCGGGCTCGAATACGTGGACCCCGGTGAACATCAAGCTCGTGAGCGGCTCGGGGACGCTGGCCGGAATGCCCAGAAAGCGCCGGATGCGCTGCTGCGCATCGATCTCGATCAGGCCGTAACGCGCCGCGTCGCGGTCGGCGCGGAGGACCATGGTGGCCAGCGCGCCGCGGGCGATGTGCGCTTCGATGAGCGGCCGCAGGTCGAGATCCATGACCATGTCGGAGTTGAGCACCACGAAGCGGTCGCCCGCGAGCAGGGCTTCGGCGTGGCGGATGGCGCCGCCGGTATCGAGAATGGGGTCCTCTTCCGAATAGGTGATCGACACGCCGTAGGCGGTGCCGTCGCCGAGCGCGGCGCGAATCTGCTCGCCGCGGTGGTGGAGATTGATCACGACCTCGCCGATACCGGCGGCGCGGAGGAGCGCCAGCGGATACGCGATCAACGGCTGGCCGCCGACCCGCACCAGCGGTTTGGGGATGCGGTCCGTCAGCGGGCGGAGCCGGCTGCCGAAACCGGCGGCGAGGATCATCGCCTTCACGGCCGCAGCTCGGGTGCGTACGGGGCGAGAATGCGGCGTACCGGCTCCAGATCGGGCCGCGCCGCCAAGAGCCGGGCGATCTGGCGCCAGGTGTTGGGCAGATAGCGCAGGTATCCCGGCTTGCCCTTCACCCGGTCGAGGTAGTGGAACCGGCCGACGACCTTGAACGCCTTCTGTAGCGCGCAGGTCGCGTATACCTCACAGAGGTCCTCTGGTGCCCACGCCGGACCGCCGCCGGCCGTCCAGGCGCGGGCGTAATGGTCGAGCAGCCGGCGCTCCAACCCCTCGCCCACCACCTCGCGCGTGTCGCGGTCGCCGAGCAGCGTGGCGAGGTCGTAGGGGGCGGCCGCGAGCAGGGCGTCCTGAAAGTCGATGACCCGGATCCGTCCCGCGCACACGTAGAGATTCCAGGCGTGGAAGTCCCGGTGGTTGAGCACGCGCGGTTGCGCATCGAGAAAGGCGGCGAGGCGGCCGAAGTGCTGGCGCAACTCGTCCAGCTCCCGTTCCGGCACGGCGCGCCCGGCGTTTTCCACCAGCGCGTGCTCGATGAAGTGCTCGAACTCCCATTCGTACAGACGGCGATCGAAAGCCTGCTGAAAGGCGATGCAGGAAGGGTCGGCAGCGGCCGTGCCCCGTAGCTGGAGCAGCAGCAGCTGATCGATCGCACGTTCGAACAGCGCCTGCTGTTCGGCTCCACTCCGGCCCTGCAGGGCATCCCAGAGCGGGGTGTCGCCGACGTCCTCGAGCAACAGCAAGCCGGCGTCGGAGGCATCGGCGTAGAGCTCGGGCACGGCGACGCCGAGCCGGTCGAGAAAGCGGTGGACGTTCACGTATGGGAGCTCGCGCGGCGGCTGGTCGAACACGGCCAGCTCGTCCGAGGACAGCGCAACGCCGCGATCGGCCAGGATCATGACCACCGCGGTGGGCGGCGCGGCGCCGCCCGTGAGCCACGCGCGGGCGTAACGGCGGGTCGAGGCATCGCCGGCCAGCGGCGCTAGCCGTTCGACCGCGGTCGCGGTGCCGAAATGCCGGCGGACGAGGTCCTCCACCACCGCGGGAAGTGCGGGGGGCAGCTCGCTCACCGCCGACCCCCCCGGCGCGGCGGGGCGAAGAGACTCGGCGCCCGCCTGCTCATCGCCGTGCGCGTGTAGCAAGCGCGCGGCCGTGCGGTCAAAAGAAGCCCGGGTTGACACTCCATACGCCTTTTCATAATCCGTCTCGCTGAATCTCTCTCCCGAACAGACGCCGCCAGTCGGCCATCCCGAGGACGCCGCGCGATGCTCGTTGAATATATTCCCGTGCTCATCACGTTTGCGCTCGCGCTCGTCATCGTGACGGTGATGGTGAATATCAACCGCCTGCTCGGGCCGCGGAACCCCACCCCGACCAAGCTGATCCCGTTCGAATGCGGCAACGAGCCGAGCGGGCCCGCGTGGGGGCGGTTTTCGGTAAAGTTCTATCTCACCGCCATCTTATTCATCATCTTCGACGTCGAAGTGGTTTTCATGTACCCCTGGGCCATGGTGTTCCGCGAGCTGGGATGGTCCGGTTTCGGCGCCATGGCGGTGTTCCTGTTCGTCGCCATCCTCGGGCTCTTCTATGAGTGGCGTAAGGGCGCGCTGCAGTGGGAATGACGCCCGAGGAGCTCACCGACAAGTTGCGCGGCGCGTTCGGCGAGCGCGTGGTCGACGCTTCGGTCGCGTTGGGCGAAGTGAGCGCGGTGATCCGCCGCGAAGACGCGCTGGAAACTTTCGCGGCGCTGCGCGACGACCCGGCGTTCGCGTTCAACTTCCTGATGGACGTGACCGCGGTTGACTACCTGGGTACGTCACCGCGCTTCGCCGTCGTCTATCACCTGTATTCCCTCGCGCAGGGACACCGCCTGCGGGTGAAGATCCGCGTACTCGAAGAGGACGCCTGGGTTCACTCGCTCTCGACGATCTGGAAGGCGGCGAACTGGCTCGAGCGCGAGTGCTGGGACATGTTCGGTATCCGCTTCGTCGGACATCCCGATCCGCGGCGGATTCTGCTCTACGAGGAATTCGTCGGCCATCCGCTGCGCAAGGATTACCCCGTGGACAAGCGCCAGCCGCTGACGCCGGAGCGCGACCCGATCGCGGTCCGGTGGAGAGCGTGATGGAACAGCCCGGGTACCGCGCCTCGCTCGAGGTCGACCCCACCGACGAGATCATGGAGATCCAGATGGGCCCGGCCCATCCGGCGACCCATGGGACGATCAAGTTCAACTTGAAGCTCGACGGCGAGGTCGTGCTCGAGTGCGACACCGAGGTCGGCTACCTCCACCGCGGCTTCGAGAAGATGATCGAGCAGGGGACCTGGACCCAGGCCATCCCCTACACCGACCGGCTGAACTACGTCTCGCCGATCATCAACAACGTCGGGTTCATCCTCGGTGTCGAGCGCCTGTGCGGCATCCAGGTGCCGCCCCGGTGCGAGGTGATCCGCGTGATCATGAGCGAGATCTCGCGCATCTGTGATCACCTCACCTGCCTCGGCATGGCAGCCGCCGAAGCCGGCGCACAGACGGTCGGCTTTCTCACCAACGAGTCGCGTGAGTTCCTGTGGGACATCGTTGAGGCGGTGACCGGAGCGCGGCTGACGATCAGCTACACGCGGATCGGCGGCGTCACCAACGACCTGCCGCGCGACATCGACGAGCGCGTCGCGCAGGCATTCCGGAACTTGCGCGGCGTGCTGAGCGACTGCGACGCGCTGCTCACCCGTAACCGCATCTTCTACGACCGCATGAACGGCATCGGCATCCTCTCGCAAGCCGATGCCATCAGCTACGGGCTGACCGGGCCGCTCCTGCGCGCCACCGGCGTCGCCTACGACGTCCGCAAAGCGCAGCCGTACTCGGGCTACGAGCGGTTCGACTTCGAAGTGCCGGTCGGCGCGACGGGCGACAACTACGACCGCTTCCTCCTGCGCTTCAACGAGATCGAGCAGAGCATGCGGATCGTCGAGCAGGGCCTGAAAGAGATCCCGGAGGGCCCGATCTCGGTCGATGATCCCCGCTACGTGCTGCCGCACAAACACGACGTCTACAATTCCATCGAGGGCTTGATGCACCACTTCAAGCTGATCATGGAGGGCGCCAAGGTGCCGGCCGGCGAAGTGTACCAGGCGGTCGAGGGCGGCAACGGCGAGGTCGGCTTCTACATCATCAGCGACGGCAGCGGGCGCCCGTATCGCTGCCGCGTGCGGCCGCCATGCTTTCTCGGCATGGCCGCGCTCGGCGACATGCTGAAGGGGCACATGATAGCCGACATCGTCACCACCTTCGGCATGATCAACATGATCGGCGGCGAATGCGACCGCTGACCCGCACTCCCCGTTCCGCCGGCGCCGGCCGGATCGCCACACCGGGCAGGGGGCGCCGGGCCGCGCGCCGCCGCCACTCGTAGAGCGAGCAAACATGGCCGTCCAGTTTTCTCCCGCCGCGCAGGCGAAGTTCGAGCAGTATCTCAGCCGATACCCAATCAAGCGAGCGGCGATCATGCCGACCCTCTGGCTCGCGCAGGAGGAGTTCGGGTGGCTGAGCGACGAGGTGATCGAGTACGTCGCCGACCTGCTCGAGCTCACCCCGGCATTCGTCGCCTCCGTCGCCTCTTTTTACACGATGTATTACCGGCGCCCGGTGGGAAAACACCACGTGCAGGTGTGCACGAACCTCTCGTGCGTGTTGCGCGGCGCCGATGACATCGTGGACTGTTTGCGCACCCATCTGCGGATCGGCCTCGGACACACCACCGAGGATGGGCTCTTCACGCTGAGCGAGGTGGAGTGCCTGGGCTCGTGCGGCACCGCGCCGATGATGCAGATCAACGACGATTACTGGGAGAACCTGAGCCCCGAGCGCACGCTCGAGATCGTCGATCGGTTGGCGCGCGAGTAGGCCGCGCGGTTCGAATAATCGCGAGCACGAGTGCGCTATGCCAGCCTTGTTCATCGATCTCGGCATCTCCACCATCCTGGCGGCGATCGTCACGCTCAACGCGCTCCAGCTCGCCGGCTTGCTCGGCTGGATCGAGCGCAAGGGCAGCGCCCTGATTCAGGACCGCATTGGCGCCAACCGCGCCGCCATCTTCGGGTTCGCGGGGGCCGGTCTGGTCAACACCCTGATGGCCGACCCCCTCAAGTTCCTCACCAAGGAGGACGTGATCCCGCGCGGGGCGGATCGGCTGCTGCACACGCTGGCGCCCTGCCTCGCCGTGTTTCCGGCGGTGGTGGCGTTTGCGGTCATCCCGTTCGGCGATGTGCTGGTGGTCGGCGGCCGCGAGATCAACCTGCAGGTCGCGCCGCTCGACATCGGCATTCTCTACGTGCTCGCGATGGTGTCGCTCGGCGTGTACGGCGTCGTGTTGGGCGGGTGGGCGTCGAACAACCGGTGGTCGCTCCTCGGCGGCATCCGCGGTTCGGCGCAGATGATCTCGTACGAGCTGACGATGGGCCTGGCGCTCGTCGCCATGATCATGACCTATGGAACCCTCGACCTGCAGGCGATGTGCCGGGCGCAGGGCGGAACATTCCTTGGCGTGCTGCCGAATTGGGGGATCTTCTATCAGCCGCTCGCGTTTCTCCTGTTCTTCAGCGCCGGCGTGGCGGAGAGCAAGCGCGTGCCCTTCGACCTGCCGGAGAGCGAATCCGAGCTGATCAGCGGCTACTTCACCGAGTACTCGGGCATGAAGCACCTGATGTTCTTCATGACCGACTTCGTGGAGGTGGTGATCGTCGCCTCGCTCGCGACCGTGTTGTTCTTCGGCGGGTGGCAGGTGCCATTCCTGGAGCGCGACGGCTTTCACTTCGGCGAGACGATCATCGGCCTGCCGCAGTGGATCGTGGCCGTGCTGGGGATCGCGTCGTATACGGTCAAGGTGCTGGTGCTGTGCTGGCTACAGATCATGGTGCGTTGGACGCTGCCGCGCTTTCGCTACGACCAGCTCATGCGCCTCGGCTGGATTGGCTTGATGCCGCTCGGCTTCCTGAACGCCATCGCCACTGCGGTGGTCATCCTCGCTCTCGGCGGTCACTGAGATGCCGCTCTGGCTGTTCTTCCCATTGGCTACCGTCCTGCTGGTCGCCGGCCTGGGGGTGGTGCTGAGCCGGCATCCCGTCCGCAGCGCGATGAGCCTTGTCGCGACGTTGTTCCTGCTGGCCGTCTTCTTCGTCTTTCTCGACGCGGATTTCGTCGCCGCCCTGCAGGTCATCGTGTACGCCGGCGCAATCATGGTCGTGTTCTTGTTCGTGATCATGCTGCTCAACCTGCCTGAGGATGAGCCGCGCCGGCAGCGCTTCGCCTGGCAATTCGCAGCCGTGGCCGCGGGCTCGCTGTTCGCGCTCGGCTTGCTGTACTTCCTCAAGCAAGGCGGCGCGCTGGTGTCGGGCCCCGGCATGCTGGCCGCCGTGCCCACTGAATATGGTTCGATTCGGTCCGTCGCGCTCAGCCTGTTCACGACGTATCTCCTGCCGTTCGAGATCACCGGACTGCTGATGCTGGCCTCGGTGGTCGGGGCCGTCGTGATCGCGAAGAAGAAGCTCACATGACCGCTGTGATCCCGATCAGCTACTACGTCGCGCTCAGTGCGATCCTCTTCACGGTCGGCGCGCTCGGCGTGCTCGTCCGCCGCAATGCGATCGTCATCTTCATGTGCATCGAGCTGATGCTGAATGCGGCCAACCTCGCGTTCGTCGCCTTCGCGCGGCAGTTCCAGGCGGTGGATGGCCAGGTGATCGTCTTCTTCGTGATGACCGTCGCGGCGGCCGAGGCCGCTGTCGGCTTGGCGATCATCATCGCCGTGTTCCGCCACCGGCAGACCGTCTATGCGGACGATCTGCGGCTGTTGCGGTGGTGAGCCCGCCCGCCATGGCGCCGACCGACATCTCCTGGCTCGCGATCCTGCCCGGCCTCATCGTCACCGGCACGGCCGCGCTCGTGCTCATCGCCGATCTGTTCGTCCAGGGACCGGATCGGGAGGGGCTCGGCTGGATCGGTATCGTTGGCTTGGGCGCCGCAGCGATCGCCGCGGCGCTCTTGTGGTCCGCGGACGCTGCCGGTTTCGGCGGCGCGTTCGTGCTCGACCGCTTCGCGGTGTTCTTCAACGTGCTGCTCTGTCTGAGCGGCATCCTGACGCTGCTGATATCGATGGACTACCTGTCCTCGATCAACATCGAGGGCGGGGAATACTACGTCCAGGTGCTCCTGGCCGTGCTCGGGATGATGATCATGGCCCAGGCCAACGATCTCATCGTCCTCTTTCTCGGTCTTGAGCTGATGTCGATCTCGGTGTACGTGCTGGCCGGCATCTGGCGGCCGGAGCTGCGCTCGTCGGAAGGCGCGCTGAAGTACTTCCTGCTCGGCGCGTACGCGTCCGGGTTCCTGCTCTTCGGCATCGCCATGGCCTACGGCGCTTTCGGCACCACGCTACTCGACCCGATCGCGACCAAGCTCGCCCAGCTGCCGGCCGACCAGCGCCCGCTGGCGCTGGCGGCGATGGGCCTCCTCCTCGTGGGGTTCGCGTTCAAGGTCGCCGCAGTGCCGTTCCATTCATGGGCGCCCGACGTGTACGAGGGCGCGCCGACCTCGGTGACGGCGCTGATGGCCGTCGGCGTGAAAGCTGCCGCCTTTGCCGCGTTCGCGCGCGTGTTCATCCAGGCGCTCTTGCCGCTCGCCGTGGATTGGACCGGGCTGTTGTGGGCTTTGGCCGTCCTCAGCATGACGGTGGGCAACGCCGCGGCCCTGGTGCAGCGCAACATCAAGCGCATGCTCGCCTACTCGAGCATCGCGCACGCCGGTTACCTGCTGGTGGGTCTGGTCGCCGCGGATCTGACTGGCGGCGCCGCGGTGCTGTACGGGGTCGTCGTGTACGCGCTGATGACGCTCGGCGCGTTCGCGGTCGTGATCGCGGTCGGCCGCCGCAGCGAGGCAAACGAGGACATAAGCGACTACGCCGGCCTGGGCTTTCGCTACCCGTTCCTCGGCTTCTGCATGACGGTGTTCATGCTGTCGCTGGCCGGGATCCCGCTGTTCGCCGGGTTCACCGGGAAGTTCTTTCTGTTCAGCGCCGCCATCGAGCGCGGGTACGTGTGGCTCGTCGTGATCGCGGCCCTGAACAGCGTGTTGTCGCTCTACTACTACAGCGCCGTGCTCGTGCAGATGTACATGGGCGAGGGCGGGCGCGAGGTCCAGGGCACCGCCGGGCGGCCGTACCTGGTGGCGACGCTGCTGTTCACCAGCGCGCTCACCATCGTGCTCGGAATCTTCCCGCAGTGGGCGCTGTATCTCGCGATCCAGGCGATCCGGTCGCTCGAACGCGCCGCGGCTTGAGCCATTCAAGCGGTGGTCAGCCGCTCAGCCCGGCCATGATGCTGGCGCCGTGCTCCATTGCGGCGACGATGGAACGGGCTGCGGCCACGGGGTCGGGCGCGTCGCGGATCGGGCTGCCGACGACCAAATAGTTCGCGCCGGCGCGGACGGCTGCCTCGGGCGTCATCACGCGCTTCTGGTCGTCCATGGTGCCCTTCGGCGGGCGAATGCCCGGCGTGATGATGAGGAAGCGCCTGCCGCATTCGCGGCGGATGCGCGCGACCTCGTGCGGCGAGGCGACCACACCGTCCATGCCGGCTTCGCGCGCCAGCTTAGCCAGACGCACCACCTGACTCTCGATGCCGCTGCGCACGCCGAGGCGCTTCAAATCGTCCTGGTTGAGGCTGGTCAACACGGTGACGGCGAGCAACTTCGGGCGGACCGTGTGCTCGGTGCGCGAGACCTTGTTCACCTCGGCGATGGTGTGCCGCATCATCGCCACGCTGCCCGACGCGTGCACATCGAACATGCGGACACCGAGCCGGGTCGCCTCCGCGCCCGCTTTGGCCACCGTGCGCGGGATGTCGTGGAATTTGAGATCGAGAAAGACCTCGCCCCCGCGCTCCTTGATCTGCCGAATGATGTCCGGGCCGGCGTGGAGAAACAGCTGTTTGCCGACTTTGAACAGGCCCACCTCGTCGCGCAGCAGGTCCACCAGGCGCAACGCCTCGCGGACCGAAGCGACGTCGAGCGCGAAGATCAGCCGCGACTGCATCTGTCCCGGCGGAATGCCGAGCAGCGAAAAGACGCCCACGACTAGCCCTCGTGTACCAGTGCCGTTACGCGCGCCACGACCGCCCCGAGCGGCAGCTCTTCGGTGTCGCCACCGCGGCGCAGCTTCAGCTCGACCGCTCCCCGCGCCAGGGCCTTGGGCCCGAGGGTGAGCCGTATCGGGAGGCCGATCAGATCGGCGTCCTTGAACTTCACGCCCGGGCGCTCTTCGCGGTCGTCGTACAGCACCTCGACTCCGGCCGCCTGGAGATCGCGGTAGAGCTGCTCGGCGGTCTCGTGCTGTGCCGTGTCTTTCGGGTTCACCGCTACCAGGTACACATGCGCCGGGGCGAGCGCCATGGGCCAGATGATGCCCTGCTCGTCGTGATGCTGCTCGATGGCCGCAGCCACGGTGCGAGTGATGCCGATTCCGTAGCAGCCCATCTCAATGAGCTGCTCCCGCCCGTTCGCGTCCAGGTAGGTGGCGCCCATGGCCTTGCTGTATTTGGTGCCGAGATAGAATACCTGACCCACTTCGATGCCGCGGTGTCCCTCGTACACGCCGTCGGGGCAGCGCGCGCAGGCGTCGCCGGGCATGGCGGCGCGCAGATCCGCGAACGCGACATCGGGCAGGTCCCGCGCCTGGGCGACGTTCACCAGGTGATAATCGGTCTCGTTCGCACCGACGACCGCGCCGGTCATACCGCGCACCGCATGGTCCGCGATGATCCGAGCGCGGAGCCCGATCGGTCCGGCGAAGCCGACTGCGGCACCGGTGGTGTTCTCGACCGTGGCGGCATCGGCCATCGCCACCCACTGCGCGCCGAGAGCTTGCGCCAGCTTGGCTTCACTGAGCGTGTGATCCCCGCGCACGAGTGCCGCGACCGGCTCGCCCGAATCCGCGACGAACAGTAAAGTCTTGATGAAGCGCTCGGGCGGCACGCCGAGGAACTCGCTTACCTGTTCGACGCTGCGGCCGCCCGGGGTCGCCACCTTGCAGAGGTCGGCTGGCCGCCCGCCGTGCACGGGTGGCGGGACGACGGCGATACCGGCCTTCTCGATGTTCGCGGCATAGCCGCAGCGCCCGCAGCTCACCAGCGCATCCTCGCCCGACTCCGCGAGCACGTGGAACTCGTGTGACATGCTGCCGCCGATCGTTCCCGTCGCCGCCTCCACGGGGCGGAAAGTGAGCCCGCAGCGGGTGAAGATGCGCGCGTACGCGGCCGACATCGCGTGGTACTCGCGCTCGCAGTCCGCGTAATCGGTGTGAAAGGAATACGCGTCCTTCATGAGAAATTCGCGCCCGCGCATCAACCCGAAACGCGGCCGAATCTCGTCGCGGAATTTGCTCTGGATCTGATAGAGCGTGATCGGCAAATCGCGATACGAGCGCACCTCGCGCCGCACCAAGTCGGTCACCACCTCTTCGTGCGTGGGCCCGAAGCAGAAGTCCCGTTCGTTGCGGTCCTGAAAGCGGAGCAGCTCCTTGCCGTAATGCTCCCACCGGCCGGTCTCTTGCCAGAGCTCGGCGGGGCAGACGATGGGCATCAGGATCTCCTGCGCCCCGGTGCGGTCCATCTCCTCGCGCACGATGCGCTCGACCTTGCGCACGGCGCGCAGGCCGAGCGGCAGGAGGTTGTAGATGCCGCGCGCCAGCTGCCGCAGCATACCGGCGCGCACCATCAGCTTGTGGCTGACGACCTCGGCATCTGCGGGATCCTCCTTGAGGGTCGGGATCAGCGAACGGCTGTATCGCATGATCAGCGGATCATTAGCAGGCCCGTTTCGGCGATGATAGCGAGTTTCGGGCGTCCGACCCGCCGCGCGGCAGCGGCGCTGATGCCGCCCGCCGGTGCGACCGCCGCGAGCGGGGATCCGTTACGCAATAGTTCCGCTCTGAGACGGGCGGCGCGCGCCATGCGGCCGCCGGCGGCGGCGCCGTGGACGGCGCATGTCCAGCGCTTTGGCCACGCTCCGGTGCGGCATCGGCATGTTTCGCCCCTGTGGTTCCGATGATATCGAAGCTCCATGCAGATGCGACAGCTCGGTAGAAGTGGTCTTCAGGTTTCGGCGCTTGGGCTCGGCTGCATGGGCATGTCCGAGTTCTACGGCCCCACCGATGAAATGGAGTCGATTGCCACTATCCACCGCGCGCTCGACCTCGGCTGCACCTTCCTCGACACCGCCGATATGTACGGCATGCATACCAACGAGGAGTTGGTCGGCCGGGCGATCAAGGACCGGCGGCAGGAGGTCGTGCTGGCGACCAAGTTCGGTATCCTCCGCGATCCCGAGAACCCGCATCTCCGCGGCGTCAGCGGGCGTCCGGAGTACGTGCGCCAGTCGTGTGAAGGCAGCCTTAAGCGGTTGGGTGTCGACGTGATCGATCTCTATTACCAGCACCGCATCGATCCGGAGACGCCGATCGAAGACACGGTGGGCGCAATGGCCCAGCTGGTGAAAGAGGGCAAGGTCCGCTACCTGGGACTCTCCGAGGCCGCCGCCCAGACGGTTCGCCGCGCCTGCGCGGTGCACCCCATTTCGGCGCTGCAGACCGAGTACTCGCTCTGGAGCCGCGATCCAGAAGATGGATTGCTCGCCACCTGCCGGGAGCTCGGCGTTGGCTTCGTCGCCTACAGCCCGCTCGGCCGCGGCTGGCTCGGCGGGAAGATCGCGCATCTCGATGATCTCGATGTGGGGGACACCCGGCGGCACAATCCGCGGTTCCAGAGCGGAAACTTCGAAAAGAACGTCGCCTTGCTCGGGCGGGTCCGCGAGCTGGCCGTCGCGAAGGGATGCTCGATGGCGCAGCTCGCCATCGCGTGGGTGCTGGCGCAGGGTGACGACATCGTCCCCATCCCGGGCACCAAGCGACGGCGCTACCTGGACGAAAACCTCGCCGCCTTGCGCATCAGGTTCACCCGCGAGGAGCTGACCGCGCTCGATGAGGCCGCGCCGCCGGGGGCTGCGGCGGGCGAGCGCTTCATGCCGGCGATGAAGGAGTACATCAATCGCTGATCGCGACCGCGTCGGGCAGCGGTTGGTTCGCGGTCTCCGGCAGCCGCCAGGCGACCGCCAGGGTGATGAGCATCATCCCGATCAGATAGAGCGCGGGCGCGTATTCGTTCCCGGTGCGCTCGACCAGGTAGGTGGCGATGATCGGCGTCGTTCCGCCGATCAGGCCGACCGACACGTTATACGCGACCGAGACCGCGCTGCACCGGACGCGGCGCGGGAACAGCTCGACCATGGCGGCGGGCAGCGCGCCGACGAAGGCGCCGACGAGCACGGCGAAGCACAATTGCGCAAGCAGAATGAGCCGCGGCTCGCCGCTGTGCAGCAGCGAGAAGAGCGGCCAGCCCAGCACGACGAGGCCGAGCGCTCCGCCCACCAGTAGCGGGCGGCGGCCCACCCGATCGGACAGCACTCCGGCGCTCACCAGCACGGCGAGCAGCACCACCATGTTGAAGGTGTTGATCTCCAGCGCGAGCGGCGCGTTCACGTGCACGATCTGGGTGAGGTACGTGACGAGATAGACAAACAACAGGTAGAACGCCACGGCTGGGCCGGCGTTGAGGCCGATCACGCGCAACATGCCGCTGAGCTGCGTGCGGAAGGCGTCGACGATCGGCGGTCGGCTAGCGGCGTGCGCTTGCCCCGTTTGCTCCGGCACGCGGCCGCGGACGTACAGCCCCGCGAGGCCGACGGCGAGGCCGATCAGAAACGGGAGGCGCCAGCCCCACGCGTGGAGCTCCGCGGCGGGCATCAGCGCGGTGAAGAACGCGGCGACAGCGGACCCGCAGAGAATACCCGCCACGGCCCCGAACGCGCTCCAGCTGCCGAGAAATCCGCGCCGCTCCGGCGGAGCGCTCTCGACCAGGAAGATGATCGAAGTGGTGTACTCGCCGCCGACCGAGAGGCCCTGCACGAGCCGCAGCGCCACCAGTGCTGCCGAAGCGGCGACGCCGATGCGCTCGTAATCCGGCAAGAGGCCGATCAGAAACGTCGGCACCGCCATTGCGAGCACGGACATCAACAACGCGGCGCGCCGGCCCATGCGGTCGCCGATATGCCCGAAAACGAGCGCACCGAGCGGCCGCATCAGGAAACCGGCGGCGAACACGCCGAAGGCGGCGAGCAGCGAGGCGGTGGCGTCGTGGGACGGGAAGAACTGCGCGCCGATGATCGACGCGAAGTACCCGTAGACCGCGAAGTCGTACCACTCCATCACATTGCCGGCGACGCCGGCGAGGATGACGCGGCGCTGTTGCGGAGACACGGCGGACCCGGTCAGCGCGGAAGCTGGCGTGCGTGCGCGCGCAGCGGGGCGCTGCGCAATCGGTTGCGGCTGTCATCGGCGCGCCCGGCGCGCCGCCCGAAGCACACGGCCCTGGCGATCACTGCGCCGGCGGTTTCGATCCCGCCGCGCCCTGTTCCGCGGCTTGCTTGGCGCGCTGACACGGACAGCCGCCGGCCTTCTCGGCAGCGGGCATCTTCTGCTCCTGACAGGTGCCGCAGCAGGCGCCGTCCTTGGCATGTGCACACGGCGCGGCCGGTGCGCCGTTTTGCGGACCAGGCGCCTCGGCGGCGAACGCCGATGGTGTAGCCAGGAGCAGCGCGGCGGCGACGATAAGGGCGCAGACACGAAGCGACATCAATCCTCCTCGGGCTCGGGAGTAGTAAACGGTCGGAAGCCGCCGAGCAAATGCGCGCTGCGATGCACGTGCTCGCCTACTCGGCAGCATCGAGCATCGTTCGTTTGCGCAGCACGACGCCGTCGCGATCGAAAGCCGCCAGCGCCCGCTGCACGATGGGCCCGATACCGAATGCGAAGACGACGGTGCCCAGGCCGACGGTTCCGCCGAGCAACCAGCCGATTGCGAGCACGGTCACTTCCATGGTCGTGCGCACCAGGGCGATGGACCAGCCGAAGCGGTGGTGAAGCGCGGTCATCAAGCCATCGCGCGGCCCCGCGCCGAGATCGGCCGAGAGGTAGATGCCGGAGGCGATGCCGATCAGGACGACGCCGCCGAGCATCAGCGCGATTCGCCCGCCGACGCTCCCCGGCGCGGGCACCACGCGCAACGCGACGTTGGTCATGGTGCCGACCAGCGCCATGTTGAGCACCGTGCCGATACCCGGCCGCTGTCCCAGGGGCCACCACAGGGCGAGCACTGGGATGCCGACCAAGATGCTGACGGTGCCGAGCTCCAGCCCGCTCTGGCGGCTGATGCCCTGGTGGAAGGCCTCCCACGGTCCCAGGCCGAGCTCCGATTGCGCCATGAAGGCAATGCCCACGCCGAAGATGGACAACCCGGCGATCAGTCCGGGCAAGCGGCGGGCGGGTGAACGACGCATGCTCGTTGCGCTGCCAGACTGCGCGGGGCGGAGCAACCCAAGCGCTCCGCCATCTGCCGCCGCTGTCACCCGCGTAGTGCGGCAGGGTCAGCCACCCGAGTGCGGCGTCGATGGGGCTGCATGCGGCGGGGCGTTCTCCATCGCGAGCGTGCGCAGGTCGTTCACCACCAGCTCGGGGCTGATCATGCCGGTGCTATAGATGTTGCGCACGCGGTTTTGCTCATCCAGGAGGAACACCTTCAGCACGTGCCGGAACAGCCCCGTCCACTCGCCGTCCTCGTAGTAGAGTTTCGCCACCGGCTGCCCGAAATCCTTGAGCACGGGCTGCAGTGTCGCCTCGTCTCGGGCGGTGAGGAAGGCCCAATCGGTCTTGGGCGCGTACAGCCGGCGCACGGTGCGCATGCGCTCGGGCGTGTCGCGCTCGGGGTCGAAGCTGATCGTGAGCAACCGCACGCGCCGCGCGAGCGCGGGGTCCTCCGCCAAGCGGCGATCGACGCGCTGCAGGATGGCCTCCGCGAGCGGGCAGCCGGCCGCTTCTCCGCACGCTGTGTAGACGAATGCGACCACGGCGAGGCGGTCCTGCTTCAGAGCGGTGAGCGCCACGGCGCCGCCGTTGCTATCTACCAATCGATGATCGGTGACGCGGTCGATCACCGGCAACGTGTAGCTGCCGGGCGCGGGCGCCTCGAACTCGACCGCGAACGGCGCCGCCGTGTAGGTGTATGCCGCGTCAGCTGGATCGATGTGCGGTTTTGGAGTCGCCCCGTACTCCGCGGCGCGACTCGCCGGCGCCGTGCCGAGCGCCGCCGCGGAGAGCAACAGCGCGCGGAACGCTTGTCTCATCGGGCCTGCGCGACGCGTTCAGGTCTGCGCCCCTGCGAATAGATCTGGTTTTTGTAGAACTGATCCTGCCCGAAATGCATGTGGTGCGGCCGCCCGAGGCCCTCCTTCAGGAAGTCGACGGTGAAGGTGGGGGTGAGGCGCTTGCCGTCCCACCGGTACGCCTTCAAGAACTGCTGGTCGTCCTGGCCGGTCTTGTCCCAGTTCGCGAGCAGGGAGGACGTGAAGTACACGCGCTCACCGTCCCAGGTCTGGGAAACCATGTTCAGCTGCGACCCGATGGGTTGCTCGTGCACGAGCTTGGGTTGGCGCGGGTTGGAGACATCGTAGACCCGACTGGTGCCGTCCATGAACGTGCTGACGAACAGGAAGCGGTCGTCGGCCGAGAGGCTGATGTCGACCGGAAGCGGGATCTTCTTGGGGTCGCCGATGTCGGCCACCGGCATCGCCTTGAAGGCGCCGTCGGGCTGCTGCTCGATCAGCCAGATCTTCGAGGTGAGGGCCGTGGTGGTGAACGCGTAATTGTGGCGCGGCTGCAAGGCCCAGCGGATCTCGAGCGGAGCGCCGGGGACCTCCAGTACCTGGATGGGTTTGCGGGCGTGGGCATCCCACACCACCACGGTATTGCCGAACTGCTTCATGGCTTCTGGGTCTGCGATGACCTTGCCGAGCTGGTTCATGTAGTTCTTGTGGCCGGTGAACGACGAGGTGAGCATGCGATTGAGCCGCGGCTGGATCCGCACGTCGTAGCCGTACACGGCCTGCTCGGGCATCCAGAGCGTCTGCACGAACTGACCGTCGTTGTTGTATTCCACCATGCCGGTCTTGCCGCCGCCGTCGGTGGCGTTCGACAAGCCGGTGATCAGCATGCGGCCGGGTAGCGCGAAGAAGGTGTGCGGGCCGACCACGCCGCCGCTGTCCTTCACGAAGGTGTCGATCTTCTTCACCAGCTTCGGATGCGCGGGGTCGGAGGCAATGTCGAAGACGAAGATCGCGCTGTCGTCGATTCCGCCGGCCCAGAAATACCGCCGGTCGTCGGTGAAGCCCCCGTGATGGGCTTCGTGGCGGCCACCGACCGAGGTCGACGATACGACTTTGCCGTAGTTCGGCTTGGCCGGGTTAGCGCCGATGGTGACCAACTTGTCGGAGCCGTCGCCGACGCCTTCCACGCCGACCGTCCAGACGTAGACGTAGTCCTCCTGGCCGGTGACCTTCGGCATGTATGCGGACATGCAGGTCTCGTCGGCGCGTGCGGCCGTAGCCGTGAAGAGCGTTGCGGTGAGCAGCAGAGCGCGGACATGCGAGCGATTGATTCGAGCCATCGCCGTCTCCTCGTATTCACGTTCCGTGGTTGGTTTCTGGTCTCGGAGCACGAAGCGGTTGCCGCGGTCAAGGCGCGCGACGCGCTCCGACATCGGCGGCGCGGATGCGGCGCGTGTGTCACTCCGCGCCGCACCAAATTGACTTGCCGTCGTGCGCTGCTATAGACCCACCGTGGTTCAAACGGAACCACCGATACGCATGGGCTCACGCGTCGCCGTCATCATTCCCGCACGCTACGAGTCCACCCGTCTCCCTGGAAAGCCTCTCGCGGATCTGCATGGCCGACCGATGATTCAGCGCGTCTACGAGCGCGCCGCGCAGGCGCGCGGCATCGATCGCGTGATCGTCGCCACCGACGACGAGCGCATCCGGGCCGCCGTCGCCGCGTTCGGCGGCGAAGCCGTGATCACCCGGTCGGATCACCGCTCGGGCACCGACCGCGTCGCCGAGGTGGCTGCGGACCTCGATGCCGACGTGATCGTCAACGTCCAGGGCGACCTGCCGCTGCTCGATCCCGCGCTGGTGGCGTCCGTAATCGCGCCGATGCTGGCGGATCCCGGGGTGCCGATAGCGACCATCAAGACCGCCTTGCGGAGCCGCGCCGAGCGCGACGATCCGAACGTGGTGAAGGTGGTCACGGACCGCGACGATTACGCGCTGTACTTCTCCCGCAGCCCGCTGCCACACCATCGCGACGGCGCCCCGCTGCACGGCTTCGGCGACAAGCACATCGGCCTCTACGCGTACCGGCGCGAGTTTCTGCTGGCGTTCGCGCAGCTCGCCCCGACGCCGCTGGAGCGCGCCGAGCAGCTCGAGCAGTTGCGCGCCCTGGAATGGGGGTTCCGCATCAAGGTGTCATCGGTGGACACGGCTTCGATCGAGGTCGACACGCCGCGCGACCTCGAACGCGCACGCGCCGAACTGGCGTTGGCGGCGGAACGGTGAGGGGGGATGCCGACCGATCTGAAGCGCACCAAGTTCATTTTCGTCACCGGCGGCGTCGTGTCGTCGCTCGGCAAGGGACTCGCATCGGCATCGCTCGGCACGCTGCTCGAGAGCCGCGGGTTGAAGGTGTCCATCCTCAAGATGGATCCGTATATCAACGTCGACCCGGGGACGATGAGCCCGTTCCAGCACGGCGAGGTGTTCGTCACCGACGACGGGGCGGAGACCGATCTCGACCTCGGCCACTACGAGCGATTCTTGTCGGTGCGCATGAGCCAGAAGAACAACTTCACCACCGGGCAGGTGTACGATGCCGTGATCAGCCGTGAACGGCGCGGCGACTACCTCGGCGGGACGGTGCAGGTCATTCCGCACATCACCGACGAGATCAAAGGCCGCATTCTGGCCGCCGCCGAGGGGTACGACGTGCTGATCGGCGAGGTCGGCGGCACCGTCGGCGACATCGAAAGCCTGCCCTTTCTCGAGGCGATCCGGCAGTTCCGCTGGGACCGCGGGCGCGAGAACGTGTTGTACGTCCACCTGACGCTGGTGCCGTACATCGCGGCGGCGGGAGAGGTGAAGACGAAGCCGACCCAGCACAGCGTGAAGGAGCTGACCGGCCTCGGCATTCAGCCCGATCTGCTGCTCTGCCGCACCGAGCGCGCGCTCGAGCCCAAGATCAAGGCGAAGATCGCCCACTTCTGCAACGTCGACGAAAACGCGGTGATCACGGCGCGCGATGTGGACTGCATCTACGATGTGCCGCTGCTGCTCCACGAAGAGGGATTGGACGAGCGCCTCGTCGAGAAGCTGAACATGTGGACCGGTGCGCCGAACCTGCAGAAGTGGCAGAAGTGCGTGCAAACGGCCAAAGCGGCGCGCGAAACGGTGCGGGTCGCGGTCGTCGGCAAGTACGTCGACTTGACCGATTCCTACAAGAGCCTGAACGAGGCGCTCGCGCACGGTGGCTTCGCCAACGAATGCCGGGTCGAGCTCGGGTTCGTGGACTCCGAGAAGATCGTGACCGAGGGGCTCCCCGAGGCGCTCACCACTGCGGACGCGGTGCTGGTGCCCATGGGCTTCGGCCCGCGCGGCACGGAGGGCAAGATCGAGGCGGTGCGGTTTGCGCGCGAGGAGCGCGTGCCGTTCTTCGGCATCTGCTTCGGGATGCAGATGGCGGTGATCGAGTACGCGCGCAACGTGTGCGGGCTCGAGAACGCCAACTCCACCGAGGTCGACGAGCGCACGCCGCATCCCATCATCCATCTCATGCACGATCAGCACATGGTCACGCGCAAGGGCGGTACGATGCGGCTCGGCGCCTACCCCTGCGTGCTCGCCGAGCATTCGCTCGCTGCGCGCGTGTACGGCAAGCGCAAGATCAGCGAACGCCACCGGCATCGCTACGAGTTCAACAATGCGTACCGCGAACAGCTCTCGCGCGCCGGGTTGATCCTGAGCGGGCTGTCGCCAGATGAATCGCTGGTCGAGATCGTCGAGCTCGCCGATCACCCGTGGTTCCTGGGTTGCCAGTTCCATCCGGAGTTCAAGTCGCGCCCATTCGACTGCCATCCGCTGTTCAAAGGATTCATCCGCGCGGCGCTGCACTACAAAATGGCGGTGCATCAGACGCCGCTATTGACCTCCGCGCGTGTCGTGCACTGAGCGGTGCGCCGCCAACCCTCCGGCCGCGCAGCGGTGTGCGCGGTCGGCGTGCAGCGGTGTTCATCCGCACGCATCTGTGGTTTGGTTGCGCCGATGCGCCGCGAGGTGAGGATTGGCTCGGTGCTCGTCGGCGGCGATCAGCCGCTGGCGTTCATCGGGGGCACCTGCGTGATCGAGAGCCGCGACAGCGCGCTGCGCCATGCGGCCCGCATTCAGGCCATTACGGCGCGGCTCGGGATGCCGTTCATCTACAAGTCCTCCTTCGACAAGGCGAACCGCACGTCACTCAGCTCGCCGCGTGGGCCCGGCCTCGCCGCGGGCTTGAAGATCCTGGCCGAGGTGAAACGAGAGGTCGGCGTGCCGGTGGTCACCGATGTGCACGAGGCCAGTCAGGCGGCGGCGGTCGCGGAGGTGGCGGACTTGCTGCAGACCCCGGCCTTTCTTTGCCGGCAGACGGATTTCCTCCTGGCGGTCGCGCGGGCGGGCAAACCGGTCAACATCAAGAAAGGGCAGTTCCTCGCGCCCTGGGATGTCGGGCCGCTGCTGGAGAAGGTGGCGTCGACTGGCAACCGGGATCTGCTCATCACGGAGCGCGGCGCGTCTTTCGGCTACAACAATCTGGTCGCCGACATGCGCAGCCTCGCCGTCATGAGTACGTTCGGCTACCCGCTCGTGTACGACGCCGGCCACAGCGTGCAACTGCCCGGCGGGCAGGGCGCCGCGTCCGGCGGCCAACGCGAGTTCATCCGGCCGTTGGCGCGCGGCGCGGTGGCCGTCGGCGTCGACGCGGTGTTCCTCGAGACCCACGAAGATCCCGACCGCGCGCTGAGCGACGGGCCCAACTCCTACCCGCTAGCGGCCCTGCCGGAGCTGCTCGAGGAACTCGTGCGGATCGATGCCGCTGCCGCGTAAAGCGAATCGCGCGCCGCGCGCCCGCCGGCCCGCGGACAGCGAGGCGCTGAAGCGGGCGCGCCGGGTGCTCGCGATCGAGATCGCCGCGCTCGAAGTGGTGCGCGAGCGGCTCGACGAGCGGCTGGACCGCGCGGTAGCGCTGCTCGCCGGCTGCCGCGGCAAGGTCGTCGTCACCGGTATCGGCAAATCGGGCCTGATCTGCCGAAAGATCGCCGCGACGCTCGCCAGCACCGGGACGCCCGCGGCCTTCCTGCACGCCGGCGAGGCCGTGCACGGCGACTTCGGCGTCGTCGGCAAGGACGACGTCGTGCTGGCGATCTCGTACAGCGGTGAAGTGGACGAAGTGGTGCGGCTGATCCCGCTGTTCAAACGGCACGATCTGCCCCTGATCGCGATTACCGGCGCGGTGAACTCCTCGCTCGCGCGCGCGGCCGACGTGATCCTGGATGCCAGCGTGCCCGAAGAGGCCTGCCCGTTGGGCCTCGCACCGACGGCCAGCACGACGGCGGCGCTGGCGCTCGGGGATGCGTTGGCGGTCGCGTTGCTCGAGCGGAATGGATTCACGGAAACCGATTTCGGCGCGCTGCATCCCGCCGGCAGCCTCGGCCGCCGGCTGCTCAAGGTCAGTGACCTGATGCACAGCGGGGAAGCCGTTCCGCTGGTGCAGGCCGATGCCGCCCTGGCGGATACCGTGGCGGAGATCTCGCGGAAGCGGCTCGGCGTGGCGGGGGTGATCGATGCGCAGGGCGATCTGATCGGCGTGATCACGGATGGCGACTTGCGCCGGGGCTTGAGCCGCGCCACCGATATCCAGCGCCTCCGGGCGGCGGAGTTGATGACCTCCGACCCGAAAGTCATTCCGGGCGATGCGCTCGCCGCGCGCGCGCTGGCGGAGATGGAGCGGCACAGCATCACCTCGTTGTTCGTGCTGGCCGAGGAGTCGCGGCATCCGCGGGGCATCATCCACTTGCACGACATTCTGAAAGCGGGCGTAACGTAGGCGTGCCCTCAGACACCGACCGAAGCTCGCGCGGCGCGGAGTTCATCGACGCCGCGGCGCCGGCTGCAGCTCCCGCGAACCGCTCCGCCCCAACCGCCGCGCGATTCCAGCCGCGCATGACGTTGCGGCGCAAGCTCCGCCGGAAGGTGCGCCGTTTCCTCCGCAGGCGCAAGGACGCGTTGGTCTACTATCTGGCTCGCGTGGCCGTCTGGGTGCCGCGCCAAATGGAGCTGGACACGGCGCTCCGCATGGCCGATCGGGTCGGCGACGTCGCCTACATCGCGCTGCGCGGAACGCGGCGGTTAGCGCTCGAGCATCTCGACATCGCGTTCGGCGACCAGAAGCCGCGCGACGAGAAACTGCGCATCGTGCGCGGCTGCATGCGCAACATCGCACGCTGTGTGGTGGAGGACGCCAAGATCGCCGAAATCCGCGCGCGATTCGCGGATTATGCCGAGGTGCAGGGATGGGAGAACTGGGAGGCGATCAAAGAGGCGACTGGAACGGGGGCGATCGTCGTCACCGGGCATATCGGGAATTGGGAGCTGTTGGCAGCGTACTTCGCCGGGCGCGGAGTGCCGATCGGCGCCATCGCGCGGCGCCTGAACGATCCCCGCTTGAATCAACTGCTGGTGGATTTTCGCCGCGCCAACGGCGTGCAGCCGATCCTGCGCGAAAGCCCCAATGCGAGCCGCGAAATGCTCAGCATCCTGCGCCAGAGCGGGTTGCTCGCCATGCTGATCGATCAGGATCTGAAGACCCCGTCGATCTCCGTCCCGTTCTTCGGCCGTAGCGCCCGCACCCCGTTGGCAGCCGCCGCGCTCGCCGTGCGGAAGGAGATTCCGGTGATCCCCGCGTTCGCCCAGCGCCGGCCCGGCGGGGGCCATCGCTTCATCATCATGCCGGCGCTGTACCCACCGGCCGGGGCCGATCGCGCTACCGCGGTCGTGGCGCTGACGGTGCGGATCAATGAGCTGTTCGAAGCGCACATTCGCGCCAACCCGACGGAGTGGGTGTGGTGGCATCGGCGCTGGCGGCGCCCACCGGTCCCCAACCTTGATCTCGACGCGGCGATTGGCTAACCGGGTTCTGTTCCGAGTTGCTGAGGAACGCCGCACATGCCCGCACCAGATCCGCGTATGATCGAACTGCTCAGCTACTACCGCGAGGCGGAGCTGCACGGCGCTTCGCTGCTGTTGCGGTTGGTCAAGCTGATCGACGACCCCGAGGCGCAGATCAAGCTCGCGCTGCACATCCACGAGGAGACGCGGCACGCGTGGCTGTGGACCAAGCGCATCCACGACCTCGGCGGCGCGCCGGTACAGGTCACCGACGGATACCAGACCCGCATCGGCTTGCGGACCGTTCCGAGATCGCTCATCGAGCTGCTCGCCCTGACGCTGGTCGTAGAGGAGCGCTCGTTCACCCGCTACAAGGAACACGCGGGGCGCCCGGACGTCGACGAAGCGACGCTCGCCATCCTCAAGGACGTGTCGTCCGATGAAAAATGGCATATGTCCTGGATTCGGCAGAAGCTGTTTGCACTGGCTCGGGCTGAAGGCGACGAGTCGAAAGCCCAGGCCGCGATCGACAAGTACGCGCGCATCGACCGCGAGGTATACGGCGAGCTGAAGGCGAAGGAAGTGGCGGCGTTCGGCGATGCCGTTGCCTGACCGCGCCCACCGCTAGCCACGTGGACGTCGCCGCGGACTCCGCCCCCCGGCGTGACGGCGATCGCGGTCCGGAGGCCGAAGGAAAGCCCACCGCCACCGACTGGCTCGAGTACGCGGTGCTGCGCACCGCGGTCGGGTTCTTCGGTTTGTTGCCGCGCGGCTGCGCGCTCCGCGCAGGCGCCTTCCTCGGTGAGCTGTTCTACGTTTTGCACCGGCGCGGCCGCGCGATCGGCCTGCGCAACCTGGCGATTGCCTTTCCCAACCGCGGCCCGGCAGAGCATCGCGCGATTCTGCGCGCTTCGGCGCGGAACCTCGGCCGCCTCGGCGCGGAGATTTGCCACCTACCCGCGCTGACACCGGAGACCGTGCGCCGATTCGTGGCGCCCGCCGATTCGGCCGCGTGGCATGCCGCGCTCGATAGAGCCGCGCGAACTGGCGGCGTCATCCTGACCGCCCACCTCGGCAACTGGGAGCTGCTCGCCTACGTACACGGACTCCTCGGTTATCCCATCACACTGGTCCACCGCCCTATGCGCAATGCGCTGGTCGATGCCTACATCACGCAGATGCGCGCAGCGGCGGGGACGGTGTCGTTGTCGAAGAAAAACGCCGCCAAGGCGGCGTTGTACGCCTTGCGCAGACGGCAGCTACTGGCAATTCCAGCGGACCAGAACCAGACGCGCCGTTACGGCGTGTTCGTCGATTTCTTCGGCCTGCCCGCGTGTACGACCGCGGGCCCGTCGCGCATGGCCATGCTGAGCGGAACCCCCCTGCTACCGGTGTTCCTCGTGCGGGACGGCGAGAGCGATCAGCACCGGATACTCGTGCTGCCGGATATCGAGCTCGTGCATACCGGCGACCGCGAAGCCGACGTGCTCACGAACACGCAGCGCTGCACGGCGGTGATCGAGGACATGCTGCGCCGCTACCCGGAGCAGTGGATCTGGTTCCACAAACGCTGGAACACGCGTCCACGCGGCGAGCCGCGCGTGTATCCGGTGAGAAGGTCCAACGCGAAGTCGCCAGGCATTCTACCTTAGCGTCTTCGCGCCTTCGCGTTTGACGCAGCGAGGGCGCAGCGCCGCGGCGTGCCCGTTACGCGGCGGCAGCGCACTCGTTCAGCGACTGCTCTATCGCCGACAGCGCTCGCTCGCTATCGCGATCGCTGATGATCAGCGGCGGCGCGAGGCGCACGACCGTGTCGCGGTGGAGTGTCCAGCCGAGAATGAGCCCGTGCGCCAGCGCAGCGCGGCAGAAGCGCTCGGTGTAGTCGGGCGCGGCGAACTCCAGCCCGATGAGCAGCCCGCGCCCGCGCACCTCGCGCAGCGCTGGCCCAACCGAGCGCGCCAGCCGCGCTTGCCACGCTTGGCCGAGGCGCGCGGCCCGCGCCGGAAGGTCCGCGCAAACCGCGAACTCGAGCGCCGCCAGTCCGGCGCTGCAGGAGAGCGGATGGCCCCCGAACGTGGTGACGTGTGCCAGGGCGGGGTCATGGGAGAGTGAGGACATCAGCTCTGGGCGTCCCACGAACGCGCCGAGCGGCAGACCTCCCCCCAGCGCCTTGGCCAGCAGCAAGAGATCCGGCGCCACACCCCAGTGCTGGCACGCGAACCACGTGCCGGTGCGGCCGAGCCCAGTCATCACCTCATCGAGCACGAGCAGCGCGCCGACCGCGTCGCAGCGCTCGCGGAGCGCGGGGAGGAATCGGGGGCGCGGCACCCGCACTCCGCCCTCGGCTTGGATCGGTTCGACCACGACCGCCGCCGTGCGCTCGTCGATGCGCGCGAGCGACTCCACATCGTCGAACGGCAGGAACTCGACGTCCGCCAGTAGTGGCTCGAAGGGAGAGCGGTAGGTCGGGTTGTCGCACAGCGACAGCGATCCGGTCGTGTCCCCATGATAGCCGCCCCGGAACGCGAACATGCGCCGGCGCCCCGTCACCTTGCGCGCCAGCTTGATCGCGCCTTCGACCGCTTCGGTGCCGCTGTTGGTGAAGTACGCGACGGAGCAGTCGCCGGGCGCGAGCTCCGCGAGGCGCCGCGCCAGCGCTACCTGTGGCTGGAGCACCGCCTCGCCGTATACCATCACGTGTAGATAGCGCTCGGCCTGGGCCTGTAGCGCCGCGACGACTTCGGGATTGCAATGGCCGACCCCGGCGACGCCCATGCCAGAGAGTAGGTCGAGGTACTCGCGGCCCTCGACGTCCCAAATCGAAGCGCCTTCGGCGCGCGCGACGACTATGCCGAGGGGCGCCGGCGACGTTTGGCAGACGTAGCGCACGAAGTCGCGCCGCAACTCCTCAGGGTGCATCGGGCTCCTCGATCCATGCGCCGACTCGCGGTCGGCCGCCGGGCCGCCAGTCGAGCGGCGGTCGTTGCATCTCGCCGAGTCCCGCCACGCGGTGCACGCCCCAGGCGGAGAGCTGTTCTGCGCACCGCGGCCAACGCTCGGGAGGCGCGGCGAGGCCTGCGGCTTCGAGCCATGGCCGGATCGGGCCGAGCAAGGCGGCGAGATCCGTCCAGTGTTGGAGCGGGGCAACGCTGAGCGTGCGGCCGAGCGGCGACGGCCGCAGCGCGGGCTCCGCGGTGACGCGCACCGTGCCGGCGGCTTCGTCCGGTAGCGCGAACAGGTGCGAGGGTTCGCCAGCGAACGCCGCCCACTCCGCCTCGTCACGGAATCTCCGGATCGCCAAGCGATCGCCCAATGCGAGGCGCCCAGGTGGGAGCTCGCGCGCCTGGGTCGCGAGTGCGCGGAAGACGCGCGCGCCGAAATCCATCGCGAGCTCGAAATCCCCTTCGACGAGGCAGAGCTGCGGCGAGAGACAGCCGCGCTGATCCCACACCGCGGTATCCAGCGCCAACCCACTCGCGGCGTGGTCTGCCGCGCTGAGATCGGCGGCGACGTCGCGGGTGATGACGGCGAAGCTCAGCCGGTCGCCGTAGCCGATCAGCCGGCCGCGAGCGCGCCGCGACAGGTCCGCGATGGCCTCGTCGCCGCCGGACGCGACCACCAGGTCGACTGAGGAGAGGACGACGTCCTCGCACGCGCGATCGCCGCCCGGCCAGTAACAGGCGGCGATGCACCGCCCGAGATGTTCATCCCGCTCCGCGATGCTCTCGGCAAACAACAGCGGAAAGAGGCGATCGCCCGCCGCGGCTTTCAGCAACGGCGCGGAGCCGATCGCGAGCGAGAGCGCGGCTGGAATGGCGGCCTGGGCGGGCAGGTTGCCGGGCAGCACGTGCAGGATGATATCGGGCCCGCCGCACGTGCCGACCTCGGCCTCGAGTAGATGGCTGAGCGCCGGCGCCCGCAGCGGCGCGAGCATCGTCGGCAACGCATGGCGGATCATCTCCGGCGAGAATCCGGTGGCGGCGGGCAGCGCAGCGAGGGCGCGCGCGAACCACGCGGAGTCGGGGCGCAGCCATGCGTCGATCACCATCTCGATCGCGCCGAGCACGGCCTTCCGCGGCCGTGAGCGGAAAGCGCGCGTGGATCGGAGCTGCTCGATGATGCGCGCGAGCTCCGCGGGGGTCGTCGCCGAGCTTTCCGTCATCGCGGTGCTTTCGAACGACGACGGCGCGGCTGCGCCGCCCGCTGTGCTCGCTGGGGGGTCCAGCTCGTCCGCTGAAGCCGGCGATGCGGGCACGACCGGTGCGGGACCGGTGCCGCGCATCACGCGGCGCCCCACTCCGCGGTTGCGAGCGAGCACCCCCGCTCCTCGGCTTGCGGGGCGCGGCCGAGCAACTGGAAACCGTCGCCGGCGGCGACTGCCAGATCCTCCGACAGCACGGCCATGGCGCTGCTCGCGTTCGCAAGATCGAAGTGGCAGAGCAGGCCCGGCGTGTCGGGCGCGGCGGCGGCGAGTGTCTCGGGGTCGAGCACCACCGGCCGTACCCAGTGGGGGGCCAGCTTACGGCGCGGCGCGTGACGGCCGCGCACGCGATCCGCGATGACGCTGTCGTAGTACTGGCTCGACAGCTCGGCCATGCCGTACTCGTTGACGCAGAAGTAGCCCGGGACGGCGAACGCCGCCCACACCGCGTGCAGCAAACCGGCGCGCGAGAGCGGCCGCGGCGCTCCCTTGTCACCGCCGGTGTCCATCACGCGGCTGCCGTGCGGCAGTCGGAACGCCAGGCGGCGCTCGCGGAGCGTATCGATGGCGCGGATCAGCGCGCCCGTGGTGGTCAGCAGCGCCAATGGCGCGCCATCGCTCTGGCTCGCATGTAACGCGTCGAGCAGGCGCTCCAAGTCGAGGCCGCCGGCACCGGCGGCATACGCACTACCCTCGGCGCCGAAGCTCTCCATTGCCCACTCGATCATCTGCGACAGCGAAGAGTGCGGTTGTTCTTCGGCCGGGGGGATCAGCGATACGAGTCGCATGCGGGCCTGGTCCGGAAAGACGAAACGGCGCAGCCCAGCCACCGCCGAGCGCTGGTAAAGGCGCAGATCGGCGACCTGGTGGCACGAGCGCACCTCGGGGCCGGCGGTCGTGCCACTGGACAGAAAGGTCCGCACCGCTAGCCCACAGCAGAGGGCGGTGTGCTTGAAAGCGATGATCGGCACGGCGGGGATCGCGCGCCAATCGCGCACGGTCTCCGGCGTGCGCTCGCGCTGCGCGCAGTAGCGCCGGTAGGCTTCGTTGTGCTCGAACTGGTGGACAAAAATGGCTAAGGCGAGGTCCTCGAATCGATCCGCCGCGGCGTCGTCGATGTAGGCCAGCACGCGCTCGTACAACGGCAGCACGGCGGCAAGGTAGCATGGGTCCAAAGTCCGGCAAACGCGGTCGAATGGCTTGACACGCTCCGCACGGGGCGCCAGCATTTAGCACAACTCTGCATCACAAGCGGCATGGAACGATCGAGTATCTTAGTCATCGCCGTCGTTGTCGCCGCGCTCGCTTTGTTTGGACTCCGGTTCCTGGGCGGTGGCGCTGACGACACAACCCTGATTGCCAGCCGTCCCGGTGTAGACGGGGTCGATGCCTCGGGCGCGACGACGCGGGACGGCGAAGCGCAGACGCGGTCGGGCGACCAGCGGCGCAGCCGGCTGGGTGCCGTGCCGGGCAGCCGGCGCGACGGGCAGACGGTTGGATCCGATCGATTCACCGGCTCGGGGCGTACCGGGACGGGCTCTGGCGCATCGGCGTATTCGAGCGGACGCTCGGTTGGGAGTGCGCTCGGCTCCTCGGGCAGCAGCGCGCGCAACGCGGCGGGCGGCGGCAGCGCGGGGATCGCCGCAGATGCGTCCGGCGGTCGGCTCGGGCCGCGCGCACAGCGGAAGGACAACCTGGTGGATTCGCTGAGCGAGATGCCGCAGACGCACAGCGACCTCGAAAAGCCGCCGGTGCCGGACGACGGCGACGAAATCGCCCTCAAGGTGGATAAGCCCGAAGACATCACCGAGCAACAAGGCCAGGATCAGGACGTCCACAATCCGGATGACGGCACCGAAGGCATCAAGATCACCGATCGCGGCCGCATCGAGTTCCCGAACGCTGGCAACGCCAACGGCGATGCCGGCACGATCTCGTTCCGCATCAAGCCGGAATGGGCGGGTGCGGATCACACGGACAATGCGCTGGTGCAGATCCGCAACGAAAACGAATGGAACAACCGGCTCGAGCTGGTGAAGAACGGAGAGTTCCTCCGCTTCATCATCACCGACGACACCGGCAAGGAAGCCGACATTAGCACGCGCATCACCAACTGGCAGAACCTCGAAGAGCACGACGTCACGGCCACATGGGGCGACGGCCGGACGACGCTGTATATTGATGGGCAAGTGGTCGGACAGAACGAATATTCCGGCAACCTCCGCTTCGCGGAGGGGACGCCGATGTTCCTCGGCGCGGACTGGCGCGGCAGCGCATACGCGGGTGCCAACGCCACGCTGAACGGGTTCACGCTCAGCACTACGCCGAGCCATCCCTGAACCGATCAAGGCGAAGGCGCGGAGACGCGAAGCTCTGAGAAGCCTTCGCGTCTGCTATGGGGCAGGAGGGCGCGCCGCGACGGATGGGTTACGGCTCCGGAGGCTTAAGCGGCGCGGGTGGGGCCATTCCTGCCCTCCGTCGGACTCGGTCTGGCTACGTTATGATACGTGCGCGCAGGTGCAGCGAGGTGCGACCAGGGCTCCACTGCCGAACTTGCACCGTCGCCAACGCCAGTGCATTGGCCGACAAGACGCGGCACGCAACGGCGGGGGCGTGGGAGTCGCACCCCCACGCGGCCGCCGAGCGCAGCGCGGGCGCGCTACGTGGCCAGAGCTCGGGGAGACGCGCCGAGCGCCATGGCCCCGGCTCGGTACAGCTGTTCGGCCAACCGGCGCGCCACCGCGATCACCGCCCGCTTGCGCCCCAGGCGTGGCGCTAAGCGGGTGGAGGTGGCGGTGAGCCGCGGACCTTTGCCGGTGCGCACGGCCACCGGTCGACCCCTTCTGTTGTCCGCCTCAGAGGAGCCTCCCTTCTGGCTGCACTCGCGTGCCCTGATGTGCAGAAGGGTAGGGGCCGTCGTCATTCTGCAAGCGCGCCAGCACCGACGGCGCACACGGTAACTTCGCGCTGAAAGCAGCGAGACTGACGACAGCGAAAAAAAAGGGCCCGCAGCGAAACGGCTGCGGGCCCTTTGCGTTCACTACCCGAGCTGGGCGCTTTACATCATGCCGCCCATGCCGCCCATTCCGCCCATGCCACCCGGCGGCATCGGCGGCATCGCCGGCTTCTCTTCCGGCTTTTCGGCGATCAGCGCCTCCGTGGTGAGGAGCAGGCCGGCGACCGACGCGGCGTTCTGCAACGCGGTCCGGACCACTTTGGTCGGATCGACGATGCCGGCCTTAATCAAGTCTTCGAACTCCTCCTTGGCGGCGTTGAAGCCGTACGCGCCCTTGCCGTTGCGCACGCGGTCGAGGACGATGGCGCCCTCCCATCCGGCGTTGGTCGCAATCCACCGGCAGGGATCCTCCGCCGCGCGGCGGACGATGTTGACGCCGACCTGCTCCTCGGGCGAGAGCTGCAGGCCGTCGAGCGCGGTCGCGGCGCGGATCAGCGCCACGCCCCCGCCCGGTACGATGCCCTCTTCGACGGCTGCGCGCGTGGCGTGCAGCGCGTCCTCGACCCGGGCCTTCTTCTCCTTCATCTCGACCTCGGTGGCCGCGCCGACGCGAACCACGGCCACGCCGCCCACGAGCTTGGCGAGTCGTTCCTGCAGCTTTTCGCGGTCGTAGTCGGAGGTGGTCTCTTCGATCTGGGCGCGGATCTGCTTGATGCGCGCTTCGATGTCCGCCTTCTTGCCCGCGCCATCGACGATCGTGGTGTTGTCTTTGTCGATCACGACCCGCTTCGCGCGACCGAGATCGTTCAGCGTGACGCTCTCCAGCTTGATGCCGAGCTCTTCGGCGATCACGCGACCGCCGGTGAGAATTGCAATGTCCTCGAGCATCGCTTTGCGGCGATCACCGAAGCCGGGCGCTTTCACCGCACAGCAGTGCAGGGTGCCGCGGATTTTGTTGACCACCAACGTCGCCAGCGCTTCGCCCTCGACGTCCTCGGCGATGATCACGAAGGGCTTCCCGGTCCGGGCGATTGATTCGAGCACCGGCAGGAGGTCCTTCATGGCGCTGATCTTCTTCTCATGGATCAGCAGGTACGCGTCCTCCAGCACGGCCTCCATCTTGTCGGGGTCGGTGATGAAGTACGGCGAGAGATACCCGCGGTCGAACTGCATGCCCTCGACCACCTCGAGCGTCGTGTCCAGGCTCTTCGCCTCCTCGACGGTGATCACGCCCTCTTTGCCGACCTTGTTCATCGCCTCGGCGATGATCTCGCCGATGGTGGGGTCGTTGTTCGCGGAGATGGTGCCGACCTGGGCGATCTCGCGCTGATCCTTGGTCGGCTTGGATAGGGTCTTCAACTCGCTCGTCACGGCCGATACGGCGCGATCGATGCCGCGCTTGATCGACATCGGGTCGTGGCCGGCGGCGACCATCTTTGCGCCTTCGGCGAAGATCGCGCGGGCCAACACCGTGGCGGTGGTGGTGCCGTCGCCAGCGACGTCGGAGGTCTTGGAGGCGACCTCCTTCACCATCTGCGCACCCATGTTCTCGAACTTGTCCTCGAGCTCGATCTCCTTGGCGACGGTGACTCCGTCTTTGGTGACGTTCGGCGCGCCGAAGGACTTTTCGAGTACGACGTTGCGGCCTTTCGGGCCCAGCGTGACGGTCACGGCATCGGCCAGCAGGCTGACACCCTTCAATACCTTGTCACGTGCCTCCTGACTGAATTTGACGATTTTCGCGGGCATCTCCAATCCCTCCTGCGCGGCGTCGCGCTACTTCGCATCCAGAACGCCGAGGATGTCTTCCTCGCGCATGATGAGGAAATCCTCACCTTCCAGCTTCACCTCGGTTCCCGAATACTTGCCGAACAGGATGCGGTCGCCGGCCTTCACATCGAGCGGCGTGACCTTCCCGTCCTCGTTCACTTTCCCCTTCCCGACCGCGACGACTTTGCCCTCTTGAGGCTTTTCCTTCGCCGTGTCCGGAATGATGATCCCGCCCTTGGTCCTCTCCTCTTCCTGGACGCGCTGGACGATGACGCGATCCTGCAGTGGGCGAATTTTCATTACCCTTCTCTCCTTTCCCTTCCGCGCTTCACATGTGTCGGTCGGCGGCGGCTCGCAACGCGGCGCCACGGCTTGATTGGCCGCGGCACACGTAGACATGGAACCGGCTGTGTCAAGCCGGCCGTTTCAAGATTTCTTTCTATTCTGCTTGCGGTGCTCTTCGTCCATGTAACGCTGATAGAGGATGTCCCACTCGCGACTGCCGGGCGGAACTTTGCGCGACAGCGACGCGATCTTGCGCCGTACAATTTGATCGAGCTCGGTCTCGCGTTCGCGCTGGCCCTCTAGTGCGCGCTTGATCTCCTGCAGCGCGAGCCGTTCGTTGTTGACCGTCACCACGTCCGCGCCGCGCAGTGTAGCGAGGATGTGATGCGCCAGGTACGAGAGGCGCGCCTCGGAGAAGCGGATCATAAGATAAAACCACGTTCCCTGGCCAGGCGAGCCTTGATGCCCTCGGAGAGCTTGCGCTGATCCATTCCGAGCGCTTGGCGACCCAATTTGATCGCCATCCGCTCCGCTTCTTCCTCCAGCGCTTGCTCAGCGCGCAAGTTGTCCAGCAACAACCGGCTGACCTGCGCCACGACATCTCTCTCGGAAACGTTCGCAGTGACGAAGCCGGGCCCGACGATGGCGCGAACCACCTGCTCGGCGAGCCTGTTTATGGCCGCGTCGGGGATGTGCATCTTGCGAACATAACGAGCCGGCACCTCATCGGCAAACGGTCTCGTCCGGGTCGCAGCGCCCGCCGTCCTGGCGGCCGGGCGGCGCGACGTGCCAATGTCGCGCGCGTGTCGACCCCTGCTGCAGCGACGAACGGCTTCGGCATCCTTTCGCAGCCAGAGTACTTTGTGTGGGTGTTTGCGATCGCCGGTCTCGCGGTTGGTCTCTTCGTTGGCTGGTTGATCGCCCGGGCCCGCGCCGCCCGGCCGCTCGCCGAATCGGCCGCGCACGTCGCCGACCTCGAAGCACGCTTGGCTGAGCGGTCGGAGCGGTTCGCACAGGTCGCGGACGAGCTCTCCACCTCGCGCCGCCTGGCCGACTCGCTCCAGGACGAGCTCGCGCAGCACCGCGAGGCCGCCGCGCGGTTGAGCGCGCAGGCCGAGGCGGAGCGGGCAGCAGCGGTCGAGAAGCTCGCGCTCCTGCAAGCCGGCGAACGGCAGCTGCGCGAGGCCTTCGAGGCGCTCTCGGCCGAAGCGCTACGGCGGAACAGCCAATCGTTCGTGGACCTGGCCAAGGCGGCACTCGGCGAGTTCCAGCGCGGAGCGAGCAGCGATCTGGACACGCGGCAGAGGGCGATCGCCGATCTGGTCCACCCGATTCGCGACGCGCTCGCGCAAGTGGGCGCCAAGCTCGACGACGTCGAGAAGCAGCGCATCGGCCAATACGCGACACTCGGGGAGCAGGTCCGAGCACTGGCCCAGACGCAGCTGCAACTGCAGGCGGAGACCGGTAACCTCGTGAAAGCGCTGCGAGCGCCAGCGGTGCGGGGGCGCTGGGGAGAGATCCAACTGCGCCGCGTGGTCGAGATGGCCGGCATGCTGGCGTACTGCGATTTCGACGAGCAACGCGTCGCCACGACCGACGACGGGAAGTTTCGGCCCGACGTCGTCGTGCGACTGCCCGGGGCGAAGCAAGTCGTCATCGATGCGAAGGCGCCGCTCACCGCATATCTGGAAGCCGTAGAGGCCGGCACCGACGGTGAGCGCGAACGGTTCTTGCGCGACCACTCGCGCCAAGTGCGCGATCACATCGCCAAGCTGAGCCAACGCTCGTACTGGGCGCAGTTCCCGGCTACGCCGGAATTCGTCGTCATGTTTCTACCCGGGGAGACATTCTTCAGCGCCGCGCTCCAGTTCGACGCGGGTTTGATCGAGTACGGCGTCGAGCAGAAGGTGATTCCGGCCAGCCCGACGACGTTGATCGCGCTCTTGCGCGCCGTGGCGTACGGTTGGCGGCAGGAGCAACTCGCCGAAAACGCGCAGCGCATCAGCGCGTTGGGCCGGCAACTGTACGAGCGCGTGGGCACCCTCGCCGAACACTTCGAAGCCGTGCGGAAGGGGCTCGACGGCGCCGTGCACGCTTACAATCGCGCCGCGGGCTCGCTCGAAACCCGCCTGCTGGTCTCCGCGCGTCGCTTCAAGGACCTCGGCGCCGGAGGCGAGGAGGACGTCCGGCCGCTGGAGATGATCGATCGCGCGCCCCGTCAGCTACAGCTTGGCGGCGTGGCGCAGGACGACGGCGGCGAGGCCGAGCCAGAGTAGCTCGACGGGCGCGCGGCGCCACGGCGTCCGCCGCGGCCGTTCAGCCAGCTGTCGCTAACGTCACAGAGAACGCGTCTGGGCGGCGACTGGTCGTGAACCCCGTACGGCCCAGCGCTATGATCGGAGTATTCTACAGGCTCGCATGCGCGCGTTCATTCTCACGCCGACCTACCGCATTCGCGACGGCATTCCCGAGGTGCACCTGTACGGCGTGCTCGAGAACGGCGAGCCCTGCCTGATCGTCGATGATCGCGCTCGGCCGTACTTCTTCATCCGCGCCGCCGATCGGGCGCGCGCGGTCGAAGCCCTCCCGGGGCTGCAAGTCGCCCACAGCGAGCTGAGCACCTTCACGGGTGAACCGGTGCTCCGCGTCACCGCCGTGCGGCCGGGCGACGTGCCGCCGGCGCGCGCGCGCCTGGAGGCTGCGGGCGTGCAGTGCTTCGAAGCGGACGTGCGTTTTCCATATCGGTACCTAATCGACTGCGGGATCCGCGGCGCGGTGCAGCTGCACGAGCCCGGGGTGCCGCACGAGCGCGTGGGCCGGATCTTCCGCAATCCCGAGCTCACCCCGTGTCATTGGGTGCCGAAGCTGCGGGTCCTGTCGATCGATATCGAGACCGATCCCCGCGCCGAGCAGGTGCTCTCGATCGCGCTGCATACGGACCAGCTCAGCCGCGTCCTGTTGGTACAGACACAGGTGTATCCACATGCGGAGACCGTGCGCTCCGAGCGGGAGCTCATCCGCCGCTTCCTCGCGTATGTCGAAGAGCTCGACCCCGACGTCATCACGGGCTGGAACGTCGCGGACTTCGACCTCGCCGTGCTGAGTCGCCGCGCGCGGCACTACGGCATTCCGTTCGCGATCGGCCGAACCGACGACGAGCTCGAGCTGCGCCGCGAGATTTCCTACACGCGCGAGTCGCGTGCGATCACGTTCGGCCGCGTCGTGCTCGACGGCCTCTCGCTGCTGCGCGGCGCGTTCATCCGGTTGCAGGACTACAAGCTGGAAACCGCTGCCCAGGCCCTGCTCGGCCGCGGCAAGCTGATCACCGGTGATCGGCGCGCCGAAGCGATTTGGAAGGCGTACCGCGAGGACACGGCGCATTTCATCGCCTACAACCTCGAAGACGCGAAGCTGGTGAGCGAGATCGTCGAGCGACTCGGGCTCATCGATCTGGCCGTGGAGCGCAGCCTGCTGACCGGCATGCCCTTGGACCGCGTGAGCGCGGCGATTGCGTCGGTAGACTCGCTCTACCTCAGCGAGCTCCGTCCCCGCGGCCGGGTCGCGCCGTGCGTCGGCGCCGAGCCGACCGACGCCGACCTGACCGGCGGCTACGTGATGGACTCCGTGCCGGGTTTGTACCGCAACGTACTCGTCTTCGACTTCAAGAGCCTCTATCCGAGCATCATCCGCACCTTCAATTTGGACCCGCTCTCGCTAGTGCCCGAGAACGCCGGCGATGTCGGGGATGCGGGCGCGCTCACGGCGCCGAACGGCGCCCGCTTTCGCCGCGAAGGGGGCATCCTGCCCGCGCTCGTCGAGCGGCTGGGCGCGGAGCGCGAACAGGCGAAAAGCGCCGGGCAGTACGTGAAGGCGAATGCCGTCAAAATCCTGATGAACTCGCTCTACGGCGTGATGGGAGCGGGCGCGTCGCGACTCTTCTCCCCGTCGGTATCCAATGCGATCACGCACTTCGGCCAGCTCCTCATGCGCAGCGCCGCCGCTTTCGCGACCGCCGAGGGCTGCCGCGTCATCTATGGCGATACGGACTCGTTGTTCGTCGACAGCGGAGAGCTCGACCCCGCGGCTGCCGCGCAGCGGGGTGAAACGTTACGCGCCGCCGTCGGCGCGGCCGTCGCGCGCATGGTGCGCGAGCAGTTCGGCTGCGAGAGCCACCTCGATCTGGAGTTCGAGAAGGTCTATGTGCGCTTCTTCCTGCCGGAGGTGCGCAGCGGCAAGACCGGGAGCAAAAAGCGCTATGCCGGGCTGCTTCGCGACGGGACTGGCGGCGAGCGCATCGAGTTCGTCGGACTCGAATCGGTGCGCCGCGATTGGAGCGAGGTGAGCAAGCGCTTCCAGCGCGGTCTGCTCGAGCGCGTGTTCCACGACGAGCGGGTCGATGAATACGTGCGGGAGTTCGTCGCCGACCTCCGCGCGGGGCGCCACGACGACGCGCTCGTCTACCGCAAGGCGGTGCGGAAGGAGCTGCATGCGTACACCAAGACGACCCCGCCGCACGTGCGCGCCGCCCGCCAGCTCGGAGAACAGGCTGGGCGCATCATCGCGTACACGATGACCCGCAACGGGCCCGAACCGGCCGGCGAAGAAACCGCGCCGCCCGATTACGCCCATTACATCGAGCACCAACTGAAACCGGTGGCGGACGCGATCCTGCGCTTCCTTCGCACCGACTTCGACACGCTCACCGGCGCTCAACGGCAGCTGGCCTTGTTTTGACGTTCTATCCCTCGCGTGCGCGCGCTACTCTATTGCGCATGGCGCGCTGGCGCTTGGCATTGATCGCATTCGCGGCACTCGCCGCCGCGTGTGACCGCCGCGAGCCGCGGCCGCGCTTCCTGCTATCCAGCCCAAGCGGCGCGCCCGGTGTAGCGAAAGTGCCTGCCGACCAGGCGCTCGCCCCGGACCAGAACATCCGGGCGCATGAGGTTGCCCGCGGCGCGCACAGCAGCGTATCCGTCGTGCAGGTGCGCGATCGCGAGCAGCCGCACGTGCATACGCGGTACGACCTCACCGTCGTGGTCGCAGAAGGCCACGGGACGTTATGGCTGCAGGGGCGCCCGCAGAAGATGCGCCCCGGCGACGCGGTCTTCATCCCGAAGGGCACGCCGCACTACTTCGTCAACGAGGGGAACACACCGGCGGTGGCGATGATCGTCTTCGCTCCGCCGTTCGACGGACCGGACCCGGGGCCAGTCGAGACTCCGCGAGCCGCGCCGCCATAGGCGAACCGCGCACTTCGTGCGGCGCTTACGCAGGGCATGACAGCGCTGTGCCATGTGCTAGACGTCGCTGCAGTCATGGCCATCAACATCACGCGCGTGTACACGCGTACGGGTGATCGCGGGACCACCGCGCTCGTAGGCGGTGAACGGGTCGCGAAAGACTCCCGCCGGGTGGAGTGCTACGGCGCGATCGACGAGCTCAACGCGGTTCTCGGGCTGGTGCGGAGCGTGAACGCCACCGCGGCGCCGGGCGCCGCGCGCGCCCGCTTGGACGAGATCCTGAAACGGCTGCAGAACGAGCTGTTCGATCTCGGCAGCGAGCTGGCGACGCCGCCCCAGGCCGAATACGAGGCCATGTTCAAAGTCGGCACGGAGGACGTGCGGGCGCTCGAAGCGTTGATGGACGATTGCCAGCAGGATCTCGAGCCGCTCCAATCTTTCGTTCTTCCCGGCGGTGGCCTGGTCAGTGCGTTCCTCCACCAGGCGCGCACGGTGTGCCGGCGCGCCGAGCGGGAGATCATCCGGCTCAGCCGGGAGGAGACCATCGGCGACCAGATCATCCCGTATATCAATCGCCTGAGCGATCTGCTGTTCGTGCTGTCGCGTTGGATCGCGAAGCAGAGCGGCGAAGGCGAATATCTGTGGGAAAGGGGATTGCGGAATCGAGCGAGGCCCGCGGCGGCCCGTCGGCGGGCGCGCGGGAACGAGGCGAAGACCCGGGGCGACCGCTGAGCGCGGGTCCCGAGCGCTGCGAAGAAGGAGTCGACGCCGTGAGCTTGTATCTGAAGCAGCTGTTGATCGGGCCCATGCAGAATTTCGTCTATTTGATCGGCGACAGCGCGACGCGCCGAGCGGTTGCGGTCGATCCGGCGTGGGACATCGATGTGATCCGCAACACGTTGGCGGCCGATGACATGACGCTGGAGGGCGCGCTCATCACGCACTTCCACCCCGACCACCTCGGCGGCGATTTGATGGGATATCACATCGCCGGTGTGAGCGAGCTCCTCGCGCGCGGCGAGAAGATCAAAGTGTACGTCCACAAGAACGAGGCCGACTATGTGCCGCGCGTGAGCGGGTTGTCGAAATCCGACCTGTCGCTCTGTGAGAGCGGCGATGAGCTCGTCTTGGGCGAGCAGCGCATCCGCTTCCTGCATACGCCCGGGCACACTCCGGGCTCGCAGTGTTTTCTGGTCGGCCAGAGCCTCGTCTCCGGGGATACGCTGTTCATTGGCAGCTGCGGCCGCGTCGACCTGCCCGGCAGTGACCCGACGCAAATGTACGACAGCTTGACCAACAAGCTGCGCGCGCTGCCCGACGATACGGTGCTCTATCCCGGTCACGATTACGCCGACCGCCCGAGCTCCACGATCGGCGAGGAAAAACGGCACAATCTCTGCCTGCGCGCCAGCCGGCTCGAAGACTTCCTCGGCATGATGGGCTACTGACGCGGCGCGGCATGTGCGGCGGAGGTGGGCACCGGCGCCGGTCGGATCCGTGCTACCCGTCCTGTGGCCGCGGTTTCTTAATGCGCCAGCGCTTCGCCTGCAGGTGAGCGCCCTATCATGCCGCTGCTCTTCGCCTACGGGACGCTCATCGATCCGGTGCAGCGTGCAGCGGTGTTGCAGGGCGCGCCCTCACATGTGCTCGGCACCGGCACCGTGTGCGGCGCATTGTACGACCTTGGCGCGTACCCCGCTCTGGTCGAAGGCGGCGCAAGCGGTCGGGTACCCGGTGTGCTGATCGAGTTGCCGGATGCGAGCGCGCTCGCACGACTCGACGAGTACGAAGGCGTCGCCGAGAACCTCTACCGGCGAAGTCGGGCGCCGGTCCGTCTCGAAGATGGCCATCAGATGGAGGCGTGGGTGTATTGGTATTGCGGCTCGGTGGAGGGATTGCAGCGCATCGACGTGTGGCGCCCGGCGTGAGGCCTCCGTGTAGCCGCGGCGATACACGCGCGCCGCGATGCGCGTAGGGTCGCCATATCCCGTCGAGCCACTGGCGTCTCCGCCCGATGAGTCGTGTCCCTATCTATTGCGACTTGCCCGCTGTGCTCCCGAGCTGCTCCGCGAGCACCGCTCCGATGCGTTGGGCGTCGTCCTCGCGATAGACGAACAGCCCGTGACCGTTGAAACCGCTCATCGAGTGCATGAGGCTGGTCCCGCACTGTTCGCCGAAGAACCAGCAGGCGTAGTCGGGAGAAAAGGCCTCGTGGCCGCCGGTGTTGTGGCCGATCTCGTGCGCCACCAGCGACTGTTGGTGGAAGGCGGTGCCGCGAAAGCGGGGACTGGGGACGATCTGCGAGACGGCATGGTGGCAGAGGAAGGAGATGCCTGAGTCGAAGCAGTACGGGCCGTAGTAGTTGAGACCACCCACTCCCGCGGCCAGGCCCGCGCCGGGCAGCAGATCGCGGCCGGAGAGGAAGTGGACGGCGCTCGACTCACCGGCGGTATGCGGCGGGCCGCAGCAGGGCGGCGAGGACTGATGGCTCATCGATATCGATTGCTCGAGCAGCTGTTGCCGTTGCGAGGAGTCGGGCCCGCCCGCCGTCCATACCTCGAGCCGGTCGATGCGCACGCGCGCTTGGAAGATGCCGAAGCCGCCGTCGAAGTCGTTGTCGCACCGGGCCCACGCATTGTTGGCGTTGGCCTCTGGCTCGACGCAGTTGTAGAGCCAGTCAACAGCGTTCAGCAGCGTTTCCTGCTTGAGCCAGAACGGCATCACCGAGTCCAGCGGATAGGCGCGAAAGAGCGCCGCATCGCCGTCGGCGACGATGGAAAGGACGAGTGGGGAGGGCGGCGGCGCGGGCCCGGGCGTCGGCCCCATACCCGGGTCGTCGTTCACGAACACGTCGCTGCCGAGTGCGTCGCGGGCGTTGTAGACGACGTGATCGTACCTTCTGAGCAGGCGGCGCCGCGTGTCCGGCTCGACGTCGCGCAGCCGAAGCTGCGGCTCTAGCGGCTCGATGAATGACCAACCTTCGGGAGCCACCAGCATGCTGCCCTCGATGGCGGAGTCGGTCACCGTGAAGACCGCGACACCTCCCCCGCGGGCGATGCCCTGATAGGTCGAAGGAGGCGGCAACGGCACAGTCGAGCCGCTTCCCGCCTCTGCGTCCTTGAGGACGAACTCGGTCAGCTCCGGAGCGCGCAGATTGCGTAAGGTCAGCTCCAGCTCGCGCTCGGCGAGCCCACCGCCTTGCCGCGCGGCCGGCAGCCGGATCCGCTGCCCGGCCCGCACCGCGGCTGCCAGTGCCGGCGTGTCCAGGCGGACCGCGGTGAACGTGCCGAAGTCGTTTAGCGCCTCCTTGAGAATGCGCTCGTCGTTATCGCTCGGGTCTTCGCCATTGCCACAAGCGAGCGGCGACGAGCCGAGCGCACACCCGAGGACGAGGACCAGCCCCTTTTTGAAGAACGTTCCAACTCTTGATCGTTCATTCCGCAGCATCGCCGAACCTCCCCGGCCCAGAGCGCAAAAGGGCCGCGGGAACGCAAACGCTGCGGCGAGACTCAGCAGGCGATGCGGTGACGGGTGCTATCGTAACGGCAGTGCGCGTCTGATTGTCGCGCCCGCCGCGGAGATCACTGCGCGACGCCATGCGGCCAGAGGTGCCGCGGCTACATCGGGAGGGACGTCCGTCTGCGACGAGCGCTATGCCGATCACAACAGCGCGAGCTGATCTCCCGCGCGAGGCGGGCGGCGAAACGCATCAGCGGAGAGCGGTGGCAGCGGTTGGTCGAGGCCGCGCCGCCGCGCCGCGAGCGCGAACAGATCGCGAATCTGCGCGGCGTACTGTCCGCACCCGCGCATGCGGCGGCCGAACCGCGTATCGTTCAAGTTCCCGGCGCGGCATTCGCGAATGCGGCCGAGAATGCGGATGGCCCGGTCCGGGTAGTGGCGCTCGATCCAATCGCGGAACAGTTGGTCGAGAGGGGAAGCGAGGCGCAGGAGTGTCCACGCGGCGCTGCGCGCTCCCGCTTCGGCGGCGCGTTGCAGGATGGCGGGAATCTCGTGATCGTTGAGGCCTGGGATCACTGGCGCGGTCATCACCGCGACGGAAATGCCGGCGGCGGCAAGGGTGGAGATCGCCTGCAGGCGGCGCTCCGGCGTGGCTGCGCGAGGCTCCATGCGGCGGGCGAGCTCGTTGTCGAGCGTCGTGACGCTCACGTATACCCGCGCCGCTCCAAATCGAGCGAGCTCGCCCAGCAGATCCACATCGCGCGTCACCAGCGCGGACTTGGTCACGATGCTGACCGGATTGCGGAACTCTGCGAACACCTCCAAGCAGGCACGCGTCAGCCCGAGCCGACGCTCCACCGGCTGGTAGCAGTCGGTGTTGCCCGAAAGCGCGACCGTCTGCGGCGTCCAGCGCGGGGAGGCGAAGGTCTCGCGGAGCAGCGCCGCGACATCCATCTTGACCAGCAGCTTGCGTTCGAAGTCGAGCCCGGCGCTGAAGCCGAGGTATTCATGCGAGGGCCGCGCGTAGCAGTAGATGCAGCCGTGCTCACAGCCGCGATACGGGTTCAGGCTGAAGCGAAACGCCAGATCGGGGCTGTCGTTCTCGGCGAGCGCGCTCTTGCTCGCGTCGCGATACAGCTCGGTGGGCGTGCGGGGCGCGCCCCCTTCGAGCTCTGCTCCGCTCTCCTGGTCCGCTTCATCGCACTCGATGTGGAGCGGTTCGTAGCGGTTCGGCGGGTTCAGCCGGGTGCCGCGGCCCTCCAGCGGTGGCTTGGACATGGCAACTTTCGCCTTCTGTTCTCTCATGCTTTCGGCGTTTGGGCAAGTGGTCCGACCCGGTTCGATGAGCGCGTAAACGGCCATACAGGAGCCGAGCCCGCGCCGGCGCCGCGGATTCGGTGGCACACCGAGTCGTCCGTCCCGGTGTATTCCAACGCAGGGTGGGGTGAGCGCGGGGTATTAGACGGACGAACACGCGGATTGCACACGGCGCTGCAGGGTCGCGTGCCGCGCGGGCCCAGTTCTCTGTCCGGGGCCGGACTTATGTCGCCGGTCTATGCCAGGACGCGGCGAGTCGCACGCGCTGCGTGAGCAGGAACCAGAGCAGGAACGGCAGTGCTGCATAGCCGACCAGCCCGTAGAACGCATAGAAGATGTCGATCACGCGGTTGATGCGCCGCATCCACAGCTGCCCGAGCCGCGCCTGCGGCATGCCGGTCATATACGGTCCGAGGACCGCCAGCCCGACGTGGAAGACGAACAGGACGGCGAGGCCAATCGCCGCGGCGCGCAAGCGGCGCCGGGCCGGCAGACCCGAAGTCGCGCCGAGCAATGCGCAAAACGGTATGACGCCCGAGAACAGCTCGCGGGGCTGGAAGGGCATCATGACTTCGGTCTGGTCGCGTCGCATCACGACATCCAACCCGCGGGGCGTCGGCTGCGTACGCACGACGTGAAATCCGCTGGTCACCCGCATCAAGGGGTTGGCGACCGCCACCACCGCGCGCCCGTAGGCATCGCCCAGGCCGGCAAACGACCACAGCGCGAAGAAGAGCGCCGCCAGTGCGAAGAATCTAAGCAGAAACCCGGTTGACGGCCGCACGGCGTACCTGTTCCGTCCACAGAGAGGCGAGAAACGCCAACAGCGCGATGAATAGCCCTTGGAAGAAGTACTCGTGGAAGTAGTCGAACCACTCGGGGTACTGGCTGGCGACCAGCGTAAGCACGACCAGCCGCGCGAGGTTGATGGCCATCAGCACGGTCGCCCCCACGGCAATGCCGGCGGTGCGCTGTGCGGCGGGCGCCGGGTAAGCCAGGACGAACACGGCGTAGACGAGCAGCACGAAAACACCCGTGCACTCGTGATTGATGTCGAGCGCGGCGTACTGCGTCTTGATGATCGTGCCCTCCACCACCGCGTCGGCCGAGAACCAATTGGCCGCTGCGGCGACGGCGCTCGCCATCCCGACCTGCAGGGGGCGCATGTGCAAATGCAGGCCGCCCACGGAGAAAGCGAGGCTGGCGATGAACAGGTAGAGCGCCAGCCGGATGACGAAGCCGGAAAAGGTCGGCGCCGCGCTGTGCGGCTGAGCGGAGCGGGCGCGGCGCGCCATGATCCGCCCCACCTTATCCGTTATGCATTGCGAGTTCCACGTCGCAAACGCGCGGCGCGCACCGTCTGGTTGCAATGGGCACGGGCCATTCCTATCGTCTGCGCCGTGGCTACGTCCGCGCGCAGCGCCAACTGCTGTCCCATCTGTCGGGCGCCGATCGCGGGGCAGGACAATCCGCACCGGCCGTTCTGTTCGGAGCGCTGCCGGATGGTCGATCTCGGCAACTGGGCGGCGGAGCGCTACCGGGTGCCCGAGCGAGCGCCCGAGGACGACGAGCCCGACGGCGGCGGCTCGGCGCACTGATGCCGATCCACTCGACCGCCCTGGTCGACCGGCGCGCCGAGATCGATCCCGCCGCGGACATCGGCGCTTTTGTCGTGATCGACGGGCCCGTCGTTGTGGGCGCGGGCACGCGCGTGTTGCCGTATGCCCACCTCAGCGGCCGGACCGAGATCGGTCGCGACAACGTAATCCACATGGGCGCCGTCATTGGTCACGCCCCACAGGACCTCGGATATCGCGAAGCGCCGACGGCGCTGCGGATCGGCGCCCGCAACATCATCCGCGAGCACGCGGAGGTCCACCGCGCCACGAAGCTCGAGCACCCGACCACCGTCGGGGACGACAATTTTCTTTTTGCCCGTTCGCACATCGCCCACGATTGCCGGCTCGGCAACCGCATCATCGTGGCCAGCGGGGCGCTACTGGCCGGCCACGTCCAGGTCGGCGATGGCGCGAACGTCTCCGGCAACTGCGTGGTGCACCAGTTCGTTCGCATCGGGCGTTTCGCGCTGTTGCGCGGGGGATCCCGCACCAGCCGCGATGTCCCGCCGTTCGCGCTGATGGACGGCACGCACACGGTCCGCGGCATCAACCGGGTGGGTTTGCGCCGGGCCGGGTTCGTCGCCGAGCGCATCCGCGCCATCGAACGGGCGTATGTCGCGCTCTTCCGCACCCGCCGTAACCTGGGTGCGGCTCTGGCCGAGCTCGAGGCGGGTCCGTTGACTGACGACCTCGCCGAGCTCGTGGCGTTCATCCGCGCGTCCCGCCGTGGAGTGTGCTTCGGGCCCGCGGCACGTCACGCCGAATTCCCCGATCCGGCCGAGGACACCTAGCCAGGGCAGCGCATCCGGCCCCGCCGCGCTGCCTTGCCGCTCCGGAGCGATTCGTTTAGCGTGGCGCAGTTAATGAAGCGCTCTGCGAAGTTCGGCATCGGCGCATGTCTGCTGGTGGCGGCTATCGGCTATCTCATGGTGGCCGGGCTGCAGACCTCCTCGAGCTACTATTTCACCATCGGCGAGTTTCTGCCCCAGCGCGATCGTTTCGCTGGCCAAGGGGTGCGCATCGCCGGGCGCGTCAATGAGGGCTCGCTGCGCAAACACACCTCCGTCCAGGGCACGAGCCTGGAGTTCGCCATCGGCGACTTCGCCGGACCCGACCGCCAGCCGCTCGCGGGCACGCTTCCAGTGACCTACGTCGGAGTGGTGCCGGACATGTTCGCCGAGGGCCGTGACGTGATCATCGAGGGCCGATATGTGGACGGCGTCCTGCGGGCCCAGACGATCATGACCAGCTGCCCGTCCAAGTACGAGCCCGATGTCGGCGAGGAGGCCGGCGCGCCGCAGCAAGCGGCGCAGCGCTGACCGGCATATGGTCGATATCGGTCCGCTCGCGCTCAATCTCGGGCTGGTCCTCGCCCTCTACGCGGTGGTGATGTCGCTGGCGGGGGTGTGGACGCGTCGGCGCGATCTGATTGGCAGCGCCGAGCACGCGGCGCTCGCAGTGTGGGGCTGCACGCTCGTCGCCACCCTGGCCCTGCTGCACGCGCTGGTGGTACACGATTTTCGCGTCGAATACGTCGCCGCATACAGCAGCAGCACGCTGCCGCTGTATTACACGGTAGCGGCGCTCTGGGGCGGCCAAAAGGGTTCGCTCCTCTTCTGGCTGCTCATCCTCACGTCCATGGCGGCGGTGGTGGAGCTGCAGAACCGCGCCAAGCATCGCGAGCTGATGCCGTACGTGACCGCGACGTTGATGACCATCGCGGCTTTCTTTCTCCTCCTGCTGGTCTTCATCACGCCTCCCTTCGAGCTGCTCGCCGTACCGGCGCGCGAAGGGCGCGATCTGAACCCGCTGCTGCAGAACTATTGGATGACCATCCATCCGCCGTCGCTGTATCTCGGCTTCGTCGGCATGTCGGTCCCGTTCGCGTTCGCCATCGCCGCGCTCGCGTCCGGTCGCCTCGGCGACACCTGGATACGCACCACGCGCCGCTGGACCCTGTTCGCCTGGTTCTTCCTCAGCCTCGGCAACCTGTTCGGCGCCTTGTGGGCGTACGAGGTGCTCGGGTGGGGCGGGTACTGGGCATGGGATCCAGTGGAGAACGCAGCCTTCATGCCGTGGCTGACGGGTACCGCGTTTCTGCACTCGGTGATGATCCAGGAAAAAAAGGACATGCTGAAGGTGTGGAACATGGTCCTCGTGATCCTCACCTTCTCGCTGACCATTTTCGGCACGTTCCTGACTCGCAGCGGCGTGATCTCCTCGGTCCATTCGTTCACCCAATCCGGCCTCGGACCGTTCTTCCTGATCTTCCTGGCGCTGGTGATTACCGTTGCGCTCGGCCTGCTGCTCTGGCGCCTGCCGTTGTTGCGCAGCAGCAACGAGCTCGATTCGCTCCTGTCGCGCGAGTCGGCGTTTCTGTTCAACAACCTCATCCTGGTTGGTATCGCCTTCGCGGTGTTCTGGGGCACGATGTTTCCGCTCATCTCCGAGTGGGTGCGCGGCGTGAAGATCACGGTCGGTCCGCCGTTCTTCAACAAAGTGAACGCGCCGCTCGGCCTCGCGCTGCTGTTCCTGATGGGCGTCGGGCCGATCATCGCCTGGCGGCGCGCGACCTGGACCCACCTGAAGCGCAGCTTCGCCTGGCCCGCTGTAACCGGCGTGGTGGGTGGCGCGCTCTGCTTCGTGCTCGGCGGCCGCAGCTACTGGGCGGTGCTCGCGTTCTCGTTGATCGCCTTCGTCGTCGGCACCATCGCCACCGAGTTCATCCGCGGCACGCGCGCTCGCCAGGCGATGCTCGGCGAGCCCATGCTCGTCGCCTTCGCGCGGCTGACCGGAAAGAACCGACGCCGCTACGGCGGCTACATCATCCATCTGGGGGTGGTGATGGTGTTCGTCGCGATCGCCGGCACGGCGCTGTTCCGGCAGGAGCGGCAGGTGACGCTCAACCGTGGCGAGCGCTTCGAGCTGGGGGGGTATACGCTCGAATACGTCGGGTTGGAGCAGCGCGACACGCCCCACATCTCCTACTTGATGGCCAATGTCGCCGTCTTCGAGGACGGCCGGAAGGTCGACACGCTCCGGCCGGAGAAGCGCTTCTACAAGAAACCAGAGCAACCCACGACCGAGGTCGCCATCCGCTCGACCTTCGGTGCGGATCTCTACCTCGTGCTCGGCAGCTACGACGAGGAGACGCACATGGCGACCATCCTCGCGTACCTGAACCCGCTGATCGGGTTTCTCTACTGGGGCGGCATCACGCTGGCGGTCGGGACGCTGGTCGTGATCTGGCCGCTGCCGCGCGCCGCCCGTGAGCCCGCCTACGCGCCCGGGCGCGCCGAGCAGGGCGTGCAACCCTGATGCGGACGCTGATCGCCGCGCTGATGCTGGTGCTGCTCGCGCAGGGCACCGCCTCGGCCGCGGCGGCGCCCAGCTTTCAGGAGCTCGAGGAGTCGCTGACTTGTCAGTGCGGCTGCGGCCTCACCGTGCACGCGTGCAACCACCTCCAATGTCCTTCGGCGATTCCCCTCCGCGAGGAGATTCGCGCAGAGATGGCCAAGGGGCTCGACCGCGACGCGATTCTCGCGCACTTTGAAGTAAAATACGGCGAGAAGATCCTCTCCTCGCCGACGGCGCGCGGCTTCAACCTCGCGGCGTGGGTGACCCCGTTCATCCTGTTGACCCTCGGCGCGGCGTTCGTCACCGTCACCCTACGCCGCTGGCGGCGCGCGAGTGCGGCGCCGAGCTCACCGCCGGAGGGTCCGCGCGGGCTTGCGCCAGCTCCGCCGACCGACCTCGAGCGCCAGCTCGAGCGTGAGCTGCGCGACTTCGACGCGTGAGCGCCGCGCAATGATCGTCGAGGTCATTTCGTGGGTGGCCGTTGCGGCGGTCGCCGTGTTCGTCGGCTGGCCGCTACTGCGCGGCCAGTATGGAACTGCGGAGCCGGCCGCCGATCCGACGAACGACCTGGCACCGCTGGAGCGCCAGAAACGCGAGGCGCTGACGGCGATCAAAGAAGCCGAGTTCGACCACACGATGGGAAAGCTGTCCGACGATGACTACGCCGCCCTGACCCAGCGGTATAGAGAGCAGGCGATGGCGGCGATGACGGAGCTCGAAAAAGCCCAGCCCCGGAGTGGCCGCCCGCGGTCGCCCGCGCCGCTGGCGTTCTGCCCGCAATGCGCCGCCAAATTGGCGGATGCGGCGAATTTCTGCAGCCGCTGCGGCAGCGCTCTGCGGCCGTGGGCGGCGTAGCCCGCGCATAACGCGCGGGCACTATGGCGCCTCCTAGCGCGCGTTCACACCTTTACGACGTTCGAGGCCTGCGGCCCCTTCTTGCCTTCGGTGATCTCGAACTCCACCCGCTGGCCTTCTTCGAGGCTGCGAAACCCCTCGCCCGAGATGGCGCTGTAATGTACGAACACGTCCTCGCCATCGTCCCGGCGAATGAACCCGTAGCCTTTCTCGGAATTGAACCATTTGACGGTGCCCTGAGGCATGCGCTCTCCTCTCGTTCTCATGTCCTGCGGGAAGCTGCATGTCTGGACCGCCGTTAGAGCCAGAACGAAGCTGCTACACCCGAGACGGACGCCCGTATAGCCGATGCCGTGCGAAGCGCAAAGAGAAAAATGATGAACGGTCTAAGGCATCTGCGGGGTCACGGGCAGCCGGTCGGATGCCTGGCCGCGCAGTCCAGGCGCGGTCTCAAAGCCTAATGACTAGCATGCTAACCCCTGGCAGCCTGTCTTTTCGAGGGTTGTCCGGAGGGCCATCGTGGTTATCCTGTGCTCCGCCATGACAGAACCGACAGGCCGAGAGGCCCTTCTTACCGCGTTCGATCGGTTGTTCGATCGCGCCGCGAGCAAACTGAACCTCGATTGCAGCGCCGATGAGCGCGCGGCGGCGAAGAAATACTTCACCGAGCGCTATGATGATGCGCTGCAAGTGATGGATCAGGTGCAACTGCCGGCTATCGCTGACGGTGCACTGGAGAAGATGGAGGCGGCCATCGAGGAGCTCCCGCGAGCGTACGTGGCTGCGCAGGTGGCGACGGGGCCACTCGCGGTCCACGTACAGGAAGCCATGCGCGCGATCGCCCTACGCGCTGCGGAGCAGCGCGTGCTCGAGCACCTCGCCAGCCGCGCCGACGACACGTACGGCGGCAATTGACTGCGCGCTGAGCACCCGGCTCAGCGCGCCCGATTTCTAGCGCCCTAAGCGCGCGCACTGACCACTCGCGCGCGCGACCCCAGAGCGGCCCGGCCGGATGCCCGAGCCGGCTCAGGAGCGCAGCGTGCGATGCTCCAGGCACGGGAGCTCGCGCCGCACGCGCGCCAGGTAGTCGAAGTCGATCTCGCCGAGAATGACGCTCTCCCGGTTGCTCGCGCGGGCGATCGGCGTGCCCCACGGGTCGACGATCAGCGAGTGGCCGTAATCGTGGATGCCACTCGGTCCGCGGCCGATCTGGTTTGGGGCCACGACGTACACCTGGTTTTCGATGGCGCGCGCCCGCAAGAGGATTTCCCAGTGGTGCGCGCCGGTCGGGAAGGTGAACGCCGAGGGCACGCAGACGATGTCGGCCCCAGATGCGAGCAAGGCCCGGTACAACTCGGGAAAGCGCAGGTCGTAACACACGCTCAACCCGATCGTCCCGAGGGCCGTCCGGGCGATGACTGGCCGGTCGCCGCGCAGGCGGGTGTCCGATTCGCGATAGTCGACGTGGCCATGAATCTCGACGTCGAACAAATGCACTTTGCGGTAGGTTGCCAGCAGCGCGCCATCCGCGTCGTGCACGGTGGAGGTGTTGTACGCTTTCGCCGATCCAGCCAGCCGCTCGAGAAGCGAGCCGCCGACCAGGACGATGCCGAATGTGCGCGCCAGCTCGGCGAGGCGCTCGGTCGTGGGCCCGGGAATGGGCTCCGCCGCCTCGGGCTCGGCGGCGCGCGGCCCCCGCCAGAAGAACATCTCCGGCAACACTACGAGTGCCGCGCCGCGCTCCGCGGCTTCGCGGACCAGCGCGGTCGTGCGGGCGAAGTTCTCCTCCTTGTCGGGACCCGCCAGGAGCTGAACGGCGGCGGCGAAAAAGCGGCGAGACATCGTGGCAGCGCGCGCAATCACTGCGCAGAATACGCAAGTGGTACGACCAGGCGCGACGCTAACGAAGGTTCGGCGTGACGGTCAAGCGAGTGCGCCTTGCTGGCGCGCGAAGCGGTATGGTAGCTCCGGCACAGGAATGAGTGCGGCTCCCAAGAGCCAGACGCGGCTCATCAAGCGGTACGGCAACCGCAAGCTCTACGACGTCGAAGCCAGTCGATACGTGACGCTCGAAGCCATCCGCGCGCTGGTGCAGAGCGGCGCCGACGTTCGCGTGGTCGACAACGACACCGGCGAGGATCTCACCCGCGTCACGTTTGCCCAGATCATCTACGAAGCGGAGCGCAAGACCGGCGGGGGACAGGGCACGCTGTCGCTGCCATTGCTCCGCCGGCTCGTGCAGTTCGGCGACGTCGCCGTCCGCGATCTACGCCGCGGCGTGGAACGCGGGCGCGTCGCGCTCGAGAGCGTGCGGGAAGCGGCCGAGCAGCGCGTGCAGGAGCTGGTGGCGCGCGGCCGCAAGCGCAGCCCCTCGGGCTCTCTGTTCGGGGAAATCCTCGAGAGCCCGCAGCGCACCTTGGAAGACCTCCAACACCGCATCGATGCGCAGGTGCGGCGATCGGTGAAGCGCGTCGCCAGCCATCCGGCGCTGCGCAACGAGTTGAAGCGCATCGAGCGCAGTTTGCGCCAGCTCGAGGCGCGCGTCGAACAGGTGGCCCGCGGCCGCCGCCGCGGACCCCGCCGGCCGGCCAAGTAACCACGCGACGCCTTGCCGCACGTGGCCGTTCTTGGCACGGTCCTATCGACGTGCGAAGATCGCCTGCAGATGGCTGGGCGAGGACTGCAGACGGTTGCCTTGGATCACGTCGTGCTGCGCGTGCGTGACATCGACCGCTCGATCGATTTCTATGGCGGCATCCTCGGCCTGGACATCGAGTCACTGGAAGAGTACCGCGCCGGCACGCGGCCGTTCGCCTCCGCCCGTGTGGGCGATCAGCTCATCGATCTCCTGCCCGATCCCACCTTCGCCGGCAGCGGCGGGCAGGGCAATGGCCCGTTTGCGCACGTTTGTGTGCGCGTTGCCGCGCATCTCGAAGACGAAGTGTTGCCCCAGCTGCGCACCCACGACGTCGAGGTGCTCGAGGCCGAGCCGGTGATGCGACTCGGAGCGACCGGTTACGGGCGCTCGATCTACGTGCGCGATCCCGACGGCTATGTGCTCGAGCTCAAGGAGGAAGCGCGATGACGTCCGGTTCGTACTTCCGCTGGCGCGGCCAGTTGCCGGTCTGGGCGGTGGTGATCGCGGCGCCGCTTGCTGGCGTGTTTCTGCTTTCGCTCGCCGCCGCGGGTGCGGTGTTGCTGACCGGTGCGGCGGTAGCCGCGCTCGTGGTCCCGCGGTTGCGCGATCGGCACGAGCACCGCGACGCTCGCACGATCGAGCTCGACTCATCCGAGTTTCGCCGCTTGCCGCGCACCGACGGAGAGCGGTGACCGCGCTCGCGCGAGGCGCGGCCGCCGTCGATTTTCGAACAGGACACGGACATGCGAGTCGTTGCAGTTCCACAGTTGTCGGACAACTACGCGTATCTGGTCATCGACGACGTCACCGGGCAGGCAGGGGTGGTCGACTGCGCCGAGGCGGAGCCAGTGCTGGAGGCGGCGGCGCGCGAGGGCACGCAGTTGATCGCGATCCTGCCGACGCATCATCACTACGACCACGTGGGCGGTAACATCGCCTTGCTGGAAGCGCATCCGGATCTGGCCGTGTACGGTGTCGATGAGCGCATACCCGGCCTGACCCGGTGCGTGCAGGACGGCGATCGCCTCCGGCTCGGAGCGTTGAGCGCGCAGGTGATGTTCATTCCCGCGCACACCAGCGGTCACATCGCCTATTATTTCGCAGCGGAGCAGGCGGTCTTCACGGGGGATACCCTGTTCGCCGGCGGCTGCGGACGCCTGTTCGAAGGCGACGCGGCGATGATGATCAAGTCGCTCTCTAAGCTCAGCGGCTTGCCGGAGGACACCCGCGTCTACTTTGGGCACGAGTACACCGAGAAGAATCTGCGCTTCGCCCTGACCCTCGAGCCGCGCAATCGGGCATTGGTGGAAAAGCACGCCTGGGCGGCCGCCGAGCGCAATCGGGGCGCCGTCACCACGCCGACCACGATCGCGTCGGAGAAAGCCACGAACCCGTTCCTGCGGTGGGACAGCCCGGAGCTGCGGGCCACGTTAAAGGAGCGGTTTCCCGATCTACCGCTCGACGACGTGAGCGTGTTCGCCAAGACGCGCGCACTCAAGGACAACTTCTGATCGCCTCCAACGCGGAAAACCGGCGGGCGAGCGCCGCCTGCCAGCCGATCGCGGCTCGATGAAGGTCGTCGTCACCGGCGGTGCCGGATATATCGGCGCGCACGTCGCCCGTGCCTTGGCGGAGGCCGGACACGAGCCGATCATCGTGGATGACCTGCGCAGCGCGACTGCGAACCGCGTCGGCCCCTTCGCGCACGAACCGGTGGCGTGTGAAGACACAGCGTCGCTGATCGCCGTGTTCGATCGGCACCGTCCGTCCGGGGTCGTGCACTTGGCCGGCTACATCAGCGTCGGCGAATCCGTGCGCGATCCGGCCAAGTACTGGAACAACAATCTCGGTGCCGCGGCGAGCTTGTTGCTCGCCTGCGCGCGCCACCCGGTCGACGTCGTGCTGTTCTCCTCCACTGCGGCGGTGTACGGCGATGCCGAGGTGACGCCGATCCCGGAGGCGGTCGCGCTCGCGCCGACCTCTCCGTATGGCGCGTCGAAGCTCGCCTTCGAGCGCCTCCTGCACGGCAGCGCGGCGTCGCTTGGCTTCCGCTCGGCGGCTTTGCGCTACTTCAACGCCGCGGGGGCGCACCCGGCGTGGCGTGTTGGCGAAGCGCACACGCCCGAAGAGCACCTGATCCCGCGCGTGATCCAGGCGTTGCTCGACGACCGCGCGGTGCAGGTGTACGGCACCGACTACCCCACCGCGGACGGAACCTGCGAGCGCGACTACATCCACGTCACGGATCTCGCCGCCGCGCACGTACGGGTGCTCGAGGACGGCGCGTTGCCGAGCGGTGCGAGCTTCAACGTCGGGACAGGGCGCGCGCACTCCGTGTTGCAGGTGGTCGATGCGGTCGCGACACGGCTCGCGCGCACGCCGCGGGTAGACATGCTGCCGCGCCGCCCCGGCGATCCCGCGCGATTGGTGGCCGATCCCGCGGCGCTCAGGCAGGCGCTCGACTGGCGGCCGCAGCACTCGAGCCTCGAAGAGATCGTCGATTCGGCCGCCGACTGGGAACTCTGGCGCCGCGCGCACCAGTGAACGGGTTCCCTGCAGCGAGGAGTGAAAGCGATGACGGAAGTCCCATACGTCGTGCAGAAGGTCGACTGGTTCCAATTTCGCGACCCCGATGGCCATGCCTTCTTCGTCATGGTGTCCAGCCTTCCGAACGGGTTCTACACCGCCGTGCCGGTGGACTTGTCGATGGCGCGTCTCGACCATTCCAAGATGGGGCTCGCGGCGTCGCCGGATGAGGCATTGGCGCAACTGACCCGCGCCCTCGAAGGCAAGAAGCGGGACGAGCTCTTCCCGCCCGCGGCATGAGAATGCCGCAGCCGAAGCGGGGCGCACGCGCGCCTCGGCGCGGACGGCCTTTGACGGCGGCGCGGCGTACCTGGCAGTAAAGGCGATCGTGGCGACCAAACGCTCGACGACGCGCTCCGCCGTTCCCCGATCGGCAAAGCGCACGACCAAGACGAAATCCGCGGCGAAATCCGCAGCCGCGACCAATTCTGCCGCCAAAACCGCGGCGGCGAAGCGGCGCGCTTCGGCGCAGACGCGCACCGTGGCGCGCCCCGTGAAAACGCGCCGCGCCGCGAATGCGGTGCCTGTGCGCGTTCCGCGCCGCGCCGTGTTCATCGACGTCGAGAACACCAGCAGCGAGGAGAGACTGTTCGAGGTTTTGGACTCGCTGCAAATCGATCGCGCGGCCCAGCCCACGCAAGTCACCGCCGTGGGCAACTGGCGAGCCATCGGCCAGCGGCTCGGCCGCCGGTTGGGCTCCATGGGTGCTCAGCTCGTGCACAGCGCCCCGGCCACCGGCGTCCGCGACTGGAGCGATCTGTGGATTGCGGTTGCCGCCGGCTGCTGGCTCGGCCGCGCCGAACCCGGCGATTGCCTCGACATCGTGTCCAACGATCGGGCCTTCGATGCCGTGGGCGATGCCGCCGCCTCGCTCGGCGTGGCGTACCGGCGCTTGCTGCTGCGCCGCGGCGCCGCCGAGATAGCTACCACTACGGAGCACGAGCCGGAGCGCGCACGCCGTTCGCGCGGCGGCAGGCGCCGGCGCGGGCGCGGTACCGGAACGCCGGCCGCGCCGCGTGCGATCGCACCTGCCGCGCCCGCGCCGCCTGCGCCCGTGCCGTTCACCGGCGAGCCCCACGGCGCCAGCGCCGAGCAGATGTTGAGCCTCATCGCACGCCTGACGGCGGCGGAGCCGGGACGTTGGCTCAACCTCGACGTCCTGGAGAAAGGCCTGAAGGCGCAGGGCTTCTCCCGGCCGCCCGGATCGCCGCGCCTCGTCACCAGGCTGCGCGCGCTGAAAGACGTCGAGATCGACGCGCATGGCCGCGTACGCCTGGTCAATCCCGCCGCGCATGTCGCGCACATGACCGAGCCGAGCAGGCCGCCACCGCCCAAACGGCGCCGGCGCCGGCGCGGCGCCAGCAACGGCGCCACGTCGGAGCCACCCGCCGTCGAGGCGCTTTCCGAATCGGCCGTACCCGCCGCAGACGAGTCCCCAGCAGAGTGAAAGCGCTCCGCGCGGTTGCGGCGTCCACCGCTAATGCGCACCGGCCGCTCCGCTGGCAATCGGAGATGGGCTCGTCAATGGGGCACCGCGTTGCTACGCTTCTATGGCGATGATCGACGTCGCACACGTGCGCAGGATCGGCGTTCGCGGTACCGCACTGGCGTTGGGGGCTGCGATCGCCCTCGGGAGCGTGGCGGTTCAGGCATCGCTCCTCCGGGCCGCGGCAGGCCAGGCTCAATTCAGCCGGCTCGGCAAGGGGAAATTCCTCGTCGCGAGCCGTTCGCTCCGCGACCCGAATTTTGCCCAGTCGGTGATCCTGCTCGTCGACTACGACGAGGAGGGTGCGCTCGGCGTCGTCGTAAATCAACCGACGCCCGTCCGCCTCGGCGACGCTCTACCGCAAGTCGACGTCCTCCGAGAACGCCACGACGTCGTGTACATCGGTGGGCCGGTGGGGCGGAATCGGATGATGTTGCTGCTCCGCGCGCCGACGGAGCCCGAGGACTCGACACTGGTCTTCGAGCGCGTGTACGCCAGCGGCAGCCTCGATGCGCTACGCCAGAGCGTGCAGCGCGGCGACGGCGTGCGCGCGTACGCCGGGTACGCCGGGTGGGGGCCGGGACAGCTCGATGCCGAAGTCGCCCGTGGCGACTGGTTGATCGGCCCTGCCGAGAGCGCACTGATCTTCGACGCGCGGCCCGCGCGCGTCTGGACGCTCCTCCTGGAGCGCTTCTCGGGAGATTGGGCGGGGCTGCAGCCCGCGGCCGGGCGATCGATGCGCGCCGCCGCGGACGGTTAGTCACCAAGCGGCTTCGTGTAACCGCGGCCCCGTGTCCGCACCGCATGGCGCCGCGATGCCCAGGCGCGGGTGCGGCATGTCGACGGACCGACAGCGACCGATCCCTGCCGCGCCACCTCACCGGGACGGCGCTCCGCGCCGGCACGGCGGCGGTACAAACCCTTTCGCGCCGCGGAGTGGCGGCGGCCGGTTCCAGCGTGTACCAGAGGGAGAGATGTCTAGTCGGACCCGGCGTCCTCGACCGCGGCCGGTGACGTGGAGCCTCTGCCGCGCATACGGCGCAATCTGCGCGCGGACCGGGCCGGCCGGGTCGGCTTGATCTGCCGGGAACGCGGACGCGCGTGAGCTCTACGGCGTCACTCGAGCAGCTGCAGCAGCAGACGGGGCTGGAGGGTCTCGCGCCGCTGCTCGACCAGCATCTCGAAGGCGCGGCGGACCGCCGCCGCGCGGCGGCGCTCACGGCCCAAGTGATCGAGGCGAGCAGCGCGGGCCTGCGATCGCTGTGGGCGATGCATGCCGATCGCGCCGTGCGGATAGCGACGGCGCTCTGTGGCGCCGCGCCCTATCTGGCGCGACACCTGGTGCGCCATCCCGATTGGCTGCCGCAACTCGTGACCGACGACCTCGAGCGGCGCCGACCGGCTTCGGTGTTCGCCGAGCGCCTCGGCGCGGCGCTGGCGGACGTGGCCGACGCCGACGTGTCGGAGGCCTTGCGGCGCTTCAAGTACTACGAGTTATCGCGGCTCACCGTCCGCGACCTCTGGGGTGATCCCGGCGACCTCGCTCACACCGAGGCGGTGCTGGCCGAGCTGTCACATCTCGCCGACGCCTTGCTCGAAGCAGCGTTCGCGCGGGCGCTGGCGCGCGTGTCCGGGCGACTCGGTCCGCCGCAGTGGTCGGGTCCGAACGGCGGAGCGCCGGTCGCGCCGCGCTTCGTCGTGCTCGGGCTCGGCAAGCTGGGCGGCGAAGAGCTGAACTACTCCTCCGACGTCGATCTCATCTACGTGCTCGAGAGCCTTCCGTGCGCGGACGGCCCGAGCGGGCTGTCGCCCGAGGAATATTTCGCGCGCGTCGCGCGCGAGTTCGCGCAGCTCGTGACCGAGCGGACCCGCGAGGGTTTCCTCTACCGCATCGATCTCGATCTGCGGCCGGAGGGGCAATCGGGCCCGCTGGTGGTGCCGAGCACGATGCTGGCGGACTATTACGAGGCGTGGGCGGCGACCTGGGAGAAGGCGGCGTTCATGAAAGCGCGCCCGGTGGCGGGCCATCGCGCGTTTGGCTGGCGCGTGATCCGCGACATCGCCCCGATGATCTATCGCTCGAGCATGGATTACGCGGGCGTCGCTGCGATCCGGGCGATGAAAGATCGCATCGAGTTCGAAGCCGAACGCGGCGGGGGAGCGTTCAATGTGAAGGTCGGCGCGGGTGGCATCCGCGATGTGGAATTCGTCGCGCAGGCGCTGCAGCTCTTGCATGGCGGCCGTATCCCCGAAGTCCGCGACCGCTCTACGCAGCGCGCGCTCACGGCGCTGGCGCAGGTGCGGGTGCTTCCCGCTGCGCACGCTGCGGAGCTGCGCACTGCATATGCCTTCCTGCGGCGCACCGAAAACCGCCTCCAGATGGTGGACGAGCGGCAGACGCATCGCCTGCCGGCCGAGCCCGCGGCGCGCACGCGGTTGGCGCGCGCGCTCGGCTACCGTGTCGAGCAAGCGGCCGAGGCGTTCGAGGCCGCCCTGGAGGCCCACCGCGCGCGCATTCGCGCCATCTTCACGGCGCTGTTTTCCGACGACGGAGCGCAGCGGCTGCTCGACCTGTTCCAGCGCAATGCGCCGCAACTGCTGGCGCAATCTGCGACTCGCGGGCAAATCGAGCAGTTGGCGGTGCGGTTCGCACGCGCCATCGCGGCCGGCCCCGATCCCGAACGGGCGATGAACAATCTCGATCGCTTTATTCGCGGCGTCGGCCCGCGGCGCTTCTACTACGGCCTGCTGCTCGACCGCCCAGAGCTGGTCGAGCGCCTGGCGGGACTCTTCGCAGCCTCGGAGTACCTCTCCGGATACATGTCGAGCCACCCGCGGTTGATCGAGCCGATCTTCAGCGACCCGAACGTGCTGGTGTTGCCGAAGGCAGAGCTGCGCGAAGGCTTGGCGCGCCTGCGCGCCGACCTCGCCGCCGAGGCGCGGTACGAGCAACCGGAGCTCGACCTCAACACGTTGCGCCTCTTCCATCACCGCGAGCTGGTGAACATCGGCCTCTTGGATCAAGCGGAGAAGATCGCGCCGAGCGAGGCCGAAACGGGCCTCAGCGATCTGGCCGACATCTGCGTGGAAGCGGCGCTGGAGCTCGCTCAGCGCGAGCTCGCCCGGCGCGGCGGCGCGCCGGGCACCGTCTCGCGCGGCCAATTCCTCGTCGTCGGCATGGGCAAGCTCGCCAGCCGCGAGCTCACGTACGGGGCCGATCTCGACGTGATCTTCTTGTACGACGTACCCGGCGGTGACGAGTCGGCCCTCCTCGAAGCGCAAGAGCACAACGTCCGGCTGGCGCAGAAGCTCATCTGGGCGCTGCAGACCGTCACTCCGGACGGCACCTGCTATCAGATCGACGCGCGTCTGCGCCCGTCGGGGCATCAGGGTTTACTGGTCACCGCGTTGTCCAGCTTCGCCCACTATCATGCGAAAAGCGCGCAGGTATGGGAGCGGCAGGCGCTGCTGCGCGCGCGGCCGATCGTCGGCAATACCGCGCTCGCCTCGGCGTTCGAAGCAGTGCGCCGCGACATCCTGTTGGGCCCGCTGCCCGCCGAAGCCGGTGCGGAGATTCGCCGCATCCGCCAGCGCATGGAAGCGGAGCTGGCGCGCGAGCGCGGGCCGCGGCGAGATTTTAAGATCGGCCGCGGCGGCATGCTCGACGTGGAGAGCGTGGTGCAGTACCTCCAGCTCCGCCACGCCCGCCGACACCCGGGGCTTCTCGCCGTCGACCGCACGCCGGTGCAGATCGCACGGCTCGCCGAGCTCGGGGTGCTCGCGCCCG
>JBFXHX010000001.1:234610-338676 GCA_050176585.1 Binatia bacterium
AGCGCGCTGAGCGCTCGGCGCCGGCGGAGGAGACTCTACCGGTACCGACCGGCGGCGCGCTGGCGGCGCACGCGCCAGACCTCGGCGAGCACTTGTACGTAGGCGCTCGCGGGCACGGTGCTGGCGGCGTGGTTGCGCCAGACGATCGGCACTTCGCGGATCGAGTAACCGCGGCACGATGCGGCGACGAGCATCTCGACGTCGAAGCCCCAGCGGTCGATGGTGAGGCGAGGGAGAATGTCGTCGAGACAGCGGGCCGTGAACGCTTTGAATCCCGCTTGCGTGTCCGCGATCCCGGGAACCGCGAGCGCCCGGATGATCACGTTGCCGAGCTTGCCGCCGAACTCCTTGTGCCACGGTTGATGCACCGCCACGTCAGCCCCCGCGATGTCGCGCGAGCCGATCACGACGCCGTAGCCCTGGGCGAAGTACGGCCAGAAGCGCTCGACGTGGTCGATCGTGGTCGAGTTGTCCGCATCCATGAAGACGCGGTACTTGCCGCGCGCGTGGGCAAAACCGCGGCGCACGGCGGCGCCTTTGCCGTGGTTGCGGCCGTCGGGATGGCTGATCACCTCCAACGGTATGCCCTGCGCGGGCCAGCCGCGCACCAGCGCGGCGGTGCCGTCCGACGAGCCGTCGTCCACCACCACGATCTCGGCGCCGTAGGGTTGGCGCGCGAGGTACGCGCAGACCTCCCCGAGCGTGTTGGGCAGCCGCCCCGCTTCGTTGAACGCGGGAATGACCACGGAGAGGTGGATGTTTCGGTCGACCACGAGGCGATTCACTCCCGCGCCGGCGGGCGGCGGAGCAACATGGTCTGCGTTGCAAACGCGACGAGCGTGCCATCCTCGCCCCAAATTTCCGCATCTGCAGAGGCATAGCCGGCGCGCGCGCGCCGGCTATGCGCGGACACCAGCAGCCACTCGGAGCTGGTGTCGTCGAGGAAATGCACCGTGAGATCGAGGCTCGGCGCGAAGAACGGCGGATGATCGGGCCCGAGCTTCTGCACGACTGCCGGCGGCATCGTGTCCGCCAGCGGAGGAATGGCGAGCGGATCGAGGCGCCCATCCGGCAGGCGTTGCGGGACCGCGTAGCGGAACCAACGGGCCGTGCGCGCCGCTCCGGGCTTCCAGCCCTTTTCCCACCACACGTCGCCGAGCGCGAGGCGCGATTCGACGTTGCGAAAGAAGCGCGGGCGCGGATCAGGTGGCGGCGGCAGCTCATCGAACGACGGGCACTCGGCCGGCGGAGGGACCGGCGGAGGCCTCGCATCGATCATGTCGGCCATTCCCGACCGAGCGCGCACGAACGTCGCGCTGACGTCGAGCCCGGGTCCGGGAACGCTGGTCGACGACAGCTGCGCGCGCAACTGCGCGGCAGCGCCGCCGTGGCGCAAGACCTCGACCCGCACCTCCAGGCCGCCGGCGGGTACCGGCGAGCAGAACACCGTAGTAGCCGAGAGCGGGCGCAAGGCGGGCTCACTCAGCTCTTCCTGCATCGCGCGCATCGCCACGCTCATGAGCGCGCCGCCGGACGGCGTGTGAAAGCTCCACGCATCGGGCAGCTCGGCCGTATACCAGCCCGGTGCCGCCGCGAGCTTGCTGACTGCCGTATCACGGGCGAGATCGGCGTATGTGCCGAGCCGAGGCGCGCTCATGAACCCCCAGTCTCTAGCCCGGATCATGCGTGGTTTCCACGTGCGGTGGATGGGCGTGCACGCCGCGCACGCTTCGCACTCAGTCACCGCGCCGCGGAGGTGACTGGATGGGCGCGGCGCGCGGGGCCGGCGCGCAGTCTCGACCCGACCGCCTTACCCGCGCGTCGGCGCCGGGTTGCACGGCGCGATCTCGGACAGGTGGCGCGCTTCGCCGGTCAGCCGACCGCGCGGACTTCGACGCCCGTCGGACAGCTCACGCCCGTCCCACCGAGGCCGCAGTACCCACCCGGGTTCTTCGCCAGATACTGCTGGTGGTAGTCCTCGGCGTAGTAGAACTCCGGCGCGGGGAGAATCTCCGTCGTGATCGCTCCATAACGAGCGGCGCGCAGCCGCTCCTGGTACGCGTCGCGCGACGCCTCGGCCGCGCGGCGCTGGTCCTCGGAGTACGTATAGATGCCGGAGCGATACTGTGTGCCCACGTCGTTGCCCTGGCGCATGCCCTGCGTGGGATCGTGATTCTCCCAGAACACCGCCAGCAGCTCCGGATAGGAAATCCGCTTCGGATCGAAGACGATGCGCACCACTTCGTTGTGGCCGGTCAGCCCGCTGCACACCTCGCGATACGTCGGATTCGGCGTGTGTCCGGCGGCGTAGCCCACGGATGTGCTGTAGACACCTTCGCGTTCCCAGAATTTCCGTTCCGCGCCCCAAAAGCAGCCCATGCCGAACAGCGCCAGCTCCATGCCGTCGGGAAACGGCGGGACGATGCGGCGGCCGGTGACGAAGTGCCGTTCCGGCACCGGCATCGCCTCGGCACGGCCGGGCAGCGCCTGCTCACGCGTCGGGATGTGTCGCTTATCGAACATCGCCATGTCGCTCCTCGTGCTCGGCACAGTTGTAACAGGCGCGGCGGCGTCCTAACAGCGGCCGCCGCGCCGCAGCGCCTGACCCCGACGGCCGCCCAGCGGCTACGCACAGCCGTTCAAAGCATTGTTGACGGCCGCGACGAGCTCGTTGACCTCGACACCGCCATTCCCATTCATGTCGAACGATGGGCAGCTGCTGATATCGGCGCTGCCCAGGGCGATGTTCACGCCGGTGATGAGCTCGTTGATGGCCACCATACCATTGCCGCTGCAGTCGCCGACGCAGCTACCCGGACCGCGGGTGGGCGTCACGGTAGCCGTCGCCGCTGGAGTGCCCGCCGTCACTGTCGGAGTCACCGCGGTCCTGGTCGGCGTCGGTGTATCGCCGCCGCCCGGCGCGCCCGCCCGGCAGATGCCGCGCATCTCGCCGCCGAGGTCGACCGCTTCGCAACGGCTCTGCGCCGTGCACGGGTCGAAGTCGTCGCACGCGCTCTGGAGATTCGCCGGCTCGCAGGCGCCAGTGTTGGTATTGCAGGTCTCGCAATTGGGGATGCAATGTCCGATGTCGCGCTCGCACTGGCCGGTCGCGGCGTTGCAGTTGTCCGTGCATGGATTGCCGTCGGTGTCCGCGCACTCGATAGGGCTGAACAAGCAGAACGCTCCGCCCTGCACGAAGCACGTGCCGGTAAAGCACGGGAAACCGACGTCGCACGGCATGCCGTCGTTGCCTCCGTCGTCCGTGCACACCATGATGCCGGGTATGAGCTGCTGACAGGTGCCGCAGCCGCTGCCACAGGAAGTGCCCGCCGGCGCCGGATCCCCGCCGCACATCCCGTCGATACCGCATTGGTCGTTGATCGTGCAGGGATCGCCGTCATCGCACGTACCGCTGGAGCGCGGCGTACCCTCACAGATGCCATTGCGGCAGATGTCGTCGCTCGTACACTCATCGAAGTCGTCGCAGGACTGCGCCGAGGCCTGAGCAGCGATCGCGGCGAATATCATGCCGGCGACCGCCGATCCGATCCATTTGGTGGTTGTCATTGCGTAGATATCCATGTGTAAGCAGGTTTCATTCAAGTGAAAAGTCGTCAAGGTGCCCTCACGCGTGCGGAGCGGGTGCACAAACTGCACAAACAGCGCGGCAATGCGGCGATTTGCGGCGCCGCGTTCAATGGTTCAACGCCAAGGTGCGGAGACGCGAACTCATGGAACCGCCGCGCCTTCGCGCTGAGCTGCGGGGGGAGGGTTATACCCGCCCCCGCAAGGCCCTGTAGCGCCGGATCAGCGCATTGGTAGAGCTATCGTGCTTGAGCTCCGGTGCCTGTGCGCTCTCGATCTCCGGGGCGATCCGACCCGCCAGCACCTTGCCGAGCTCGACACCCCACTGATCGAACGAGTTGACGTTCCAGATGACGCCCTGCGTGAAGACGCTGTGCTCGTACAGCGCGACCAGCGCGCCGAGGGTGAACGGCGTGAGCCGCTCGGCCAGCATGAAGCTCGAGGGCCGGTTGCCGTCGAACACGCGATGCGGCACCAGCCAGTCTGGGACGCCGTCGGCCTTGACCTCTTCCGCGGTCTTGCCGAATGCCAGCGCCTCGGCCTGGGCGAGGACGTTGGCGAGCAGTAAGTCGTGGTGCTCGCCGAGCGCGTTCAGCGGATGCGCGAACGCGATGAAGTCGCACGGGATGAGCTTCGTGCCCTGGTGGATCAGTTGGTAGAACGAGTGCTGCCCGTTGGTGCCCGGCTCTCCCCAATAGACGGAGCCCGTTTCGTAGTCGGTGATCCGTTGGCCGTCCAGCGTGGTGCTCTTTCCGTTGCTCTCCATGGTGAGCTGCTGCAGGTAGGCCGGGAAGCGCTTCAGATACTGCGCATAGGGCAGCACGGCGACCGTCTGCGCGCCGAAGAAGTCCGCGTACCACACCGCGAGCACGCCCATCAGCACCGGCAAGTTGCGCGCCAGCGGAGCGCTGAGAAAGTGCTCGTCCATCGTCCGAAACCCCGCGAGCATCTCGCGAAAGCTCTGCGGGCCGATCGCGAGCATCGTCGAGAGGCCGACCGCGGACTCCATCGAGTAGCGGCCCCCGACCCAATCCCAGAACACGAACATATTCTCGGGATCGATGCCGAACGCCGAGACCGCGGCGGTGTTGGTGGACACGGCAACGAAGTGCTTGGCGATGGCGCGCTCGTCGCCGAGGGCGGCCAACGTCCACTGCCGCGCGGTGCGGGCGTTGGTCATCGTCTCGAGCGTCGTAAACGTCTTCGAGCAGACGATGAACAACGTCTCAGCCGGGTCGAGGTCACGCGTCGACTCGAAGAAGTCGGTGCCGTCCACGTTGGAGACGAACCGGAAGGTCATGCCGCGCGCGCTGTAGTAGCGCAGCGCTTCGTAGGCCATCACCGGCCCGAGATCCGACCCGCCGATGCCGATGTTCACGACGTTGCGGATGCGCTTGCCGGTATGGCCGGTCCACGCCCCGGAGCGCACGCGCTCGCTGAACGCGGACATCTTGTCCAGCACTGCGTGGACATCCGGCACGACGTCGACGCCGTCGACGTAGATCGATGTTTCGCGTGGCGCGCGCAGCGCCACGTGCAGGACCGCGCGCTGTTCGGTGATGTTGATCTTCTCGCCGCGAAACATCGCCGCGCGCCGTTCGGCCAGCCCGCTCGCTTCGGCGAGCCGGATCAGCAGATCGATCGTTTCATCCGTGATGCGGTGCTTCGAATAATCCAGGTAGAGCCCGGCGCCCTCGGCGATCAGACGCTCGCCGCGCCGGGGATCCTGCGCGAAGAGCGAGCGCAGATGCACGTGCAGCATGCTCTGCCGATGGGCGGCGAGCGCTTGCCACTCCGGTCGCTGTGTGACGGAGGCGACGGTCATGCGATCCTCACTTGGCGCGGGCGAGCTGCGCCTTGGCCACTTGCACGACGTTGTCGGGCTCGAAGCCGAACTTCTTCTGCACGTCCTTCAGCGGCGCGGACGTGCCGAACGTGCGCATCCCGATGATCGCGCCCTCGCGACCCACGTAGTGAGCCCAGCCGAGGGTCGAGGCCTGCTCGACGGCGACTCGCGCGGTCACCTCCGGCGGCAGCACGCTGTCGCGATACTCACGCGACTGGCGCTCGAAGACCTCCCACGACGGCATGGACACCACGCGCGCCTTGATGCCCTCGGCCGCCAGCGCTTCGTATGCGCTCACGCAGAGCGCCACCTCGCTGCCCGTGGCGAGCAAGAGCACCTCGGGGTTGCGATCGGGCGGGTCGGCGAGCACATACGCGCCCTTGGCGAGGCCGGAAGCCGGCGCGTACTTCGTGCGATCCAGCGTCGGCAGATTCTGGCGCGACAGCACGAGCAGCACGGGCTCGTGATGCAGCGGCATGATGAACCGCCAGGCCTCGGCGACCTCGTTCGCGTCGCACGGCCGCAGCGTGATGAGCCCGGGAATCGCGCGCAGCGAGGGCAGCTGCTCCACCGGCTGGTGGGTGGGGCCATCCTCGCCGACGCCGATCGAATCGTGCGTGAACACGAGGATCACCGGGATCTCCATGAACGCCGCCAGGCGGATCGCCGGGCGCGCATAGTCGGAAAAAATGAAGAAGGTGGCGCCGAACGGCCGCAGCTTGGACAGCGACATGCCGTTCACGATCGCGCACATGCCGTGCTCGCGGATGCCGAAATGGAAGTTGCGCCCGCCGTAGTCCTCGGCTTCGAAATCTCCCGCGCCCTCGAACGTGAGCCGCGTCTTGGTGGACGGCGCGAGGTCGGCGGAGCCGCCGAGCAGCCACGGATGGTTCTTCGCCACCGCGTTCAGCACGACGCTGCTTGCTTCGCGCGACGCCATGCCCTTCGGATCCGCGGGAAACGTCGGAACGTCCTTGTCCCAGCCGTCGGGCAGCTCGCGGCGCTGAATGCGCTCCATGTGATCGGCGAGTTCCGGGTATTGTTCGCGATACGCGGCGAACCGCGCTTCCCATTCCGTGCGCAGCTGGCGGCCGCGCGCGCCGAAGCCGGCGGCGAAGTGCTCGTAGACGCCGGGCGGAATGTAAAACTTGGCGTCTTCGGGCCAGCCGTACCGGCGTTTGGCGCCGCGGATCTCCTCCTCGCCGAGCGGCTCGCCGTGAGCGGCGCTCGTGTCCTGCTTCGACGGCGCGCCCCAACCGATGTGGCTGTCGACGATGATCAGCGTCGGCCGATCATCCGTCCGCCGGAAGATCTCGAGGGCGCGGTTGAGGTACTCTAGATCGTTGGCGTCGCCGACCCGAGTGACGTTCCAGCCGTAGCCCATGAAGCGGGCGGCGACGTCGTCGCTGCAGGCGAGCGACGTGTTGCCCTCGATCGTGATGTGGTTGTTGTCGTAGATCCAGCACAGGTTGGAGAGCCGCAGATGGCCGGCGAGGGAGGCCGCCTCGTGGCTGATGCCCTCCATCAAGCAGCCGTCGCCGCAGATCGCATACGCATCGAAGTCGAAGAGCGTGAACCCCGGCCGGTTGAAGTGCGCGCCCAGCCATCGGCTGCTGATGGCCATGCCGATGCTATTGGCGATTCCCTGCCCGAGCGGACCCGTCGTGGTCTCGACTCCGGAGGTCCACCGGTACTCGGGGTGACCGGTGCATTTGGAGCCCAGTTGGCGGAAGCGCTTGATGTCGTCGAGCGTCACCGACGGCGCGCCGAGCACTTCGTACTTCGGGTCGACCGCCTTTACGCCGGTCAGATGCAACAGCGCATACAGCAGCATCGAGGCGTGGCCGTTCGAAAGCACGAAGCGATCGCGGTTGGGCCAGATCGGATCCTCGGGGTCGTACCGCAAGAACCGCTGCCAGAGCATGTACCCGACCGGTGCCAACGCCATCGGCGTGCCCGGATGCCCCGAATTAGCCTGCTGGACGGCATCCATCGAGAGCGTGCGGATAGTGTTGATGCAGAGCTGATCCATGTTGCGCGCTTCGCTCATGGTGAGGCTCTCCTCGATGCGTGATATCGCACTCTACGAGTGTGCGCGGTGTGAGGGAAGGCAACCGGCAAGAGCATGCGAGCTGGCGCGCGACAGTGTCAGCGCGCGCCGCGAATGGCAATTGCGCGGACGCGGCGGCCCGCGGGCAAGGTCCATGCGATGTGCGCCTGCGGCGTCGGCGACCGCGCATGGCCACGGTATCGCGTGTGGCCACGGTGATGAGCACCTTGGCCGCGCGCTGCAGTGGCCGCCAGCGGACGCAGCGATGACGTTGCACGTCTCCGAGCACGCCACCCCGCTCGGCACCATCACCATGGCGACGCGCAATGGCCGCGTGTGCGCCATGGCGTTCAGCGATTGCTGGAGTCGGCTCGAGCGGCGCCTGACCCGCCGCGATTCGATACTCGCAAGCGGGCCGGCGACGGGCGCCGGCGACGTAGCGCAGCGGTTGGACGCCTATTTCGCTGGCGACCTTTGCGCGCTCGAGGCGATTCCGGTCGAGGCATTGGGCACGCCGTTTCAACGCGCGGTGTGGAACGCGCTGTGCGAAATCCCCGCCGGCAGCACGGCCGCCTATCGCGATGTCGCTCGACGGCTCGGCATGCCGTCGGCGGTGCGCGCGGTGGGCGCCGCGATCGGCGCGAACCCGGTCTGGCTCGCGGTGCCCTGCCACCGCGCTATCGGCGCCGATGGATCGCTCACCGGCTATGCGGGAGGGCTGGATCGCAAACGCTGGCTGCTCGCGCATGAGGGTGCTGCAATCTCGGGACGCTGATCGCGGTTCATCTGTCGGCGATCCAGTTGCCGTGAAATCCGAACGGCACGCGCTGCGGAAGCCGCACGGTCGCGATCGGGGGCTTGCGCACGTCGCTAGCGTCGAGCAGGACGAAGTCGCTGGCATTGCGCGCCGCGTCGTAGACGTACTGCATGATGTAGCCCTCGTCCTCGCCGGCATGCGCTGCCGCCGGCACGAACACGCCTTCGCTCGGCGTGCGGCCGTGGCCGAACACGTGCGCCGTGGATGCGCCGGTGACCATGTCGTACTTCACCAGCGAGCACTCCTGCACGCCGCCTTCGAGCTCGTTGAATATGTTGCTCGCCGCGTAGCCGTAGCGGTTCGGGAGGCCCGTGCGGCGGTCGTCTACGCGCGGAAACTCGATCGCGCGATCATCCAGCTGCCGCTCGCGCACATGACCGGCTGCCACATCGATCGTCCAGCGGTACAGGACGGCGGTGGCCACATCCTCGGGACCCTCGCGCCAGAGCTCGCGGTAGCGGACGACGTCCATCACCACCGCCTCTCCATCGTCGTAGGTGTTCAGGGGGTGAAACACGTAGCACGGCTCGATCGCGAACCAGCGTACGTCGCCGTTGTCGCCGCCGCGCGGCATGACCCCGAGGCGCGCGCCGTAGTCGTCGCTCCAGCGGTAGGGCAGCGTGCCGCCCATGGCCAGCTCGTAATCGAAGACGACCGGCAGGTCCATGAACACCACGTGCCGGGGGGTGATGCCGAAATCGTGGATCATCGTCGGACCGGGCACGTCGATCGCCGCGCTCTGCACGAGCTGCCCGCGCGCGTCGAGGCGATGATAGGTGAGGTACGGCGGTAGAAAACGATAGCCGAAGGCATGCAGCTCGCCAGTGAGCGGGCAGGTCTTCGGATGGGCGGTGAAGCTGGTGACCAGTCGGCGGCTGAAGTCGCACACCCCAAGGGTCTCGAGCGCGCGGCCGATCTCGACCGGGAACGAGGTTTCGACCAAGGCGTACACGCGGCCGCCGTGCTGGATGATGTTCGTGTTGCTGACGCCTGCGCTGTGGTCGATGTTGCCGGCGTCATCGACGAACGGCACGCCCTCGAGCAATGTGCGGGTTCGCACGTAGCGGTTGCGGTACCACTGCGCCCGCCCCTGTGCGATCCGCACGCCGTGCAGCATGCCGTCCCCGACGAACCAGTGCTCGGACGATCCGAGGTGCGGGTTCGGCCCGTTGCGCACGTACACGCCGGCGAGCTCCGGTGGGATGGCGCCCTCGACCGCGAGGTCGACGGCGGTAATCTCCTCAGCGACCGGGGCGTAGTTGCCACGCAGGTGAAACGGCAGCGCATCCTCTGCTCGTTCGACCATGGTGAGCCCTCCACGAAGCTTTACGAGAACAGCTTCATCCAGCACTGTCTACCGCCGCCCATACGCGCCGTGCCGAGATCCGAAACTAGTGATCGAAGCGGCGCCACTCGCCGTCGAGCAGTCGCTCGTGCGGCAGGAAGCGCCCCTTGTACGCCATTGCGGTGCTGCCGACCACGTACAGGCCCAGGTACAGGTAGCGCAGCTTCCACTCCCGGCAGAGCGCGACCTGCTTCAAAATGGAGTAGGTGCCGAGGCTGAGACGCGCGAAGGACGGATCGTAATACGCGTACACCGCCGATAGCGCGTCGGCGGCGCGATCGATGACCGCCACACCGACCAGCAGCCCGCTCATGAGATAGCGGATCTCGAGGGTGTCGGTGCAGGTTTCCACCAGGAACTGTTCGTACCCTTCGGGATCGATCAGGCCGTCGCTGCCCACCAGGCGTCGCTCCACTTTGTGGCGGTTGTAGAGCGCGACCTTCTCCGGCGTCATTGCCGGGCGCCCGATCACCGTCTGCAGCGCCGCGTCGCCGCGCCGCCACACGCGCCGCTGCGTCTTGTTCGGCTTGAAGGTTTCCACATCCAGGCGGATCGCCTCGCATGCGGTGCAGCACGGGCACTTCGGCTGGTAGAGCAGCAATCCCTGGCGGCGATCGCCCAGCGCCAGGCGCGCGCTGAACTCCGTCGCGTTCAGGCGGCGCATTGGGAGCCGCAGCGGCAGCCGCGCGGTCTCGCCCGCGAGGTACGGGCAGCGGCTCAGTTGGTTCCAGACCAACCACTCCGGGGGCGCGCCGGGGAGCCGAACTGGGCGATCCATCACCGCTGGAGATACCGCAGACGCATTGTTCCGAGAAGGGCCATCTTGCACCGAGCGGCGGAACGCGCTCGCGCGAGCCAAAAGCGCGCACGTGTTGCGCGCTCGCGGTTACGCGTCAGCCGCCCGCGTCCGAGGGACGGCGCGACCGCGTGGCCGCCGGTTCCGGCTGCGAGTGCTCGGTGTGCGCGATGGTCGTCGGCGGTCGGGTGGGTATCGGCTTCACCACTTCTGCCAAGCGCGCGCGAATCCGGTCCAGCTCGGGTTCGCAGGGGCGGCACTCGAGCACGATCCGGATGCCGGGATCCGACTTCTCGCGTTCGAGATGAATACCGAACACGATGCCGAGCTCGCGCAGCACCGGATGGACACCGCGCTCGATCTCGCGCACGCGCGCCGTCGGCAACTGCTGGCCGTCCGTGACGAAGTGCGTGTGTATCCAGTTCGCGTAGACGCCGATGATCTTCATCGTTCCCCGGCCTGTGCTCAGGGGGTCGGCACGTACTTGACCACCACGCGGCGGCCGTCCTTGAAGCCGCTGCGGAAGCTGTCCGCATGCTGTGCCCAACCGGCCGGATATTTCTGCGCGAAGCGCTCCATCAGGAGCGCTTCGATCGTTGCATCCTTGACCACCGAGCCGGCGGCGCGGAACGACGGGCCATCGACGGAGCCGACCGCGATCTTGGCGCCCGGGCGGCCGGCGTTGATCCGCCGCACGCGCCATGACGTCGGCGGCGTACCCACGTACACCGCGCCGTCGTGCCACAGGAACCAGATCTCCGCCGGGCGACTCAGCGAGCCGTCCTTGCGCGTAGAGGAGATGTAGACGTGCTTGGCGTTCTCGAGGTCGCGCTGGAGCGCGGCCGGCAGGTCCGCCAGCGCGGTGAGCGGGATCAGCAGGGCCGCGAGCCAGAGCGCGGCAGTGACGCGAGCACGGCGCATCATTCACTCCTCATCTCGGCAATGTTGTACGGGCCTCGCGCTGGGATGCAACCCGCAGCGCACGAGCGGGTTCCGATGTAGCTGCGGCCCCGTGGCGGCCCGGCGCGCAAGGTGCCAGCCGGCGGGCGGGATGGCCGCCGCGCGTTGCCCCGGAGCAGCCATGTGCTAGCCATGCGAGAATGGTCTCGCGTCTTGCAACCCGGAGCAGCAACACCGTCCTGTTGATCGTCATCGGGTTGGTGGCCATCTTCGTCCTGGGTAGCCTGGTGCTGCACTTCCGCCAGAAGCGGCACAACGCGCTTCCGTACGACGTCGACGGGACCTATCCGCCTGAGGTCGCATTGGTCGGCGGCGAGGCGTTCGCAGCGACTGCCGCCGCGATCATGGACCACGAGCTCAACTCGCTCACCGGTTGGCGGCCGAACGATTTCATCCTGTGGGGCCCGAACGTCGTCGCGGACAACAACGCGAGCCGTCAGCTCGGGATCATTCAAGCCGAGCGCGAGAGCGTGCGCGTATTCAAGGACCACCTCACGAAGATCTCCGCGACCGAGTACGACGCGAATCTCGTCGCCGCCGATACGCTCTTTCGCAACGACGAGACCAAGTTCTGGTTGCCGTCGGCTGAGGGCAAATACAAAGACGGGGTCGCCGCGCTGCGCGCGTACGTCGCCGGCCTACAGGCGACGCCGCCGACGTCGAAGCCGATCAACCAGCGCAACATCGAGCTCATCCGCTTGTTTCAGGCCTGGTCGGACCTCCTCGGCGACGCGCACGCCAACCTGTTCAAGGAGCATGAGCCGGATGGCAGCAGCATCGCGCCGTGGCACAGCGACGATTACTTCTACCACGCGCAGGGGATCGCTCATGTGATCCATCACCTCGCCAAGGCGGTGCGGCGTGAGTACGGCCCGGCGTTTGCCTCGCGCCCCGGCTTGCAGCACACGCTCGATGAGGTGATCACCGTGCTGGGCCGCGCCGCCGAGCTGAAGCCGCTGCTGGTTATGGACAGCGGACCCGACGCCCTGTTCGCCAACCACCGACGCAACCTCGACGTGTACATCGTCGACGCGCGGCAGAAGATTTACACGATCAAGGAGGAGCTGGAGAAGTGAGTCGCTGGCCCGAATTTTCGGCTGATGAGGCCAAGGGTTGAGGGGAGCGCTAGCTCTTCCGCTTCACAGTTCTGGGTCCGTGACTCGGGCCCCTACAGCGCAACCCCTAACCTCCTGCTTTGATGGCGCTGCGCTCGCGCAGCTCGTCGACGGCTTCGCCGACCGCGGTGCGCTCGCGGTGGAGGAAGTCGGCGACCGCGCGCGAGAAGCCCTCGTGGGCGATGTAGTGCAGGCTGTGGGTCACGGAGGCGTCGAAGCCGCGCCAATGCTTGTACTCGCCGCCGGCCCCGGGCTCGAACCGCGACAGGCCGTGCTCGATGCAATGCTTGATGCCGGCGTAGTAGCACACGGCGAAGTGCAAGTAGCGCACTTCCTGGAAGCAGCCCCAGTAGCGGCCGTACAGAACGCCGGCCTTCTGCACGTTGATCGCGCCGGCGACCAGCTCGTCACCGCGCCGCGCGGCGACGAAACAGAGATGCTGTTTCCAGCGCTGGCGCAGCGCTTGGAACAACGCGCGGTTCAGATACTGCCGACCCCAGTAGACCTTGTCGATGGTGGATTTGTAGATGCGGAACATGGGCTCGAAGAGCGCATCGGGTATGGCGTCGCCCTGCAGGACCTCGATCGCGATGCCCTGCTCCGCCACCTCGCGCAGCTCGCGCCGCGCCTGCGTTCGGCGCTTGCTGCGCAGCTGAGTGAGATAGTCGTCGAACGCGCCGTAGCCGCGGTTGCGCCAGTGGTATTGCAGGCCCTGGCGGTGCAGAAACCCGGCCTCACGCAGCGCCGCGATCTCATCGTCGGCGCAAAAATTCACGTGGACCGACGACAGATCGCTCGCGCTACAGATATCGCGCAACGCCGTCGCAACCGCGGCCAAGAGCGGCGCGCGCGCGTACTTCGCATGGGTGAGGATGCGCTGTCCGGTCGCCGGCGTGAACGGCACCGCCACCAGCAGCTTCGGGTAGTAACGCAGTCCGGCGCGCGCGGCGGCTTCCGCCCAGCCGTGATCGAAGACGAACTCGCCCTGGCTGTGCCCCTTCAGATACATCGGCGCCGCCGCGACCAGCTGCCCGCGTTCGCGGAGCGTCAGATGATGCGGCGCCCAACCGGCCTTCGCGCTCACGCAGCCCGACTGCTCGAGCGCGTCGAGCCAGTCCCACTCGAGAAACGGCGAACCCGCCGGTCCGACCAGCGCGTTCCACTCGGCGCGGTCGATGCCGGCCATGCGCGGCACCAGCGCGATCTCCGCAGACATGCGCGCATCCTACACGTGGCGGCGCCGCGGTCGAGGGGCGACCACTCGCACTATGCGGCTGCGCAACCCACCACCGCGCATTGAACGCGGAGACGCGAAGTCGCGAAGCCTGTGCGTGCTTCGCACCTTCGCGCCTTCCCGCATTGAACATCGCCATTCCGTCGCGCAGTGACAGTCCTCGGCCGCCGTGCTAGCCGGACCTCGATGAGCGCGGCTTCGGGTTTCGTCGACTTGATCGGCAACACCCCGCTGGTGCGCCTGCGCAAAGCATCGGAGCGCACCGGCTGCGAGATTCTGGCCAAATGCGAGTTTCTGAATCCCGGCGGCTCGGTCAAAGATCGCGCCGCGCTCGCCATCGTGCGCGACGCGGAGGCGCGCGGGGCGATCCAGCCGGGCGGCGTGATCGTCGAGGGCACGGCCGGGAATACCGGAATCGGTCTGGCGCTGGTCGGCAATGCGCTCGGCTACCGCACCGTGATCGTCATGCCCGAGACGCAGAGCATCGAGAAGCAGGACATGGTGCGCCTCTGCGGCGCCGAGCTGCGACTCGTGAAGGCGGTTCCGTACAAGAACCCCGGCAACTACGTGCGCGTATCCGGCCGCATCGCCGAGGAGCTCGCCCGGACCGAGCCGCATGGCGCGCTGTGGGCCAACCAGTTCGACAATGTCGCGAATCGCTGCGCGCACTACGAGGGCACGGGACCGGAAATCTGGACCCAGACGGCGGGGCGCGTGGATGCGTTCGTCGCCGCGGTCGGCACCGGCGGCACGCTCGCCGGTGTCGGGATGGCGCTCAAGGAGCGCAACCCCGCCGTGCGCATCGTCCTCGCGGATCCATACGGCTCGGCGCTCTACAACTACTTCGCGCACGGCGAGCTGAAAGCCGAGGGCGACTCGATCACCGAGGGCATCGGCCAGGGCCGCATTACGCAAAACCTGGCCGGCGTGCCGATCGATGCCGCCGTGCGGATCGGCGATGCGGACGCGCTGCGGGTCGTGTTCGACCTGCTCGCCGAGGAAGCGCTGTGCGTGGGCGGATCGTCGGGCATCAACATCGCCGGCGCGATCGAGGTCGCCGAGCAGCTCGGCCCCGGTCACGTGGTGGTCACGGTGCTGTGCGACTACGGCACGCGTTATCAGAGCAAGCTGTTCAACCCGGCCTTCCTCCGCGCCAACGGCCTGCCGGTGCCGCCCTGGCTGGATCACCCGCCGCGCCGCGCCTGAACGGCGCCGACCCGCCGTGGCACCGGATGCGCACGCTGTGGGTCGAGATTCAGCGGCGCCGATGGCGCGGTACGGCGTACCAGTCGCTGCCGGGTAGCGGTTCCGGAGGCGGGCGCTCGATCTTGTCGCCGGCGACCGTACCGCAGGTCTGACAGACGTAATCGAACTTCTCGCCCTCGGGCAGCACGAGCAACAACCGCTTGCGCACGGGCATCGCCTGGCGGCACTTCGGGCAGAGCAGCAGGCTGGCTTCCATCTGATCGAACGAATCGACGGGACGGGACATGCGCGCTGACTCCGGTTCCTGTCTGGCAAACGGCAGCGAAAAATCAACTACCCGCCGATCGCGCCGCGCGCGCCGGCCATGTAGCCTGCGCGCATGTCGGCGCGGGCGGTGATCTTCTACGACGGCATCTGCGGGCTGTGCGATCGCAGCGTGCGGTTCGTGGTCGCGCGCGATCGCGCGGCGCGCTTTCGCTTCGCGCCGCTGCAGAGCGCGTACGCGAAGGCCGCGCTCGCGCGGCATGGGCGCGATGCCGCAGAGCTGGACACCGTCTATGCGCTGTTCGATCCTGGGCAGCCCGGCGAGCGTTTGCTCGCGAAGTCCGATGCCGCGCTCGCGGTGTTGCAGGCGCTCGGCGGCATCTGGCGCGGCGCGATGCTCCTGCGCGCGGTACCGCGGGCGTGGCGCGATGCCATGTACGACTGGGTCGCGCGCCATCGCTACCGCTGGTTCGGCCGCTTCGACCACTGTCCGCTGCCGCCGCCCGAGCTCCGCCAGCGGTTCGTCGCTGCGGCGCTCGTCGACGAGTGAGGCCCACCCGGATCGGCGGCTGCCGTACAGAGCTCGGGGCCGCCTCTCTCGCCACTCCCTGCCGCGGCGACGCTTGACGCGGTGGCTCGCCTGTGGTGAGGCGGTGCGCGATGAAACGTCGGCACAAGAAGCTCATCATCGGCGGGTTGGTGCTGTTCCTCGCCGGCTGGCTCGCATGGTCGGTGCTGCTTACCGAAAGCGAGGTGCCGGAGCCCGCGCCGATCGGCGCCGGCGTCTGATCGCACGCAGGCGCCGCCGCGCCGCGTCAGGGAGCTGCGTGGTGCCGATCCCCCGAAGGCGCGAGTGCGCGCGCTTCGCGCGTGTACCGGTACGTATCGCGCCGCGCCGCGATGCGGGCGGTCGACGGATCCAGGTACCAGTGCGACACGCCCACCTCGATCGCGTCCGCCGCTGGTCGCGTGGCGAGCGCGGTGTGGCCAAACCGATCGACGGGCGCGAGCCGGCCCCACAGCAAACGTTGGGACATCAGCCGCCGCGCGCTCCTGCGCAGGGCCGGCTCGAAATCGCGGAGCGCGATGCGCGCGCGCCGCCCGTCGACCACTTCGTACACCGTCATCTGCACGGGGAACTTGGGAGTGCAGTACATGGCCCAGCCGAAGAAGCGCCACGGGTCGATATGGTAGCGCGCCACCAGCGCCATGTGCGCGAGTGGCCACGCGGCCAACAGGCTCAGCACGCAGAAGACGAGGCGCTGTTTGCCGGCGAGGGTCAATTGAACCAGAAGCGCGGCAGTACGCCGATCCGCGAGGCGAGCAACATGGTGAACAGCGCGGCGAAAGCGGGCAGCAGGGCCTGATTGACCGCCCGGGTGAAGAAGAGCAGCAGCAGGTTGACGAACAAGGCCCCGAAGAGGAGCTCCAGCGCGCCGATCTCGATCGCGGCGACGAACGAGAGCGCCGCCACCGCGGCGTAGGGCCGTGTGCGCCGCGCGATCAGCAGGATCGGAGCGATGATCTCGAACAGATAGACTGCGTTCGAGATTGCGACCGCGAACGGGGAGCGGATGGAGTACGGACCGCTATCGAGCGCCGGCGGATGCAGCGCCTGCAAACGCGCGATTTCCTCGCTCGGCACCACCCAGCCGAACAACCACGCGAAGCTCGCCCGCTGGCCGATCGAATAGCCGAGGAATTGCGCGTCGAAGTACGCGCCGTGCCACAGCTTCTGCACACCGGAATAGAACAGCACGATCACCGTCAGCCAACGCGCCCCCGCGAGGAGTAGCGCGCGTTCCTCGACGTTCTCGACGTCGCATAGCGCCAACAGGCCGACGCAGAGGAACTCGATGAAGAAGTGGTTCGAGGTGGCGGGGAACGAGGCGCCCAGCTTGAGCGCGAGCACCAGCATCGCGATCAGCGCCGCCGCCCGCGCCCGGGGGGCGTCGAGAGCGGCAACCGCCGCGCAAATCACCAGGACCCCGGCCATCGCGAGCCGGCCCTCGACATACGTATCGCCGCGCCCTGCCCAGAGCGCCGTGCGCACGGCCACGTGCATCAGCACGAACAGCTGAAATGCGCGCGCAATGGCCGCGTGCCCGCTGCGATCTTCGTCGTCGGCCAGGCGCAGAATGCGATCCGCCAGCATACGATCCCAGCCCGGGCCCGGTTCAGAACGCCGGCCCGGGCATGGCGTCATCCCGCCGCCATCGCGCCGCGACCGGACACCCGGTGCGGTCGGCGCCGATGACGCGGCGGAACGGCTCCGCCACCCGCCCGTGGCGCGCGCTCGGCGGGGCGAAACGGACGAGGAGCGCGGCGTGACGCAAGCACCGGAGGTGATCGGCCGGCGCCCGTATTCGAGCAGTAATGCACCCGATGCGCCCGCGGTGGTGGGCGCGCTCGGCGGTCCGTGTGCCGCCGGGCCCGTGCACTAGCGGCGATGGGCACCGCCGTCGCGGTGCGCGCGCTCGGCCTGCGCTCCGCGCCGGCTGGCGCGTCCCTTCGCGAGCGCGGTCGGCGGTGCTGGGCGAATCTCGTCGATGAGCCTGAACTGGAGTGCCTCCTGCGGAGAGAGGTAATATTCCTCGCCGCCGATCATCGGAAACCACTCGTCGGGCAGCGTGGCGCGCTCGCGCCAGATCCGCTCGTAGCGCGCCAGCGCGAGGCGCTCGTAGGAGTACGACTCCTTGCCACCGCCGTCGTCCAGGCTCGCATGGATCATCAGGACGGCGTTTGGTGTGGCGTACCGCCGCCCCGTGCCGGCGGCGAGAATCAGCGCGCCCGAGGAGTAGCAGCCGCCGATAGCCCACGTGTTGACCGGCGCGGCGATCAGCTCCATCGCATCGATGATGGTGAACGCGCTGTCGACCCAGCCGCCCTGCGTAGACAGATAGAGATCGATCGGGCGCGCGTTATCGAGCGCGTTCATGTACAGCAGGCGCGCCGCCACCACCTTGGCGGTGCGCTCGTTGATGTTTTCCGTGACCACTACCTGCCGGCTCACGATCAGCGGATCGTCTGGTTTGAGCTCGGGGTCGCTCGGTATCGACGCGAGCATCTCGTCGATCACCGCTTCGGCAATGGCGCCGGGGTCCGAGAGGGCCGTATCGACAGCGCGCAGGGAGCGCAGGGCGTTACCGAGCGCGACCAGCAGCAGCAGCGCGGTGACCGCGGCAGCCGCGATGCCGTAGGAGCGCCAGCGGTTTGCCATTGCCGGTCGTATTGCCCAGGCGCTGAAGCGCTGCAACCCGGGTGGACTGCGATCAAGCCGGATCGCGGAACAGCGGCGTGCGCTTGCCGAGGTTCGCGGCGACGGCCTCGAGCTGGTTGGCGGTTCCGAGCAGCGCCCGTTGCGCCTGCTCCTCCAGGCGTAGCCCGGTAGCCACGTCCACCAGTGGCGCCTGTCCGAGCAGCCGCTTCGCGGCGCGTACGGCTTCCGGCGAGCGCGCCGCGATCTCGCGGGCCAGGGCCAGCGCGGCGCCGAACGGGTCGTCCGCGACGCGCGTCACGAGTCCGAGCTCGGCGGCTTCCCGGCCCGAGACCACGCGGCCGGTGAAGATCAACTCTTTCGCGATGTCCATGCGCACGAGGTGGCGCAGGGTCTGCGTCGCCCCCATGTCCGGCACGAGCCCCCAGCGGACCTCCATGACCGACAGCTGGGCATCGGGCGCCGCGATGCGGATGTCTGCGCCGAGCGCGATCTGCAGCCCGCCCCCGTAGGCGGCGCCATGCAGTGCGGCGATCACGGGCACCGGGACTTCGGTCCATACCCATGTCGCCTGTTGGGCGACGTTGGCCGGCCCTTCGCCGCGGCGGGAGAGGAGCTTATCGGCGATCGCCCCTCCGCCGACCTGCGCCGCGAAACTGCTCAGATCCAGGCCGGCACAGAAGGCCCGTCCTTCGCCGGAGAGCACCACGGCCCGCACCGTGCGATCTCCCATCAGCTTTGCACCGGCGGCGCCGAGTGCCTCGAACATGGCGGGGTCCAGCGCGTTCAGCTTCTCGGGTCGGTTGAGGCGGACGTCGGCAATGCCGTTCTCGCAGCTGACGTATACGCGCTCGTTCATTCCGCACCTCCGTGAGCGCCCGAAGAAATCACCGCCTGATGCGGTGGGCAATAGGCAGCTGCGCGCTTATGGCGTATTCTTATGAGACGACCCTGCGCCTACGCGGTACAGCCACAGGCCGCGCGCATACGATTGCCATGTCCGTCCTTCACGGCTTCGCTCATCCCGATTTTTGGCCCGTTGCGCGCGCGCTCGGGCGCCAGCTCGCCCGGGACAGCCGCGGCGGGGCGGCCGTGTGCGTGTACCACTGCGGCGAGAAGGTCGTCGACATCTGGGGCGGCGCGCGCAACGCCGCGGGCGAGCCCTGGTCCGCCGAGACGATGTCTGTGTCGTTCTCGACCACCAAAGGCGTCACCGCCACCGCGCTGCACATCCTCGCCGACCGCGGCCTGCTGGCCTACGACGATCCGGTCGCCAAGCACTGGCCGGAGTTCGCCCAGGCGGGGAAATCGCGGATCACGGTGCGCGAGCTACTCTGTCATCAGGCGGGCCTGTACGACATCCGGCATTTGATCGACGATGCCGCGCGCATGCGCGAGTGGTCTCACATGACCGACGTCCTGGCGCGCCGCGCGCCGGCGCTGCCGCCAGGGACGGCGAGTGCCTATCACGGCATCACCTACGGATGGCTCGTCGGCGAAGTCGTGCAGCGCGTGAGCGGGCGGCCGTTTGCGGAGTTCGTGCAACGCGAGCTCGCGGAGCCGCTCGGCGGCGGGCTGTACATCGGCGCGCCGCCGGGGGCGGCGTCACACGCGGCCGAGTTGCTGATCGCGCCGGCGCTCCGCCATCACGTGTCCCGGCTCGGCGAACGCCTGGAGCGCGCACAGCGCATCGTGCACCTCCTCGGCGCACCGTACGACGTGCGCCGCATTGCGGACGCCTTGCTGGTCCCGGGGCTGATGGATTTTCGCTGGGACGCGCCCGAGAGCCTCGCCGCGCCCATCCCGGCCGCCAACGGCTTGTTCACCGCCCGCGCGCTCGCCAAGCTGTACGCGGTGCTTGCGGCCGGGGGACGGCTCAACGGCACCCAGCTGCTCTCAGCGCGCACGGTGGCGCGGGCGACCGAGGTGCAGACCCGCCGCTTCGATCTGGTGATGCCAGTCCCCATGCACTGGCGGCTCGGCTACCACCGCGCATTCACGACCGCCGGTTCCCCGCCGCGCGCCTTCGGCCATTACGGTTTCGGCGGGTCTGGCGCGTTCGCCGATCCCGACCAACAGCTCGCGGTGGCGCTGGTGTTGAACAGCGGCGTCGGCACGCCCTTCGGCGATCTCCGGACCGCGGCGATCGGCGGCATCGCCCTGCGCTGCGCGCGCGGCCGGCGTGGACCGCGCGGTCCAGCAGCTTGCGACCCGCGGGCTGATGATGTCGCCGCGGCCGCGGACGCGCGCTGGATGGACGCGGGAAGTGACTGTGCCTGAGTCGACGGCGGCGCATCCCTTCGTCGTGCTGCTCTATTTCGCGGGCGGCCTCGGCCTGTTGCCGTACGGCCTGCGGGTCGTGTCAGATGCGCTGCAAGTGCTCGCCGGCGATCAGTTGCGCCGCCGCATCGGCGGCGCGAGCGGCGGCCGGCGCGACCAGTTCGCGACCGGCTTGGCCACCGGGCTGATCACGCAGTCTGCCGCGGCCGCCGCGGTGATAATCGTCAGCTTCGTGAATGCCGGCTTGCTCACCCTGCCGCAGGCGGCCGGCGTGCTCGTGGGCGCCAATCTCGGCGCGACCACCGGCGCGTGGCTCTTCGCCCTGCGCCCCGGCAGCCTCGGGGTCGGCTTGCTGGGGGCGGGCGCGATCGTCCATCTGCTCGCAACCGCCGAGCGCACGCGGTTTGCCGGCGCGCTGGCAATGGGCGTTGGCATGTTGTTCGTCGCACTCCAGTGGCTGACCACCGGCTGGGAGGCGGGCGGTGCGGGTATGCTCCCGGCCTGGGTTCCGCAGCCGGCCGGCGCCGCCGCCCGGCTCGCCGCAGTGCTGGCGGCGGCGCTCGCCACCGCCATCCTGCGCTCGGCGACGACCTTCATCGGCGCAGTGATCGCGCTGGCGGCGGCCGGTGCGCTGACCATCGACGGCGCGCTGGCGCTCGTAATGGGCGCGAACCTGGGGAGCTGCGTGAACGTGCACCGCGCCGCTGCGCCGACCATCGCCGACGGCCGCCGCGCCGCGCTGGTGCACACGCTGCTGAATGGTGTCACGGTACTGGTGCTGCTCGCCGGCTTTCCGTACTGTGCCGCCGCGATCGGGCTCGTGCCCGGCGCCGCCCGCGATCCAGGTGGCGCGTTGCTCGCCAGCCCCGCGCAAGTGGCGCTCGCGCACACCGCGTTCAATCTGGTGCTCGGCGCGCTGGCGTGGCCGCTGCTGACGCCGATCATCCGCGCCACCCAGCGCCTGATCGGTGCGGGATCGCGCGAGCGAGCCGCGTTGCACTACCCGCGGCAGACCGTAGTCGAGTCGCCGGCGCTGGCGATCGAGGAATGTCGCCTGGAGGTGTTGAGCATGGCCGCGCGCACCGGCGAGGCGCTCCGGTTGACGCGCGAGCTGCTCGACGATCTGCACACGCCGCGCGGTGAGCTGCGCCGCCGCATTCTCGAGCGCGAAAAGACGACCGATGTCGTCCAGCACGAGGTGACGATCTTCATGTCGCGGGTGATGGCGGGCACGCTCAGCGTCGCGCAGAGCGACGAGTGCCGCGCCGTCGTCCGCGCCGCCGGTGAGCTCGAGAGCATCGCCGATTACTGCGAGCGGCTGGCCAACTACCGCCGGCGCCTCGTGCGCCGCGGCGCCACGATCGATGCGACGGCGCTCGGCGAGTTGCAGGCCTATTTCGACCGCACGATCGCGTTCTACGAGGACATCGTCGACCGCATCCGCCGCAAGGAGAGCAACTGGCTCAGTGCCATCGCCGCGAAAGGCGAATACCTGGCCGCCGAAGCCGATGGACTGCGCGACGCCAACCTGCAGCGGCTGGCCGCCCAGCGCACCTCGCCAACGGGCGGTATCTTTTTCAACGACATCCTCCAGGCGATGCGCCGCATTCGGAATCACGCCCTCAACCTGGCGGAGGCGTTCGCGGAGAAAGCAGTCTGACCTGCGGACGACCGCGACAATTTTCACCGCGAATGCGGAGACGCGAAGTCATGAACGCCTTCGCGCCTTCGCGCGTTCACGGGCGGCCTGGCGGCTACACCGGAGTGGACATCATTTGCATGGACACGAGTTGTCCCGATCCGTCTTCGCCACCGTGGCCGTGAGCTGATCGGTGAACTTCATCGTCTTCGCCGGCGTGCCGCGCCACAGCACGCAGGCGGTCGCCTTGCCGTCCGGGGGCATGGAGTCGATCTCGACGGTCAATTTCTCCGCATTGCCCAAAGGGCCTGGCACCGCGAACGTGGTCTGGCGGTTGTCGCTGCGCCAATGGACCAACTCGTGACCACTGGTGCCATCGCCGACCGTGATGTTCATCTGCGCGGCTTCGGTCTGGCCGCGGCAGATGCTCACGGTCCACCCTTGCTCTCCGAGCGCCGCAGTTGCCCACGCGCCCATGACCACCGCTGCAAACGACGGACCGAATCGCGTCATGCTCGAACCCCCTCGAGGCAGCTCCCCCGCCTCGATACATGGCGAACTAGATCCCTCTGCGGCGGCCGAGAAGCGCGAAGGCCGCGCGGATGTCCTCCGTCTCTGCGTATGCGGCAAGGTGCGGACGGGCTCAGATCACGATGTCGGCGCGCGTGCTCTCCACGATGGCGTTCAGCTCCGCTTGCTCGGCGGGCGGCACGGCGAAAGTCTCGAGGGTCTGTTGCAAGTCCTCGAGGAAAGCCCGCCACTCATCCGCGGTGATGCGGAGATGCTCGTGCGATGCGCGCATCGTGCGTCCGGTATATCGCTGCGGCCCACCCGTCGCCTGACAGACCAACTCGGTCACCAGATATTTGAACCCCGCCGGCGGCACGCGGTGATGCGCTTCATCGACCCGCGGATTCGCGTTCAGTCGCGGGTCGGCCATGATGCGGTCGACGAAATCGTCGACCACGGCCGCGATGCTGTACACGCCGCCGAGGCGCTCGTAGAGACTGGGTCGATTGGCATCGGCCATTTGCCACCTCCCGTCTAGGCATGCCGTCTTGCTCCGGCCCGGGGTGCGCCGTCAAGCCGCGGGAGACCTCGGAATGCGGAGCGCCGTGCGCTGATGGAATGCCCGGATGCGGGCTTTGGCGGCTCAGGCGAAGCGAACCAGGAGAGCCAGCGATGCGAGCGCGAGCATCACACCGACGACTTCATACGCGCTCAGCGATTCCGAGAAGAACAACACGCCGATCGCGGTCAGCAGCACGATCATCGACACGGAATACACCACGCCGATGGTGGCGAGCTTGAGATGCTTCATCACGAACACCCACCCGAAGGCGGTCGAGGAGTACACGGCGAAGCCGATGTAGAACCAGGGCGAGCGAAGCGAATGCTCGTGCGCGCTTGCGAGCTTCAAAAAATAATCCCCCAGCACGCCGAGGAGACTGAAGGCGATGGTGATCGCCACGGCGAGTACCTTGTTGTCCATCTGCTCTGCGCTCCTCGGCCACGTCGTTCGGATGCGGCGCATAACAACGCGGCTGCCGGCCCTGCAAGCCGCCGCTGCCGGCCGGCCGCTGCCGCGCCGCCTGCATGACGCCCGAAGCGCTGGGCGAATGTCGGGTCAGGCGACCTTCGCGCCGTGCTCGATCAAGAACTCGTACAGCAGCGAGCGGTGACATCGCGTCTCGTCCGCGCAGTAGCACCCGACCGAGAAGTTGGTGTGCGCCGACATCGCCGCCAGCAGCGCGATCAGCCGCTGAGTCGGAGGCTCCAGCATCTCGCGCCGATAGCGCCGCACGTAGGTGCTCCAGCGCTCGGGCGTGAACGGCTCGGATAGCGCCCACGACACGAGGGGCGCGCTCGGAGCGAGCTCCGGCAGCCACACGTCGAAGTAGTCGCGCGCCGCGTAGTCTTTCTTCGCGACGCCGCGCGGCGGCCGCCGCACCGTCCCGATCCGCAGGCCCTCACCCGGGTTGCGCAGCGTGCCGAGTCGAACGGTGCGGACGGCCATGATGGGCGCCGGATGTCGCGCGTATCACCGCGCGCGGCGCGGGAGGTGCGGTGCGCGCCCGAGCGGCGGACTCGGCGGCGCGCTCATGGCGCGGTGCCCAATTGTGTACGCAGCACCGCATAGACGCCGCCGGTCAGACAGGCGAGCACCAACCAGAGCACGATCCGCGGATACGCGGCGCCGATCCGGCGCCGTTCCTCGAGTTCGACCGCGTGCGCGCTGCGCCCCTCGCACCGCCAGCAAGCCGTGAACTGTTTGCCGAGCTTCTGGCCGCACACGCCGCACGCCCACGCGCCGCCATCCCGTTCCGGCGTGTCGCGCCGCCGCACCAGCGCTTCCGCTGCGGCGGACTGTTCGTCGTCGACGATCCACACCTCCGGCCAGCACTCGGTGAAGGGAACCGTCCCGGCGAGCGGCCGGAGATGGCTCCGCTGCACGACACAATCGACGCCGACGCTCTCCAACGCCGTGCGCACCTGCTCGACCATCAGCGGATCCGGCGATGTGAACACGCATTTCATCAGCCACGACCAGTTCGCAGCACGCGGCCGATCGACCGGCATGCGCCGCGCCACAAGATTCATAGCGGGCGAGCCGGAGGTTTCAAGCCCGGCGGGGAGATGTCCGGCCACGATCGCACTATCTGATGCAGCCGCGGCACAGGTTGCCGCGGCTGCATCAGCGCGCGGCTGCGGAGAACGCGCCGATTACAGGCAGAGGGCAGCCCGCGCCGCGCCGATCCGCATGACTTCGATGATGCTCCGCTGCTCCTCGGCGCGCCGTATCAAGCGCTCGTAATCCAGCGTGGCCAGCGCGGGCGTCCCCTCGCTGGCTGCGGACAAGGCCAGCCACAGCGAGCGTTTCCCCTCGATTCCGAGCGAGATGGCCTCGAGCGCTTCGAGGAGCCGCAGCGCGCCGGCTGCGGGATCGTCCACCCGCAGCTTCAGCTCGGTGAGTTTTTCCGTCACCCATGCGGTCGCTTTCCGCGTGCGGCTCTCGGGGATCTGCAGATGGGTCATCAAAGATTCGAGCGCCTGGCGGTCCGCGATCACCTCGCCGCGGACCTCGCCGACAGCGCGCCCGATGGGCGAGTGGGCATGCGCCGCCTCCAGATGCTCCATCAGCTCGATGGCGACGACTGAGCCGGCGAGATGATCGTTCAAATAAGTGGCGAGTTGGTCTTTGGCCATGTTGGACTCCGTCGTGCGCGAGCGCAGCGCACGCGCTGCCGGCGCTCGGACGCGAGGCCGCCGTGCGCCCGACTCCGGCTAGTTTCCACCCGCTGGACCGCGTGCGCGGGAGCGGCAAGCTGTCGAGGAGGCACATCGGCGCCGCAAACCGCGTCACGCGGCTCCTGCAATGCGGGCATGCTCCGCAGGTGATCCACGCCGATCATCGAAAACGGCCGCACCGGGCGGCCACCAACGTCGAGCGCCGCGACAGAACAACGATGGGGACGCGCAGCCGGCCTCGCCCGAATCGCGTCTCCAGCCCAAAGCATAGCATCGTCTTGCGCGTTTGGCTGCGCGGGGCGGCGAAAAAATCGCGCTGGGCAGTTGGCTGACTCGCCCCCGCATGGTCGCGCATCGCCGGCGCGCTTGCGGTGACATCCCGAATCCGTCATCTCGTCCCGCCATGCGCGTTCCGCCCCTCGCGGCAGTGTGGCGCCAGTTCGTGTGGCTCGTCGCGGCGCTGGCGGCCGGCGCGGGCGCGCTCTGGTTCATCTTCGCGGAGCGGTGGTCGCTGAGCTTCGCGGCCCAGCTGCGCGAGCACTCCCCGCTCCTGGGCGCGCTGCTGCTCTGGATCGGCATGATCGTCATCATGCGGCTGCGCGATCGCGTGTTTCCGGGCACCGAGGGCACGGGCATTCCGCAGGCGATCGCCGCGCTCAAGCTCGCTCCAGGCCCCGAGCGCAGCCACCTGCTCTCGGTGCGCATCCTCATCGGCAAGCTGCTGCTGCTCACGTTGGCGTTGTTCGCCGGCGCCACCGTCGGGCGCGAGGGGCCCACCGTGCACGTCGCCGCGTGCTGCCTGCACGTTGCCACTCGCGTCGCGACCTTTTCGCCGCAGTTCGTCGAACGCGGCCTCATCCTCGCCGGCGGTGCGGGCGGAATCGCCGCTGCGTTCAACGCGCCCGTCGCCGGCATCATCTTCGCGATCGAGGAGATCGGTCGGGGCTTTCAGAAGGAAAACGCCAGCGTGATCGTGCGCACCGCGCTGGTCGCGTGTCTCGTCTGTCTGGCCGTGCTCGGCTGGTACCTGTTCTATGGCGATGTCGGGGCGGTTCGGCATGCGCCGCGAGTCTGGCTCTGGGTGCCGTTCATCGGGCTCGGCGGCGGTCTGCTGGGCGGCATCTTTGCGCGCGCCGTCGCCGTAGCGACGCCGCGCGTGTCACGCCTGAATCGCCGCTGCCCCTACGCGGTCGCTGCCGCGCTCGGGCTCGGCCTCGCCGTGCTGGCGCTGATCAGCGATGGGATGACCTACGGCGGCGGCGATCCAGAGGTGCGGGCGATCTTGCGCGGCGAATCTGTGCCGGGCTTCTACCCGCTCGCGAAAGCGAGCGCGTCGTTTCTGGCGTTGATCAGCGGCATCCCGGGCGGGCTCTTCGCGCCGAGCCTGTCGGTCGGCGCCGGCCTCGGACAATTGATCGCGGCGTTCGCCGTCGGCGTCACGCCGCAGGACATCGTGCTCCTCACCATGGCGGCGTACTTTGCCGGCGTCGTGCAGAGCCCGCTCACCGCCGCGATCATTCTGGTCGAGATGACCAACGCGCGGTATCTGCTCCTGCCGCTGCTCGCCTCGACCGTGCTCGCGTATCACGGCTCGCGCCTGGTGTGTCCGGTGGGCATCTACGAGGCCCTCGCCGACGCGATCGTCGGCCGGCTGCGGCGCAGCACGCCGGGTCGTCTGCGCTCAGAGACGAGCCGCATCGAGGAATAGCCCGAGGACGAATAACCCGCCCGCGGTGCGTGTGAACGACATCGCGAAGGCGACGTACCAGAGCGGCCAGACCGGATAGCCCTTCGGCGGCACGGCCGGCCGGTCGTTCGCGTACGCGATGTGCAGGAGGCGCAGCCGCGGCAGTGCGAGCAGCGTGAGCAGCACCCAGGGACCGAGCGCGCCGCCGATCACGAGCGCGGCGCTGGAGAGGAGAAAGAGGTGAGCCAGGAGCACCACCAACCGGCGCGCGCGCTCCGCGCCCAAGCGCACGGGCAACGTGCCCACTCCCGCCGCGCGATCCTGCTCGAGCTTGTCGAGGTGCTTGCCGACCAGCACGGCGCCGACCAGCATGCCGTACGGCAGCGACTGCAGCCACACCTGTGGCGGCGCGGCGCCGCGCAGCGCATAGTAGGCGCCCGCGATCATCAGCGGCCCCCACACGACCGCGGCGGTGATCTCGCCTAGCCCCATCCGCTTGAACGAAAAGGGCGGCGCCACATACGCCACCGACAATGACAAACCGGCGACGGCGAACGCGGCGACGCCCCAACCCACCGCCGCGACCAACACCGCGAGAATCGCGAGGTCGAGCGCATGCAGCGCCACCGCGCCGCGCAATACCTGGCGCGTGGTGAGCTGTCCGGACAGGATCGGGTGCGGGGCGTACGCGGTGCGGAAGGATCCGGTGCGATCCACGCCCTCCCGCACGTCGATGTAGTCGTTCAACAGATTGTTGCCGGCGTGCGCGCCCACGGCGCCGATCAGCACCAGCGCGGCGATCGCCAGCTCGGCGGCACCAAACCCGCGGTCGCGGGCTGCCAGCAGCACGCCGATGAGGACCGCGATCGCGGTCATCGGGAACACGCAGGGGCGCACCGCCATCCACCACAGAGCCACACCCGTCAGGCGATCCATGCCGGCGCAGTGGCAAGTGCGCAGCAGGTCGAAGTAGACGCGGGTCAAGGGGGTGGTGTTCGGGGTTAAGGGGTCAGAGCGGAGCGCACACGAGCAGTCCGCTCGGTACGCTCGGACGGTATCCTCGATTCAACAGCGCAAGAGACGGCAGCCAAACGGCGTCCATCCCTAACACGGTGACCCCGAACGCCGTAACCCTTTGATCATGTGCGCATCCGCAGGGCTGCATTGTGAACCGGCGGAGAGTACAGTTGGCCGATGCACGTCACGATGGTGAAGAAGGTGCTGCGCAACGGCCATGACTGCCGCAAGTGCGAGCAGGCCATGGATCAGCTGATGGGGCGTGGGCTCTGGAATCGCATCGATGAGGTAGCGGTGGCCACGGAGGGCGACCCGAACAGTCCGGGCGCGCAACTCGCCGCCCGCCATGGCGTCAACGTCGCCCCGTTTTTCATCGTGCGCGACGACGCCGGTGAACACCTCTACACCAGCGTCCTGTTGCTGATCCGCGAGCGGTTCGAATCGAAGGCGTAGGCTCCGGTGTAGTGGCGGACCTGTGCCGGCCTGGCGGCGCGGAGCGCCGGCCGCGGCGGTGATACGGGAGCCGATAACCGTCGGGTGGGCGCCGAAGGTGGCCACGCCCTGCCGCCGGGCATCGCTCCGCGATGCCGCGCGGCCACAGGCTACATTGGGAGGGGATTGCGCGCGCGCTCGAAGAAGTCCCGCAACGCCGCGCGGTACACCTCGGCGGCGGCGATGAACGCATCGTTGTGGTGGCCGGACAGCCGCACCAGCCGCACCGGCGCTGCGGCGGCACCCTGCAGCGCCTCGGCCATCGCGAAGGGCACGATTTCATCGTCCGGACTGTGCAGGATCAGCATCGGTGCGCGCACCTGGCCGATCTTGGCGAGCGCATCGTACCGGTTGGAGAGCAGCAGTTGGACGGGCAGCCAGGGATAGTGATGCCGCGCGACGCCGGCGATGCTGCTCGGGGCGCTCTCCAGTACCACGCCGCCGAGCGGGCGCTGGGCGGCGAGGTGGACGGCGATGGGCCCGCCCAGCGATTCGCCGTAGGCGATGATCGCGGGCGGCGCGACGCCGCGCCCGCGCAGCCAGTCGTAGGCCGCCTCGGCATCCCGGTACGTGCCAGCTTCGTCCGGTGTGCCTTCGCTGCGCCCGTAACCGCGATAGTCGAGCAGCAGCGCGTTGGCGTCGAGCTCGTTCAATACCGCGAGCTTGTCGAGCCGATGGCTGACGTTGCCCGCGTTGCCGTGCAGCAACAACACGGTGCGCTGCGCAGCGGCAGCGGGCACCCACCAGGCGTGCAGGCGAACGCCGTCGGCGGCGATCAGCTCGACGTCTTCGTACGGCAGCCCGAGCGCCGCCGGCGTGCCGCCATCGTGCGCGCGGGTGGGGAAGTACACGAACCGATCGGCAAAGCGCGGCACCGGTACCACCGCTAGCAAGCTGGCGGCCGAGATGGCGAGACGGCCGATGCACGTGAGCACGTGGCATACGTAGCCGGCACGGCGCGCGGGATCCAAGTAGCGCTCGATGCGCCCGGACGTGCCGGTGTCGCACGCGCTCGGGTTGCGGCCATGTGCGGCCGATGACAAGAGACCACTCGCATGTCGCCCGGCCGTTCAGCCCTCGCGTTCGCGCTCGTGGCCCTCGCCGCGTGCGCGCCGCGGTACGAGCAGAAGCAGACGATGATCGCCGGACAGGCCCGCGACCTGCGGCAGGTGACGCCGGACGAGGTAGCGCGAGCCGTGCAGGTCACCTTCCGCGAGGGCGAGGTCGTGTTTCAAGCGCCGCCGATCGAAAGCAGCAAGATCATCGATCTGAGCGCGGCCGGCAAGGAAGTGGGCCTGAAGCTCGGCAAGGTCGAACGCATCCGCATCGGCTATCTCTTCGGGGTCCTGGATCGGCAGAGTGGCGCGCTCGAGCATTTCGTGCTCTTCCAGTCGAATTTCATCCAGGGAGCGACGCAGTACGCGAGCGTGACGCTCAGCGACGGGACCGCCTTGCCGTTCACGGTCGCGCGCGTGCCCGACCCATGCGTGCCCAACTGTTTTCCGGTGACGTACGGGCTGGTCGCTGAGATCCAGGATGCGGCGCTGCGCGCGCAGGAGACCGCGGGCCTGCCGCTGACGATCACGCTCGACAATGGCTCCATGATCCGCACGGACGGCCAACCCGCCTACGTCGCCGGGTATCTGCAAGCGGTGGACGCCTACCGCCGCCAGCACGTCGGTGCGGCGGATTGATCGCGCCGCGGGCCCGATTCAGCCGCCGGCACGGCTCGCCGCGCCGGCCTCCGGCGTGAGCACCACCACCGGGATCCGCCGCGCGGCGGCGCGGCGCTGGTAGGTGGCGTAGCCGGGATAGTACTCGACTGCGCGGGCCCACAAGCGCTCCCGCTCGGCGCCCTCGGCTTCGTGAGCGGCGTACGCGGCGCGCCGTCCTTTGAACGTCACCACTGCGCGCGGCGTCGCGCGCAGGTTGCGCCACCAGTCCGGGTGCACCAGTGCACCGCCTTTGGACGCGATCAGCACGAGTCGCTCTCCGTCTTCGATATAGAGCAGCGGCGTCGCGCGGATGGCGCCGCTGCGCGCGCCGACGGTCTCGAGCAGGCACATGTTGTAACCCATCGCGACCTTCAGACGGCCGCGGCTGGCGCCCATCAGCGCGCGATCGATGGGCGGGATGACGTGAAGAAAAAGCCAGGTCCCCCAGCGCTGCGCCGCGAATCCCGCGACCGCGCGCTTCCATGCCGGAGTGCCGTTGGGCGCCATCGATCCGCCTCCTGCTCGCCCGGTGTCCGCCGGTGTAGGCGGACGCTCGCGCGGTAGCAGGAAACCCGGGGGGGCGGCAAGGAAACACGCCGCAGCGAAATGTTGCACGCGCGGGCTCCCGCGCGGCGGTATTCGTGCTAGGGATTGCAGGGTATGCCTGCGTCAGCGGTGGACCTGGCGCTCCGCTACCGCGCCGTGCGCGAGATGACAGAGCGGCTGCGCGCGCCGCTATCGGCGGAGGACTGCCAGGCGCAATCGATGCCGGATGCCAGTCCGACGAAATGGCACCTGGCGCACACGAGCTGGTTCTTCGAAACGTTCGTGCTGGAACCGCATGCCGGCTATCGCGCGTTTCATCCCGACTTTCGCGTCTTGTTCAATTCGTACTACCAGCAGGTGGGCGCGCAACACCCGCGGCCGGAGCGCGGTTTGCTGACCCGTCCTTGCCTCGACGAGGTCCTCGAATACCGCGCCCACGTGGACGCCGCCGTGCTCGACTTGCTGGGCGCCGGCGGGCCCCGCGCCGCCGAGGCGGCGCCGATCATCGATCTCGGCCTGCACCACGAGGAGCAGCACCAGGAGCTGATTCTCACCGACGTCAAGCACCTCCTCGGCTGCAATCCGCTGCGCCCGGGGTACACCGAATCGATGCCCGCGACGGCGGGCGGAGCCCCGCACGCGTGGAGCGACTTCGACGGCGGGGTGCGCGAGATCGGCGCCGGCGAGAACGGCTTCGCGTTCGACAATGAGCGCCCGAGACATGCCGAGCTCGTCGATTCGTTTGCCCTCGGCACCCGGCTGGTCACCAATTGCGAGTTCGCCGCCTTCATGGCTGACGGCGGCTACCAGCGCCCGGAGCTGTGGTTGTCGGATGGTTGGGCGACGGTGAACGCGCGGGGCTGGACCGCGCCGCTCTACTGGCAGCGGTGCGATGGCGAATGGCTGGAGTTTACCCTGTCGGGGTTGCGTCCACTCGCGCCCGAAGCGCCGGTCTGCCACGTCAGCCTGTACGAGGCCGATGCGTACGCGACCTGGGCCGGCGCCCGCCTGCCCACTGAGGCCGAATGGGAAACCGCCGCCAGCGCGCAGCGGATCGCCGGCAACTTTCTCGACAGCGGCCGCTTGCATCCGGCCGCGGCACCCGGCGTCACCGGGCGGCCGGAGCAGCTCTTCGGCGACGTGTGGGAGTGGACCCGCAGCGCGTATTCGCCGTATCCCGGGTATCGGCCGCCCAGCGGCGCCCTCGGCGAGTACAACGGCAAGTTCATGTGCAACCAGTTCGTGCTGCGCGGCGGGTCCTGCGCGACCGCGCGCGATCACATCCGCGCCACCTATCGCAACTTCTTTCCGCCCGACGCGCGCTGGCAATTCACCGGCATCCGGCTGGTTCGGGCGTGAGCAGCGGTTGCGCGCCGGCCGCACAGGTGTGGCCGGCTACGCCGGAGCGGATGTGCGCGTCGATGTCCACCGACGCGCCGGCCACGCTCAATCCAACACCACCTTCGAAGGGGATGCGCCGCCGTCCCTGGCACGGCCTAGCCGACGCTCAGGACCGCCGCAGGCGCTTTTGCTCCATGCCCGCCTCCAACTCTTCGAGCGTGCGCGGCCAGTCGGCGCGCAGCAACCGCGACAGCGAGCGGTCGGCCAGCAGTCGCCCGCCGGTCTGGCAGGTGGGGCAGTAGTTCGTCTCGTTCTCGGCATACCGGATGCGCTGCACCGGCGTGCCGCAGACCGGGCATGGCTTGGCAAAGCGCCCGTGCACGGCGAAACCCGGCCTGAACGCGGTGACCTCGCCCGCGCCTGGCACGCGGCCGGCGAACTCGGTGCGCAGGGCAGCGAGCCAATGGCGCAACGTGTCCTGTGCGGCGTCGCGCAGCCGGGCGACCTCCTCGTCGGTGAGCTTGGTGGTGAGCTGCACCGGCGAAAGGCGGGCGGCGTGGAGAATCTCGTCCGAGTAGGCGTTGCCGATTCCGCTGAACAGGTGCGGGTCGGTCAGCGCGCGCTTGAGCGTGTGATTCTCGCGCCGCAACGCGGCGGCGAATTGCCCGCCGCTCGCTTCGAGCACCTCGAGACCACCGGGATCGTGGGTTGCCAATGCCGCGACGCCGCGCACCAGGTGTAGCGCGGCGCGTTTCTTCGGGCTCGCCTCGGTGAGCAGCAGTGTGCCGGTGGGGAAGTCGAAAGCGGCCAGGCCGATCTTGCCCGGCGGCTTGGCGCCGCGCTTCTCCCAACGCAGGCGCCCGGCGATCATCAGGTGGAGCACGACGTAGCAATCGCCCTCGAGCGCCATCGCGAGCCGCTTCCCCAAGCGGCGGAGCCCGCAGACCCGACGGCCTTCGAGCTCGGCGGCCGGCGGGTCCACCGAGCGAAGGACGAAGGGGCTGGCGAGCCGGATCTTGTCGAGCGGCTGGCCGACCACGCGCGGCGCGAGCGTCTCGATATAGAGCATCACCTCCGGGAGCTCGGGCATGGCTCAGGCCCTAGCCGGCTGTCTCAGCGCGCGGCGCCGGCGTGCCGGAGCGCTGGGCGCCGGAGAGCCGCTGGCCGCGGCAAGGCGTTCGAACACGAACCGATGATCGGTGCCGGGTGCACCCGGGATGCTCCTCGCGTCTAGGCCCGCACAGGCGATCGCGCTAATGCGCCGGACCGGCACGCGCCGAAGCGGTCGACACACTCCCCCCGGTTGTCTTTATCCGCCCAATCGGTTTCACTTCAGGCACGCGGAGGAGATTCCATGTTGAGCGACGCCGGCCGTGAACGGATCGAATCGACCATCAAGAGCTCAGATATCGTACTCTTCATGAAGGGCAACCGCACGATGCCGCAGTGCGGATTTTCCGGCAAGGTGGTGCAGATACTGGACAGCCTGGTCGACGACTACCGCACCGTGGACGTGCTCTCCGACCCCGAGCTTCGCGACGCGATCAAGGAATACTCGTCGTGGCCGACGATCCCGCAGCTGTACTTGCGCGGCGAGTTCGTCGGCGGCTGCGACATCATCAGCGACCTGTACGCGAGCGGCGAGCTGCACGAAATGCTCGGCGTCCCGGTACCGGAGCGCAAGGTTCCCACCCTTCATATCACCGATCCCGCCGCGGCCCGCATTCGCGAATACCTCGAGCGCGCGCCGGGCAGCGACCTGCGCCTGAGCATCGATGCGCGCTTCAACGCGTCAATGGGCGTGGCACCGCGCGGCGAGCACGACATCGTCACCGAAGCGAACGGGATTTCGGTGAGCATGGACCTGGGCACGGCACCGCGCGCGGATGGCATTACCATCGATCTGGTCGAGGGACCCACGGGTTCCGGGTTCAAGATCGACAATCCGAACGCCCCGGGCGCCATCAAGCAGATCCCGCCGGCCGAGGTGAAGCGCCTGCAGGACAGCGGCGCCGCTTTCGAGTTCCTCGACGTCCGCACGCCGCACGAACGCGCGGTGGCATCGATTCCCGGTACGAAGTTGCTCGACCAACCCACCGTGGAGGCGGTCGAGCGCCTGCCGAAGGACACGATGCTCGTGCTGCACTGCCATCACGGCGGCCGCAGTCAGTCGGCGGCGGAGCATTTTCGCAGCAAGGGCTTCACGAACGTCCACAACATGGCGGGCGGTATCGATGCGTGGTCGCGCGACGTCGACCCGAGCGTCCCGCGGTACAAGTGAGTCGAGCGGCTTACTCGAGCAGAGCAGCTGAAGCGTACGGCGTGGAGCGGGAATGGCGCTGACGATGTTCAACTCGGCGGATGACGTCTGCCAGGCGCTGCGCGAAGCCGTGCTGGCCGTGATTCCGAACGCGCAAGTCCAGGCGACGGCCAGCAGTCCCGGGCACTTCGCGCTCGAGGTGGTCTCCCCGGTATTTGCCGGTAAGTCCATGGTGCAGCAGCAGCAGCTGGTCTACGGTGCGATCAAGCAGCTGATGGCCGGCGACGGCGCCCCCGTCCACGCGATCGACCGGTTGAAGACGCGGGTCCCGTAAGACCACCGCCCTTCCATCTCAACGCGAAACGCGGAGACGGCGAAGCCGTTTCACACGTCGCGCGTGCGCGCCAAGCATAGTGCGCAGCGCGCTGGCGCGGCTTGCGACATTTTCGCCGCCGTCTATGCTCGGAGCGCATGGTGCGCTCGGCCGCCGGCATTCTGCTGGGACTCACACTCATCACCCCCGGTCTGGCGCGCGCCGGGCATCAACACGGCTGTCCTGGCGACTGCGACGCCAGCGGAGGCGTCAGCCTCGCCGAGGTGGAGCGGGTCGCACGGGAGATCTTCACGACAGGCGGCTGTCCGGCCGCGGACGCCGACGGTGACGGCGCAGTCACCGCCGCCGATCTACTGCAGGTCGTGCTCGCGCGGGTCGATCCCAATCGCTGCGCCGTCGCGACGCCGATTGCGACGGGTACCGTATGCGCGACGCCGACGCCCACGAGCACGCCCTCCACCCCGATGACCCGGACACCGCCCGCGGGGACACCGCGCTCGACGTGGATTCCGCAGACGCCGCTGGCGCAGGGCGCGCGTCAGGAGGTGGCGGTTGCCGCCCTGGGCGCGCGCGTGCTCGTGATCGGCGGATTGAACTCGAGTGTGCAGGGTTCGCGGGCGGTCGAGGTGTACGACACCGAGAGCGGAGAGTGGTCGGCGGTCGCGTCGTTGCCGGACGCGCGACACCACATCGGCGCCGATACCTTGGGCGGTTTCGTGTATGCGGTGGGCGGCTTCGTCCGCAACACGTTCTCTCCCACCGCGGACAGCTACCGCTATGACCCGGGGGCGAATGCGTGGGCCCCGATCGATTCGCTGCCGACACCGCGCGGCGCGCTCGCACTGGTCGCGCTCGACGGCCGCTTGCACGCCGTGGGTGGCAGCGGCATCGGCGGTTCGGTGGGCGATCACGCGGTGTACGATCCCACCACCGGCGTATGGGCTTCAACATTCGCGCCGCTGCCGACCGGCCGCAATCACCTCGCAGCGGTCGCTCTGGACGGTTACATGTACGTGATCGGCGGCCGCATCGACGGCGGCGGAATGGTCAACAGCGACGCGCTCGACCGCTACGACCCGGTCGAAGATGCGTGGGAAGCGCTGGCGCCCATGCCGACGGCACGCAGCGGCCACGCCGCCGCCGTGCTAGGCGCCCGCATCGTCGTAATGGGCGGCGAGGTCAACCCGAGTCACCCCGATCGGGTGTTCCCCCACGTGGAGATCTACGATCCGGCGGCCGATCGCTGGACTTCGATCGACCCCATGCCGGTGCCGCGCCACGGCATCGGCGCGGCCAGCATCGGCGGCCTGATCTACGTGCCGGGCGGGGCCGTGCGCGCGGGCTTCGGCGCGACCGCGCACACGGACGCCTTGATGATCGAATAGGTGCATCTGGCGCCGCGCGACACGCCGAGCGATTGCCGCGTCCCGCCCGCCGTGGCGTTTCCGGCGGTTAGCGATCGCCCCACTTCGGCGAGCGCTTGCCGACAAAGGCGCCCATGCCCTCCTGGGCGTCCGCGGCCAGCGCGTTCAGGCTCATGACCTCCTTCGCGTACGCGTATGCCTTCGGCTGGTCGAGATCGATCTGCGCGTAGAAGGCGTGCTTGCCGATGCCGACGACCACGCTGCTTGCGGCCGCGATGCGTTCGGCGAGGGCGCGGGTCTCGGCCGAGAGTCGATCGGCAGCGACCACGCGGTTCACGAGGCCCCAATCGGCCGCCGTGTGTGCGTCGATGGGCGCACCGGTCAGCAGCATCTCCATCGCGCGCTTACGGCCGATGGCGCGCGTGAGCGCGACCATCGGCGTGGTGCAGAACAGGCCGATGTTCACCCCGGGCGTCGCGAACTGCGCCGTCTCGCTCGCCAGCGCGAGATCGCAGGTAGCCACCAGCTGGCAGCCCGCCGCAGTGGCGATGCCGTGCACCTGCGCGATCACCGGTTGGGGGATCGATTGCACCGCGCTCATCAGATCCACGCAGCGATCGAACACGCGCCGGTAGGCGACGACGTCGCGATCGAGGAGCTCGCGGAGGTCGTGCCCGGCACAAAACGCCGGGCCGTTGCCGGCCAAAATCACCGCTCGCAGCTCGGGCGCCACGCCCGCCGCGCGCAGCGCATCGATCAGCTCGCCCATGTGCGCTTCGGAGAGTGCGTTGCGCCGCTCGGGGCGGTTCATGGTGATGGTGGCGACAGCGCCGTCGCGGGCGACCGATATGTGCTCGTAGCTCATAGCCGAGTCCTAGCACCATGCGCTGCCGCCTCATACGGCCGCGCTCGCAGCCGCCGGGGGTGTCGTCTATGAGGCCTTTCGGGATAGAACGCGACCATGAAGCCGCTGCCCGCCGCTGGACCAAACGCCGAACAGATCACGTACTGGAACGAGAGTGCCGGACCGAAATGGAGCACGCTTCAGGCGCTGATCGACGAGCAGCTCCGTGCACTCGGTCTCCTCGCGATGGAGCGCGCCAATCCGCGGCCGGGCGAGCGTGCGCTCGACGTGGGCTGTGGATGTGGCGAAGCTACGCTGGAGCTCGCGCGCCGCGTCGCACCCGGCGGGGCGGTGACCGGGATCGACGTGTCGGCGCCGATGCTCGAACGCGCCGCCGCTCAGTCCCCGGTGCCGGGTGTCGACTTGCGTTTCGAGCTCGCCGACGCGCAGACGCATGCCTTTGCGCCAGAAGCGTTCGACCTGCTCTACTCGCGCTTTGGCGTCATGTTCTTCGCCGATCCGGACGCCGCCTTCGCCAACCTGATTCGCGCGCTCAAGCGGGGAGGTCGGCTGGCCTTCATCTGCTGGCAATCGCCGCAGGACAACCCGTGGATGACGGTGCCGCTGGACGCGGCGCTCCAGCACGTGCCGGCGCCGTCGCCTCCGCCGCCGGCGACCGCGCCGGGGCCGTTCGCCTTCGCCGATCCGGAGCGCGTGCGCGGAATTCTGACCCGCGCTGGGTTTGTGAACGTCGCGCTCGAGCCCGTGCGCATGATGCTCACCCTCGGCGGCGGTGGCGACCTCGATACGGCGGTCGATTACGTGATGCGGATTGGCCCGACCTCGCGCTTGCTGGAGGAAGCCGGAAACCCCGCGCTCCGGCCGCGCGTGATCGCCGCCATTCGCGCGGCGCTGGTGCCGTTCGCGACGGCGCGCGGCGTGCGGATGGACTCGGCGACGTGGATCGCGACTGCGTGGCGACGTTGAGCGGAATACCGTGGCGCCGGGCCGCCGGCGCGCGGTTATGGTCAATCCACGCGCCGGTGGCGGCACCAGGGAGGGCGAGCTGACGAGCGAGAGCCGTTACGCCCGGCCGGCCGACGCGATCGTGTGGGATGTCGGCACGACCTCCGCCACGACGTTCGGCTGGGAAACACCGACGGCCGGACGCCCTGCTGAAGCTGTACGAGAAGGGCGAGGCTCCGCAGTGGAACACCAACACGCGCATCGACCGGACGCAGGATCTCGACCCCGGAATCCGCAATAGCTCCCGGGCGAGGCGGTGCCGATCTTCCGCTCCGCGGTGTGGAACCGGTCCACCGCGCGTGAGCGGGCGAACGTCCGCCGGCACTCCAGGCGCGGCAGCTCTCGCGATTCCTGCACGGCGAGCAGGGCGCCCTGGCCTGCGCGGCGGAGATCGTCCAGCAGGTGCCGAGCATCGACGCCGGGTTTTACGCCAAGTTCTACGCCGCCACGCAGGTCATGGACGAGGCGCGCCACGTCGCTTCGGCCGCCTCGCACTGCGCGACCATTGCCCGCAGATCACGTACGCCGAGCGCCACGCGCGCGAGGAGTTCGCCGTCGAAGTCCGCTACCTGATGCGCGAGCGCTTCCTCGCGCACGAGGTCTGGGACGCGCTCGCTCTACTCGCGGATGAATGCGTGCGCCACGTCGAGCAGTCGCAAGCTCTCCGCGGCTTTCCGCGCGCGGCTGCCCAGCATTCGCGACATCGGTCCCCGGGGTCCGAAGATCCGCGAAGCGTACGACAAAATGGGGATTCTCCGGGTTTGCCGAGGTGGACCCGGAAGCCCTGTCGGCCAGGATGAGCGAGTCGCAGAGGCGACGGACCGGCTCGGCACGGTCAGGATTCGCGGCACGCGCGCGGGTAGCGGAGCTGCCCGGTGCACCGGAGTACCGTGCGTGTGGGCTGTTCACGGTGAAGCTGTTCGCCGTTAGGCGAGAGCCACGTACCGGCTGCTCAGCCCAGGCGTTCCCGGGCCTGCCGCACCATCTCCACCAACACCGCGCGCGCGTCGAACGGCGTGCGGACGTCGCGCGGGAAATTGATGCGCAGCCCTTGCAGGCGGCCGGCGATGCAGGCGCGGACGCGAAAACCCATACGATCGATGCCCGTCATCGTGGCGGACTCGGCGGCGATGCCGGCGAACACCCGGCAGTACTGGACGAGCGCGTCGGCGTGGTCTGCGTTCATGTGCTCGAGAATGCCGGCGGCGTGCTCGGCCAACGGATCCGGCGCGGCGGCGCGGTAGGCGCTCGCGTCCACCCACCCCATCGCTCCGAACCCGGCGACGTAATAGAGATCGTCCACTGCGAGGCGATAGAAGGCGAAGTCGCCGAAGTCGACCCAGTATCGCGCCGTCTCCTGACGGGCCAGATAGTTCTCGCGCACCGCGGCGCGTTCAGCCTCCGGGACGGGTGCGACGCGGCCGACCAGTGTGACGCGCGCGCCGGCGAGCGGATCCTCTCGCCAGCCCGGCTGCGTGACCAATAAACTCGCGCGCGAATCGGCCAGTAGGTTCTGCGTGTGCACGGCCAGGCGGCTGATCAGCAGCGTCGGCTGTCCGCTGCCATCGACGCCATACGGCGCGACGGATGTGAACGGATACCCGTCGTGCTTTTGCAACCGCGTCGATAGCGCACCGGTTCGACCGAGGTGCACGAGTGTGCGCGCCCGCTCGGCGAACGGCGGCTCGGGAACGGGAGGCGGCGGGGGTTCATCGCCACCGCCTACATGATCGCTGCTGGTGGGTACCTCGTGCATGCGGACAGGATACCTGATTCGCGGCTCGCTGCACGACGGCTTACCGCTTCAGATGTCGCCGCGGCAACCTGTGGCCGCACCGCGGCGCGGACGGCGCCGAATCGGTTCGCGTTGTGCTTGTGATTGCCGCGCCAAGCCGCCTGGGCAGTGCTGCACGATGCCGAGCGGCCACAGGTGCCGCGGCGAGCATCCGTCACTATTTCACCAAACCGAACGCGCCGAGCACGCCCGCGGCGGCCATCAGCACCAGCGGCGAGATCTTCGTGCGGACCATCGCGTAGCAGGTCACGGCGGTGATCGCGTACGCCACCAGTCCCTGATCGGCGGAACGCACCACCGTGAGACCGCTCGCGAACAACAGCCCCAGGGTGACCGGTCCCATGCCGCGCTCGAATGCGATCCGCCAGTCGGCATCGCGGAAGCGCTCCCAAGTGCGGCTGGCGGCGTACATGAGTGCGCTGGAGGGCCCGAGAATGGCCACTACCGCGACCAGCGCGCCCAGCACGCCACCGGCTTTCAATCCGACCAGGCTGACGATCATCGAGCTCGGCCCGGGCGCCGCCTCAGCGATCGCGTAGATGTCCGCGAACTGGCGGTCTTCCATCCAGTGGTTGTCGTGTACGGCGGCGCGGTGGACCGAGGGCAGGACGGTGTTGCCGCCGCCGACCGAGACCAGCGACAGCGATCCGAACACCACGGCAATGCGCGCCAGCGTCGACCACTCGCTCACAGGTCCTCCGAGCGACGGCGGCCGCGGGGCCAGAACCAGAGCATGGCGAGCGGCGCCAGGACCAGCACCACGACCGCCAGGTGCAGGTGCAGGAAGCTGACGGCGACGAACGCGGCGGCGGCGAACACCACCGCGTCGGGCTGGTGCAGATAGTTGCCGACGATTTTGAAGCCCATCGACAGTGCCATGCCGGCGGCCGCCGCGACCACACCGGTGAGCGTCGCGCGCAGCGCCGGCTCGGTGTGAAAGTGGAAGTAGGCGTACCCGAGGACCAGCAGAATCGCGAGCGGCACCGCGAGCAGACCGACGAGCGCCGCCAGCGCCCCGCTCAGTCCGCGAAAGTGGACGCCGATGAAGATCGCCAGGTTGACCTGATTCGGGCCCGGAAAGAGGCGCGCGATCGTGAGCGCGCTGAGGAACTGCTCGTCCGTCATCCAGCCGCGCTGCTCCACCACCAGGCGGCGCGTCCAGGCGGACAGGCCGCCGCCGAAGCTCGAAAGCGCGATCTGGAGGAAACAGGCCGCCAATTCGGACAGGGTCGGCGCCGCGGCGGCGCGCGGCGCGTCATTCATGCGTGAAGTGCGGGTCGTCCGGCAACTCGCCCTCGTGATGCGTGTGGGGCTGCAGTGGGTCCGGTGCTTCGTACGGCTTGGCTTCGTGCCAGTCCTGATCGAAGACCTTCCGGAGGTGTTTGAGCGCGTGGATCTCGTCCGTGACCACGCCCAGCTCGCGGCGCAGGTCGAACGCGCTGCGGTCGATGTTCATCGATCCCACCAGCGCCCGCTTGTTGTCGGCGATGAGCAGCTTGGCGTGGAGCTTGAGGTGCTTCTGCCGCCGTATCTTGATCCCGGCACGCTCCAGCAGGCGCAGCGAGGCGAACGTGTCGAGCACATCCCACTCGCTGATGCCGTGCTTGCCGCCGCAGAGGAGGTCGACTTTGACCCCGCGGTGGCGCGCCGCGGCGATGCGTTCCACGATCGTCGCGTCCACGAACTTCGGATGCTGGATGACCAGCTCCTCCTTCGCCGCGTCGATGAACCAGGCCATCAGCTGGCGGGAGTTGTTCGAGCTCCAGAGCAGCCCTGAACCCGGGTCGGGCGCGAACGGCTTGCGATGCCAGTCGGCTTCGAAGCCCGCCACGACTTGCTCCACCTCGCGCGGCGCGGTGGTGACGATGCCGTAGTCCCGGGTCTCGGTGAAGTATTTGGTCGCCAAATTGAACGTGGCGACCAGGGCCAGCCCGTCATCGACGATCAGCGACTTTTCGTGCGTGACGGCAAACGCCGGGCTCGTCCACTCGATCTTCAGGCCGGCGCGCTTGAGCGCCGCGAAGGACTCGTCATTGGCCCGATCGCCAGAGGAGCGGTGTGGATTCAGCATCACGCGCACGTTGACGCCCCGCGCGTGCGCGCGCTGCAGCGCGGTCATGACGTCCGGGTCGGTAAGGGTGAACTGCTTCATGCGCAGCGTGTGTCGCGCGCTGTCGATCAGCTCGATGACCGGCTGGACGCCCTGGTCGGGCTGCACGATCACTCTATGTGCTTCATCGCTCTTTTTGTCCCGCATGGGCCTTTGCTCGCGCTCGCCTTACGTGTGCGGTGCATTATTGAAGGCGACCCGGTGACGTCAACACGGCAATTGCGCCGCGAGCGCTGTCAGGCGGGTATGCGGTACGCGCGCGGCGACGATTCGAGGCGGCGTGCGGCACCGCTGTGCTGCGCACCGGATGGGCGTGTGCATCCACACGCGCGGCGCAATTTCCGATGCCGCCGCCGCCCGGGTGGGGGCGCGGCGCGCACCTCTTCATCCGAGATCAATTTGCAATGTAGCCGCCACGAGTCCGGCGGCTACGCCACAGGCGACAGCGCTGCAAAGTGCATTCTGCGCGTTCGTCCGTTTGGGACGGAACTGCGGGCACACGCAGACGCGCTAGCGTTGCTTCGGCGCCTCGGGAGCAGAGGTGATCTCGATCCAGTCAAGCTCGGCGAGGGAATACGAGTTCGTGTACTGGGTGTTGGCGCTCACCGCGATGATCGGCTTGTCGGGTACGAAACCGAAGGCGCGCTGGAAGTCCTCGGCGACGTTCCGCTTCTCGAGGTAGAACACGCCGGACCCGTCGTCTTCGTTGCGCAGCACGATCCAATGCACCTTCACGATGCCACCGACGTACGACGCGTCGCCCTCTTCGCCGACCGGCGTCTTGGTCTCCCACCGGTATGCCACCGAGCGTTGGTTCAGCCGGCCACCGCTGCTGACGTAAATCGCTATCGCCTGATCGTCGCGTTCGGGCACCCGCCCGTCGCCGTCGCGCGGGAAATCGAGTACGCGCCAGCGCCAGCGCAGGATCGGCGTGCGGGCCAGGTTCACGCTCTTGAGCTGCGTGGCGAAGGTGCCGCTAGCGTTCTCGGACTCGATTACCAGCGCACCCGTGCCGTCCGCCGCGTCGGGGTCGACGGTGAACTTGGTCGCTTTGGTGCCGGGCTTCGTGCGCAGCTCCCAGCCCTCAGGCATGGCGCGAAATTCCTCTCGCCAGGCGACCGCCGCCGACGCCGCCGCGGCCGTCAGGCCGCACAAGAGCGCCACCAGTGCTGCCCGCCCCGCCCGGCCTCCGCGCATATTCGATTGGTACCCGCGGTGACAAGAGCGTGCAACCCGGCGTCGCGAGTGCGTACGGGGGCGGTGATTTGCTGCGACCGCTGAACTGTGTATCAGCCACGGCATGCGCGCTCCAATGCGGCCTGCGAGGTTGAGCGCTGCGGCCGCTGGCATTCTGCTGTCCGCGCTGAGCGCTTGCACGGCGATTCGGCCGAACGTGCCGGCGGCTCGGCTGGGACCGCAGCCCGACACCTTCTCGCACGCGGCCTTCGATCGCGTTCTGCAACGCTTCGTCGATGACCGCGGGCGCGTGGACTACGGATCGTTACAGGCGCACCGCGCGGACCTCGATTGGTACTACGATCTGGTCGCGGCCTACAGCCCCGATTCGAGCCCGGCGCTGTTTCCGACCCGGGCGCATGCGCTGGCGTACTGGTTGAACGCGTACAACGCCGCCGTGATGCGCACGGTCCTGGAATACTATCCGATCGCCGGTGTCGGCGACGTCGATCCCTGGCTGCCCGGCAAGGCCGGGTTCTTCTTCTTGCAGCGCCTCACCTTCGGCGGCGCGACGACGAGCCTCTACTACCTTGAGAACAACGTCGTCCGCGAGCGCTTCCGCGACCCGCGCGTGCACTTCGCGCTGAACTGCGCGTCCGGCGGCTGCCCGCGGCTGCCGCGCCGCGCGTTCACCGGCGAGCAGCTCGATCAGCAACTCGACGCCGAAGCGCGGCGCTTCGTCGCCGAGCCGCGCAACGTGCGCATCGATCACGGCGAGCGCGCCGTGTACTTGTCCTCCATCTTCAATTGGTACCAGCGCGATTTCCTCGATTGGCCGCCGCTCGAGGGCCGGAGCGGGGCGACGCTGCTCGATTACGTCGCGCTGTACTCGACGCCGGAGCAGGTTGCGGAGCTCCGTCGCGCATCGGAGTACGACGTCCGTTTCGCGCCATACGACTGGAACTTGAATGACCAGCACCCGCGCGGTTGATCCCGGCGCGGTCCGCGCCCGCCGCTCGCGCCTCTGGGAGGTGCCGCGCTGGTGCACGGGAGCGATCCTCGTCGCCAGCGGCACCGGTAAACTGCTGGACGTGCCCGGTTTCATCGCCATCGTCGACGCCTATGCGCTGCTCCCGGACGCGCTGAATGTGGCGCTCGGCGTGAGCTTGCCGTTCGCGGAGCTCGCGACCGGCGTGGGCTTGCTGGCCAGCTCACGGCCACGGCTCGCCGCCTCCTCGGCGGTCGGCATCCACGTGTTGCTGCTCACCGGCGTGCTCATTTCGCTCTGGGAGGGGCGTGAGCTGTCGAACTGCGGCTGCTTCGGCGTCTTCTTCGCGCGCCCGCTCACCGGACAGACCGCGCTCGAAGACGCGTTCATGCTGGGAATGTCGGCGCTGGCCTGGTGGGCCGCGCGTCGGTCGGTCTCTGCCTAGAAGCATGCGATGGCGGTAACGCGCGATACTCGCGTAGCGCGCAGCAACGCCTCCGAGTGTAGCCGGGCGACCTGTGGCCGCATGGCATCGCGGCAGCGCGCGCGGGACGGGGTGCGGCAATCACACCCGGTAACGTGTTATGGGCCGGCGGCAATACACACTCCACGCCACTCCCGGCGCGGCGCTCCGCGCCGCCGTGCGGCCACAGATGCCGCGGCTACATCCGGGCCCGCCGCATTGCGGTACTGCGGCGCGGCCTGTTAGTCCGCGGCAATGCTCGCCGGCGGTACGATCGAATCCTTTCGCGAGCAGGCGCGGTGGTGCGACCGGCTCGGCTCGCCGCTGTATGCCGAGCTGCTCGCGCGCGCGGCCGACGACGTCGCGCGCGGCGGCCTGCTCGCTGGCATTGTCGACGGCTGGCAAGGCCGCCCGATGGCCGACGCGCTGCCGCTGCGGCTGTTCGGCGGGGTGCACCGCCTCGTGCTCGCGGGCGAGGCGCCGGAGCTGGCGCGCCACTACCCGTCAGCGGGCGGGCACCCGCGCTGGCCGGACTGCTGGGCGGCGTTCCTGCGCGTCGTCGAGACGCGGCGCGCGGAGGTCTGCGCCGCTCTCCATCGCCAGGTGCAGACGAATGAGGTGCAGCGCAGCGGTTTGCTGCTCGGTGGCTTTCTCGCCGTGGCACACCGGACCGGCCTGCCGCTCCGCCTTCTCGAGATCGGCAGCAGCGCGGGTCTGAACCTGTTGTGGGACCAGTATCGGTACGCGTTCGTCGCCGCGCCGCCGGAGATGCCGGCGGATCCGAATGCACCGGTCGCGCACCGCTGGGGCGATCCGCGTGCGGTGGTGGCGATCCGGATCGCGTGGCACGGCGCCGGCGGCATTCTGGCGCGATCGGCAACCGTCGCCTCCCGCGCCGGCTGTGATCTCGCGCCGGTCGATGTGCACGATGACGGCGCGGTGCGCGGCCTCGAGTCGTTCGTGTGGGCCGACCAGCCGCATCGCCTGGCGCAGTTGCGCGCGGCGGTATGGGCAGCGCGTACCCACCCGTTGGAGATCAGGCGGCAATCGGCCGCCGACTGGATCGCGGTGCAGCTGGAGGCCGGCGTGCCAGATATCGCCACCCTGGTGTTCCACTCGATCATGTGGATGTACCTCTCCGACGACGAGCGCCGCCGCGTGACGGCGTTGCTGGAGCGCGCCGGGGCGCGCGCGTCGCCGCGCGCGCCGCTGGCGTGGCTGCGCTGCGAATTCGTGGCGACCGCCGTGTGCGACCTGCGGCTCACCGTATGGCCGACCGGCGAGGAGCGCACGCTGGCCATCGTCGACCCGCACGGCCGCTGGGTGCGGTGGACGGCGGGCGAGGACTGAGCGGCGTACGCTCGAGCACGTGGCAAGTCGGACCGGACCGTCAGAACGGCTGCGCTGAGCTGAGCCCAATGCGCCGGTTGGCCATCCTCTCCGCGTTCTTCGCCCTGCTGATCGCCGTGCTCATCGGCGGGCACTTCTATCTCGCCATGAAGCTCGCGCTCGCGCCGGCCTGGCCGGAGCCGTGGCGGGCGATCGCGATTGCCGTGCTGGCGCTCGGCATGCTCGCGATCGTCTTGCAGCCGGTGGGCGAGCGGCTCCTGGCACCCACCTCGGCGCGCTGGATCGCGTGGCCGGCGTCTCTGTGGATGGGCGGTGCGTTCTTCCTGTTGCTGGGCGCGCTGGTCAGCGATGCGCTGCTCGCCGCGATCGGCGCCGTGTCGCCCGGCGCTGGCGCCGGCGGTGTGGGCGCGGCGCGCCTCCAGGCGGGGGGGATCATTGCCTTCGCGCTCGCGGCCAGCGGTTTCGGGTTCCAGGAGGCGCGGCGGGCTCCGCGGTTGCAACGGGTGACCGTGGATCTGCCGCGCTGGCCGCCGCAGCTCGACGGCTTCCGCATCGTACAGATCAGCGACTTGCACATCGGCCCGATCCTCGACCGGCGGTTTGCAACGGAACTCACCGAGCGGGTCAATGACCTCGTTCCCGATCTTATCGCCGTTACCGGCGATCTCGTGGACGGCGCTGCCGACCGGCTGCGCGACGAGGTTGCGCCGCTCGCGGAGCTGCGCGCCGCCCACGGGGTCTTCTTCGTCACCGGCAACCACGACTACTATTCCGGAGCGGACGCGTGGGTGGCCCGCGTCCGCGAGCTCGGCATGATCCCGCTCCGCAACGCCCGGGTCGCCGTGCAGCAGCGCGGCGGCGTGTTCGATCTCGCGGGTGTGGAAGACCACCACGCGCATCTGGTGAACCCCGCGCACCGGTGCGACCTTGATGCGGCGCTGGCCGGACGCGACCCCGCGCGCCCGGTCGTCTTGCTCGCGCATGACCCGCTCACCTTCAAACGCGCCGCCGCCGCGGGCGTCGACCTCCAGCTCTCGGGACATACGCACGGCGGACAGCTCTGGCCGTTTCGCTACTTCGTGCGCATGACCACGCCGTTCGTCGCCGGGTATTACCGCCTGCGCGAAGCGCAGCTTTACGTCAGCCGGGGGAGCGGTTTCTGGGGGCCGGCGATGCGGCTGTTCACGCCCGCGGAGATCACCGAGATCACGCTCCGCCGCGGCCGGACTGCGGCGTGCCGGGCCGCGGCCGCCGAGTAGCGCCGCCGCTGCTGCGTTCGCGCGTGTTCCGGCGGCGACGCGGCAGCCCGATCAGCAGACCGCGGATGCCGTATGGTTCAGCTTGTCGATCACCCGTTTGAGGAGCTCTTCACGCTCCTTCAGCACCTCGCGAAACTCCGCCGCGTCGGTATCAGCGATCTCCATCCGCAGCTCGGAGAGGTAGCTCGTGAGGACGTCCTTCAGGAGGTCGGCTTCCGCGTCCGTCAACGTCAGTTGCATGGAGGGGGCACTCCTTTCGACGCCGGTGGCGCAGGGCCATGATAATGCGCCGCTCGCCGCGCGTCAGGAAAAAAGAGCGCGGTAGCCGCGGCGGACCACCTCCCCCCCTCAACGCGAAGCCGTGAAGGCGCGAAGCCGTTTCATGAATTCGGTCGAGGTGCGCGCATCCGTATCGGTCGGCGAGGCCTCGTAAGGAGTCAGCGTTGCCAGCGCGGCGCGCCGTGCTCGATGCGCCAGGGCGGCCCATCCATGTACAATGGCCCCTCGAATCGCAGCAGGACCGGCGCACGGCCTTGTGCGATCCACATCCGGAACGCCTGCGGTTGCTTCCCGGTCGCGGTGGCGAACACGCCTTTGATGCCCACGACACGCGGCGTGACCACGAATCGGGTTGCTTTGCCGGCGGATGAGCCGACCCAGAATTCGTCTGACCCCTCCGGGCGCAGCTCGAGCTCCAGCAGGATCGGCTCGGGGCGAAAAGCGAGCAAGTGCGTGGTGGCGGAAGCGCCGGGAGCGAGGTTCTTCAGCAGGATTGAGACGATGCCATTGCTGACGTCCTCGGGGATCTCCATCGTGCCGGCGGCGGTTTCCGGCTCTTCATCGGATGCTTTTTGGATACTCGCCCGGTACTTCCCGGAGCGGTCGAATTGGATATCGGAGCTGTCCTTGAATGACCCGCCCCGCTGCACGAGTCGATACGACAGCACCCGGAAGACCGGGCGTTGTGAGAAGCGGACGAGCTCGTCGTAGAGCGAGCCGTCGTCGAAATGGAACACCAGACGACTCGCGATCGCACCGCGCTCGACCCACTGGGTGAGCTCGCCGTGCGCGCGCACGGCGCCGCTCGCATCTTCGAGCACCAGAAAGCCGTGTGCTGAGCATTCCGGTTGGCGCATGCGCACGGGGTCGGCGCCAGCCGACACGGGTAACAAGAGCCACACCACCAATCCCAAGCGTGCGAGCGACGGCATAGCGGCTGCGTATTCTCCCTGTGTTGGCGGGCGACGCAAGCGCTGGCTGGACGCTGCGCTCTCCGGCGGCGTATGGATGCGAGCAACCGAACTGCGCGCCGGCGGCGTGCGGCGCTGGCGAGGAGAGATGGTCAGGACACCAGTGTACACGACCGCGGCGCGCATCGTCGGGCTGGCGATGGCCGGACTGATCCGGCACCGCGTGCATGTCTGGCGCGGCGGGGAGCCGACGGAGCACGCCCTGGGCTTGTTCCAGAGTTGGTGTCGGGACACCTGCCGGCGCCTCGGCGTCGCCGTCGCCGTGAGCGGCCGCACGGCGGCGGAACGCTGCGTGTACGTGGTCAATCATCGCAGCTACCTCGACATTCCCGTGCTCGGGGGCGCGCTCGGCGCCGCCTTCCTCAGCCGCGCGGATCTTGCGCGCTGGCCGCTGGTCGGCGCCGCCGCGCGCGCGATCGGCACGGTATTCGTCGAACGCGGCCGCGCGACCTCCCGCGCGCTCGCGGCACGCGCGCTGGCGCGCCGGCTGCGCTCGGGAAGCGTGGTGGTGTTTCCGGAGGGCACCACCGGCGCCGAACGCCTCCCCGGGGCGTTCGCCGGCGGGCTCTTTCGCTTGCTCTGCCGGGTGCGCACACCGGTCGTGCCCGTAACCATCCGGTACAGCGACCGGCGGGCATACTGGACCGACGGCAGCCCGATCACCTGGCACTTGCGGGAATTTCTCTCCGTCGCGCGCCGATCGGCCGCCGTGCACATCGGCGCGCCGCTGTGCCCCGGCGAGCTCCGCGATGCCGCCGCACTGGCCGCAGCCAGCTACGCCGCGGTGTGCACGCCGATCGAGGCGCTCGGCGAGCTGGACGTGCAGGACGCTTCAACGCGAAGGCGCGAAGGCCGCTAAGTTACCGAACGCCTTCGCGGCTCCGCGCCTTCGGATTGGGTTCCGGAGCGAAGTGGTTGTCGCGCACGCGGAGCGGGGATAACCGGAGGACATGCCGATACTGCACCGCCGCGCTCTCACGGCAGCGCTGCTCGCGCTGCTGGTGCACGTCGCTGTCGCGGCGGCGGATACCGGCGAGCGTGCGCTCGTCACCAGAGTGGCGGACGGCGATACCGTCCGGGTGCAGGTGGCCGGGCGCGAGCTCAGCGTACGGCTGATTGGCGTCGATGCGCCCGAGATGGGCTTTCGCGGCCGTCCAGGCGCCCCGCCGCAGCCGTTCGCGCGCGAGGCGACCGCTTTCGCGCGGCGCACGCTCGACGGACGACGTGTGCGGCTGGAGTTCGAGACCGGCGACCGGCTCGACAAGTACGGGCGGACGCTCGCCTACGTGTTTCTCGACGACGGCACCTTCTTCAACCGCGAGCTGATACGACAGGGATACGCGCGCGCGTTGGCGAGATACCCGTTCCGCTACCGAAAACAGTTCCTTGCCGATGAAGCGGCGGCGCGGCAAGCCAAGCGCGGGTTATGGGCCGACGTGGCGGCACCCCGCCACGGGCCGGTGATCGGCAATGTCCGCTCGCGCATCTATCACGTGCCGGGACAGCCGCACTACGACGACGTGGCACCGCAGAACCGGGTGTATTTCGCGAATGAGCAGGCGGCGCGTGCCGCGGGTTACCGGCCCGCGCGCGGATCGGATCCGATCGCCACGCCGCGCGGCACACCGGCGATCGAAATGGGCGAATGATGCTCGCGGGAGTCCGTATCGCCGATCGCAGCGCCGGGGGCGCGCCGCTTGCCGGCCGGCTGCTCGGCGAGCTCGGCGGAGATGTGCGCGAATCCTGGGCCCTCGATGAGGCCGACGCGCTCATCGCCGCCGGTCGGCCGTCCGAGTTGCGCGCCGCCGGGCTCGAACCGACGCGCTTGCTCGACGCGCATCCGCGCCTGATCGTAGCGGCGGTCACGCCGTTCGGCCTCGACGGGCCGCGCGCGGAGTGGCGCGCCTGCGACATGGTGGCGCAAGCGCTCGGCGGCATGCTGCTGTTGAACGGCCTCCCCGCGGAGCCGCCGCTGCGCGCGCTCGGTGCGCAGGCCCACAACTGCGCCGGACTGCAGGCCGCGCTCGGCATCGCGCTGGCGTTGTTGGCGAGGGAGCGAAGCGGCCGCGGGCAGATCGTGGACGTGAGCGTGCACGAGGCCGTGGTCGCGTCGCTCGAGCACGTCACCGGGCTCTTTCACGAGCGCGGCGCGGTGGCCCAACGCCAGGGCTCGTCGCATTGGAGCGGCGGCTTTCGCGTGGGCACCTGCGCCGACGGGCCCGTGCTGCTGTCGCATCTCGGCGACTGGACCGCGTTGGTCGAATGGCTGAAGGGGGATGGCGCGGCCGGGGATCTGTCCGAACCGCATTGGGCGGACGACGCGTTGCGCCGCGCCCATGCCGCGCACGTGTTCGAGGTGCTCGATGCGTGGGCGCGGCGCTACCGCGTCGACGATCTGGTGGCGGGCGCCGCGCTGCGGCGGTTGCCGTTCGCACCCGTGTGGCCGCTCGAGCGCGCGGCGCGCCAGTCGGGCGCGTCGGGCCCGTGGCTGCGCTTCGCGGCGGCGCCCCCCGCCGCCGCGCCCGGTTCCTTGCGGCGAGCGCCCGCGCCGCCGGACGCGGGCATCCTGCACGGCGTGCGCGTGCTCGATTTCAGCTGGGTGGTCGCCGGTCCGCTCGCGACACGTGTGCTGAGCGACTTCGGCGCCGAGGTGATCAAGGTCGAGCACCCCGACGCACCAGATGGCCCGGGGCGCCGCGGCGCGATGTTCGGCAATCTGAATCGCGGCAAAGCGAGCCTCGCGCTCGACCTCAGGCGCGCGCGCGGTCGCGACGTGGCGCGCGCGCTGATCCGGCGGTGCGACATCGTCGTCGACAACTTCAGCCCCCGCGTAATGGAGAACTGGGAGCTCGATCCGGAGGCGATCGCAGCGTTGAATCCATCTGCGATCGCCGTCCACCTGTCCGGCTTCGGCCGCGCCGGCTCGCGCGATCGGGTCGCGTACGCGCCGACGATCCAGGCGATGGCGGGCTTCACCTGGCACATGCGCCACCCCGGCGGTGCCCCGGCAGGGCTCGGCTTCGCGTACGCGGATGCGGCCAGCGGGTACGCGACCGCGCTCGCGATCGCATCGGCGCTCTGGCATCGCGCGCGCACCGGCTGCGGGTCGACACTCGACGTGGCGCAGATCGGCGTCGTCGGCCGGCTGCTCGCCGCGGAGCTCGCGGCGGCACCGGCGGTGCCGCATGCGGCGAGAAACCGGCGGTCGGGCGAGGGCGCGCCGCACGGCGTCTACCGATGCCGCGACCGCGCGGGCGAGCGCTGGTGCGCGATCGCGGCGGGTGGCGACCGCGAATGGTCGGCGTTCGCGGCGGCCGTGAGCGAGCCGTGGACCGCCGATTCGCGCTTCGCCACCGCCGCGGGACGGCGCCGCCACGCTGCCGAGCTGGACGCGCACATCGCCGCATGGGCGCGCGCGCGCGACGCCGAAGAGATCGCGTCGACCCTGCAAAGCGCGGGGATCGCCGCCGGTGCGCTCGCGGATGCAGCGGATCTCTGCGAACGCGACCCGCAGCTCGCCGCGCGGACCTACTTCGCGCGCGCCGGCGTTGCGGTCCTGGATGGCCCGATGCCGCGGCTCGGCGCGACCCCGGGTCGCATCCGCGCACCGGCTCCGCGCCTGGGCGAGCACGGCGCGCAGGTCCTCGGTGGCGTGCTCGGCCTCGACGGCGATGCCATTGCAGATCTGGCGGCCGCCGGCGCTGTGCGTTTCCCCGAGCAGGGAGACTCTGCGCAGGCGGTGAGTTGTTGATCTGTTACGCTGTTAGGGCTCGGAAACGCCCCAGGCCGTCGGGTTGTCCCCTGTGACAGCGGCGTCCCAGTATACCAGCCTAAATGAGCGCAACAGCGCTCCGACCTCGACTAGGTCCTCGCCTTCACGACTTCCTGATGCGCCCGCGACACCTCGGCGCCGAGCAGGATCACGCACCATGCGACGTAGATCCACGCGAGGAGAATCGGCAGCTGCCAGAGGGCTCCGTAGAATGCGCTGTAGCGCACCAGGCGAATGACGAACTTCACGTACCCCCACTGGCAGAGCTGCCAGAGCGTGCCGGCGACGACGGCCCCGAACACCGCCGAGCGCGTGCGGACCACCGTGTGCGGCAACAGCGTGTAGAGCAAGGTGAAGCTCACGTACAGCAGCGCATAGGGCAGCGCGCGCAACACCGCGAGCACGATTTCACCCAGGCGCCACGCATCGAGGGCCGCGTAGATCCACTGCCCCGGCTGCAGGAGCGCCGTGATGAACAGCGCCATGAGCAGCAGCAGTGGCGCCACGATGCACACGAGAGCGAAGGAGCGAAACTTGCGCCGCCAGCTGCGGCCGGGGATGCCACCCCAAATTTGATTAAAGCACAGCTCGGCGTTGCTCATGATTGCGACCACGGCCAGCAGGGCCCCGATCGCGGCGAGCACGCCCGCGGCTTTCAAATTCGTGGCGTCGATGAAGCCGACGATGTCGCGGGCGATGCGCGCCGATCCCGCCCCCACGGTGCTGACCACGAACGGCGTGAGCTCGCGGTGCAGACCGAACAGCTTGATCAATGCGAAGATCGCGGTGAAGAGCGGTACGAAACCGATCAGCGTGTAATACGCCAACGCCGCCGCCCACTGATTGCACTGGTGTGCGAAGAAGCGGACCGCGGCGAGCGGCAACGCGATCAGCGCCGCCGGCATCCACGGGCGTGAATCGCGGACGGCGAACCACCGGTCTTCGTTGATGCGCGTCTCGTTCATCGCAGCCGGATCGACTGGCGCATGCTGATGCCGCCGAGCCTAACACGAGCGATCAGGTGGGTGCCGCCATGTCGGCGCCGCGTGCGGAGGCGGCGCGTGCGACACCGCCGCAGAACTCCAGCACGAAGGCCTCGAGGCGCAAGCGCGCGTCGGTCGGGGTGCTCTTGAAGGCGATGTCGAGCTCTTGCAGCGCGAGCATGGCGCGCCGGAGCTCCGCGCGCGGTATGCGGCTGGCGTTTTGCAAGCATTGGTACAACACGAAGGGATGCAAGTGGCCGATCGCCTCGCGCTCGTCCTCGGCGAGCCGCGGCAGGAGGCGGTCGCGAAAGTTGGCATAGGTCGTGCGGGGTGTCCACGCGCCGGCCAGGGACCCGCCGAGGCAATCATGCGCGAGCAACAGCAAGCGCAGCTCGCGCGCGATCACCGCCATGAGGCGCAGCGGATGCTCGCCCTGCTCAAACAAATCGCGCAGTAGCGCGATGGCGGGCGCCGCCTGGCGCTGGCCCAGCGCCTTGGTGAAGTCGAAGATCCAGCACTCGCCCAGATCGCGCACACAGGCAATGACCGCCTGCTCGTCGATCGCGGCTTCGTCGCCCGCGTACAGGCAGAGCTTCTCGAGCTCGCTCGCCAGCACGCCGAGGTGGGCGCCGGCGCGCCGATGCAGCTGGTCGCGCGCCGCCGGGGTCAGGCGCTTCCCCGCAGCGCCGATCACGCGCGCGATCAGCGCGTCGATGCCGTCGGCTGCGAGAGTGCCCGAGCGCTCGCGCGCGACGGCAAACTCGAGCACCGCGCCGGTCTGCTGGATGGTCTTGACCACGCGCTTGCGGCGGTCGACGGCGCTGGCGGTGAACACCAGAACGGCGCCGGGCGGCGCGCCGGCGGCGAGGAACTGCTCGAGCTGGCCGCTATCGTCGCGAAACGCGCCGACGGTGAGCCCGCGTTCGGCGCAATGGGTGCGCACGGCATCGAGCCCATCGAGCTCACGCCGCTCGAGCGCGCGGCCGAACAGCCCCTGCTGCGCTGTGGCACTCATCGCCGCCCACTCCGCCGCCGAGAACTCCTCTTGCGACCAGCCCGCCAAGGCGGCGAGCGCGAGCAGTCGCTCGGCCGCATCCGCCAGGCGTTCCTCCTCGAGCGCCGCGAACAGCGCCTCGGTGACCTCGGCGCGCTTTTCGCCGGACAAGAAGAGTGTCGGCTCGCGCACCCAGATCAGCTTGGTGCCGCCGAACAGGCTCGGCGTGCGCAGGCTGTCGAGCACTGGCCCGATCGCCAGCGAGCGCCCGTCGTATTGCTCGAGGCTGAAGCTGCGCTGCGCGGGCGGTACCCAGCGATCGATGAGCGCGCGCGCGGCGGCCTCCGTCTCGAACGGCTCGCCGATCAGCAGGTACACCGGTGCCGGTGTCTTGGCGTCGAGCAACGCGGAGAAATCGGCAGCCATACGAGGCCAAGGTGTAGCCTGCTCCGCGCGCGTGGTCCACGATCGGGCATCCCCGTGCGGACCTGTAGGTGCGCGGCGGCGCGCAGCATGCCTGTACGCAGATCACCGACCGACCTTCAACGCGAAGTCGTGAAGGCGTTTCGCCCCTGGCGAGCATGCGCCGGCGTTGCGGGATCTGCTACACGGCGCCGGAAACTCGCACGGAGGTTCAGCAATGCGCATCGAGCAGGAAACGCCCGCCGCGGCCAGCGCGGGCGCCGAGACCCCACCCGCCTCGCTGGTATCGGATGTCGCGAGCGCCGGACCGCGCGAGGCCGCGCTCCTCCTTGCGCAACATCGCGACGAACTCGCGGTGCGCGTGCTGGAAGCGCTCAATCCGGCGCGCGTCGCCGACATTCTGGACCAGCTGCCGGTGCACCGGCGGCAGGCGATCCTGGCGGTCGCGCCCGCCGCGTTGAGCCGGCAGTGGCTCCGCAATCACACGTATCCGGAGGGCTCCGTCGGGCGCTTGATGGACCCGCCCATCGGCATCGTCAGCGTCGGCCGTACCGTCGGCGAGACCATCGAGCAGCTGCGTGGATTGGTCGACAAGCGCTTCATCACCTACGCCTACGTGGTCGATGCCCCCGCGCGCCTGTGCGGCGTGCTCGTGATGCGCGACCTGCTGTTCGCAGAGCGCGCCGCGCCGATCGAATCGATCATGGTGCGCTCGCCGTTTTTCTTGCGCCCCGAGATGCCCCTGCTGGATGCGATGCGGCAGGTCGCCGCGTTCCACTATCCCGCGTACCCGGTCTGCGACGACTCCGGCCGCATCGTCGGCATCGTGCGCGGCCAGAACCTGTTCGAGGCGCAAGCGTTCGAGATCAGCGCGCAGGCGGGGAGCATGGTGGGCGTCGACAAGGAGGAACGCCTGGCGACGCCCTGGACGCAGAGCTTGAAGCTGCGCCACCCGTGGCTGCAGCTCAACTTGTTGACCGCGTTCATGGCGGGCGCGGTGGTCAGCGCCTTCGAGCACACCGTGAGCCACATCGTGCTGCTCGCCGTGTTCATGCCGATCCTCTCCGGACAGTCGACGAATACCGGCGTGCAGACGCTCGCCGTGACATTGCGTGGCATGACGCTCGGCGATTTGCGCGCGGAGGGGCATCGGGTGCTCTTGTGGAAGGAGGCGCGCCTCGGGCTGGCGAACGGCGTGCTCGTCGGTGTGGTGGCAGCCGTTGCCATGCTGATCCTCGCATCCTGGCAGGGCAGCGACATCGCAACTGGCCTGGCGGGCGTCGTGCTGGCGGCGATGACTGCGAGCTGCCTCGCCAGCAGCTTGGCCGGCGCGCTCGTTCCGCTAGTCATGGTGCGCCTCGGTGCCGATCCGGTCACCGCATCGAGCATTCTGGTCACCACGGCGGCCGAAGTGATCAGCATCGCCTTGCTGCTGGGCTTGGCCGCGTGGCTGCTGCTGTGATCCGCTCTGCAGTCTTCAGCGGGGGGCGGCCGCCGCACATGGCGCCGAGCACGCCGGGCACCAACGAGCAGCACGATCTGCGTGCCGATGCTGCGCGCCACACTGGTGCCGATCGACAGCGCCGCTTTGCGGAGCTCGCGGTGCTTCGCGGATCGCGAGCGTTCGGCTGCGCGCGCCGTTCGTACGCCGATGCGCGATCGACCGATGCCGCGCAATGTCCGCATACGCGGCGCCCTCCCACCACCCGGCGTCGCTCGGCTGGTGAGCGCGGCGCCATCTGCGAGCGCGGTGCATGGACCGCGCGTTGCACCGGGATCCGTGTGCCGGCCTCGTCCAGCAGCGACACGAGGGTTTCTCCGACCCCGAGCTCGGTAATCGCCGTCGCGACGTCCAGCTGCGGGTTCGCGCGGAACGTGCCAGCCGCGGCGCGCACCGCTTTCTGATGCTGCGGCGTGCAGGCGCGCAGCGTGTGTTGAATGCGGTGTCCGAGCTGTCCCCGCACCACGTCCCGGGAGGTCGAGCGGGTCCTGCATGACGAAGTAGATACCGACGCCCTTTGAGCCAATCAGCCGCACCACGCGTTCGATCTGCTCGGTCAACGCCTTGGGCGCCGCGACAGCAGGTGCGCTTCGCCGAAGAAGACGAGCTTGGGGCGCTCCGGATCGCCGACCTCGGGCAGTCGTTCGAAGAGCTCGGCCAGCATCCAGAGCAGGAACGTCCCATACGGCGCCGGGGTCTGCAGCAACGATCGGCCGCGCGGACACGACGGCGCCGCTCGCGTCGGTCTGCAGGACGTCCTCGAGGTCAAGCGCGGGCTCGCCGTAAACGCTCGCCGCCCTGCTGCTCGAGCTGGGCGGCGGCGTTGCCGTACCTGGTCTCGATCGCCGCCGCGTGCTCGCCCATGTGCTGCAGTATCGCGCGCAGATGCTTGAGATCGAGCCGCAGCAGCCCCTGATCTCTTCGACCTGGAAGGCGACGGCGAGCACACCCGCCTGCGTCGCGTGTTCAGGATCAGCAGCCGCGCCAGCAACAAGGGCCCCATCTCCGAGGCGGTCGCGCGCACCGGAGCTCTCTGCTGGCCGAGCGGATCCCAGAACGCCACCGGGCAAGCGGCGGGTTCGAGTGCGATGCCGAGCTGCCGGGCGCGGTCGGCGATCTTCGGATAGCTGCCGGCAGGCCGCGGGAGGACGGGGAAGTCTCGCTTCACGACGGCGAGACAGACCGCCGGCGCGGCTGAACTGCTCCGCGAGGACGCTCACCGTGTTCCCGGTGCCGGTCGCGCCGTGATCAATCCGTGCCGGTTGGCCATGCGCGGCAAGAGCGGGATCACATGCTCGCCCTTGGCGATCGGCAGCGCGTCCTCGTGATTGGACATGACCACCTCCCTCGACCCTGGCGCCACCGCCCTACGTCGCCGCGGTCGGTCGGCAATGCCGGTGCGGATAGCGCGCAAATGACTTCGGGTTGTCGAACACCCGCCGGTCGTGCCATTTTCATTCTCACTGCGGTGTTGCGGGGCAGCTAGCGGGTCCGCCGGGGGCACGTGGGGGTAAAGCAATGGCGACACTGAACCGGGTTCGCACCACGCATGGCCGGACACGCTCGCGGCGGGTGGTGAGCGCGGCGTGTCGGTGATCGGCGGTGGCGAAACGCAATTGGCGCGCGGTGCTGCGTCGCTGGCGATGGTTGTTGGTCGCCGTCGCCGCGGTGATCCTCATCCGCGCCGCGCTTCCTGAGGCGCTCCGCCGCGCCGCTGAAAGTCAAGCTTCTGCGGCGCTGCACGCACAGGTCGAGGTCGGCGATGTCGACCTGACCCTCTGGCGCCTTGGTGTTGCGCTCGAGGACGTCGCCGTGCGTGCCGCGGCGCAGCCGGACGCCGGCCCGCCGGGGTCGCGCACCACCACCTCGACGAGCGCTCCGGACGCCGAGACTCCGCCTGCGGCCGGTGAGTCCGCGGCGCGCACGGCGACGCCGACCGCGACCTCGATCACCGGCACGCCGCCGGCGACACCCGATGCGGGCGGCACGCCCCCGGCAGCCGGCGATGTGGCGGCGGAGGCTCCGGTCATCATCGGCTTCAAGCGTCTTGCCGCCGAGCTGCGGTTGGTTCCTCTGTTCGACAAGACGATCCAGCTGCGCGAGGTCGCGCTCGACGGCCCGCGTGTAGCCCTCGACCGCTTGGCGTCGGGCGACTTGAACATCCTCGCGCTGATCCCGCGCCAGCCCGTCGCGGTCGAAGCGGGGGCGACTCCGTCGGTCGAGGCTCCGGCGGGCGGTGGCTGGAAGTTCGGCCTCGACAAGTTTTTGCTCACCAACGGTCGCGTGCGCTTCCGCGATCTGGCCGTTCAGGGCAGCGAGCCCGTCGAGGTCGGCATCGATCGCGTGTCGGTCGAGGAGATCGCCCTGACGCCGGAAGTTTACGGCGAGCCGGCGCGCGTGCAGCTGACGCTCGGAGTCGATGAAGGGGCCATCGAGGTCGACGCCCGCCTGCGCATCGTCGGGGGTGGCGTCGCGATGACCACCGACGTGCACGCGCAGCGCTTACCGCTGCGCCATGCGCGTCTGTACGTTCCGGAGGTGGGTTGGAGCTCGCTGATAGGAGAGCTGGACCTGGACCTGACCTACGCCTTGGAGCCCGATCGCGAACACCACATCGGCGGCAGCCTGGGCCTGCGGAACGTCGCTGTCAAAGTGCCGGATCAGCCCGACGTGGTCGCCGGCTGGGAAGCGCTGAACGTGGTCCTGGACCGCGTCGATCTGCTGGCCCGCCGCGCCGCGGTGAAGCAAGTGGCGCTCGACGGAGCGCGGCTGAGCGTGCGCTCGAAAGGCGGCCAGCGAATCATGGCGCTGGCCCAGCGCGTTCGCGATCAGGGCCGGCCCAGCGCCCCAGCGGTGCCGGCGACGGGCGCCACCCCGACTGCGGCCGCGGCGCCCGCGGATGCGGCCGCCCCCGTGCCCTGGCAATGGAGCGTCGACGAGGTGAAGGTCGGCGACTCCATGCTCCGGGTGGTCAGCGATCAACCGCCCATGGACATCGCGGTGAAGTTGTCCGCTGCGCAGCTCAAGAGCGCGCCGGACGCGATCGGCCACATCGCGCTCGCACTCGGTGTGGGCGATGGCTCCTTGGCGTTCGAAGGCGACGTGCGCATCGGCCGACCGGCGCTCCGCGGCGCGTTGAAGATCCAGGACCTCGCGCTGCCGCCGATGGTTGCAACTGGCACCACCCTGCCGTCCGAAACCCTGCCGTCCGGAGTGCTGCGCGCCGACCTCGGGATCGAAGCCGGCCTCGCGCGCGACGTGGCCGGCGCCGCCGCTACCGACCGACTGCGCATCGCCGGTACCCTCGGCATCGCCGACCTCCGGGCGGCGCCGCCCGGGAGCGGCCTCGCGGTGCAGCTTGAGGACATGGCGCTCCGCATCGACCGGTTGGAGGTGCCGGGCATCACACCGAGCGGCCAACCCGCCGCGCCGGGCTCCAGCATCGACCTCGACGCTTTGCTCGAGCTGCGCGGCGCCGAAGTCGTGCGCTCGCCCGGTGCGACGGCCGGGGCGGGGACACCCGCGCGCGCCACTGGGGCGCTGCGGGCGCGTGCGGATGTGCTGGCCCTCGACATTTTTTCGCTCAGCGTGCCGGCGGCGCTCGCCGGCTTCGGTGCGGGAGAGGCCGGGTCGATCGGCGGCGCGATGGAACTGAAGTCGACCGCGCTTCGCGTCGCGCTGGACGATGGGAAGGCCTTTGCAGTCGCCGCGAAGAATGTGCGGGTGCCGGTGACTCGCGTGTCGATACCGATGGGTGCCGCGAGCGCGCCGATGCAAATGCAGCTCGGCGATGTGCACATCGACAGCCCTGCGATCCGGCTCACGCGTGCCAAGGCCGGCATGGTCCTGCCGGGCAGTGGAGCGCCAGCCGGCGCGACTCAGGCCGCGAGCCGTCCCGCACAGCCCGCCGCGAGCGCGCCGTCGGCCGCGCCTGGGTACCAAATGCAGATGGCGGCGCTGCGCGTCGCGCGCGGCCGGCTCGACTTCACCGACCAGAGCGTGCAGCCGACGTTCAACAACCGCTTTGCGCCCATCGAGATCGACGCGCGCAACATCCAGCTGCCGGGGCCCAAGATCGGGTCGCTCGACCTCCAGATCGGCAACGCCGAGCGGGGGACGCTCACTGTACGCGGACAGTTGGCGCCGGAGAGCAGCAATGTCGCGTTGACGATGGACCGCTTTTCGCTCACCCCCTTCAACCCCTACGCGGCGGCATACTCGCCGTACAGCATCGCGGACGGAGCGCTCTCGATCTCGAGCAAGGCGACGGCATCGGGCGGCAAGTTCGACATCTCGAACGACATCACCTTGCATCACTTCGATCTCGCCGGCGCCGAAGGCGACACGCTCTTCGAGCAGCAGTTCGGCATCCCGCTCACGATGGCCCTGGCGCTGCTGCGCGACGTTCAGGGCGACATCGTGCTCGGCATTCCCGTGAGCGTCGATCGCGAAGGCAGCGCCGCGGTGGACGTGCTCGCGGTCGTGCGCAGCGCGCTCCGCCAGGCGCTCATCGGCGCGATCTCGTCGCCGCTGAAGATGGTGGGCGCTGTCGTCGGGGGCGGCAGCGGCGGCAGTCATGCGGCGCTGGCGCCCTCGCCGATCGCGTTCCGGCTCGGGCGCGCAGAGCTCACGTCCGCGGGCGAGGAGAGCGTCGGCCAGCTCGCCGCGTTCCTCGGTGGTCGACCCGGCGTGGCGGTCGAGCTCGCGACGGCGCCGACCGCGGACGATGTGCGTTGGCTGCGCGAGCAGGCGCTGCTCGCGGAGTGGGGCGGCGAGGGCTTGTTCAAGCGGTCCATGGGTTTCGTGCTGGAACGCGGGGTGCGCGACCGGGTGGGCGCCTATCTGCGCCGGCGCGCGGACGAGGAATCCGCAGAGCTCTCCGAGGAAGATGCCGCGGCGCTGGATGGATGGTTGGCGGAGCGGCCAACGCCCGGGACGGACGAGCTTCGCGCGCTCGCCCAGGGGCGCCTCGCCGCCGTGCAGAGCGCCTTGCGCGATCAGGGGGTCGATGCCGCGCGGATCGCGCTGGCCGAGCCCGCCGGCACACCAGCCGGAGGGGCGCCGTTGGTCTCGATCAAGTTGTACGCCGCGGGGCGAGGCGCGCCGGGCACGGCGCCTCCTGGTAGCGAACCGGCGAACCCGTAAACCTACACCAGAGGAGGGGCCCGATGCTCAAGGAATTCAAAGAGTTCGCCCTGCGGGGCAATGTCCTGGACATGGCGATCGGCATCATCATTGGCACCGCGTTCGGCAAGGTCGTGAGCTCATTCGTGGCGGACGTGCTGATGCCACCGCTCAGCTTGCTCTTGGGCGGGGTCGACTTCTCCAACTGGTTCATCACGTTGAGCGCCGGAACGTTTCCCACCCTGCAGGCCGCCAAGGAAGCCGGCGCGGTGACGCTCAACTACGGTCTGTTCATCAACCATGTGCTCGACTTCCTGGTCGTCGCGTTCGCGATCTTCCTGCTGGTGAAGCAGGTCAACCGGTTGAAGCGCGAAGCGCCGCCGCCGCCCGCTGCGCCGTCGAAACAGGAGGAGCTGTTGGCGGAAATTCGCGACTTGCTCGCGCGCAGAGCGTAGCGACCACAATGCGCTCGGCGTCGGGTGCCGCTGAGGTTGCGGTGCGCGACGGCGGGTTCGGACGCGGGGGTTAGTTGCGCGTTGAGGGGTTAGAGGGGGTGCCGCCCTCCTGGACGGACTTGTCAATGCGCTTACGGGCCGAGGATGGGGCTCCGACCTCTCACACCTGAACCCCGTGATCCGTTTTAATCCCTTAGGGCACAGTAGGGCGCTTGGCAGCGCGCTGCCTCAATGGCATGCCTGAACCATGAGCCTGCAGGCTCCGGTCCTACTTGTCATCCCGCTCTACATCGTCGCCATACTGATCGAGTGGCGGCTGGTGGCGCGGCGGCGGGAGGCTGGTGAGCAGGCGCTGCGCGGACATGACACGCGGGATAGCTGGACCAGCGTGTTGGCCGGCTCGACCGCGTTGATTGCCTGGGTACCGATCAATCTCACCACGTTGGTGCTGGCGACGTGGCTCTGGGAGCACCGCCTCGTGGATCTCGGCACCGGCTTGCTCGGCTGGGCCCTGGCCCTGCTCGGCTGGGACTTCTCATTTTACTGGAAGCATCGGATGGAGCACGCGGTTCGACTCCTGTGGGCCGGGCACGTGACGCATCACTCGAGCGAGTACTTCAACCTCACCACCGCGGTGCGCCAATCGTGGACGCCGTGGGCAGGTCCGTTTTTCTATGTCTGGTGGGGGCTGCTCGGCATCCGCCCAGAGATGATCTTCGCGGCGGCCGGCTTGAACCTGTTCTACCAGTTCTGGATTCACACCGAGGCGGTCGGACGACTGCCCGCCGGGGTCGAGTGGTGGTTGAACACCCCGTCGCATCACCGCGTCCATCACGGCTCGAACCCGCAATACCTCGACTGCAATTACGGCGGGGTGCTGATCGTGTGGGACCGGCTGTTCCGCAGCTTCGCGCCCGAGGGGGAGCGCGTGGTCTATGGGCTGACGAAGGATATCCGCAGCTTCAATCCGCTGCGCGTACAGCTGCACGAGTACGCGGCGATCGCACGGGACCTGCGCCGCCGCGAGCCGTGGCGGTGGCGGCTCAAATATGTCTTCGGCTCGCCGACCTGGCGCAACGCGCTCGACGTCGCGAGCGCATGAGCACCCGCGCGGCCCGGCGCCCGCTGCCACTCGTCTCCGGCGCCGCATGCTATGGTGGTTCCGTAGTGGCGGCATGAAAGCGAAGTGGTTCCAGAGGGCTCCGATGTCCGTGCGCGGGTGGTTGATCGCACTGGGCGGCGTGCTGTCGGCGGCCGTGGTGGCGCTCGCGCTGTCCGTCAGCCCGCGGTATTGGCTGCTCGCCGCGCTGGTGCCGGTGATCTACGCGCCGTTCGCCTATGGCCGAGTGCAGGTCGGGCGGTGCCTCGCCGCATCCCTGCGCGCGTGGCCCCGCGCGTCGGGCGCCGTCGCCGGGGCGGGCGTGCTGTGCGACGCGCTCATGGCGGCGCAGCTCCTGACGGCGCGCGGCAGCGCCCAGTTTCCGCTGCTGCACTTGCCGGGCATCGACTGGGTGGGCGCGGTATGGTTCACCGCGCATGGGCTGGCGGCGCTCGCGTACGGCGCGCACGGGCTGCTGCGCGCGCTGCACAGCACGGCGCGCAGGTTCGCGGCGCGGCGCGGATCCGGCGCGTGCACGGCCAGCGACGCGCCGGAGATCGGCCGGCGCGAGTTCTTGCAGCACGCCGGCGTGCTCGGGGTCGCGGCGCCGTTTGCGATTTCGCTCTCGGGTGTGCCGCTGTCGTACGATTTCCGCGTCGAGGAACGCGAGATCGAGCTGCCGCACTGGCCGCCGGCGCTCGACGGCCTGCGCGTCGCGCACCTGTCGGACATTCACGTGGGCGGTGGCATGGATCGATCGCGCCTCCTCGCCGTCGCCGCGCTGGTCGCCTCGGCGCGCCCCGACGTGGTGTTGCACACCGGCGACTTCCTCACCCACCGCCGCGGCGACTTCGATGCCCCGCTCTACGAAGCGCTGAGCCGCATCGAGGCGCCGCTCGGGCAGTGGGCGAGCCTCGGCAATCATGATTTTGACGACGCCGAACGGCTCGAGCGCCGCCTGCGCGATGCGGGCGTGACGGTCTTGCGCGATCAACTCAGGATCCTCGACGTCGGCGGGCAACCGCTCGAAGTCGCCGGCCTTGATTTCACCTTCGCGCGCGACGAGCGGGCTGCCCGCATCGCAAATCGCGTGGCGCGCTGGCGCCCCCGGGGTGCGGCGCCGCGGCTCTTGCTGAATCACGATCCGCGGGACTTCACGGCGCTTCCGGACGGGTGCGCGGAGCTGGTGCTCTCCGGTCACACGCACGGCGGACACGTCGGCGTCCAGCTCGGGCGCGATGCCGCCCTCACCGTCGTCGGCCTCGCCGGGCTTCCCGACCAGGGCGTGTTCCGGCGCGGCGACATGCGGTTGTTCGTCACCCGCTGTGTGGGTTTCTACGGCTATCCGATGCGCCTCGGCATCCCACCGGAGATCGCCCTGTTGGTACTGCGCGCGCCATCGGCGATGCGGGCCTGACTTGCGCGCGAGCTTCGATCGCGCAGCGCAGACCACGCGTCCGCGCCAATCCCCGGCGGCTGCGCGCGCCCGCCGAGCCTAGACAGCGGAGCGGAGTACCATGCCCACCGATACCGAAGAACCGAAGCACAGTTTCACACGGCGACACGTCCTGCGCGGTTGTGCATGGCTCGGCGCCGGTGCGCTCACCGGGTGCTACACCGGATGGCCAGGCGCGGCAGCGGCGCAGGGCGCGCTCGCGGCCGCAGAGACTCCGGCCGACGCGCTCGCGCGCCTCCGCCAAGGCAACGCGCGCTTCGCGGCCGGCGCGCCAATCAGCCCACAGCGCGATCTGGCCCGCCTGCGCGAAGTGATAGACAAGCAAACACCCTTCGCGGCCGTCCTCGGATGTGCCGACTCCCGCGTGCCGGTCGAGCTCGCCTACGATCAGGGATTTGGCGACCTCTTTGTCGTGCGCGTGGCCGGCAACGTGGCGAGCGCGGTGGAGATCGCCAGCCTCGAGTTCGGCGCGCGAATACTGGGCGCCAAAGCGATCGTGGTGCTCGGTCACAGCAGCTGCGGCGCCGTGAAAGCGGCCCTGGCGGGCGGCAAGGTGCCCGGCCAGATCAGCACCCTCTACACGCACATCGCGCCGGCGCTCGACCGCGGGATGAGCGTCGATGAGGCGACGATCGCGAACGTGCGTTATCAGGCGCGCAAGCTGAAGAGCTCGCCGCTCATCGCGCAGTCGATCGACCGCGGGGAACTGCTGGTGAATGGCGGCGTATTCGATATCGCGACCGGCCGAGTGCAACCGGTCGAGCTCTGAGCGCACCCACCTTATCAACACGTAGACGCGGAGGCGCGAAGGGTTTTCATGACGTCGCCTTCGCGTCGGGGGCGAACGGCTTGCTAGCTACGCGGAGGTCCTGGAATCTCTGCCGTTGCGCGACGGTGGCAATTCAGGAAGCGGGAGCCGCGGAGCCAGTCTTCGTCGGGATAGTAGGCAACCACCGCGCTCCCGCCGCGAATGCGCTCGATGACGCGCTCGTGAGCACCCTCGGGGATGGCCGGGCAGCCCCAGCTGCGGCCGGCTTGGCCCCACCGCGCGATGTGCTCGGCGCTGAGATAAGGCGCGCCGTGCATCACGATGGCGCGGGCATGCGCGTTGTCGTTGATCCCCGGCTCCAATCCGGCCAGCCGGAGCGCGAGCCCGTGCCGGCCCTCGTAGGTGTCGTGCGTGCGAAAGACGCCGAGGCTGGACTGCCGAGAGCCGAGGCGGTTCGAGAACGCGTGCGCGTATGCGTCGCCGCTGTTCGCCCCGTGCGCGACCCGCTCGTTGAACAGCACGCGGCGCCGCTCGACGTCGATTACCCACAGGCGCTTGGCGGTCGACGGCAGCGAGTAGTCGATGACGGTCACCAAGGGGCGGCTGAAGTAGCCTTGCGCGCGGCCGCACCGGTAGGCGCGCAGCGCGACATCGATCACGGCGCGCCGGGGGAGCTCGCCGCCGAACAGCGGCATCAGTGCGAGGGGCGCAGCCGGTGGGCGCGCCTGTGCCGTCGCACACGCGAGCGCGAACGTCACGAGGACCATGCACCAGGTCCCCGCGCGCCGCATGCTCACCGGATCGCCCTGCCGTTCACCGCATCCTCGCCGAGCTGGCGCCGCAGCGTAGCATCATGACCGTAGATGTCCGAGAAAAAATTCGCCTCGCCGTCCTGATCGATGATCACGGTGGTGTAGAAGAGGTACACCGGTACCGGTGTGGCGAGGTCGACGCGCCGGTTGTCGCGCCCCTCGCGCATCGCCTGTTCGATGCGGTTGCGGTCCCAGCCCGGCGTATCGGTCAGCACGAAGGACGCCAGCGCCACTGGATCGGCGACGCGGATGCACCCATGGCTGAAGTCGCGGCGCGCGCGCGCGAACAACGCCTTTTTCGGCGTGTCGTGCAGGTACACGTGATACGGATTGGGGAAGATGAACTTGACGAGACCGAGCGAGTTGTTGCGGCCGGGGAGCTGGCGAATCCGCCCGTCGACCACCTCCATGTGGTGCCGCGCGAGGTAGTTCGGGTCGCTCTCGATCGCCGGGAACAGCTCTTCGCGTGCGATACGCGGCGGCACGAGCCAGTACGGCCGGAAGATCACGTGCGTCATATCGGCTTGCAGCACGGGCGTGCGGTACTTCTGCGCCGAGGCGGAGTCGCCGACGACGATATTCATGCTCAGCGGCGGTCCGCTCGCTCCCGTTTCAAAGCCGCGCAGTCGAAACTCGGGAATGTTGACGAAGATGAAACGGCGCGGCCAGGAGGAGGGCAGCCACCGCAGGCGCTCCATCGCGAGCTCGATCTGCCCCACGCGTTCCGCGAGCGGAGCGCGCAACGCCGCCAGCGTCGCCTGCCCGATCACGCCATCCGGCGCGAGCCCGTGGCGCCGCTGGAACCGCCGCACCGCGGATACCAAGGTGGTGTCGTAAAGAGGTGAAGTCGCCGGCGTGCCGGTGTGCGCCGGCAGATCGCCGAGCGCCGCCAGGCGCGCGCGCAGCGCCGGGACTCCGGCGTCGGTGTCCAGGGGCCGCAGCTTGGGCAGGACGGGCACCTCCGGGACGCCGTCGCGCGCCAGCTCACGATAGCGCGCCAGCGCGGCCGTCAGGCCAGCGAACTCCGGAAACGGCGGGTCGAGCGCGGTCAGGAGACGGCGCGGTCCATCCGGCTCGGCGCTGGCGGCGAGCTCGCGGACGAAATTGGGGAGGTCGAGCGCTTTCGGGCCCATGTCGTACGCGCGGTGAACGGCGCGCGGCTGGATGCGGCCGCCGAATGCGTGGGCGGCATACCGCGTGGTCGCGATGGTGAGCGCGGCGTCGAACTCCCCGACCGCCTCGCTATCCTGCTCGCCACTGGCGAGTCGTTGCGCGGCAGCGGCGAGCGGTGCGGCATCGTAGTCGGCGGGCGACAACCCGCGCGCAGCGGCGGCGCCCAGCGCGGCGATTGCGGAGTACGCATTGGCGGTCGGCTCCCGCCCTTCCACCCAGAGCGGCGCGAACGCGCGCGCGGCGTACAGGGTTTGCACCTGCGGATGATCGAGCGCGAACTCGGGTAGGCGTAGCCACGGATGCCGCCCCGCCTCGACGATGGCCTGGATGACGGCCGCAGTATCATCTGCCGCGTGCCCGCGGGCCTGAGCGCTGCCCGCGAGGACGGCGAGAATAGCGAGACCGGCGAGCCGGCGCGCGAGCGCCGGCGCCGTCCCGCTGGGTCCCGTGCGGCGCATCCGTGAAGCTGCCGATCCCCCTCGACCGTGGTCAACCTTCTGACCCGCGCGATGACAGAAGCTCGATCGCCGAAGAGCTAGCAGCGTGCCTCCTTCACCTCGATCCCAACCCGTAATTCAACTCCCGGCTGCCGCATTTCCGGCCCCGCCCCCCTCCGCAGTCGCCGCGAAGACGCCGAGCCGCGAAGCCATTTTATACCTTAGCGTCTGGCACCTTCGTGTTGAATCCGTAATCGCTGGTAAGTGCACGGTGGCAGTCGTGCCGCCACCGCGGCTCTCGACCGCTATGCCCGTGGTGGCGGGGGACGGCCTCCCAACAGACCGCGAGGCCCAGCCGGCGCCATATGCTTGAGCGTTGCCGGGCAATATCGGCGCCGCCGACCGCGTGCGAGTCGGGTACGACGCTGAGTGAAGGGTAGCGGCGGTACTTGGAATGCTGCGTACCAACCGAGCACCGGCCGGCCACGTCCCCGTGGCGCTTGACAGGTTGCGCCAAGCCGTGTGAGCGTTTTCCCATAGCCGTTCCCGGGAGGTTCGATGTCGCGCAGCGAGACGCTGACAGTGCGCAGCGTAAGTGTCGATCTTCTGCGTCAGGGCGCCGGCGAGCCGGTCCTGTACCTGCACGGCGTTCAGGGCTTGAGCACTGCGCCGGGCACATGGCCGCCGTTCATGAATGCGGTGGCTGAACGCTTCGAGGTGTTCGTCCCGTCCCATCCCGGCTTCGCAAAAACGGGGAGGCCGGACTGGTACGATTCGGTCACCGATCTCAGCGACCATTACACCGATTTCCTCGATGCTCTGGGAATTCAAACGGTGCGCGTGATCGGCCATTCGTTCGGCGGTTGGGTGGCGGCGGCGCTGGCGGCGAACGCGCCGCATCGCGTCGAGCGGCTGGTGCTCGCGAGCCCGCTCGGCATCTGGCTGCCCGAGATCGGCCAGACGACGCCGGACGTGTTCATGTACAGCCCGCACGAGCTGGTGGAGATAACGTACGCCGAGCCGACGCTCGCTGCCGATGTGATACCGGCCGACCTCAGCCAATCCGAGCAATGGTTCGCGGATTGGTCGAGCTTCGCCATGTATGGGTGGGCGCCCTACCTCCACGATCCGAAGCTCATCCACCGCCTGCATCGCATCAAGGCGCCGGCGCTGATCGTGAACGGCGAGAAGGACCGGGTCGTCCCCGTAGCGCACGCGGAGGCGTTTCAGCAACGCATCCCGCGCGCGCAGCTGAAGGTCGTCAGCGGTGCCGGGCATGCCCTGCCACTCGAGCGGCCGGATGAGTTCAGCGCCATCGTGCTCGATTTTCTCACCCGCCCCGCCGCGCAGTTGTTGGCTCGCTAACGATCGGGAGGTGAACAGGCATGGATTTCTACATGTTCCATCTGATGCCATACGCGCCCCTGTCACAGGACTTCGATGAGTTCCGTTCGGCGTGGACGGTCTATCCGAACAAGCACTTCGATCCGTCACACGGGCACGAGCTGTACCACCGCTACCTCGACCAGCTGGTGCTGGCGGAGCGGCTGGGATGGGACGGCGTATGCGTCAACGAGCACCATCAGAATACGTACGGCACCATGCCCAACCCCAATCTCATCGCCGCGATGCTGGCGATGCGGACCAACCGTGTGCGCATCGCGATCCTCGGCAACGGCCTGCCGCTGCGGGACCACCCGCAGCGCATTGCCGAGGAGATCGCGATGCTGGATGTGGTCTCGAACGGCCGGATCATCATCGGCTTCGTGCGCGGCATCGGCCCGGAGTACTTCAGCATGGGGTTCAACCCGGCTCACTCCCGCGAGCGCTTCGACGAAGCGCAGGAGCTCGTCTTGAAGTGCTGGAGCAGCACGGAGCCGTTCGAGCATTACGGCAAGCACTACAAGTTCCGGCATCTAAACGTCTGGCCGCGCCCGATCCAGAAGCCGCACCCACCGGTGTGGTGCCCGTCGACTGGCAGTCTGGAGACGATCGAGTACGCCGCCCACCCGAGCCGAAAGTTCCCCCTGCTGCTCGACTACACGAGCAAGCACGCAATCAGGAAGCTGCTCGACAAATACCGCGAGGTCGCGAACGGGTACGGCTACGAGGCGAGCCCGAGCCAGCTCGGGTGGTTGATCCCGGTGTACGTGGCGGACACTGATCGACAGGCCAGAGAGGAGGCCGGGGATCACCTCCTGTGGCTGTACCACAAGGGCCTGAAGATGCCGCCCGAGATGGTCTTCCCCTACGGCTACATCAGCCGCCGATCGTACCAACCGGTCATGAAGACGTGGGAAAGCTTCTATCCCGCGCCCACCGCACTCGGGCTCGATGAGCTCATCAAAGGTGGACACGCGCTGATCGGCAGCGTGGAGAGCGTCATGGAGCAAATCGAAGAGGTAATCGTGGAGGGCGGCTGTGGCTTGTTCGTGCCGCTCATGCAGTTCGGCGACATGCCGCACTGGAAAGCGGTGAAGAACATGGAGATCTTCTCCAAGGAGATCATGAGCAAGATGCGAGAGCGCGACCGCGCGCGCGGCGTGGCACGGTCTCCGTGGTCGACGTACCAGGAGGAGGCGCGGGCCGCTTGATAGCGGCCGCCCTCGGCCATTCGCACCGCAGAGGCGCAGAGGCGCGGAGAGCCCGTGCTCGAAACGAGCGCGCTGCCTCCGCGCCTCGGCCCCTCGGCACTTCACACTCAATGCCGGCCGTCCCGCGCGACGCTCTCGCGCACGACCTCGTCTAACATCTGCAGATACTTCGCGTCCGCTTCCAGCTCGTGGCGTACCGTGTCCGCGGAATCGGCCGCCGTCCGGATCTTGCCATCGCTTCCCCAGCAGCGCGCGTCCACCACTGCCCCGTTCTGCAATGCCGCTTCGCACTTCGGCTCACCGGTGGGCCACCATGTGCGCCTGGTTCCGTGTTGCTGGTCCGCGGAGAACGGGACGTCGAGCCGGATGTTCCCGGCGCGCTTCGGGTACGCGAACGCACCGTACCACATGCGGCACCGGCCGTTTTTGCGATCGCCGCTGTACGCCATCTCGACGACCTTGGTACTGGCGGCATCCCAGAACGTCCACGTCCCCTCGCGCCGGCCGCCGACGAATTGCCCGTCCGCATACAGCCGGCCGGTGGCGTCGTACAGCTTGTAGCTGCCGTTCGGCAGGCCGTCCGCCGAGTACTCGACTTTGGCCGCCAGGGCCGATGGGATGACCTCGACCGGCCTGGGGGCGGCGCACGCCGCGCCGCAGGCGATGACCACGAGCGAGAGCAAATGGGCCGTGCGCACGGCGCGTTGTCGCGCGCCGCCGCACCGGGTGCAAGCGCTCAGTGCTACCTGCTCAATTCATGATTGCAGTGCTGGCGGATGATGCTCAGCACGTGTCGAAGCTCCGACGGCTTATCGATGTAGTCGGCCGCGCGCAGTTGCGGCGCGCTGTCTCGCACGTCGTCGACGGCGGAATAGGCGATGAACGGTATGCTTGCGATCGTCGCGTGCTTCAGCTGCTCCGCGCGAAACTCCACGCCGTTCATGACCGGCATGGTGAGATCCATTACGATCACGCACGGTTTGAGCCCCCCGAACAACAGCATCAACGCCTCGCGGCCATCGTGCGCGGTCGCTACGCGGTAGCCCTCGCCTTCCAGCATGAGGCGCATCACTTCGCATGTATCGATATGGTCATCGACGACCAGGATCGTGTCCGCTTCCCCCGTAGCCTCCACTGGTTCACCTCGATCAACAGAGGCAGTGCTGCCGCACCGCAGCTAACAACCGATCGATTTCCGCCGGTACTTCGGTGACCTCATCGCTGGCCAGCAGGCGCGCCTTGGTGCGCACGTCTTTCACGCCGGCATAGGCGAGCAATGGAATCCGTCCGAGCCGCGGATCGCTCTTGAGCTCGCGATGGAAATCGATGCCATTCATGATGGGCGACATCAAGTCGAGCAGGATGATGCACGGCGTGAACCCACCGCGAAGTTTGTTCAGCGCCTCGCGCGGATCGCGCGCCGTCTCCACGCCGCAGCCTTCGGCTTCGAAGATGTTTTTGAGACCCTCTCGCACGTCGTCGTGATCATCCACCAACAGGATCGGCGTTACAGCCCGTGTCATCTACATGTCCTCCAATCCTCCGAGCCCATGCTGGACCACACCAGCTTTTGAAGCAGATCAACGATGCAATCGAACTGAGCAGATCAACGATGCAATCGACAGGCCACGAACAGCGCCTTCGAGTGATGAGTTCCGGAGAAGAGCGCGAGGCGCGCGCCACGGATGAGGTCAAACGATTTCCTCGCCGCTGCGTGTAAGATTTTCAGGTGCGCCCGTGTGTGAGCAGCGAGCCGCGCTCGCGCGCGTCAAAATTCGCTACTTCCGCGCGCGCCCCGTTGACAAGTCAGGGAAATCGGAAATGAAATGGAGTTGAGCGGCGCGGTGCGGCATGAAGCATATGCATCCCACAGTGTTGCTGATCGATGATAACGCGGATACGTGCGAGCTTCTGAGGACTTCGCTGCACCTGAACGGGTACAACGTCGAAACGGCATCTACCGGTCGCGACGCCCTCTACAAGCTGCACTCGGGCTTGCGCCCGTGCGTCATCCTCATGGACCTGAACATGCCGGTGATGACGGGGTTCGAGTTTCGCCAGGAACAATTGCGTCACGAAGCGTTCAACGACATCCCCGTGATCGTCTACTCCGGGGTGGTTGACGTGCAGGAAAACGCCCAACACCTCAATGCCGCCGCATACGCTCAGAAGCCGCTGCAGCTGGAGGAGCTGGTCTCGCTGGTGCGGCGGCACTGCTTGAAGTAGGTCCGGTCAGCTCGCCGCAAGGGGTGCCCGCGTGTGCTACGGCAGCTTTGCGCCGCGGCGCCGCGCGTACTGTTCACCTGAGGTAGTAGAGGATTGCGAAGCCGCCGGCGGCGGTCACCAGTACGGCGAAGGAATCGAGCCCGATGCCGAACAACGTGCGCCGGGATCGCGTGACGAGGCCGACGAGATAAATGCAGGTCAGCGCATTGCCGACGAGGACGCCAAACAAGGCGAACGAGCCGACCTCGCTCAGAACCGGTCCCCCGCAATAGAAAGCGTCGGCGAGAAAGATGAGCCCGGTCGAGCACAGGTTGGTCCCGAAGGCATCCGAGAACGCCATATCGAATTCCCTGATGCGGGCGGATGAGAGCATGGTGCTGAGCTCGGGAAGCGTGGTCACCAGCCCGCCAAAGAGGAATCCGACGTAGCTCGCGCCGAGGCCCGTCTGTTCGGCCAGCAGCTCGGCGCTGAACGCGAGGACCGTGGTCGCCGACACGACAGCGGCAGCTGCGACCACCGCTTTCGTCACCAGCGGTGGCAGAGCCCGAGCGTGCTCCTCCGCGGTCTGCTCCACCGGCTCGACTTGGTTTCGTTGTGGATGGTCGGGCGACCAGGGCCGGTACGGTTCGAGGTGTCGCACCAGGTACACCGAGATGACGTAGAGGGCGATGAGCAGCGAGGTCCACACGCCCACGCCGGTTCCCGGCACGGGTATATCGCCGGCCGTGATGCCAGCCGCTGCGAGCGTCAGCATCAGTGCGACCATCGCGCCCTGGAGCATGACGACGGGCCGCTCGACGTCGGACGACAATGGCTCCCGCACGGTGACGAAGTCCGTGATGGCCACCACGACCATGGACATCCCGATCCCTCCGAGAAGCCCGTTCACCGCGAGCTCGGCGCTGCCACGCGCGGCGGCGACCGCTGCGAAGGTCATCTCCGGCAGCGAGACGACTACGCCGAGGAGCACGACGCCGATGAACGCATGGCCAATACTGGTGTGCTTCGCGATGGCATCGGCGGCGCGCGCAAGGCGCTCGCCCGCGTACCAGACGATCGCCGACGCGATCAGGAATGCCGCGATGTTGCCGAAAGCGCCGAGGTCGCTCAGCGGGCTCATGTGTCTCTCACTCGCGGGCGCGTGTGCAGACGTGATCGGCACGCACTGTCGCATCACGGCGAGTGCGCACTGTGCTGTCGATAGCACGTGAACGTGTCGCGCGTTTCGACAAGTGAAGTGTCCGCTCAGCGCATCCGCTGGAAGGCGGGCGGAGGGTGGCGCGGAGTGCGCGGTGCTCGGGCTCTCATATTTCGCATCCCGGTGCCAGGATGGCCGGCAAGGCGGTCCAGCCGATGGCCACCAGCGACAACCCGCCGGTAAGCGCCGTGAGCCGGTCGAAGAAGCGATCCGGATCGGCGCCACGTGGGCGGCGCAGCGCGGCAATGGTGATCGCCGCGGTCGCCGCGAGCGCGAGCACCGTCAGCATACCGATCACCGAAGGCACCAAGCCGATGCCGTCGATCGTCGTAGCGCCGAGCTGCCGGGCGCACGCCACTGCGGTCCACGCGTACACGGCGGTCAGATGCGCAAACCAGATGACGAGACCGGCGGTCACGCGAATGCTCTGGCGGACGAAGCGGCGCTGCGAGGCTTCCATCGCACTCAGGGCAGGACCCGCGGTATGGCGTGGGTGAGGGCGAGTCCCACCAATCCCTGGCCGACTGTGTAGTGCCAGAAGAGCATCGTGTTCTCGAACGTCACGGTGCGCCGGCGATCGAGCAACCCGAACAGCGAGCGTGCCAAGGTGTAAAGGGCCATCAAGATCGCCGTGGCCACGTATGCGGCCTGGAGGGCGATTACAGTATAGACGACCGCGCCATAGCTGCTGTCGGTGGGCCGCAGTCCCGTCTGCCATTGGCTCCACACGTCGGCGGCCCAGGCAGCCGCCAGCAAGGGCACCGCGAGCAGCAGCGCGGCGCGCACCGCGGCCGGGCCGCGCCGCTCGGAGCGCGCGAGCGCTCGTCGACCGAGCACAAACACGCCGCTGCTCAGCGCGAGCAGTGCCGCGGCGATTAGCGCCCACCGGGCCAGCGGGAACGGCAGACCGCTCGCCGCTGGCCAGACGGCTGGCGATACCAGCCACAAGTAGAAGTACGAGAAGACGAGCGAGCCGAAGAGCGCGCCCGCGACCAGCAGCAGCACCACCATCGCCCACCACGAGTGCGATAGCGGACCGGTTGCATACACCGGCAGGACCACGCCCCCGCCGATGTCCACCGGCGGGTGCGAGGGGCCGGGATCAGTGTCCCACAGCCACCGGATGATCATGGCGATCGCGGCGGCGGCGCAGATCACCGCTGGCAGTACGAGCTTGAGCGTCAAAGAGAAAAAGCACAACGCGGTGAGCCATGCCGCGAGGAAGGGCGCCCAGCTCTGGCTCGGCATCTGCAGCAGATATTGCGGCTGCGCCTCGATCGGGCTCGTGACGATCGTTTCCCGCCGTCCGGTCAACGTGCCCGGCAGATAGTAACGCCCCGCCCTGACGTCCTCCGACAGGTTCGGCTGCTCCCATAGCGGCTCTCGGCTGGTGACGATCGGGATGCTGCGCACGCCGTAGTTGGCGTTCGGCAACCACTCCAGCGTGCTCGCCCCCCAGATGTTGCCGGCACCGCCCTCGTCTTCGAGGCTATCCGGACGGAACCGATGCACCACGTCAAAGAGGAACACCAGCACGCCCGCCGCGAGCACGAACGCGCCGGCGGTGGTGATGAGGTTGAGCCATTCCCAGCCGAGCTCGGCGGGATACGTGTAGACGCGGCGCGGCATGCCGAGCAGCCCCATGACGTGCATCGGGAAGAACGCGACATTGAACCCGATGAACATGAGCACGAACACCCAGCGGCCGAGCCGTTCGGAGAGCGGCCGGCTGCTGGCGCTCGGCGCCCAGTAGTAGAACGCGGCGAACAGCGGAAAGACCATGCCGCCGATCAGCACGTAGTGAAAATGGCCGACGACGAAGTAGGTGTCGTGCATCTGCCAGTCGAAAGGCACCACGCCGACCATCACGCCGGTCAAACCGCCGAGCGTGAAGATGAACAGGAAACCCAGGATGAACAGCGTCGGAACGGTGAAGCGCAGGCGGCCGGCGGCGAGGGTGGCGATCCACGCGAATACCTGAATACTGCTCGGCACGGCGACAGCCAGGGTTCCGGCGGAAAAAAAGCTCACGGAGAGCTCCGGGATGCCGGTGGTGAACATGTGGTGCACCCAGACGCCGAGGCTGATGACGCCGGTGGCGAGCAAGCCGAGGACGACATAGCGATAGCCGACCAGCGGTGTGCGCGCCATGGTCGGCAGAATGGTGGAGACGAAACCGGCGGCGGGGAGGAAGATGATGTAGACCTCGGGATGGCCGAAGAACCAGAACAGGTGCTGCCAGAGCAGGGGATCACCACCGCGCTCGGCGATGAAGAACGGCCATTGGAAGGCGCGCTCGAGCTCGAGCAACAGGGTGCCGAGGATGATCGCGGGAAAGCCGAAGATGATCATCCCCGCGAACACCAGCATCGCCCACGCGTAGATCGGCAGCTTGTCGAGCGACATGCCGGGCGCGCGGGTGCGCAGCACGCCGACGGCGATCTCGACGGCTCCCGCAATCGCCGAGATTTCGATGAAGCCGATGCCGAGCAGCCAGAAATCGGTGTTGTGGCCCGGCGAATACTCGTAGCTGGTGAGCGGCGGGTACATGAACCAGCCGCCATCGGGCGCGAGGTCGAAGAAGATGCTCCCGAAGAAGAGCAAGCCGCCAACCGCGTAGGCCCAGAACGCGTACGCGCCAAGGCGTGGAAAGGGCAGGTCGCGCGCGGCCTGCATGTTCGGCAGCAGGTATACGCTCATCGCTTCGACCGCCGGCACGGCGAACAGGAACATCATCACCGTGCCGTGCATGGTGAAGAACTGGTTGTAGCGTTCCTGGCTGATCAGCTCGTTCTCGGCTACCGCGAGCTGCGTGCGCATGAGCAGCGCGAGCACGCCGGCGAGAAGGAAGAAGAGGAGCGCGGTGGCGACGTAAAACAGCCCCACGTAAGTATTGTTGACCACGGTCAGGAAGTTCAGGCCGCGCGGCGTCGCCCATACCTCGCGCAAGCGCTCGAGCTCCTCCCGCGGCCGCGGAACCGGGTTCGGATATTCCATTGCCGTTCAACAGCGCTCGCGGGCACCGCGGCGGCGGACGTCGCCATTACGCGGCAGCGGCGTGGTGTCGAAGCGCGGCGGCATGGTCACTCGAGGCTCGCCAGCCAGCTCGCCATCGCGCGCAACTCGACGCCTTGGAAGACCGCGAAAGACGGCATGCGGTTGCCGGGTTTGACGCGCTGGCTGCCCGCGATCCAGCCCGCCATCGTGCCGGTGTGGTTGGGCAGCACGCCCGCCGCCAGTTGGCGGCGTCCCCCGACGTGCGTGAGATCGGGGCCGATCACGCCGTCAGCCGCCGTACCGGCGACGGTGTGACAGGCACCGCAGCCGCCGGCGAGGAAAAGCTCCCGGCCGCGCGCGCGGAACGGATCGGCGGGCGGCGGCGCGGCCGCGCGTTGGCGCTCGCGCCATGCGGCGAACTCCGGCTCGCTGACCACCACGACGTGAAACGCCATCAGCGCGTGCGGCCCGCCGCAATACTCCGCGCACTGCCCGCGGTACACTCCCGGCACGTCGGCGCGCAAGCGCAGGCGATTGATGCGGCCGGGGATCATGTCGAGCTTGCCGGCGAGCTGCGGCACCCAGAAGCTGTGGATCACGTCCGCGGTGGCGAGGCGAAGGTCGACCGGTACGCCGGCCGGCAGCCAGATTTCGTTGGCGGTCGCGAATGCGGCGCCGTCGCCCGCCGCCGGGTAGTGCACGCGCCACCACCACTGCTCGCCGATCACGTCGATGACGACGGCCGGCGGCTGATCGCTGTCCCGCAACGAGTGGGTCAGGACGAGCTCATACCAGAGCAGGCCGGTGAGCACGCCGATCGGCAGCGCGATGCCGCCGCCGACGATCACGCGCTCGCCGGCGAGCCAGCGCCGCCGTGTCGCCGGGGCGGCAATTGCGTAGACGGTCAGTGCGAGGACCAGGAGCATGATGAGGGCGCCGCCCGCGAACAGGACCACGGCGAGCCCGCTCACGACTGCGGCTTCTGGCCCGCGCGGCGCCAGCACGGATTGCTCACCGGTACAGGCGGCGAAGAGTAGCGCGGCAACGCTGTGAAGCGATCGGCGCATCACCCCGGTCAGCGCAACGTGTAGAGATAGGCCGCGACGTCGTGAGCTTCGCGGTCGCTCAGCGGGAGTTCCGGCATGAGCGTTTCGGGAGCGATGGAGGGCGCGTCGCGAACCCACTGCACCAGCACGCTCGGCCGGTTGGGCACGACACCCGCGATGTACGCCCGGCGCGCGAACCCGTCGAGCGACGGGCCGAGCATGCCGCGCGCGCCGCGCACGCCCGGGATGACGTGGCACACGCCGCACTCGATCCGGGCGATGATGCGTGCGCCGGACTGCGCGTCGCCGAGCATGGGCGGCACATCGGCCGGCGGCTCCGTCTGGCAGCCCGCCCCGGTGAGGAACGCGAACAGGACCAATGCCGTGCGCGCGCTCAGGGCCATGTCCAGCGCTCCTCGCGCGTGTGGCGCACCGGTCTGCCTTCGGAAGCCGCGACATGCTGGTAATAGTGCGCGACCGCCTCGATGTGCCGATCGCTGAGACCGCGCGCCGCGGCGTGCATCACGGCGCCCTGCGGTGTGGTGGCGAGCGTTCCCTCGCGCCAGAGCCGGAGTTGCTGGATGAGATACGCGGCGTGCTGGCCCGGCAGATACGGATAGAGCCAGTAGCGCGGGGCATCGGTGGGCCCGTGACACGGCGCGCATGCGGGTACCCCGGCCGCGGCGATGCCCTCGTGCGCGACCCGGCGGCCGAGGTGCCGGGTCTCGGCGTCGGCGATCGGCCCGTCTGACGGTTCTTCGGCATCGGTGGGGATCGATGCGAAGTAGCGGGCCAGCTCGCGCATCTCGGCATCCGAGAGCTCGACGGCGATCGGCTGCATCACGCCGCTCGGGCGCGAGCCCGCCGCGTAGCTGCGCAGCGCATCGTAGATGTATGCCTCGTCGAGGCCGGCTAAGCGCGGAAATGCGCCGGCGCCGCCCCCCGCTCCATCGAGTCCGTGGCAGCGCGCGCAAGCGACCAAATCGTCGCCGAGCGGTCCGGCGGTCGCGATCAGCTCGGCGTCGGCTCTGATCCGCGCAGGGTCGCGTGAGAGCTCGCGGCGGGTCAACCGGCGGTACTCGACGGCGTCCATGTACGGTAGTCGAACGAGCGCCGCTACCACCGCCCACACCTCGTCGTCGCGTTGCTGCGCCGGCCACGCCGGCATGCCGGTGTATTTGAGGCCGTGCTTCACGATCCAGAAGAGCTCCTCCGGCGACCAGAGCGTCGCCACATCGGGCAGGAACGGGGGCTCCGGTACCAGCTGGAGCGGAATGGGATTCCGCGGCTCGCCGGGCGCGCCATGGCAGGGCGTGCAGGCGCCTTCATAGTGGCCCAGCCCGAGATAAAGCAGCGCTAGATCATCGAGCGGCGGCGCCTCGATCAGCAGCGCGTGAGTCTCGATCGAGTTCCGCATCGCAAACTCGAGAAACCAGCGGGTGATCGGCCAGTGGCCGCGGCTTGCGCCGACGTTGTACAAGCCCGACCACGCGAACAGCAGGGCGCCGGCCGCGCACAGCAGGAGTGACGCTGCGACTATGCCGATCGCTCTCTTACCCATGGCTCTCCGCGCGCGCTCTGTCGACCGTTGCGAGCGGTGCACCTCCGAGCGAGCGCGCTCACCCGGGACGGCTCGTTATTTCGACGGGGAAATCGGCGTGTGGGGTGCGCCGCCCCAGTTCGCCGCGAAATGGGGTCCAGCCGCTTCGCGCGCGCGCAGCCACGCCGCGAGCGGCGCGAGTCCGGCGATCAGAAACACCGCGCAGCCCGGAATCCAGCAGAGCAGGCCGCCGAGCTGCTGGTCGGCCAATGCCGAGAAGCCCCACGGCGCCGTCGTATGGCGATGCGGAGTGAAGAGCGCTGTCGGTGCGAACGTCAGTAGCGCGCCGAGACAGCCGAGCTGCAAGGATGTCGCCACACCGAGCAGGAGGGCGTGAAACGGGCGTTCCGCCGCGCCGCGGATCCATGCGGCCCAGAGGCCATACCCGGAGCCCAAGACGCTGAGGTGCATGAGCCAGTACGCCGTGTCGCTGCGGAACGTCGTCGCATACGGTCCGGGCGCATGCCAGAACCAGAAAGCGGCGGCGAAACACGAGCATGCGGCCCACGCCGCCGCCGGCGACCAGCGGCTCCCCGGCGGCGCGCTCCGGTGGAGGAGTGCGCGGAGCACCACATCCGGGCGCCCGAGCACCAGCAGCGGCGCTGCGGCGAACGAGAGCAGCAGGTGCTGTCCGATGCGGGCTGAAAAGAGGGCGACGCCGAGGCCGCAGAGCGGCGATACCCACGCGAGTACGCACAGCGCCCAGCCGGCGAAGAAGGCGGCGCGTCGCGGCCCCGTGCCCTCGGCGCCCCGCACACGGTGCGCGCCGACCGCGTAAAGCAGGACGATCACTGCCAGCGACGCGAGCAGGGGGGGATCGAGGTTCCAGCGACCCGCGATCTCGCCCGGCAGCGGAGCCACTCCGCAATACGGCGCGCGTGCGGCGTTCACGTAGGTCGGACCGGCAAGACCCATGCCCAGCGCATTGCGCACACGCGCGCCGCGCGGTGTCGCGTCCAGGTGCGGAAGTTGCAAAATGCTGCGCGTTCTTACACTGCGGTGCGTGCATTGCTCGCCCGCGGCGCTGGCTTCGCGCATATGCGACGGCGAGCGCGGGCGCGACTGAAAGCTGGCGCTTTGGGCCGTGACTTTCTGCTGCTCGGGTCGGCCGTCGTTGCACTCATCCGCGTCGACTGCGAGGAGCGGCAGGCGGGATGCGCGCGGCGCACGGCGGCTGTGGTCGCCACTGATGCCCGGCTAGCGGGCCGGGACCTCGCCGTCATCGCGCAACCAAACGGGCTGCACTTCCGACGCACCGCGCCGACTGCCCGCCGCGGGCGTAGATGGTTCGGCATTGCCGAGGCGAGTGCGGGCTACGCCGTCGGGAACCTCCGCCCCGCCTGACTGTGCAACGGGAAGGCCGCTGCCGTCCGAGGGCGCATGGGTTGCGGCGCACCGTACAGCAGCTGTGCGCTCGGGCCGCGGAGCCCTCACGAGTCCATCGCACGACCGACGAGGTCTGCGCCCACACCCGGATCGCCAACCCGCAAGGCGCAACGTTCCGATTGGCATCCGCTCCGGCCCGCACGCGATGCCGATCGTCGCCGGCTGGCTGCTGGCATTCGTCGGCGCGCTTGCACGCCGCGCATGGACGCGGACCGCGGCAGCAGGCCCTTGCCGTGCCGCCTGCCGCCGTGCAGCGATGATGCGCCGACTGCGGTCGCGGGCGAGCGCGCTAGCTCTGACCCACCTCCGAGGTTGACCGTCCGGCAGTACCGCGATATCGGCGCCACCGTGATCGCGCGCATCGCACGGGAGCGGGTCATGGCGGCGGGGTGGGGACTGCTCTTCACCGGCATACTCGCGCTGCTGATCGTTGCGGGCTCCCGGAACCTCGAGCACTTCGACGCCGCGCTCGTCGGCTACACGTTCGCCACGCTGTTCGCTGTGTTCGGCATTACCTATCGCTACGCGTTATGGCTTCAGCGGCCGCCGACGCGGATGTACTGGAAGCGCGGCTGGAAAGTTTTCGCGACAGCAAAGCTCCTCCCCCGAAACCTCGCCGAACTCGTGCGGCGGTTCTTCCTGGAGTTCGCCGCCAACCGCTTCATCTTTCGCCGCGGCCGGCTGCGCGGCCTCGCGCATTGGTTGATCATGTGGGGCTGCATCGCGGCCGCGCTCATTACCTTCCCCCTCGTCTGGGGTTGGATTCATTTCGCGACTGTGCCCGGCCACATGGACGTGTACCGGACCTACGTGTTCGGCTTTCCAGTACACCAGTTCCACGTCGAGTCGCTGCTGGCGTTCGTGATTTTTCACGGCCTCGTGTGGGCGTCGCTTCTCGTCATTGCCGGCGTCATGCTGGCGTTTCGGCGACGCATGATCGATCACGGCGCGGTAGCGCTGCAACAGTTCGGACAAGACGTGCTGCCGCTGGTGTTGCTGTTCGCCATCAGTGTCAGCGGTCTGCTGCTCACCGCCAGCTACACGTGGATGAAGGGGTACGCTTACGATTTCCTCGCGATCGTCCACGCCGCGACGGTCATCGTGACGCTGCTGTACGTGCCGTTTGGCAAGCTGTTTCACATCTTCCAGCGGCCGGCTCAGCTCGGCGTCAGCCTCTACAAAGAGGCGGGCGCCAGGGGAGAGCAGGCGCGATGCCGTCGATGTGGGCGCGCCTATGCGCCTGCGCTGCTGGTGCGCGACCTGATCACGGTGCAGCGCGAGCTCGGGTTTTCCTACGAGATGCATGGGGCGATCGGCGCCGACCACTATCAGGAGATCTGCGCGCGATGCCGGCGCGCGCTGATCGGATTGGCACAGGAGGCCATGTGGCGTGCGCCGATGCACGATGCCCCCCCACCGGTCCGGCCATCAATTGCGAGCGGCCCAGCGCCCGCGCGCGATAGAGACTAGTGCCATGGCCAGACTGCCCGTTGACGATTTGAAGATCACCGAGGGATTCGGGCCCCACCTGTCGGGGATGAACGGCGTTCGCCTCTCGACCAGCATCGAGCCCGAACGCCTCGTCCGGACGCACTGTTGTTTCTGTGGTCAGCAATGCGGCATCCAGTTGAAGGTCGCGGACAACCGAGTCATCGGGTTCGAGCCATGGGAGGAGTTTCCGTTCAACCGCGGCATGCTCTGCCCGAAGGGAGTGAAGCGCTATCTCCAGGGATCGCATCCCGACCGCCTGACGGCGGCGCTCCACCGCGATCCGTCCACGCCGTACGGCTTCAGCGCGGTACGTTACGAGGAGGCGATCAGGCATGTCGCGGACGAGATCGCCCGCATCCAGCGCACGTATGGGCACGACGCGATCGGCGTGCTCGGCGGAGCTAGTCTAACCACGGAGAAGACATACCTGCTCGGCAAGTTTGCCCGGGTCTGCCTGGGGACGCGGTACATCGACTACAATGGTCGGCTCTGCATGGTCAGCGCCGGCGCCGCCAACAAGAAGGCGTTCGGCATCGACCGCACGACCAATCCGTGGTCGGACATGGTGGGCACGGAAGTGATCTGGGTCGCGGGGTCGAACGTGGCGGAATGCTCGCCCGTTACGACCAACTACCTGTGGCAAGCCCGCGAGCAAGGCGCCAAGATCATCGTGCAGGATCCGCGCATCACGCCGGCGGCGCGCACTTGTGATTTGTTCCTGCCTGTGAAGCCCGGGCGGGACGCGGCGCTATTCGCCGGCGTACTGCAGTTGATGATCGAGCACGACTGGCTCGACCATGCCTTCATCAGCGCAACGACGGTCGGGTTTGAACAGGTAGCCGAATATTGCCGCGCGTGGACCCCGGCCAGGACCGCGGACGTGACCGGGGTTCCCGAGGCGTCGATCCGCCAGGCCGCGGAGTGGTGGGGCACCGCCGAGAGCAGTTTTCTGTTCCACGCACGCGGTATCGAACACCACTCCAACGGCGTGGAAAACGTGCTCGGCGGAATCAATCTAGTCCTCGCGTCCGGACGGATCGGCAAGCCGAAGTGCGGATATGGAACGATCGTCGGCCAGGCCAACGGACAGGGCGGCCGAGAACACGGGCAAAAGTGTGATCAACTGCCGGGCTGGCGCGATATCGGCAACCCCGAGCACCGCGCGTACATCGCTGGTGTATGGGGCATCGATGAACGGGACCTTCCCGGGCCGGGTGTGGACGCCTATGAGATGTTCCGGAAGATCGATGCGGGTGAGATCAAGGGCCTGATCAGCATCTGCTTCAATCCGAAGGTATCGCTACCGGACAACCGCTTCGTCACGCAGTGCCTGGAAAAGCTGGAGTTTTATGTCGCCATCGATTTCTTCTTGAACGACACCGCCCGCCACGCGGATGTCGTGCTTCCCGGCAGCCTGCACGAGGAAGACGAAGGCACGGTCACGCAAGTGGAATGTCGCGTCATCAAGATCAACAAAGCGGTGGAGTGCCCGGGAGAGGCGCGGCAGGATTGGCGGATCATTCAGGAGATCGCCGCCGCGCTCGGGCGGCCGCGGGGGTTTACATTCGCCAGCCCGCGCGAGATCTTCGACGAGCTGCGCATCGCCAGCAAGGGCGGCGTCGCCGATTACTCAGGCATCACCTACGAGAAGATCGAACGCCAGATGGGCGTCTTCTGGCCATGCTACAGCCATGATCCCCGCACCGGCGAGCCGATCGAGCACCCGGGTACACCGCGACTGTTCGAGCCCGGGACCTTCAATCCGATCGCAAAGGGCAACGGGCCGTTCTACTTTCCCGACGGGAAGGCGCGATTCAACGTCGCCGAGTACCGAGCGCCAGTGGACGATGCGAGCGCCGAGTATCCCATACTTCTGACCACGGGCCGCGTCGTCAGTCAGTTCCTCTCAGGCACTCAGACACGCCGGATCGGCCCGCTCGTGAACCAGTACCCTGAGCCGCGCATCGAGATGCACCCGCGGCTCGCGTCGACGCTCGGTGTCCAGGACGGCGAGTGGGCGACGGTCGAGACTCGCCGCGGCGCCGTCACGCTGCGCGCGATGGTGGTCACCACAATCCGGCCGGATACGATCTTCATCCCGTACCACTGGCCGGGAGAGAAGAGCGCGAATCAACTGACGGTGGCGGCCCAGGATCCGATCAGCAAAATCCCACAGTACAAGGTCTGCGGCTGTCGCGTGCGCAGGGCCGACGGCCCGCCCGCTTATGCCGCGCTGCGCGAACCGCAGCAGTGAGCCGCGGCAATGCCCAAGCCCGATCATCTCGACTTTTTCATCGACCCCCACCGCTGCATCGGCTGCCAGGCCTGTGTGCAGGCGTGCACGGAGTGCGATACCCACCGCGGCGAGTCGATGATCCATCTGGAATACATCGAGCGCTCCCGCAGCGTGCAAACCGTGCCCGTCGTGTGCATGCACTGCGACCAACCGACCTGTGCGGAGGTGTGCCCGGCCGATGCGATCAAGCGGACGGGGGATGGCATCGTGCAGTCGGCGCGCAAGCCGCGCTGCATCGCGTGCGGGAACTGCGTGATGGCCTGTCCGTTCGGGGTGCCGGAGCTCTACGAAGACCGACAAATCATGATGAAATGCGACATGTGTTACGATCGGTCGAGCGTGGGCAAGAAGCCCATGTGTGCCACCGTGTGCCCGAGCCAGGCGTTGTTCTTCGGCACGCGCGAACAGATCGAGCAGATGCGGCCGCTGTCGACGCCGATCAACCAATTCCAGTTCGGCGGGCAGCTCATTTCGACGCGCGTGTTCATGATGGTCCCACGCGCGCTGGCGCCGAGCCAGCGGTGGGTGGACGTCACCGCGACCGTGGAAGAGCACCCGGCCGAACGCGCTGCGACACGACAGCTCGCGCCTTCGTCCGCGCCATCCGCGCCGGATGGCGCGGCGAGCGCCGATCCGTTCGCTCACGTTTTGGTGACCGCGGAGCCATATGGACAATGAGATGCGCGGCCAGGGTCGTGGCGGCGAGTCAAAAGGCGTGATCGACGCACGGGTCGACACGCCGGGCCGTGAAGGGCTCACCGGCACCGCACCTGCGAACCTGTTCACGCCGGTGCGGGAGCCGGAGCAGATGACAATCGCGCCCGACTGGTTGGGCGCGGAACGGCAACCGGCGTGGCGACAAGACTTTCCCATCGATTGGCCGCGCGATCACTACGTCGAGCGCCGCGACTTTGTGAAGTTCCTGGTGCTGACGAGTTTGGCTCTGACGGTCGGACAGTTCTGGATCGCGGCGCAGAGCTGGTGGGGCCGCCGCCGTGGCGCACCCGGCATCCAGCGCATCGCCGCACTGAGCGAGCTCGCCGTCGGCGGAGTGCTGACATTCACATATCCGGGTCCACAGGACGACTGCGTGCTCGTGCGCACGGCTCAGGATGCGCTGGTCGCGTACAGTCAGAAGTGCACGCACTTGTCGTGCGCGGTGCGCCCCCTGGTGGCCGAAGGCGTGATCCACTGCCCCTGCCATGAAGGCTATTTCGATCTGCGCTCCGGGCGTCCGCTCGCGGGACCGCCGCGCCGACCGTTACCGCTCGTGCGCATCGACGTGCGAGACAATCAGATTTACGCAACCGGTGTCGAGAAGAGGACCGTTTGAGTGCGCGTCAACCGGCCCATTGCTCAGCAGCAGCGGCTCACCATCATCAACGGTATGCTGGCGTTCGTGCTGATGCTGGTGGTGTTGCAGCTCTGGCTGCTCGCGGCGACGATGAACGCGTATCTCGGAGGCGATGAGTCCGTCATCTGGCCGGCCGTCGGTGCCAGCCTGATGTGTCTCCTCTTGAACGTCGGCCTACTGCGCTATCTGTACCATCTCGACCGCGTCCGCCGATGAGCGGCAGCTCCGCGGGGTATCGCGCGCATGCTCCGGGAGCCGGCCAGCCGGAGGCATCGGCGCCCCCGGCTCCGAATGCGCTCGCGGTCATGCATCCGGCCTCGTTTGCGCTCGTCATGGCCACCGGCATCGTCTCCATCGCCGGCCACTTGCTCGGGCATTCACACCTGGCCGCGTTCTTGTTTTGGACCAATCTCGCTTTCTACCCGACGTTGTGGGCTCTCACCGCCATACGCCTCATTCGGTTCCCCCGTTGCGTGATGGCGGATGTCTCGCACCACGGCCGTTCCGTCGGATTCTTCACCATGGTGGCCGCGACCTGCGTCCTCGGCAGCCAGACGTTGCTGATCGGTGAATCATGGGCGGCGGCAGCCGCGCTCTGGGTGTTCGGTATTCTGCTGTGGGCCGTGATCACCTACACCGTGTTCACCGCACTCACCGTGAAAGTCCAAAAGCCCCGATTGGCTGAAGGGATCAACGGCGGCTGGCTGGTCGCCGTGGTGGCGGCCCAATCCGTCTGCGTGCTCGGTGCCCAGCTCGCCCCGGGATGTGGTCCGTACGCGCCACAGGTGCTGTTGTTTTGCCTCGGGATGTGGCTCGGCGGCGGCATGCTCTACATCTGGATCATCGCGCTGATCTTCTATCGATACACATTCTTCGAGATGAGCCCGTCGGACCTAGCGCCCCCCTATTGGATCAACATGGGCGCCGTCGCGATCTCGACCTTGAGCGGCGCCACGCTGATCGGCGCCGCACCGTATTCGCCGCTTCTATTGGAGCTGCTGCCCTTCCTGAAGGGTTTCACGTTGTTGTTCTGGGCCACCGCGACCTGGTGGATTCCGATGCTGGTCATTCTCGGAATATGGCGCCACTTCTACCGCCGGTTTCCGTTGCGTTACGATGCCCTCTATTGGGGTGCCGTGTTTCCACTCGGTATGTATAGCGTCTGCACGCTTCGCCTGGCACACGCGATCGACGCGTCCTATCTCCTCGGCATCCCGCGCATTTTCCTGTACGTCGCCCTCGCCGCGTGGTCGCTGGCGATGATCGGACTCATCCGGCAGCTCGCCGTGTTTCGGTGATCGCCGAGAGCGCATCACCGGCGAGAACTCATGACCAGTGAGAGTATCGCGAGCCTGCCCCGCGTCGTATCGAGGTTCATGCGAGTGCGCGGTCCGACGATCGACCGCTGCTAATCTATTGCTCACGGGGCCTCTCTTCTGCGGCCTGCACCGCAGTTGCGTGTGGTGTTCAGAAGGGTAGGGCTCCAAGTCGTCATTCCCTAGCGCGCGCGTGTTATGCACGGCGCACATGCCGGATGTCGCGTTGAGATCAAACGCGCGTGGGTACCGGGTTGACCACGGACCACACGCGCCCGCGCCGCACGAGGTGCCACATCGGGGTTGGTCACACGGCCGTGCCAGTTGAGATCGAGGCCGCCAGGTGGTGCAGGTGCCTCGGTGCATCCCGAGCGCGCGGGCTGCCGCCGCCCAGTTGTTCCCGTGATCGGCGAGCGCGCGGCGAATCAGAGCGCGCCGATAGTCGAGTGTTTTGTCTCGCAGGGTTCGGCGATCCGCAGCCGGGGGCTCGACCTCTCAGCAGAACCCCGCCCGGCGTGAAAACCGCGAGGACGCCAAGCTTGCGAAGGCGTTCATGACTCCGTGTCGTCGCGCCTCCGCGTGGCATGCGTAACCGCTGGCAAGCGCACGGTGGCCGTGGTGCCGTGGCCCCGGCTCTCGACCGTTATGGTCCCCTGGTGTCGTGACACGATCTCCCAGCAGATCGCCAAGCCGAGGCCTGCGCCGATCTGATGCTTGCGCGGAGCGGCGAAGCGCTCGAACAGCACCTGGCGCGCGGCGTCGTCCAACCCCGCGCCGTCGTCATGCACGATCAGGATCACCTCACGGGGCGTGCGGCGGACGTCGAGGCGCACCGGTGTGCCGGCTGCGGTATGCTTAAAGGCGTTGCCGAGCAGGTTCAGCAGGAGCCGCTTCAGCAGCAGCGGCTCGCCGAGCACCGTGACGTCGGTGTCGATGCGGATGCCGAACTCGCGCCCCTGTTCCTGTGCGACGGCCTCGAAGAACTCGCCCGCCTCGCGCCCGATCTCACCCATGTCGACGGGACGCGCGTCGGTCGGTGGTCCGGAATCGATGGCACTCAACGTGAGCAGGTCTTCCGCCAGAGTCACGAGGCGTTCGGTCTGCTCGCTCGCGTCGAGCAAGGCGTTGCGGTCCGCCTGTGCGGAGGCGGAACGCGCGAGCGCGACGTCCAGGTGTGTGCGCAATGCCGCGAGGGGTGTGCGCAGCTCGTGCGCGGCGTCCGCCGTGAATCGCTGCAACCGCCGGACCGCCCGCTCGAGCCGGGCGAGGAGGCGGTTCAGCGCTTGGGCCAGGCGATCGACTTCGGCAGTGCCGCGCGTGTCGACGCGGCGCGCGAACGAGTCGGCTTCCACGCGCTCGAGCTCGGCCGTGAGCCCGTCGATCTCGCTGACCGCGCTGGTGGTGATCGACCACGCCAGGAGGCCGATTCCGCCCAGCAGTACGAGACCGCCGGCGCCGAGCAGCCAGAGCGCGCGCGTGATCGTTTTTGCATAGCGGTTCGCGCGCACGCCGATCGTAATCGTATCTCCCGCCGCAGTGCGGTGGGTGACGACGCGGTACAGCGCACCGCCTTCACGCACGAAGCGCGTGCCGGCGTCCGCCTGCGGAGCGATAGTGCGCGGCAGGTGGCCCGATGACGCCAGCACGCGGCCGGCCCGATTCGACATCACGACGAACTTCCGCCCGCCCAGGTCGCGCTCCGCGCCGAGCTGCGCGACGGCGAGCACCAGCTGCTCCGTCGCGGACGCCGCCGGGACCGCGCGCCCAGAGCGCGCGTCGGCGTTGCTGGTGCCGATCAAGGCCAATCCGACGGCCTCCTCTTCCAGGGCCGCATCGAGCGGGTTCCACACCGCTTGGTTGAGCAACCAGGCCGTGCCGGCACAGCTGACCGCGATGAGGAGCGCGGCGACGGCTGCGAAGCTGCCGGTGAGGCGAGCGCGCAGGCTGCGAAATCGCCTCACGCGCGCAGTTCCTCGAGCACGAACCCGGCGCCGCGCACCGTCCGAATCGTACAGCGCGCGCCGGCCTGTTCCAGCTTTCGGCGCAGGCGGCTGACGTGGACGTCCACCAGGTTTGAGAGGCCGTCGTAGCTGTCATCCCAGCAATGATCGAGCAGCATGGTGCGGGTGACGAGCTGGTCGCGATGGCGCAGGAGGTATTCGAACAGCACCACCTCCTTCACGGTCAGCTTAATCGGATCACCGCCACTGCGGACCTCCAAGCGGTCCGGATTGAACTCGACGTTGGCGATCCGCAAGACCGGCGCCGCCGCTGCCGTCGGTCTCCGCAGCAGCGCCCGCACGCGCGCGACGAGCTCCGGAAAGGCGAAGGGCTTCAGCAGGTAATCATCCGCGCCGGCATTCAGCCCCGCGACCCGGTCGGTGACCGTACCGCGGGCAGTGAGGATCAGCACGGGCAACGGGCTGTCGCGCGCGCGCAGCTCCGCGAGCCAGTCGCCGCCATCGCCATCCGGCAGGCCGAGGTCGAGGATCACCAGGTCGTAGTTGTTCACGTGCCGCAGGGCGGTGGCCTCGTCCAGCGAGCGCGCATTATCGATGACAAAGCCTGCATCGAGCAGACCGTTACGCAGCGCCCTGGCGAGAGCGGGATCGTCTTCGACGAGGAGGAGCCTCACCGCACGCGTGCCTCAACCGGCCGTACGCGGGCACCGGGTGGCGGCCATCCGGGGAACCTTCTCATGAAGCGCTCTTCTCTTCATGCTCCCTTCACGATTCGCGTGCAATCCTCAGCGGGCGCTCGGGGGTGCCGAAAGTGCACAGGGTTGCCAGCCCGTCAGGCCTGTAGCCATTCCAACGAGAGGACCCGTGTCCAACGGCGACGAACACGATCGTTCGAGACAGCGCGACGCGCTCTATGCCGTGCCGCAGGCGCTGGTCACCGATTTCACCTTTGGCGAGGATACCAGCCGCGTCTTCGACGACATGCTGCACCGGTCGGTGCCGTACTACGACGAGATTCAGCGAATGCTCAGCGAGCTCGCCGCCGACTTCGCGGTCGATGGAACGAACGTCTACGACCTCGGTTGCTCGACGGGGGCGACGCTGCGGGAGCTCAGCCGCATCGATAAAGACGTCCAGCTGGTTGGTGTGGACAGCTCGCCCGACATGCTGGAGCGGGCCCGTGAGCAACTACTCCGCGATGGCTTCGGGAAGCATTTCGAGCTGCAACAGCAGGACCTGCATCAAGGCCTGGTCATCGACAACGCCTCAGTGGTGGTGATGTGCCTGACGCTGCAGTTCGTGCGTCCGCTGCATCGCGAGCGGGTCGTGCGCACCATCTACGATGGGCTCACCGCGCAAGGGTGTTTGCTGCTGGTGGAAAAAGTCCTCGAAGACGACTCGCGCATCAACCGCCTCTTCATCAAGCACTACCACGAGTTCAAACGCCGGCACGCCTATTCCGAAATGGAGATCGCGCAGAAGCGCGAAGCGCTCGAGAATGTCCTTATTCCGTATCGTTTGCAGGAGAACCTCGACTTGCTGACCTCGGTCGGCTTTCGCCCGCCGGAAGTATTCTTCAAGTGGTATAACTTCTGCGGAATCGTGGCGGTCCGATGAGCGCGTCGTCGGCCGCCAGTGCGCTCAGCGGAGCGGCGGCGCTCTACGACCGGCTCGGCCGTCTCGTCTTTCGCTATCGCGATTACCTGGCGCCGGTAATGTTGATCATCGCCGTATTGCTCGCCCGGCCGCACGCGCCGTGGGGCAGCGAGCGATGGGACCTCCGCATGGACGTGCTCGGGTTCGTAGTCGCGGCGCTGGGTCAGGCGCTGCGCATGACCGTGATCGGCTATGCCTACATCGTCCGCGGCGGGGCCAAAAAGGAAATCGCGGCGCCCCGACTGGTGCGTGAAGGATTTTACGCCCACTGCCGCAACCCGATGTACATGGGCAACTTCCTGCTGCTCACCGGGCTGGCGCTCATCTACAGCGCGGCCGTCGTTTACGTCGTGCTGCTGCCGATCTGCATTGTCAGCTTGCTGGCGATCGTGAAGGCGGAGGAGCGATTTCTCTCGCAGCGGTTCGGCACGGAGTACGCTGAGTATTGCCGGCGCGTCCCGCGCTTCGTGCCGCGTCTGCGCGGATTGCGCGCGACGATGGCGAGTATGCGTTTCGACTGGCGCCGCATGTTGCGCAAAGAGTACGGGACCACGCTCGCCTGGCTCTCGAGCGCGTTCGGCCTGATGGCGTGGGAGCGGATCGTGCGGCTCGGTTGGGCTGCCTCCGTCCCCGATCTCCGGGTGCTCGCGCTGCTCTATGCACCGATTCCCGTCGCGTGGGTCATCGTGCGGCTGCTGAAAAAAACGGGGCGGCTCAAATCACCTGGCTGAGTCGCCGCGTGCTGAACTCCTGTCCGTGACACTGCTGCATGCCTCACAGTAAGGCGTTTGGGATCCCTCACGTCGCGCTGCTGTTTGCGCTCGCCGTGGCCCAGGGTGGCTGCGCGGTGCCGCAGGGCATCGGCCGCGTCTCCGATGAGCTGGCCCAGCGCACCGGCTACGAGCTCACCGAGGCTGAGCCTGGCGAGACCGTTCTGCCGCCGGCCGTTTCGCTCGCTCATGGCCTGAGCCAGGACGACGCGGTCGCGATTGCCCTATGGAACAACGCCGCGCTGCGCGCCACGCTTGCCGATCTCGGGCTTTCGCGCGCCGACCTCATCCAGGCCGGCATGCTGCCCAACCCGACATTCTCGATGTTCGTCCCCGTCGGCCCCAAACCGCTCGAGACCACCTTCCGCTATCCGCTCGAAGTGCTGTGGCTCCGGCCGTACCGGGTGGCCGCGGCCAGGGCCGACTACGAGAGTACCGCTGAACACCTGGTGCAAAGCGCCCTCGATCTGATCCGCGACGTGCGCGTAGCGTACTCGGATGTCGCGCTCGCGGATGGGCACGTGGCTGTCGCCCAAGAGACCGCCTCGCTGGCCGAGCAGATCGCGGAATTGACCGCGGCGCGGGCCGCCGCCGGCGATATCAGCGAGCTGGACGCGGACACAGCGCGCGTCGACACGCTGCAAGCGCACGAGCAACTCGCCCGCGCGCGGTACGATGCCGGGATGGCGCGCGAGCGCCTGCGCAACCTGCTCGGCACCGAAGCAACGCCGCTGCAATCGCTCGCGGATCCCGGCGTGCCGCCGCGCGTCGAAGAAGATGCCGGCAGGCTGGTGGAAATGGCGCTCGCCGCGCGGCCGGACCTCCACGCCGCCGATCTCGCGCTCGAAGCGGCCGGCGAGCGCAGCGGCCTTGCGCGCGCCGAGGTGTTCGCCTTCGCCGCCGGCGTGAGCGCCAAAGAAGAGGGAAATCAATTCTTGACCGGTCCGGCCTTCGATCTCACCATCCCGATCCTCAACCAGAATCAGGGGAGTATCGCGCGCGCGGACGCCGCGGTGGAGAAGGCGTCGCGCCAGTACGTGAGCGCGCGCGACCGCGTCGTGCTGGAAGTTCGCGAGGCGCACATTCGCCTCCGGCAAGCGCAGGAGAGCTTCACTACGTGGAATGCGCGCATCCTGCCGCCGCTCACCGATACCGTGCGGCGCGCCGAGCGGGCGTACGCGGCCGGCGATGTCTCGTTCCTCTTCGTGCTCGACGCCGCGCGCAAGCTGAGCGCGGCGCGCGTCAAGGAGGTCGACGCCGCCGCCGAGCTACGCCGCGCCGCGGCCGAGCTAGAGCGCAGCATCGGCGGCCGCTTGCCGATTCGCGGTGATATCCCCGAACGCGCAGTCTAATGGATCGGCGTGACGTCTGGGTGTTCGCGCGATGGCCGCTCGCGTTACTCCTGCTGGCCGATGTCGCGATCGGGGAGCCCGAACCGACGGCGGGTCGCGGCGATGCACCCGCGGCGGTCGAACGGCCCGTGCAAGAAACGGATCTCGCCAACGTGCGGCTCACGTCCAAGGCGGAACAGCGCCTCGGCATCGCTACCGGGGTGATCGATCGGCGGCCACTCCGGCGCGTGCGCATGTTCGGCGGCGAAGTCGTCGCCCCGCCGGTGGCCGATGATCACGGCGGTCGGTGGGTAGGCGACGCCGGCCAGAGCGGGCAGACGATCTTCTCGATAGTCCCCGCGCTCGCCCCGACCGAGTTGATACGGGTCGCCGAAGCGCAGATCGATGCGGATGGCCAGGTGGAGCGGGCGAAGGTCGAGCTCGAAGCGACCCGAGTTGCGCTCCAGCGCGCGGCGCGGCTGTTGCGCGAACGCGCGGGCCCGGCGCGCGCGGTCGATGAAGCGCGGACGCAGGTCGGCATCGCCGAGGCGGCGTTGCACACCGCGCAGGCGCGGCGCGCGTTGCTCGCACCGCGAGTCCTCGCGCTGGTCAGCCCATCCAAGATCTGGATCCGCGTGCCGGTGTACGTTGGCGATCTGGCCGCCCTGCGCGTGAACCAGGAGGCGCAAGTCGGCGGGCTGACCGATACCGCCGGTACGCAGAGTCGCGCGGCGACACCGGTGGTCGGTCCGCCATCGGCGAACCCGGCCGCCGCCACGGTGGACGTGTTCTACGCACTGGCGAACGAGGATGGCGCCTTCCGGCTCGGGGAGAAAGTCGGCGTGAGCATCCCACTCCAGCAAGAGCAGGATGCCGTGGTCGTGCCGTGGTCGGCCGTGGTGCACGACATCTATGGCGGTACCTGGGTATATGAAGCCGTTAGCCCGCACGGCTTCGCGCGCCGGCGTGTGCAGGTCGCCTTCGTGGCTGGCGACGAGGCCGCGCTGGACTCCGGCCCGCCCCCGGGGACGCGCGTGGTCGTTCGCGGCGCTGCGCAGCTATTCGGCATCGAGCTCGGCTTCGGCACCGGCGGCAAGTGACCGCGATGCTGGCGCGGCTCATCTCCGCCTCGCTGCGGCAGCCGGTGTTGGTGCTGGCGTTTGCCACCGTGCTCATCGTGCTCGGCGTGCGCGCCGTCTACACCACGCCGCTCGACGTGTTTCCCGAGTTCGCTCCCCCGCTGGTGGAGATCCAGACGGAAGCACCGGGGCTGTCGACCGAGGAAGTCGAGAGCCTCATCACGGTGCCGCTGGAGCGCGCGGTGAACGGCACCTCGTGGCTGATCACGCTGCGTTCGAAGTCCGTGCTCGGCCTCTCTTCCGTCGTGTGCCTCTTCGCCGAGGGCACGGATCTGATGCAGGCGCGCCAGCTCGTGCAGGAACGCGTGGCGACCGTCGCCCCGCGACTGCCCGCGGCGGCGCGAGCCCCGGTGCTCCTGCCGCCGGTGTCGGCCACCAGTCGGGTGCTGAAGATCGGCCTCTCCTCGAAGACGCTCTCTCCCATGGAGCTCTCCGCGCTCGCAGCCTGGACGATCCGCCCCCGATTGATGGCGGTGCCGGGGGTGGCCAACGTGGCGATTTGGGGGCAGCGCGATCGGCAGTTTCAAGTGCTCGTGGATCCCGACCGCCTCGCGGCGCACAGCGTGACGCTCGAGGCCGTGGTGCGCGCGGCGGGGGACGCAACCGCCGTCGCTGCGGGCGGCCTCGTGGACATGCCGAATCAACGCCTGTCCATCCGGCATGCGGCAAGCGATACGCCGGCGGATCTCGCGCGCACGGTCGTGCAGTACACCAACGGCGTGCCGTTGCGCCTCGGCGATGTGTCCGACGTCGTGGAGGGTCACGCCCCGCCGATCGGTGATGCCGTCATCAATGCCGGAGCGGGCCTGTTGCTCAGCGTGGAGAAACAGCCTGCCGCGAACACCCTCGAGGTGACGCGCAACGTCGAGGCTGCGCTCGCCGCGTTGACACCCGGGCTGCAGGGAGTCGACATCGCGTCGGGCATCTTTCGCCCCGCGACTTTCATCGAGCGCGCGCTCGACAACCTCGTGCACGCGATGCTCCTCGGCTGCGCGCTCGTCGCCGTGATCCTCATTGCGTTCCTCTTTGATTGGCGCGCGGCGCTGATCAGCCTCTCCGCGATTCCGCTCGCGCTGCTGGCGGCGGCCGCGTTGCTGCAGCTGCGCGGCGGCACGCTGAACACGCTCGTCATTGCCGGACTGGTGATCGCCATCGGCGAAGTGGTCGACGATGCGATCATCGATGTCGAGAACATCATGCGCCGCCTGCGCCTCAACCGGCGCGCCGCCCAACCCGCACCGGTGGCGCAGGTCGTGCTCGAAGCGTCCGTCGAGGTCCGCAGCGCGGTCGTGTTTGCCAGTCTCATTGTGATCCTGGTGTTCGTGCCTGCTTTCTTCCTGCACGGTTTGGCCGGGACGTTCTTCCGGCCGCTGGCCCTGTCGTACGTGCTGGCCATCCTGGCTTCACTCGCGGTGGCGCTCACGGTCACTCCCACGCTCTCGCTGTTGATGTTGCCCGGCACACCCGATCGGCCGCGCGACGCGCCTCTCGTGCGCGCCCTCAAGCGCCACTACCGCGCCGTCCTGCCGCAGTTCGTCGTCCGCCCACGCCTGGCAGTGGCGATGCTGGTCGCAGCGTTTGCGGCGACCGCCGTGGTGCTTCCCGGCCTCGGCGAGGAATTCCTTCCCGACTTCAAAGAGACCGACTTCCTCATGCACTGGATCGCCAAACCGGGCACCTCGCTGGACGAGGTGCGCCGCCTGGCCGTGCGGGTGAGCGATGAGCTGCGCGCCATTCCCGGCGTGCGCAATTTCGGCGCACACATCGGACGCGCGGTCGCGGCCGATGAGGTGGTCGGGTCCAATTTCGGCGAAGGGTGGCTGAGTCTCGACCCGGCGGCGGACTACGATGCCACGGCGGCGCGCATCCAAGACGTGGTGGCGGGTTACCCGGGCCTGATCCGCGACGTCCTCACCTATCTGAAAGAGCGCATCAACGAGGTCCTGAGCGGTGATACTGCGGCGGCGGTGGTGCGGATCTATGGACCGGATATCGGCGTGTTGCGCGAGCGGGCCGAAGCGGTGCGCAGCGCAATCGCCGGCGTGCCCGGCGTGGTCGACGTGCACGTCGAGGCGCAGCTCTCGGTGCCGCACGTACAAGTGCGTCTGCGCCCCGAGGCGGCGTCGAACTTCGGTCTCACGCCGGGTCAGGTGCGGCGCGCGAGCGCAACGCTGATCAACGGCATGAAAGTGGGCGAAGTGTACCGGGACGAGCAGGTGGTGGACGTAACTGTCTGGGGCGTCGAGCGCGTGCGCGCCGACCTGCAGGCGCTGCGCGCACTGCTGATCGAGACGCCGTCCGGGGCGCGCGTGCCGCTGGCCAACGTCGCCGACGTCGAGATCGTTCCGGCGCCCAACGAAATCGCGCGCGAACACGCCTCCCGCCGAATCGACGTGCTGTACGACGTGGAGCGCGGCGCCGATCTGGGCAGCGTCGCGCGCGCGATCGAGGCACGGGTGGCCGTCCTGCCGTTCACGCCCGGGTATCACCCGGAGTTTCTCGGCACGTACGCGGCGCGCCGCAGCGCGGTGCAACGGCTGTGGCTGCTGACAGCGCTGTCGATGCTCGGCATCCTGGTCCTGTTGCACGTGGATTTCCGGTCCACGCGGTTGATGTTGCTGATCGTGCTGACGCTGCCGTTCGCCTTGATCGGCGGGGTCTTCGCCGCCTGGTTGGCGGGCGGTGTCCTGTCGGTGGGATCGCTCGTCGGGTTCATCACCGTGCTCGGCATCGCGGCCCGGAACGGCATCATGTTGATCAGCCACTACCGACACCTCGAGCGCGTGGAGGGGCAGCCGTTCGGGGTACGCTTGGCATTGCGCGGCGCGGAGGAGCGTCTGGCGCCGATCTTGATGACGGCGTCCTGCGCGGCGCTCGCGTTGCTGCCGCTCGTAATCCGCGGCAACGTTCCCGGTCAGGAGATCGAGTATCCGATGGCAGTGGTGATCCTGGGCGGTGTGGCTACCTCCACCGCATTGAACCTGTTCCTGATGCCCGCGCTCTATGCGGCGTACGGGCGCGCGCGGTGACGGTGATGCGCGCGCAACTTTCGCCCCGGCGAGCACGCCGCGCGGCTAGCGCTTGGATTCCTGCTCCGGGACCGCTGCTGTCGTCGGCAAGAGCACAACTCGCCGATTTAGCCCAAGTGGATGGACAGGCGGGCTAGGACCAGAGACGCGCACCCGTGGCACCGCGCCGCGAATAGCGCAGCCGCACGGCCGTGTTACTTGAGACCGAGGCGCGCGGCCAGGTGGTGTAGGTTGCCTCGGTGCATCCCGAGCGCGCGGGCCGCCGCCGCCCAGTTGTTCCCGTGGTCGGCGAGCGCGCGGCGAATCAGAGCGCGTTGATAGTCGATTGTTTTGTCTCGCAGGGTTCGGCGATCCGCAGCGGGCGGCTGGACCTCGGGAGGCGCTGCCGAATCGACGGGCGCGCCGAGCGCGAGATCGACCGGTTCGATCAATACCGGCTCGCCGCGGCGCGCTCGGGCGGCCGCCTTCAAGGTCGCGCGCGAGAGGAGATTTTCGAGCTCGCGCACGTTCCCCGGCCACGGGTAAGCCCGCAGCGCGTCGAGTGCGTCGGGGCTGAGCCGCACGGGGCCCAGGCCGAGGCGGCGACGCGCCACGTCGCAGAAGTACCCGGCGAGCAGCGCCACATCCTCCGGCCGCTCGCGCAAGGGCGGAACGCGGAGCGGGTACACGCTCAAGCGGTGGTACAAGTCGGCGCGAAAGCGCCCGCACTGTACCTCCTGCTGCAGATCGCGGTTGGTCGCGGCGAGGAGCCGGACGTCCACACGCCGAGGCGCATCGGACCCGACCCGCTGGATCTCCCCTTCCTGGAGCACGCGCAGCAGCTTCGGCTGCACCAGCGGCGGAAGCTCACCGATCTCGTCGAGCAACAGGCTGCCGCCGTCGGCGACCTCGAACTTGCCCGGCCGGTCCGCAATCGCCCCCGTGAAGGCTCCTCGAACATGGCCGAAGAGCTCGCTCTCGGCGAGGCTCTCCGGTAACGCCGCACAATTTACGTAGATCAAGGGCTCGTCGCGCCGCGGCGATTCGGCGTGGATGGCCCGCGCGACCAGTTCTTTCCCCACGCCCGTCTCGCCCGTGATCAGGACCGAGAAATCGGAGCGCGCCACCAGGCTGATCTCCTGGCGCAGATACTCGACCGCGGGGCTGACGCCGATCAGCTGCGTCCCTTGACGCAACTGCACATCGCGCATCAGCTCGCGGGCGATCGTCCCCTGACGCTGCGCGCTCCGCTCGAGCGCCTCGATGAGCGCCGATGTCCGCATCGCCGCTCCCGCGACCGCCGCGATCGCGCCGAGAAAGCGCGGATCGACCCCATCGAACGCGTCGCGCGCCAGTGCGTCCGCAGTCAGCGCCCCCACGAGCTCGTCGCCAACGCGCAACGGGCACCCGAGGCACGCGTGCACATGCGCGCCCACGGCGGTTCCGTCCAGGAGACCATCGAAAGGATCCGCGAGCGGCGATTCGTCCGGAAAGCGCACCGGTTCGGGCGAATTGCAGATGATCTGCAGCCGGGGATGCTCGCGCAACACGAAGCGGCGCCGCAGCGCGTCGGCGCGCAAGCCGCGCGCTGCAAGCGGCACCAGCGCGCCGTCTTCGAGGCGCATCAGCGCCGCCGCGTCGAACGGCACCACACCGCGCCACGTATCGAGCAGGCGTTGATAGCGGTCCTGCGCGCTCAACGCCCGGGTCAGATCGAGCGCCACCTGCTGCAACGCGTCGAGCGCGTCCATGTTGCGTTCTGTACTCCCAAGTTGCCGAATGCACAACGCGGGTCCGTTGCGATTCTCATAACTGCGGATTTTTTGTCTCCGAACGGCGCTAAACAAAGCCTGGCACGGATGTTGAATTCCGCCGGTGACGAGTGCTCGTGCCGCCGCAATGCGCGGCCTTTGGATCGGAGGGATTGCGATGGGAGCTTCACAACAGAGTCTGGCTGCGATTGCGCTGGGAACGCCGGCGGCGGCGAGGGTATTTCACCGCTACCGACTGGATTTCTGCTGCGGCGGACAGCGAAGCCTTGAGGAGGCCTGCGCGGCAAAAGGGCTCGATGCGGAGCAGGTCTCGGCGGAGATCGCGGCGAGCAGCGCGGACAGCAGCGGCGACGAGGTCGCCGGGATGACCGACACCGAGCTAACGGCGTACATCGTCCGCCGTTACCACGCGCCGCTGCGGGAGGAGCTGCCGCGTCTCGTGGGGCTCGCGCGGAAGGTCGAGGCGGTGCACGCGGACAAGCCGGACTGTCCGCGCGGGCTCGCCGAGCATTTGTCCCGGATGTCGCGCTCGATCGAGGAGCACCTCGACAAGGAGGAAAGGATCCTCTTCCCGATGATCGCCGCGGGGCGGGGGAGCGTGGCGGCCATGCCGGTGCGTGTGATGATGCAGGAGCACCTCGATCACGCGGACAACCTCGCGCACCTCCGGCGCCTGGCGCGGGAATTTTGCGCACCGGCGGACGCGTGCACGAGCTGGCGAGTGCTTTACGATGCGCTCGGGGAGCTCGAGCTCGAGCTGATGCGGCACATGCATCTCGAGAACAATGCCCTCTTCCCCCGGATCCTGATGGCCTGACGCGCCGCCATTCGCGAAAGAGACGGTTCTCGATGAAGACAAATCGGCTGTGGCTGTTGCTCGCGGGTGTCATCCTCGGCACTTTCGGCGTGCTCGGGTTCTTCGGGCGCGAGGTGTATCGCCAGGCTCCACCGATCCCGCTCGAGATCGTGAGCGATTCGGGGCGCGTACTGGCGACGCGCGAATCCATCCTCGACGGCCAGCAGGTCTGGCAGAGCATCGGCGGACAGCAGGTCGGCTCCATCTGGGGGCACGGCGCGTACCAGGCGCCGGACTGGTCCGCGGACTGGTTGCATCGCGAGGCCGTGGCGCTGGCCGACATCCACGCCCGCGCGCTCCACGGCGCACCACACGCGGAGCTCCCTTCGGACGCCCGCGCCGCCGTGAGCGAGCGCACCAAGCGGGAGATTCGCCGCAACACCTACGACGGCGCGACTGGCGTCGTGCGGGTGAGCGAGGCTCGCGCGCAGGCGATAGACGCCGTAGCGGTGCACTACCTCGCGCTCTTCGGCGACGGCGCCGAGCTCGACGCCTTGCGCGAGAGCTACGCGCTCCACTCGAACGCGGTGCCGGACTTTTCGCGGCGACGCGCGCTGACCCACTTCTTCTTCTGGACCGCCTGGGCCGCCGGCACCGAGCGTCCGGGTAGCACGGCGACGTACACGAACAACTGGCCCCACGAGCCGCTGATCGGCAATGTGCCGACCGCGGCCAACGTGCTCTGGTCGGCCGCGAGCGTGGTCCTGCTCATCGCCGGGGTCGCCCTGCTCGTCCTCGTCAAGGCATGGCGCGATCGCGCCGAGGAGCCCGCACCGGCGGCGCCGCTCCGCGATCCGCTGGAGGACCTCAGGCTGACGCCGTCGATGCGCGCCACCGCGAAGTTCGTCTTCGTCGTCGTCGCGCTGTTCTGTGTCCAGGTGCTGCTGGGCGCGCTCACGGCGCATTATACGGTCGAGGGAAATTCGTTCTTCGGCATTCCGATTGGCGAGCTGCTGCCGTACGCGGTCACGCGGACCTGGCACGTCCAGCTCGCGGTGTTCTGGATTGCGACCGCGTTCCTGACCGCCGGGCTCTTCCTCGCGCCGGCTGTGGGCGGGCGGGAGCCGGGCGGGCAGCGGCTCGGCGTGAACCTCCTGTTCGGCGCGCTCGTCGCCGTGGTGGCCGGCTCGCTCGCCGGCGAGTGGCTCGCCATCCGCGGCGCCCTGCCCCTGGGGCTGAATTTCTGGTTCGGGCATCAGGGGTATGAGTATGTGGACCTCGGCCGGGCCTGGCAGGTCGCGCTCTTCGCCGGGCTCGTGCTCTGGCTCGTGCTCATGCTGCGCGGCTTCTCGCCGGCCCTGCGCCGGCGGGACGAGATGCGCCCGCTGGTTGGGCTGTTCGGCGGTTCGGCGGCGGCCATCGGGCTCTTCTATGCGGCGGGGTTCTTCTACGGTGCGCGCACCCACCTCTCGGTGATGGAATACTGGCGCTGGTGGGTCGTGCATCTCTGGGTGGAAGGCTTCATGGAAGTCTTCGCCACCGCCGCCATGGGCTTTCTCTTCGCGCGCCTGGGCCTGGTACGCCCTGCAAGCGCCACGCGCGCGATGGTGTTCACGACCGCCGTCTTCCTCCTCGGCGGCATCCCCGGAACCTTCCACCATCTCTACTTCAGCGGCACGCCCGTTTCCGTGATGGCCGTCGGCGCGGCGTTCAGCGCGCTCGAGGTGGTTCCGCTCGCTCTGCTCGGCTTCGAGGCCTTTGACACCGCACGCATGGGCGAACGGGCAGCGTGGATGGCGAGCTATCGCTGGCCGATCCGCTTTTTCCTCGGCGTCGCTTTCTGGAACGTCGTCGGCGCGGGGCTGTTCGGCTTTCTGATCAATCCGCCGATCGCGCTCTATTACATGCAGGGTCTCAACACCACGCCCGTGCACGGGCATGCGGCCCTCTTCGGTGTCTATGGCTTGCTCTCGCTCGGTTTGATGCTCGTCGTGCTGCGGCGGCTCTGGCCGCACGGCGTGTGGCGGGAGGAATGGGTGCGCTTCTCCTTCTGGGCCATGAACCTCGGCCTCGCGCTGATGATCGGGTTGAGTCTCCTGCCGATTGGCCTCTTGCAAGCCGCCGCGAGCATCGAGCACGGCCTCTGGTGGGCGCGCAGCGCCGAGTTCTTACAGCAGCCGCTGATCGAAAACCTGCGCTGGCTGCGCATCGTCGGCGACACGCTGTTCCTCGTGGGTGTAGGCGCGTTTGCGTGGTTCGCGGCCGGGGTGCGGTTGGGATGGTCCTTCGCCCGACCGGAAACCGCAGGCGTTATCCCACCGTTGCCCGAGCGGGTCAGCGCGTGACCTCGATGTACGGCAGTGCTGCTTGGATATTGACTACTCGCGGGCTTCCCGCACGCGGTGCGGGAGCTCCGTGCGCGACCGTGTCAGTCGCACGGCGGATGCGGGCTGGAATCCGGCGGGTCGACGCAGTTCTCGTGACAGAACTAGTCGCTGGGTACCCGCGGTGCTTGGGGAGGAAACCCTGGCCGTCGTTGACCGGCAACAACGTGTCCATGCTGCAGGTGCGGCTGGCGTTTGTTCGGGAGATTGCGTCGTGGTCGCGAACGCTCCGAGCTGGCTGGCCGCATAGGGAGTGCGGTCCTGTTCAAGCGGGCTTACGCGGAGGGCGCGCGCGCACGCGTGCCGCGGGGCGAGCGCCATCACGAAGCGCCTGATGCGTCGCGCCAATCGGCTAGCCGGCGCGCAATGCGGACGAAGCGGCCGATCCATCCAGGGTGAAATAGAAGGTCGCGCCCTGCCCGGGCGCGCTCTCGGCCCAGATGTGGCCCCCGTGCCGATGGATGATGCGTTGCACGATCGCCAGGCCGATCCCTGTCCCTTCGAATTGCTCGCTACGGTGCAGGCGTTCGAACGGCTGGAACAGCTTTTTCGCGTGTTCCATATCGAACCCCGTGCCGTTATCGCGCACGAAATACGCAACGCCGTCCCCGTGCTCGGTCGCGCCGAACTCGATGCGTGCGGTCGGCTGCCGGCTCGTGTACTTCCAGGCGTTGCCGAGCAGGTTCTCCAACGCGATGCGGAGCAGGCGCGCATCGCCCCTGGCGGCGAGGTCAGGTGCGACCACGAATTCCACCTGCCGCTGGAGCGCCTCGCTCTCGAGCGCGGAGCCAATCTCTAGCGCGAGGGTCCCCAACTGGACGACCTCAGGGGCCATATCCCTGAGCGTCACTTGAGACAGGCTCAGCAGATCCCGGATGAGTTGTCCCATGCGCCGGACCGCGAGCTGTATGCGGTCTAAGTAGTCGCGTGCTTCGGCGTCGAGTTGCGCCCCGTGCTCCTCGCGTAAGGCCTGACTGAATCCCTCGATATGCCGCAGTGGCGCGCGGAGATCATGCGACACCGAGTAACTGAACGCCTGCAGCTCCTGATTCGCAGCTTCGAGCTGGGCGGTGCGCTCGCGGACCCGCTGCTCCAATTCGGCGTTGAGTTCCGAGATCGCCGCTTGCGCGCGCACCCGGTCCGTAACATCGCGTACATACCATACCCTGCCGTAGTATTTTCCGTCCGTCCCGAACATGGGGGCCGAGTACCGGTCCAAAACGCGCCCGTCGCACAAGTGGATCTCTTCATGGCTCGTCTGTTCTCTGTTCGCGGCGAGAAACCGCACGCGCGCGAGGAAACCCTCCGGATCCACGACCTTATCGAGCACCGATTGCAACGCCTGTTCGTCGTCGCGCAACGCCATGATCGCCGGTGGAATGTCCCACATGGCGCGGAAACGCTCGTTGAACGAGATCAACGAGCCGTGTTCGCCGACGACGAGGATCCCGTCAGGCGATGTCTCCTGCTGGGTCTCCAGCACGGCGGTCTTGAATGCGAGTGCTTCTTCGGCTTGCTTTCGGGCCGTGACGTCGCGGGCGATGCCTTGCACTCCGACCGCCGTGGACCCCTCGTAGATCAACCGGGTGCTGAGCTCCACGGGAAGTTGGCGCCCGGCTTTGGTGACCAACTCTACCTCGTGGAGCTGTGGAGCTTCCCCTCGCAGTTGTTGCGCCATCGCCGCGCGCGCGGTCTCGAGATGATCGGCGGCGACGACGTGCGCAATATTGAGGCCGCGCACCTCCTCGCGAAAATACCCGATCAGATGCTCGCCGGCGGCGTTCAGCGAGAGGAAGTCGCCGTTCAGATCGTGGGTGTAGATGATATCGCTCGCATTCTCGATCAAGTCCCGATACCGCGCCTCGCTCGCCTGGAGCGCTTCCTGGGCGCGCTCGCGCTCGGCGACCTCTTGTTCCAGCCCCCGGATGTAGCCCTGAAGCTGCTCCCGCAAACGCGCCGTCTGCATCGCCACAGCCAGCTGGTTTGCGATTTCACTGAGGATGTCCCGGTGCGCCATCGTGAACGCCTGGGGCTGTGCCGCGGCCAGGATGAGCACTCCCTGCAGCGCCCCATTGGCGAGCAGCGCCTCGGTGACGGCGCTGCGCATGCCTATCTCGAACAGGTACT
>JBFXHX010000001.1:338776-342008 GCA_050176585.1 Binatia bacterium
GATGCAATTGTGGACTGACCGGCCGGCTCGGTGGCGCCGAGGTCGGCCTTCGCGATCCTCGTCGTGCGACTCTCCAGGGACAGCGCCGCCAGCGCCGGCTCACCGTTCAGCTGCGCTCGCAGGTGTGCCGCGGTTTCGGCATCCGCCCCACTGGTCAGGAAGTGTCGTATCCCCCCGCGACCATCGGGAATGCCCACAACCGCGAGCCGCGCACCGACAATCTCCCGCGCCGCGCGACAGAGCGCTTGCAGGATCTGCATGGGATCGCGCTCCAGCGCCAGGTCTCGGCTGAAGTCGATCATGGCCGCGAGCCGCGCGTTGGCCGACTGGAGCTCGTCGACCTTCTCCGAAAGCTTGTCGGTGATGACGCGCAGGTGCTCACGATCGAAGTCGACCCGCGCGGCCTCAGGCGTCGGGAGGTGGCCGCGTCCGCCGAGCGCCGCGTGCACGATGCGCAGCACGGCTTCGGGTTCCGCTGGTTTGTTGATGATGAGGCAGACACCGCTCGACTGCATCAAAGCGCGCGCTTCCCGTTCCAGATAATGGGCGGTGTAGAAGACGACGGGTTTGGCGCCGAAGGCGGGCTCGGCGCGCAACCGCCGTACGAATTCGAAACCGTCCATGGTGGGCATGAGGATGTCGGTGATCACCAAGTCCGGATGCTCCGCACGGGCGCGGTCGAGGCCCTCTGCGCCGTCCGTGGCTTCAACGGTGCGGTGTCCGTGATACCCGAGGAGCGTCACCAAGAATTCGCGGTTGGTGACGTGGTCATCGACGATCAGGATCGTGGCCATGTGTCAGCTGACACCCCCTCGGCGCAAGGCGTCCTCGATGGCGGAGATGACCGCCTGCGGCTCTACCGGCCGCAAGATGAAGTGCGCGCTCGACAGCGCTGCGGCGTGCTGCGGGGTCTGCGGGATGCCCGAAGCCAACACCACGATCGGGATGTGCTGCAGGTCGGGGGCGCGCTTGAACAGATCGATCAAATCGGCGCCGCTCTCGTCGCCGATGAACAGGTCGCAGAGCAGTACGTTCGGCCGGCTGCGCCGGGCGGCGGCGAGTGCTTCATCAACCGTGCGCGCGGTCAACACCGTGTAGCCCAGCGGTTCGAAGGTGCTGCGGGCGAGATCGCGATTCACCTGCAGATCGTCGACGACCAGGATCGCGATGCCCGTGGACGCTGCCGCCGTGCGGGCTTCGAGATTGGGGCGGTCGTCTGCCTCGACCGCTTGGCGCTCCCGGCGTTGCTCAGGGCGCAAAAAGGCCTCCACCGCCGACACGAACCGTTCGGGATCGATCGGTTTGGCGATGTAGCCGTCGAAACCGGCCGCCAGCAGCTTCTCGCGGTCGCCGACCATAGCCAGCGCGGTGACCGCGATCAGCGGTATGTCATGCAACGGCGGGGTAGCCTTGATCCACCGGGCGAACTCGAAGCCGTCCATCCGCGGCAATTGCACGTCGCAGATCACCAGTGCCGGCGGTGCCGCGCGAACCGCTGCCACGCCCTCGAGGCCGTCATGGGCCGCCGCGACCGTGTAACCGAACGCGGCGAGCAGGTACGCCATCAGCTCGAGATTGGTGGCGTTGTCTTCGATGATCAGAATGCGGTCCGGCAATCAGCACTCTCGCCCGCTGTCTCGAACGTTCGTGTGTGTACCGAGCGCGCCTGCGCGCCGCATTCAACCCCCGTGCTCCGGGATGATCAATGCGAAGCGGCTGCCGCGCCCAAACGCGCTCTCGAATTCGATCCGGCCGCCGAGCAAAGCCGCGAGGCGCTGGCTCAGATGCAACCCGAGGCCGGTTCCCTCGGCGCGGCGCGCGGCACCAACCTGTCGGAACGCTTCGAACAGGCTGCTTTGATCCTCCGCTCGGATTCCGACGCCGGTATCCTCGACGCAGATCTCCGTCGCGACGTTCTCGCCCGCGTGCTGAGGGGAGACAACGATGCGCACAGTGCCGTGTTCGGTGAACTTGATCGCGTTGTTCGCGAGGTTGAGCAGAATCTGGCTCAGCACTCGCCGATCTGTATGCAGGACCGGATCGTGGCCGGTATCGATCTGAAACTGCAGGCCCTTGGCTTCCGCGAGGGGTCGCAAGGTCGAGCCCACCTCCTCGATCACGTTGCCGCAGTGCACGGGCTCGCAATCCAGCTCCACTTTGCCGGACTCGATCTTGGCGAGATCGAGTAGATCGTTGATGAGCGAGAGCAGGTGCTTCGCGCTGTGCTGCACCGTCTGCAACTGGCGTTGCTGATCCGGTGTGAGCGGACCCGGCAGCTTCATCAGCAACGTGCCGGTGAACCCGATGATTGCGTTCAGGGGTGTCCGGAGCTCGTGGCTCATGCTGGCCAGAAAGCGGTCTTTCGCGCGGTTTGCGTTTTCCAGCTCGAGGTTCTTCTCCTGCAACGCCTCCGCAACGCGCTGTCGGTCTGTGATGTCGCGAATCGAGCTGCTCACGAGGATACCGCCATCCGTTTCCAGCGGGCTTAGGCTGATCTCGACCGGAAACTCGGTTCCGTCCTTCCGCCGCCCTCGGAGGTCCAGTCCCGCGCCCATGGGGCGCACGCGCGGCTCGCGAAAATACGCCGTCCGATGCGCCACGTGCTGGCGGCGGAACTGGCTCGGGACCAGTATTTCGATCGGCTCGCCGAGCAGCTCGGCGCGCGCATACCCGAACAGCTGCTCGGCTTGCGAGTTGACGAGCACGATCGCTCCCTCGGCGTCGACGATCACCATCGCGTCGGGCGCGGACTCGAGCAGATCGCGAAATCGCGCTTCCGCGCGCTGGCGCTCGCTCACGTCGCGAATGGCGGTTGAGATCAACAGCCCTTCATCGGTCTCGAGCGGGCTGAGGCTGATCTCGACCGGGAACTCGCGGCCGTCCCGGCGACGCCCGTAGAGCTCCAAGCGCGCTCCCATCGGCCGAGCGCGCGCATCGTCCACGTAGCGCGCGCGGTGGTACAGGTGCGCGCCCCGGTACCGCTCGGGAATCAACAACTCCACGGTCCGTCCGAGGAGATCGGCGCGCGCGTAGCCGAACAGCAGCTCGGCTTGGGCGTTCACGAGCGCGATTCGCCCCTCGCGATCGGTCACGATGATGGCGTCGGGAGCCGCATCCAGCAAGCTGCGGTATCTGGCCTCCGATCGCCGAGCGGCGACGAGCTCAGTCTCTGGAGAGCCGGACGCCACGCTCGAGATCCATCGGAGCGACCCAACCCCCGGCACGCCGCCTA
>JBFXHX010000001.1:342108-344192 GCA_050176585.1 Binatia bacterium
GTCGGCAGTTTCACAAAGGCCACGGCGGTCGCGCCGGCGAGTCAGACGGTTGCACACGGCCTCGGCGAAACGCCGAAGGCGCTGATTCTCTGGACGAACGGCAAGACCAACGAGTCCTTCAGCGCCAATTTCGTCTTTGGCTTCGGTGCCACGGACGGGGCGAATAGCCGCGCGGTGGGCGGTGCCAGCCAGAACAACCTCAGGCCTGCCAATGCGAGTCGCCGATTCGCCGGCAAGGTGCTCACCCTCGTGCAATGGAGCGAGACGTTGCTCGCGGAGGCGGACCTCACCTCCTGGGACGCGACGAACTTCACCCTGAATTGGACCACCAACAACACCACTGCTTACCGTATTCACTTCATCGCGATCGGCGGATCGGACGTGTCGGCGAAGGTGTTGGATTGGACGATGCCGTCCTCTACCGGTGTCCAAAGCGTCACCAGCGTCGGCTTCAAACCCGACACGGTCATTCACTTTCACGCCAACGGGCTCGCCGGAACGCCGCCGCTGTCGGCGAAAAACGCCGCCTTTGCCCTCGGGGCGATGGATGCGAACGGCAACGAGTGGGCGAACGCGGTCCTCAGCATGGACGGTGACTTTTCCACCGATGTACAGCGCGCGCAGCAGACAGATGCCGGCATTCTCGTGTTGAACAATTCGCTAGCTGTCACCAAGAAAGCCTCCTGGGTTTCGATGGACGCGGATGGCTTCACGGTGAATTTCTCCACCGCCGACTCCACACTCGGACGCGTGTTCACCTTGGCAATGAAGGGCGTGAACGCCAAGGCCGGCAGCATATCGAAGAGCACGGCCGCGGCGCCGGCCAGCCAGGCCGTTACGGGTGTCGGATTTCAGCCCGGCCTCGTGTTGCTGTCCAGCGTTCAAGATGTCACGCGAGCGGCTCCGGTCAGCCAGACGCGCTACGGAATCGGTGCCGCCGCCGGCTCGTCCGAGGGTGCGTCCTCGCTAACCGACTCGACCGGCGGAGAGGAGCGCACGAGGGTCTCCGGCATCGACAAGCTCAGCAAGGCCTTCGTGAAGGTGAACAACAGCTCGCCGAGCATCGACGCCGAAGCCGACATGACGAGCTTCGATAGCAGCGGCTTCACGCTGAACTGGACCACGAACGACTCGGTGGCAACGGAGATTGCGTACCTCGCGCTGGCGCTCGCGCCGAGCCCGACGCCGACGAGCACGCCGTCGAGCACTCGAACAGCCACCGCTACCGCTACACAGACGGCGACGCTCACCAGCACGGCGACCGCCACGTGGACGCCGAGCAGCACGCCGACGAGTACGCCGACGAGCACACCCACGCGCACCCCGACGCAAACGCCCACGGCCACGCCGACCAACACACCCACGGCCACGCCAACGGCGACGAATACCGCGACGCCGACGAATACGCCAACCCACACGGCGACACAGACGCCGACGGCGACACATACGGCGACCGGGACCGCGACGGCCACGGCGAGTCATACTGCGACCCACACGTTCACCCAGACGCCAACGGTGACACCGACCGCGACGCCAACGAACACGCCCACCGATACGGCGACGCCGACGCATACGCCGACCGCCACCCCGACGGCGACCCCCACGGATACGGCGACCGATACGCCCACCGCGACGCCGACGCACACGGGGACCAATACGCCGACCAACACGCCGACCGCGACACCGACCTCGACGCGGACGCCGACCTCGACGCCGACACCGACCGGCACGCCGACGTCGACGCCGACCGACACACCGCCTCATACGCCGACCGCGACGCCTACGATCACGCTGACGGCGACCATCACCGACACGGCGACCGTCACACCCACGGAAACGCGCACGCCGACCGGCACTTTGCCGCCCACGAACACGGCTACGGAGACGCCCACGGCCACCGCTACAGGGACGGTGACGGACACTCCGACGATCACGCCGACGGCGACGGAGACGCCGACTCAGACGTTTACGAGCACGCCGACGGAGACCCCGACTGCGACTGCGACCAATACGTCAACGCCGACCGCGACGCCCACGGACACGCCGACGCCAACGCCGACCGCGACGCCGACTGACACGCCGAC
>JBFXHX010000001.1:344292-350512 GCA_050176585.1 Binatia bacterium
GATACGCCGACTGCGACGCCGACCGATACGCCGAGCTCAACGCCCACTCAGACCCCGACGGATACGCCGACGTCCACCCCGACTGACACGGCCACCGCTACGCCGACGGGCACCCCCACCGACACGCCCACGGCAACCCCGACTGAAACGCCGACGGATACGCCGACCGAGACACCGACGGAGACACCGACGAACACGGCGACCGTGACGCCGACGAATACGCCGACCGCCACGCCAACCGATACGCCGACCGCGACGCCCACTCAGACGCCGACGGATACGCCGACGGCGACGCCGACCGACACGCCGACTGAAACGCCGACTGAAACGCCGACGGATACGCCGACGGCCACGCCGACCGCGACCGATACGCCGACTCAGACGCCGACGCGCACGCCGACCCAGACGCGCACGGAAACGCCGACCGTGACCGCCACGGCGACCAGCACGCACACCGAAACGCCGACACAGACCCCGACGAATACGCCGAACCCGCTGCTCACTGCAGAGAAAGTCGCCCAGCTCATCGCCGACAACGACCTCGACGGCATCCCCTCGCCCGGAGATGTCCTGCGGTATGAGATCGCCATCGAAAACAGTGGCGACGGGGACGCGACGGACGTCATTTTCGACGACATACCCGACAGCTTGACGATTCTCGTCGCGGGCACGGTCACCACGACGCAGGGATCGATCACCGCCGGGAATGGGGGAGCGCCCCCGGTCACCGTGGACCTCGGAACGATCGTTGCCGGCGCGGGCGCGGTCGTAACGTTCGACGTTACGATCGACAACTTGCCGCCCGCGGTCACGAGCGTCGTCAATCAGGGAACAGTGGCGAGCGCGGAGCTGCCGACGATCTCGACCGACGATCCAAGTGTCGGTGGGAGGGGCGATCCCACGATGACGCTCGTCACCGGAGCACCGCTGTTGCGGGCCGAGAAGACGGCGATGTTGGCGAGCGACAACGATCTGGACGGCGTCCCTTCCCCCGGTGATCGCATCGTCTATCAGGTCGTGATTGCCAACGCCGGCCACGCGGCGGCCACCGGCGTTGTGTTCAGCGACACGCCCGATGTGAACAGCCCGCTGGTGGCGGGATCTGTCACCACGACGCAGGGAATGGTGACCAGTGGCAACACGACGGGTGCTACGGCCGTCCGTGTCGATGTGGGCACCGTGCCGGCACACGCGAGCCTCGTCATCGCGTTTGCGGTCGAAATCGCCAACCCGCTGCCCGCCGGAGTCGCGCAGATTCGCAACCAAGGCGTGGTGAGTAGCGACCAGCTACCGGTCGCGCTCACGGACGATCCGGGACAGGCGGGCCATGAGAATCCGACCGTTACGGAGATCGATGCAGCGGCGCTGCTGCGCGCGACCAAGACCGCAACGCTGCTGGTCGATGCCGATGGAGACGCATCGCCCTCGCCGGGCGATACGCTGCTGTACCAGGTACACGTGCGCAACATCGGGAACGGCGGCGTCACGGGCGTTGTCCTCACCGACTTCCCGGACCTAAACACCTCGCTGGTGAGCGGCAGCGTCCGGACGAGCCGCGGTGTGGTGCTCGACGGCGATGGTGGCGCGCCGCCGGTCGTCGTGAGTTTCGGAACGGTGGCCGGTGGCGGCGACTCCGCCGACGTGTCGTTTCACGTCACCATCAACGACCCGTTACCCGCCGAAATCACGTCCGTCGCCAACCAAGGCAGCGTGAGCAGCGATCAGCTTCCGGCGGTGTTGACGGATGATCCGCTGGCGGCGGGGAGCTTAGACGCGAGCGTCACCTTCGTTCGGGCCGTTCCCGACATCGTGGCCACCCAGACCGCCATTCTCGCCGTGGACGCCGACGGCGATGGCTTGCCGTCGCCGGGCGACACGCTGCTCTATGATGTGACCATTACGAACCGCGGCGCCGCAGCCGCGACCGGCACTGCGCTCAACGAAGTGCTGAGCTCGCACACCGCGCTGGTCACCGGTTCGGTGCACACCAGCGCGGGAACGGTGACGCAGGGCAATGCGCCCGGGCAGACGTCCGTGGCCGTGTCGGTCGGAACGATTCCGGGTAAGGGCGTGAGTGTCAGGGTGACGTTCCGGGTCACCATAAATGATCCGCTACCCGACGGCGTCACGTTCGTGCAGAACCAAGGCTCGCTGCTCGGACAGAATTTTCCCACCCTGCTCACCGATGATCCGGATGCCCCACCCTGCAGGATCCGACGATTACCCGTCTCGCACCGGTGCCCGCGATATCGGTCGCGAAAATCGCCGTCCTGGACACCGACGCGGATAGCAACGGAATCGTCTCCCCCGGCGACACATTGCGGTACCACGTCGCGATCCACAACAGCGGCGATGAGGCAGCCGCAGACGTGCTGCTCGTCGACCTACCCGACGCCAGCACGCCGCTGGTGGTCGGATCCGTGCAGACCAGCGCCGGTGTGGTCGCGGAGGGCAACGCTTCCGGCGATACTACGGTTCGCGTGAACGTCGGCTCGCTGGCGGGCCCCGGCGGCACGGCGATCGTCAGCTTTCGAGTCACGATTGTCGATCCGTTGCCGGCCGGCGTCACTGCCGTGCGCAATCAGGCGCACGTCACGGGTGCGAATTTTTCAGCCGAGCCGAGTGACGACCCTGCTACCGGTCCCGCGCACGACGCGACGGCGACCAACGTGATCGCGGCTCCAGCTGGGAACTTGGAAAAGCGGGCGATCTTGCTTGCCGATGCCGACCAAGATGGCTTCCCCAGCCCCGGCGATACGCTCTTGTATCAAATCACCTATGTGAATATCGGCAACGCCGCGACGCCGGGCGGGATTCAAGCGATAGACATTTTGGATCCCAACACCACCCTGGTGGTCGGTTCCGTGGTGATGAACCAGGGCGTGATCACCAGCGGCAACAACCCGGGCGATACGCGGGTCGAGGCCCTGGTAGGGCCGATCGCCGGTCGAGGCGGGCGATTTACGGCCAGCTTCGAGGCGACCATCAACGATCCGTTACCGGCGGAAGTCACGCAGGTACGCAACCAGGGTCTCGGCTTCCTCAACTCGGCGCTGTTCGCGGTGACGGATGATCCGACGACCGATGCGCTGGATGATGCAACGGTGACGCAGGTCACCGGTGCGCTGGTTGGTTCCGCCACGAAAGTGGCCACTCTCTTCGAGGATGCCGACGGCAACGGCTCGCCGAGTGCGGGCGATACGCTGCTGTACCGGTTCGATTTCACGAATACCGGTAACACGCCGCTGTCCGGCATCAGCGCCGTCGACACGCCCGATCCTAACACCGCGCTGGTGGTTGGCTCGGTACAACTCAGCCTCGGCACCATCACCAGCGGCAACGGCCCAGGTGACACCACGATCGCGGCGGATATCGGCACGATTCCGCCGGGCGTGCGCGTGCAAGGGAGCTTCCTGGCGACGATCGATGACCCGCTCCCGGCGGGTGTGACCCAAGTATCGAATCAAGCGCAGGGCTTCACGTTCGGATTTCCTACTGGAGGTAGCGACGACCCGAGCACTGCGATCGCCAACGATCCTACGGTGACGCAGGTGACGGATGCGCCGGCCGCCGCCGCAACGAAGATCGCCACGCTCTTCGACGATGCCGACGGAAACAGCGCGCCGAGCGCGGGCGATACACTGCTGTATCGGTTCGAATTCACGAACACTGGCAACACGGCCCTCTCTGGTATCAGCGCCGTGGATACGCTCGATCCCCACACCGCGCTGGTCCTCGGCTCGGTGCAACTCACTCACGGCACGATCACCAGCGGCAACAACCCCGGCGATACCGGGGTCGCCGCGGATATCGGAACCATACCCGCCGGCGTGCGCGTACAGGGCAGCTTCCTGGCGACGATCGACGACCCGCTGCCGGCGGGCGTGACGCAGATCACGAACCAGGCGCAGGGGTACACCTTCGGGATCCCGACCGGCGGCAGCGACGATCCGAGCACGGCGGCGCCGAACGACGCCACCGTGGTCACGCTGATCACGCAGTCGCAACCGACGCCGACGGGTACGTCTTCGCCCACGCCAACCGCGACTGCGGTACCGGTACAAACCGCAACGCCTGGGCCGCCAGTCCTCGAGGTCAACAAGACGTCCGCTTCGCGGGTCGCTCCCGGTGACAACGCGGTCTACACGGTCCGCTACGCGAACGCGGGCGGCTCTCCGGCGACCGGACTGGTGATCACCGAAACCGTGCCGCAGCACACGACCTTCTACGCAGCCGCGAGCACACCCGCCTGGTCATGCGCGGACGGCAGCCCATCCGCGACGGTTTGCACGCTGAGCGTACCGGATTTATCACCGGGCCAAAGCCGACAGGTGCTATTCGCCGTTCGCGTTGATCCCACGCTGACAACCGGCATCATTGGCAATACGGTCACGATCACCGGTGCGGGAGCGGCCGGGAGCGCAGGCGCGGAGAGTACGCTGCGGGTAGGCCGTCCCGTACCGGCGCCGCTATTGACCGCCTGGGGCTTCGCAGCGCTGCTGGCGCTGCTCGCCGGGATCTCTTTGGTGGGCTTCCAACGTCTGGCCGCGCGGCGACCGCGGCCCGGTGCAGACGACACGGCGCGGTAACGCCCGTCAGGGCGGCCCGCTGGAGGTGCCGCGTGCTGGGCCCGACTCCCACCAGCCGCGCCGGCCCGTCCACTTCGCTGCTTCCAGGACCGGTGAAATCGTCAGCGCCAAGCCCAGCACGATCACCCAATCCGTGGCGGTGAGCGGAAAGGTGCCGAATGGCGCGTGCAGAAAGGGCACGTAGACGAGCAACGCTAGCAGCCCCAACTCCCACCCGATCGCCACGTTCAACCAGCGGTTGGCGAATGGCCGATGCAGCACCGACCGGTGCTCGGACCGGAAGTTGTAGGCTTTGAAGAATTGGATCAGCACGAGCGATACGAACGTCATCGTCATCGCTTCGGTCACATCGCGGCCGGAGCGCAGTGCCCACGCGAACAGCGCGAGATTCATCACGGCGGACCACACACCGCCGATGATCAGCAGAGCGACGACCGGAGGGCTGAAGATGCCGACGTGCGGCTTCCGAGGTGGGCGCCGCATGAGATCGTCGTCAGGCGGATCCAGGGCCAGCGCCAACGCCGGGAGGCCGTCGGTCGCCAGATTCACGTACAGGATCTGCACCGCCGTGAGCGGCAGCGGCAACCCACACAACACCGCACCGGCCATCAGCAGGATCTCCCCAATGTTCGATGACAGCAGGTACATCAGGTACTTCTTGATGTTGTCGAAGACGGCGCGGCCCTCTTCGATGGCCGCGACGATCGAGGCGAAGTTGTCGTCCGTGAGTGTCATCGCCGCCGCTTCTCTGCTCACGTCGGTGCCCGTGATGCCCATCGCGATGCCGACCGACGCCCGTTTGAGCGCGGGCGCGTCGTTCACGCCGTCGCCGGTCATCGCCACGCACTGGCCGCGCTGCTGTAATGCGGTGACGACGCGCAGTTTGTCGGCCGGCGACACGCGCGCGTACACCTCAATGTCCGGCGCGGTGCGCGCAAGCTCCTCGGCGTCCATGTCGGCGAGCTCGGCCCCGCTGACGACGCGGCCGCTCCGGAGGATGCCGAGCTCGGCGGCGACCGCCCGGGCGGTGAGCGGATGGTCGCCGGTGATCATCACCGGCTTGATACCGGCGGCTTCGCACGTATGGATCGCCGCGCGAGCCTCCGGCCGCGGCGGGTCCATGATGCCCACCAATCCGAGAAACGTGAGGCCCTCATACGTGTTCTCGAGCGGCGCGCGCGGTTTCTCGGCAACTCCCAACACCCGCAGCGCCTGGTTGGACAGCTCGCTCACGCGGCGCAGCAACTGTTCCCGATCCGCGCTCTCGAGCGGGCGAACCGCTTCGTCCAGCACCTGTGATTCGCACGAGCGCAGGATCACTTCCGGCGCGCCTTTTACGTAGGCCACGGTGCCGCAGTCAGGCGTGCGATGCAGGGTGGTCATGCGCTTCGTGCTCGAATCGAACGGGATCTCGGCCACCCGCGGGTATTGCGCATCCAGCTGCCCGCGTTCGAGCCCGGCTTTGGCGGCGGCCACGACCAGGGCGCCTTCGGTCGGATCGCCTTGGAGCTGCCATCCACTGCCGTCCGGGCTCGCCATGACGCGCGCGTCCGAGGACAGCGCGGCGGCGCGCAACAGCGCCGTCAGCGCGGCGGGCGGGTCTATGCTCGCCCCACCTTCCATGAAGTCAC
>JBFXHX010000002.1:0-182729 GCA_050176585.1 Binatia bacterium
GCCGAGCTGCGGAAGCGGAACATGGTGCGGCCGGATGAATTCCCGTACCGCTCGCCCAGCGGCATGCTCTACGACAGCGGCAGCTCGACCGACGCGTTCGCGCAGGCGCTGGAGATGATCGACTATGCGGGCTTCCGCCGCCGGCAGCAGGAGGCCCGCGCACAGGGCCGCTACCTGGGCATCGGTCTGTGTACGTACGTGGAAGCGACGGGGTATGGCACCGCCTCGCTGAAAGCCGGCGGCGTCAACATCGCCGCCTACGACTCTGCGAACGTGAAGATGGACCCGAACGGCGGCGTGGTGGTCAGCGTCGGCACGTTCTCGCACGGACAGGGCCACGCGACCACGTATGCACAGATGGTCGGCGACTATCTCGGCGTGGCGGTCGACGACGTGCGGCTCGTCCAGGGCGACACCCAGTCGACGCCTTACGGCTGGGGCACGTGGGGCAGCCGCAGCACGGTCGCGGGCGGCGGCGCGGTCATGACCGCGGCGCGCAAGGTTCAGGAGAAGATGCTGCGCATCGCGGCGCACTTGCTGGAGGCGAGCGCGAACGATCTCGAGCTGGTGCCGGGTAAAATCCAGGTGAAAGGCGTGCCCTCGAAGTTCGTCAGCGTGCGCGACATCGCGCGCACGGCGATCTTCTCGCCCTGGGATCTGCCGCCGGAGGAATCCTTCGGACTTGAGGCAACGGAATATTATGATCCGCCCCCGCACACCGTGAACAACGCCACGCACGTCGCCGAGGTGGAGGTCGACATCGACACCGGCTTGGTGAAGCTCGGCCGCTATATCGTGGTCGAGGACTGCGGGACCATGATCAATCCCATGATCATCGACGGCCAGGTGGTGGGCGGCATCGCCCAAGGCATCGGCATGGCCCTCTACGAACAGATCCTCTACGACGACGCCGGTCAGATCCTGACCGCCTCCCTGATGGACTACCTCGTACCCACGGCCAGCGACGTGCCGCACGTCGACATCCAGCACCGCGAGACTCCGAGCCCGCTCACGGTGAACGGGGTGAAGGGCATGGGTGAAGGAGGCACGATCGGCGCTCCGGCGACGATCGCCAATGCCGTCGCGGACGCGCTCGCGCCGTTCGGCGCGAAGGTGATCAACCTCCCGCTCACCCCCGAGCGCGTGGTGCAGCTCGCGCGCAGCTGAGTATCGAGCACGCTGCGCGCCTGCACCACAGGCGCGCGGCGTTCCGCGTTGACGGTTCGCACCCCCTTTGATAGCACCACGGCCTCGCCCCGAGGAACTCGCGTGTCCAGCATCTTGATTACCAACGGCACCGTCATCGACGGCGCCGGAAACCCTCCAGTCGCCGCGTCGGTGCTGATTCGCGGCAACCGCATCGCGGCGGTCGGCACCCAATTCAACGCCGAACGGCTCGAACGGGAGGGTGCGCTGCGCGTGATCGACGCGGCCGGAAAGACGATCCTGCCCGGCTTCATCGACGCACACTGCCATCTCAGCTTCGGCCAGACGCGCACGCAGGAGGAACAGGACCTGTACACGAGCGTCGAGCTCCGCACGCTGCGCTGCGCCTGGAACGCAAAGCTGATGCTCCGCGCCGGTGTCACCGGTATTTCGCAGCCGGGCGGCAGCTTCTACATCGGCGTCGGCATCCGCGAGGGCATTCGCGAGGGGATCATCGACGGCCCGCGCATGACGACGGCGGGCCGCTTCATCACCACCAGCAACGGCCTGAGCGACCATTATCCGGAGGCCGTCGGGGTTCCGGAGTCGAGCATCGCGACGCTGGCGAACACGAAAGACGAGATGCTGGCGGAGGTGCGCCGGCAGGTGAAGAACGGCGTCGACTACATCAAGCTGTCCGACAGCCCCTACGGGGATTACCAAGCGGTCACTGGTGACGAGATGAAGGCGATCGCCGATCTCGCGCATCAGCTGAAGAAGGGCGTCACGATCCACGCGCGCGGCCCCGGCGAAATGCTCGCCGCCGCCGAGGCCGGTTTCGATTGGATCATGCACGGGAATGTGATGACGGACGAGGCGATCGAGCGCCTGGCGCAGTCCAATATCCCGCTCGTCCCCACGCTGCTGCTGCTCGCGAACCTGGCGGATTTCGGCCACCTGGTGGGCACGCCGGTGCCGGTGCGCGACGGCTGCCGCCGGATTCTCGACCGCACCGCGGATGCGCTGCACCGCGCGCACCGGGCGGGCGTGAAGTTCATCGTCGGCACCGACAGCGGCTTCTCCGTCACGCCGTTCGGCGACTGGTATGCGCGCGAGCTCGAGCTGCTGATGCAGTACGCGGGCCTGTCGCCGCTCGAGGCGATCCAGGCCGGCACCAAAAACGCTGCGCTCGTGCTCGGACTCGCGGGTGAAGTCGGCGAGATCGCCCCCGGCAAGCTCGCCGACGTGATCGTGGTGGATGGCGACCCGCTCGCGGACATTCGCGTCCTCCTCGACAAGCGGCGCATCACCACCGTCATCAAGGATGGCCGGGTGGTCGAATTCGATGACGAGAAGTTGTTCGTGCGCCCGTACGACCGCGCCTCGGTCTTCTCGCTCACCGACCTCACCTACGACCTCGTCTACGGCGAACGCGCAGGGGCCACGGTCGGGGCGCCCGAGCGCCGCGAGGCCGCCTGGTTTCCCGAAGAGGGAAAGACCCTCGCCTCGGATCTGAAGGAGCGCGAGCGGGCTGCAGCCGCGGCCGCCGCGGAACGGCACGACCTCCAAAGCTGAAGAGACGCTCGGCGCCAGCCCCGAAGATCCCCTCATCGGCCGCCCGCTGCGCCGGAAGGAGGACGTCCGGCTGCTGACCGGGCGCGCGCGCTTCCTCGAGGACATCCGCCTGCCCGGGATGCTCTACGCCCGCATCCTGCGGAGCCCGCTCGCCCACGCGCGCATTCGGCGCATCGACACGGGGCGCGCGAAGGCGCTACTCGGCGTCCACGCCGTGATCAGCGGCCGCGACGTCGCGGACGCGATCGATCCGTGGGGGCATCGCATGCAGGGCTTGCCGGCGGGCGAGCGCTATCCCTTCGCGATCGACAAGGTCATCTACGAAGGCCAGGAGGTGGCCGCGGTCGCCGCGGATACCGACTACCAGGCGCGCGATGGCATCGAGGCGATCGCCGTCGAGTACGAAGAGCTCCCGGTGGTCGTCGACCCCGAAGAGGCCATGCGCGATGACGCGCCGCTGATCCAGGAGACGATCCGCTACGAGCGCGGGCGCGGCAACGCCTTCGACGTGTACACGGCGCGCATCGGGAACATCGACGAGGCCCGCGCCCAGGCCGATGTCGCCGTGCGCGGGGCATTCGTCACCAACCGCATCGTGGGCGCTGCGCTCGAGCACCACGGCTGCATCGCGGACTACGACGGCGCCACCGACAAGCTGACCATCTACACCTCCACGCAGTCGGTCTACCTGATCCGCGACCTGCTGGCCGAGACCATGCGCATGCCAGCGAACCGCGTGCGCGTGATCGCCGTCGACGTCGGCGCCGGCTTCGGCTCCAAGGCGGACCTGTTCCCGCACGAAGTGATCGCGACCATCCTCTCGCTGCAGCTCGCCCGTCCCGTGCGGCTCATGCTGTCGCGCGCCGACGTGTTCCGCGCCACCACCGCGCGCTGCAACCAGGTCCGGTACGCGCAGCTCTACGCGACGAAAGACGGTCGCATCATCGGGTACAAAGACCACGTCGTCCACAACGCCGGCGCGGCCTCCATGTGGGGGAACCAGGTGCTATCGCTCGGGACCCACATCGGCCTCACGTCGTACCCGTTCCCGAACGTGTACGTGGACGGCTATTCCGTGCACACGAACACGATTCCCGGCGGTGCGCTGCGGGGCTTCGGCGTGCCCCAGACGGTGTTCGCGCTCGAGTCGCTCGTCGATATGGCCGCCGAGGCCGCCGGGATCGACCCGGTGGAATTCCGGCTGCGGAACGTGGTGCGCGCCGAGCAGTGCCCATTCACGAACCCGATGGGTCACGTCATCGACAGCACGAGCCTGGCCGAGTGCATCGCCAAGGCGGCGGAGGCGATCGAGTGGCAGCGGCACCGGCGCGAGAAGAAACCATATGAGGGTGTCGGCATCGCGATCGGGATGAAGCACACGGCCGGCCGGCATCCGTGCGTGGACACCGACTTGTCTGCGGCGCGGCTGAAGCTCGAGACCGACGGGACGATCAGCGTCTACTCGGGCGACGTGCCGCACGGCCAGGGCCATCAGACGATGCTATCGCAGATCGTCGGCGACGCCGTCGGGGTCAGCTACGACAGGATCGAGGTGATCAGCGCCGATACCGAGACCTCGCTCTTCAGCCTCGGCACGTACGGCAGCCGCGCGGCGGCCGTGCTCGGTGCGGCCGTGCAGCGCGCGGCGGAGATCCTGTGCGAAAGGATTCTCCGCTTGGCCGGGCACCTGCTCGAAGTGAGCCCGAGCGACCTCGAGATCCGCGACGACACGGTCTTCGTCCGCGGCGTCCCCGGGAAGTCGATCACGGTGGCCGAGGTGGCCGGCGTCCCCGCATTCGCCACCCACAAGCTGCCGCCCGACGTGCCGCCGGGCTCGATCGAAGCGGTCTACACGTACGACACGCCCACGCAGATCCTGACGGCGAACAGCTTCGGCAACATCGCGCCGACCTATTCCGGCGCCGCGCACGCGGCACGCGTCCGCGTCGATCCGGGCACCGGGCGGTGGACGATCCTCGACTACGCGATGGCGCACGACAGCGGCAGCGTGGTGAATCCGCTGATCGTGGGCGGCCAGCACCACGGTGCCTTCCTGCACGGGTTCGGCATGGCGTTCGGCGAAGGCGTCGTCTACGACCAGCAGGGCCATATGCTGAACGCGTCGTTCGCCTCGTATCTCGCACCCTACGCGCCCGATCTGCCGGACCTGTCGAAGGCCTACGAGGTACCGGCGCCGTCGACGGTGGTTCCGGGCGGGAGAAAAGGCGCCGGGGAATCCGGAACCGGCCCGGTCCCGCCGGCGATTGCGAATGCCCTCTACCACGCCATCGGCGTGCGCTTCACGTCGCTGCCGATCACGCCGGACAAGGTGCTCGACGCCCTGCGCGAGAAAGAAGCGCGGGGCGTAGCCACGCTCACGTACCCCTACGACGTGCCGTCCGCGCCCGGCCCGCACGCCTGGCCCGACGCCGCGCGATGAAGTCGTTCACCTTCCTGGCGGCCGGCTCCGTGGCGGAAGCCGTCGCGGCGCTGCGCGAGCACGGCGCCGGCGCCCGGGTATTGGCGGGAGGGCAGAGCCTGCTGCTCGCCATGAAGGATCGGCTCGCGACGCCAAGCGCAATCGTCTCGATTGGCCGCCTGCCGGAGCTGCGCGGGTGCAGCCGCGACAACGGCGTCGTTCAGATCGGCGCCGCCACAACGTACTTCGAGCTGGAGACGGCCGATCTCGGCACGGGCGCGAGCGAGCTGGTCGGGCGCGTGTGCGCGGAGGTCGCGGACATCCCGGTGCGCCGCATGGGGACCGCCGGCGGCGCGCTGTGCCAGGCCGACCCGCAATTCGATTTTCCGGTCGGCGCGGTCGCCCTCGGGGCCGAGCTCGAGCTCGCGTCGCCGCGCGGGCGCCGCGCCGTCGCCGCGGCGGAGTTCCTCAAGGGTCGCGGCAAGACCGCGTGCGCGCCGGACGAGATCCTGACCGCAATCCGCTTCCGCCCGGGTGACGGGCGCACCGGGGCGGCGTTCGAGAAGTTCGCCGTGCGGCGGTTCGACCCGGCGATTGCCTCGGTGGCATGTGTGCTCCGCGTCGCCGATGGCGGCGCCGTCGCCGAGGCGCGGATCGTCTGCGGTGGGGTGGCCGAGACGCCGCTGCGCCTGACCGGCGCGGAGGGCGTGATCACCGGCCAGGCGCTCACGGAGAAGCTGGCGGACGAGGCGGGTCGGCTCAGCTCGGCGGAGCTGCCCACGACCTCGCTCAACGCGCTGTATGCGCCCGGCTACCGGCGCCAGCTCGTGCCCGCGCTCGTCTCTCGCGCGCTACGGCGGGCGTATACCGCCGCCGCGGAACGGTGAACGCATGGTCCGAGTATCACTCACGCTGAACGGGCGGCCGCTGACCGCGGACGTCGACGAGCGCACGCTGCTGGTCGAGCTGATCCGCGATGTCGCGGGACAGACCGGAACCCATGCGGGATGCTGGGAGGCGCGCTGCGGCTGTTGCGCCGTACTCCTCGACGGCGGCGCCGTGAAGTCGTGCAACGTCCTCGCCGCGCAGGCGGACGGTGCGTCGATCGTCACGATCGAAGGGCTGTCGCAACAAGCGCCGGCTGCGGCCGCGAGCACTGGCGGCGCGGTATACCGCCGGCGCATTGATGAGGCGGTGTTGCATCCGCTGCAGGCGGCGTTCCGCGATCACGGCGCCGTCCAGTGCGGGTTCTGCACCCCGGGCATGTTGATCGTGCTGCTCGACTTCTTGCAGCGCACCCCCGACCCCAGCGCGGACGAGATCCGCGAAGCGATTCGCGGCAACCTGTGCCGTTGCACCGGATACCAGCGGATCGTCGACGCGGCGCTCGATGGAGCCGCGCGTATGCGCGCGGCGCAGGGCGCGCCCGCCGGCCGCTAGGAGAACTCGCCATGGCTACACCCCGCACCCAGCCGACGAACCCGCCGGGCGTCGCGAAGCCGGTCAAGCCGTACTACTCCAACTGCGTCCAGGTCACGGCCGGCCCCCTGCTCTTCATCTCCGGACAGGTCGCCATCGACGCCGCCGGCAAGACGGTCGGCGGCAACGACATGGTCGCGCAGGGCCGGCAAGTGTTCGCGAACCTCCGCGCGATCCTGCAGGCCAACGGCGCCGACCTGGCCGACGTAATCAAGCTCACGGTGTTCGTCACCGACATGCGCGCCTTTGGGGAGCTGACCGCGCTGCGCAGCGAGCTCTGGCCATCGAGCGGCCCGGCGAGCACCCTGGTCGAGGTATCGAAGCTGGCCAACCCGGAGTGGCTGATCGAGGTCGAGGCCGTGGCTGCCGTACCCTGAAGAGTTTTCACCGCCGCGGCGGTGAAAACTCTTCGAGCTCCTGCGCGAGCGCGTCGGCGACATCGGTAATGGAGATGTCCTGAGCACAGGACGACGTGCGCTCGCGCAACACCTGCGCATCCTCGGAAGGTCGCCCGAGCGCGCGGCAGAGCGCGTCCCAGTCCGGCTGCACGACCAGCGCGCCACTGACGAGCAGCACTCCCGTCCGGGCGCGCCGCTGCGCGAGACCGACCAGCTTTCGCCGTTGGGGCAGCGTGACAACTTCCCACGGCGAGAGCGTCCCGAAACAAGCCCACGCAATGCTCGGTGAGCATGGTTCGGAGCGCACGCAATCCGGGCGCACGGCTTCGCAAGCCACGCCAAGCCGGCCGAGCGCGCGGACGTGCGCGCGCCCGAACCATTCGTACGACGAAACGATGCCCGGCAGCACCAATCGGTGATCCGGCGGCAGCGCGACCGACACCCCGAGCACGCCTGGCCCGACGAGCACCGCTCCGCCCCCCGTGCGACGCGCAACCACCGGCATTCCCGTTGCGTCCGGCTGCGCGCCGCGCGCCAGCTGCGCGCGCTGCGACGCGCCGAGCACCACGGCAGGCGCGCGATACGCCCACAGGCCCAAATGCGGCGCGCGCACCGGCGCGGCCAGCTGGCGATCGTTCCACGCCTGTTCCTCGGCCGCAGTGACCAACCGAAGGCGCATCGGCGCGGAGCCTCAGAGGTCGTCGGCGCGCTCGAGTCGCGTCCTGAGAGCGGCCAGAAACAGCGAAGCGGGATAGCCGTCGATCGCGCGGTGGTCGAACACCAGAGTCAGCATGATCGTCGGCGCCGCGACGACCACCCCATCGCGCACGATCGCCCGCGGCGCCCGTCGCCCCACCCCTAGAATGCCGATTTGCGGCGGGTTGATGATGGGGGTGAACGCGTCGATGGCGGCCGGCCCGAGATTGCTCAGCGTGAACGTGCCGCCCTGCAGCGCGGCGGGCTCGAGCCGTCCACCCCGCGCGGTCTCGGCCAGCTGCTGCGCTTCGCGAGCGAGTTCGGGGATCGATCTGCGGTCCGCGTTACGGATGACCGGTACCACCAGCCCATCGTCGAGGTTCACGGCGAGCCCGAGGTGGACGTCGCGCATAATCTCGACGCCGCCCTCCGCGACCCGCCCGTTGAGCCGCGGATGCTCTTTCAAGGTCAGCGCCACGGCGCGCAGGATCACGTGCGTCAGCGACACCTGCGCCGGCGGTGACGCGCTCCGGCGCAGTGTTTCGATCAGGCGGTCGCACGCGGATGTCTCGACCTCTGCGAAGACCGCGACGCGAGGCGCGGTCTGCCATGACGACGTCATTGCGCGGGCCACAGCGCCGCGCAGCCCGGTAAACGGGATCCGTTCCACTTCGCCTGCTCCGGACCCCGCGTCCGCGGCCAGCGGCGCGGCGGGCCCGCCCGCCGCGCCGCGCTCTTCAGCGACCCCGGCGCCCCCCGCCGTGGGCGCGAGCTGTCCGATGGCGCTGCCCCGGCCGAACGTCTCCCCCTGCGGAACGAGAATTCGCGCTATGGTGCCGTCGGCGTGCGCGGCGAGCTCATAGGTCGTCTTCACGAGCACGACCACGGCGATCGCCTGCCCTCGACTGACAGCGTGCCCTTCGCCTACGAGCCACTGATCGACGAGCGCTTCGGTGCCCGCCTCGACGTCTTGCCATGCCTCCTCGGGTAATCGGATGTCCAGCATCGCGACCGCCCGCCGTCTCAAAACCCTAGGCGACGCGCCCGCGGACTGCCGCGCGGATCGCCTCGGCGATGTGGCCGACCTGCGGGATCACCGCTTGCTCGAGCGGGCGGCTGTACGGAATTGGCACACCGGGAACGCCGAGCCGCTTCACCGGCGCCTTCAGGCGAATCGCATCCAGCCGTTCGGCGATGAGCGCGGCGATCTCCCCGGTCAGCCCGAAGCCGAGATAATCTTCGTCGGCGACGAGCAGCCGCCCGGTCTTGGCGACCGACCGCACGATCGCGTCCACGTCGAGCGGTACCAACGTCCGCAGATCGATGATCTCGGCGCTGATGCCCCCGCCCGCCACCTCGTCCGCCGCGAGCCGCGCCTTGTGCACCATCTGGCTCAGGGTGACGATCGTCACATCGCCGCCCGCGCGCACCACGCGCGCCGCGCCGAAAGGGATGGTGTAGGGCTCGGCGGGCACCTCCGTGCGGCTGCCTTCGAAGTAGGCCATCCACGGCAGACCCATGATGCCCTTATGAAAGAAGTACATGACCGGATTGTCGTCGCGGATCGCCTGAATCATCAGCCCTTTCGCGTCGTACGCGGTCGAGGGCACGACCACCTTGAGACCGGGGACGTGCGCGAACACCGAGTACAGGCATTGCGAGTGCTGCGCCGCGTCGCTGTAGCCGCCGCCGATCGCGGTCATGAGGACCACCGGCAGCCGCACCGCTCCGCCGGACATGTACGTGTTCTTCGCCAGATGGTTGTAGATCTGGTCCATGCACACGCCGAAGAAGTCCACGAACATGAGCTCGACGATGGGCCGCATGCCCTCCGCGGCCGCGCCGATCGCCATGCCGATGAACCCCGCCTCCGAGATCGCGGTATCCATGATGCGCTCGGAACCGAACCGTTGATGGAGCCCGCCGGTCGCTCCGAAGATCCCTCCGTAGCGGCCGATGTCTTCGCCCATTGCGAAGATGTCCGGGTTCGCCTCCATCTCCTGGCCGATCGCCTCGGAAATCGCCTGCGCCATCGTCAGCGTCCGACTTGCCACCGCCATGCTGGTCCCTCCCGCGTGGACTCCGGCCCTCTACTCGACGAACACGTGCTGCAGCGCTTCCCTCGCGTCAGGGTAAGCGCTCTCGCGGGCGAAGGCGATCGCTTCAGCGACGCGCCGCTCGGCCTGCTGGCCCAGCTCGTCCTCCTCGTCGGCGCGCATGAGGCCGCGCTCGCGAAGATGAGCCGCAAGGGCGGGAATTGGATCGTTGCGCCGGAGCGCCTCGACCTCGCCTTTGGGCCGGTAGACCTGGGCATCGCCTTCGAAGTGTCCCATGTAGCGATCGGTCTTCACCTCGATCAGCGTGGGACCCCCGCCGGCGCGCGCCCGCCTCACGGCTTCGCCCGCGGCGTGGAAGATCTCGATCGGGTCGTTGCGCCCCACGTTCACGCCCGGAACGCCGTTGGCCGCGGCGCGGTCGGCGTTCGAAGGCACCGCCGTCGCCGCGGGCTTCTCGACCGAGATGGCGTACTTGTTGTCCTCGCACACGAACACGACCGGCAGCGTCCACACCGCCGCGAGATTCAGCGCTTCGTGGAACGTGCCCTGGTTTGCCGCTCCCTCGCCAAACAGTGCGACCGCGACCCAGTCCTTGCCTTTTTTTTTCGCCGCGAGCGCGGCGCCGCAGGCAACTGGCAGGCCCGCCGCCTCGATGCCGCTGCACGCGAACTTGTGCGCGGGATCGAAGAGATGCATATGGCCGCCCTTGCCGCGGCAGAGGCCCGTGACCTTGCCGAAGATCTCGGCGGCCATCCGATCGAGAGGAACGCCCTTCGCAATGGCGAAATGGTGCGGCCGGTGGGGCGCCGTGACCGTGTCCTCCGGGCGCAGGTGCGCGCACACGCCCACCGCGACCGGCTCCTGCCCGGCCGCCAGATGCATCTCGCCCGGCACCGGCCCGCTGCCGATGTCGAACGCGAGCCCCTTCTGGATGTGCGGCGGCAGCTTGCCTTCGAGATAGACCTTGGCGAGCGTCTCCTCGAAGCGGCGGATCACGAGCATCATCTTGTACATCCAGAGCAGTTGCTCATCCGTCGGTCCCATACGGTCCTCCGTTGGCTTGGCACCGGTGCTACGTTGCGCAGTGCTCCGGGCGCATTCGATCACATGCGAGATTGGCGTCCGCTTCTCCGCTCTCGGCGCTCACATCAGTGGGCTACACTGCTCAGGCCGTTGTTCCGGGGGTCGCGCGGTCGGGCGGTGCCTCGCCTATTCCGGGCGCGGCGCTGTTGCGTGTCGCGAGACGCGCGGAGAACCGCCACGCCGTTGTCGACACTCGTCAGGGTGGTCGGCATGGTCGACCGCTTGGCCACTTCGTGCTGCTCAACGACTATTCGAGCGCTCACGCGACGCCGCGAAATCGGATTGCACGCAACGTAGCACCGGGGCATCGCCGCTCACAAACCAGCACGGGTGCTGGCCCCGGCGCCCGTGAGCGCTGCCGACCGCTGAGTGCCGAGGGCGCATTCTGCGGCCAGCGATCGACTCGGCCGTTGACAGCGCGCCTGCGGCGGAACTACGGAATGGCAACCGCGCTCGATAGGCATGTCTAGCCCGCGCGCGGAGACGGGAGGACGCCAATGGCACAGGCAACTCCGTCAACACCCGGCCAGTTGCTGGACCGGCGCGTGATCCAGCCCGGCCACGGCGGCAGCGGGATCGCCCAGAAGGGGCAGACGCTGCGCATCACCGATGTCGAGGGGCAGCAGGTGGCCGACTTCTGCTCGTTCAGCCTCGCGGATCCCGCCGAGTACTGCGACGTCATCTACACCACCTTCGCCAAGCGCGGCTGGAAGGTCGGTGAGGGCGACGTGATGTACACGAAGGAGATGCGCCCGCTCTGGACTATCACGCGCGACACCTGCGGAGTGCACTACTGGGGCGGGGGGTTCTGCTCCCGTGCTCTCAACCGCTTCGTGGGAGTCGATCAGCACGGTTGCCGCGACACGATCACCGAGGCGGTCGCCGAGCACGGGTTGACGCCACTGCACGTCTCGCCCTCGTCCTGCTTCAACGTGTTCATGAACTTCCCGTACGGGCCGGAGGGCCGCTGGGAAATTCTGCGCCCCACCACGACAGCGGGCGACTACATCGACCTGCGTGCGGAGATGCCGGTGCTGTGGGCGGTGTCGGTATGTCACTTCCCGGGAAACTGCAACGGTGACCGGCCGACGCCGCTCCAGTTCGAGCTCTTCGACGCCCAGTAACGCGAATCCTCCTGCCGCCGCCGCGCGCGGCGGCGGCAATTGGCCCGCTGGGACACCGCTCCGGACCGTCGCGTCGCCCGCAAACGGACGAGCGCCTGCTGGGGGGGTGGGCGTGCTCAAGTGGTGACGTTGAGAGCGCGCGAACTCCATGCTCGACCACCTGCACCCACTTGTGGTCGCCGCGCGCGGCCGCACCCAACGGGAGTTGATCACCCGGCCGCGGCGCGCATGCTGCGGTGCATGACGGGCCATCTCGGGGCCCCGCGACCGCATCCTCGCACTCGCGCGCGCCATGTGATTTGACACCGCCATGTCCGCGAGAACCTTCGGCGAGCCGGTGCGCCGCTTGGGCGATGAGCGATTGGTCCGCGGCGCGGCCCGATACCTCGACGACATCACCCTGCCCGGCATGGCGCACGTGGCATTCGTCCGCAGCCCGCACGCCCACGCGCGCATCCGCTCCATCGACCTGCGCGCCGCGCGCGGCGCGCCCGGCGCAATCGAGGCGGTGACCCATGCGGACCTCCGCGGCCGCGCCGCCGAGGCGTTCCCGTTGATCCTTTCGCACCGCGGCCTGACGGCCGCGACCTGGTGCGCGCTGGCACCGGAGAAAACCCGCTTCGTCGGCGAGCCCGTGGTGGCCGTGGTGGCTGAGAGCCGCTATCTGGCCGAAGACGCCGCCGAGCTCGTCGCCGTCGAGTACGAGCCGCTCACGCCGGTGGTCGATCTCGAGAGCGCGCGCGCCGACGGCGCGCCGCTAGTGCATGAGCACGCGCCCGGCAACGTCGCCATGCACATCCTGCAGCGGTACGGCGATGCGGCCGCGGCACTCGCCGCGGCGCCGTTCCGCCTCGCCGAGCGCTTTCGCATCGTCCGCGGCTGCGGCCTGCCACTGGAGACGCGCGGCGTGATCGCGAGCGCCGACGGCGCCGGCGGCAAGCTCACCGTGTGGTCGTCGACGCAGGAACCGCACACGGTGCGCCAATCCATCGCAACCGTGCTCGGTCTCGATCCGAGCGCGGTGCGCGTGATCGCCCCGGACACCGGCGGCGGTTTCGGCGCCAAGCTCAACACATATCCGGAGGAAATCCTGATCCCGTGGCTCGCCCTGCGGCTCGGCCGGCCGATCAAATGGGTCGAGGACCGCAGAGAGCACCTCCAGGCGGCCACCCAGGAGCGCGAGCAGATCCACGACGTGGAGGTCGGCTTCGACGCGGAGGGCCGCATTCTGGCGCTGCACGACCGCTTTCTCCACGACACCGGCGCGTATGTGCCGCGCGGCGCGGCCGTGCCGTACAACACCTCGTCGGGGCTCCCGGGCCCATACGTGGTGCCGCACTTCACCTGCGAGGGGTTCGTCGTGTTCACGAACATGACGACGGTGGGGCCCTATCGCGGCGCCGGACAACCGCAGGCCACCTTCGTGATGGAGCGGATCATGGATCGCATCGCGGCGCAGCGCGGCTGCGATCCGGCCGACGTCCGCCTGCGCAACATGATCCCCCCCGAGCGGCTGCCGTGGGACACCCGGCTGACCAACCTCCTCGGCGGCCGGGTCGAATACGACAGCGGCGACTTCGCCGCCACGCTCCGCCACGCGCTCGAGGCCGGCGACTACGCGGGCCTGCGCCGCGCGCAGCAGCGGGCGCGCGAGGCGGGGCGCTACGTCGGCATCGGGATCGCCAGCTACGTCGAGCTCACCGGTCGCGGTCCCTGGGAAGGCGCCGCCGTCGAGATCGACGCCGAAGGCCGCGTGACGGTGGTCACCGGCGCGCCGACCCAAGGACAGGGGCACGAGACCACGCTGGCGCAGATCTGCGCGGACGAGCTGGGCGTGCCGCTCGAGTCGATCGCGGTGAACGCGGGCGACACCGCGCTCATCCCGCGCAGCATCGGCACCTTTGCGAGCCGCGTCGCCGTGCTGGGCGGCAATGCGACGCACGGCGCCGCGCGCGAGGTGCGAGAACGCGTGCTCGACATCGCGGCGCGCCTGCTGGAGGTACAACCGGCCGATCTGGTGCTCGGTGCGGCGCGCGTGTCGGTCCAGGGCGCGCCGGCGCGCAGCGTCAGCCTGCGCGCGGTCGCCCAGGCCGCTGACGCGCCGCTCGCGGCAACGTGTTACTTCGAGGGCCCGAAGACGACGTACGCGCACGGCACCCATCTGGTCGCGCTCGAGGTCGATCCGGACACCGGCCGGGTTGCGTTCCTCAAGTACGTCGTCGCGCACGACTCCGGACGGATCATCAACCCGATCATCGTGAATGGGCAGATCCAGGGCGGGGTCGCGACCGGCATCGGCAACGCACTGCTCGAGGAGTGCGTGTTCGACACCGAAGGCCAGCCCCTGACCACGACGTTGATGGATTACCTGCTGCCCACCGCCGCCGACGTGCCGCACCTGGAGATCGTGCACCTCGAATCGCCCTCGCCGTTGAACCCACTCGGCGTCAAAGGCGCCGGCGAAGCGGGCGTGATTCCCGTGCCGGCCGCCGTGTGCGCGGCGATCGAGGACGCGTTGCAATCGTTCGGCGTTCGCATCGCCGAGGCGCCGCTCAGCCCCATGCGCATCCGCCGTGCCATCGAGCGCGCGGCCCGCCCGGGCGCGGCCCGCTGATCCTCCACTGGGGCGCGACCTGCGCGGCAGCAGCACCAGCGCATGCGAGCGCGCATGTGTCTTGACCCGCCGGGGACGCCGGTATAGCGCCGAGCCGTCCGCGCGGGTAAGGGCTAGGTGATGTGTGCCGTGCGCGCGCGTCAATTCCGAGGTTCGATCGGGCGCGGGGCCGTGCGGCCCTGATGCGGAGTGAGGCATGAGTGAATTCATCTGGCGCTCCACCGGCGAGTATCAAACCGCCAGCAACATCCGCCGCTTCATGAATCGGCACGGCATCGCCGACTACCCGGCGCTCATCGGCCGCGCGAACGGCGATATCCGCTGGTTCTGGACCGCCGCGCTCGAGGACCTCGGGCTCCAGTGGTACCGGCCCTGGGACCACCTGCTCGACGATTCGCACGGAATCGCCTGGACGAACTGGTTCGTCGGCGGCCGCACCAACATCACGTACAACTGCATCGACCGCCATGCGTCCGGCGCGCGCGCCACTCACCCGGCGATCATCTGGGAGGGCGAGGACGGCGCGAGCCGCACGATCACGTACGCGGAGCTCGACGCCGACGTGTCCCGGCTCGCCGCCGGCCTGCAGCGCCTCGGCGTCGGCGCCGGCGATCGCGTCGGCCTGTTCATGCCGATGATCCCCGAGGCGGCCATCGCGCTGTTTGCCTGTTTCAAGATCGGCGCGGCGGTCGTGCCGACGTTCTCGGGCTTCGCCGCCGAGGCGCTGGCAACGCGGCTCGAGGACGCCGAGGCGAAGGTGCTGCTCACCGCGGACGGCGGCTTCCGCCGCGGGCGCGCGATCACCATCAAAGGTGAAGCCGATCGCGCTGCCGACGCGGTGCCCTCGATTGCGAAAGTGGTGGTGGTGCGCCGGCTCGGGGCCGAGATTCCCTGGAACAGCGAGCGCGACATCTGGTGGGACGAGCTCCTGGCCGATTCGCCGACCGACGTGCCCACCGCCGAGCTCGACGCCGAGGCGTGGGCTATGGTGATGTACACGTCGGGCACCACCGGCAAGCCGAAGGGCACCATCAGCACGCACGCCGGCTGTTTGGCGCAGATCGCGAAAGAAGTTGCCTACTACATCGACCTCCGCCGCGACGATCGCCTGTTCTGGTTCACCGACATCGGCTGGATGATGGGGCCGTGGGAGATCATCGGCGCGACGTTCTTCGGCGCCACCGTGTTCCTCTACGAAGGTGCCCCCGACCACCCCGCGCCCGACCGCGTGTGGGCGATGGTCGAGCGGCATCGGATCACGCACCTCGGCATCTCGCCGACCGCGATCCGCGTGCTGATGCGCGCCGGCGACGACTGGGTCAATCGCCACGATCTGTCCTCGTTGCGCATACTCGCATCGAGCGGCGAGCCCTGGGATCCCGAGTCGTGGAACTGGTACTTCAGCCAGATCGGCAAGCGCCGCCTGCCCATCATCAACTTTTCGGGCGGCACGGAGCTCTGCGGCTGTCTGGTGTCTCCCATGCCGATCATGGATCTCAAGCCGTGCACGGTCGGCGGCCCCGGCCTCGCGATGGACATCGACATCCTCGACGAGGAGGGCCGGCCCGTGCGCGACGGCATCGGCTACCTCGTGTGCCGCCAGCCCGCGCCGTCGATGACGAAGGGGTTTCTCGGCGCGCCGCAGCGCTACCTGGAGACGTATTTCGAGCGCTTCCCTGGCGTGTGGAACCACGGCGACTGGGCGAGCCAGGACGCGGACGGCCTCTGGTTCCTCCACGGCCGCTCGGACGACACGATCAAGATCGCCGGCAAGCGCACGGGCCCGGCGGAGATCGAAGCCGCGCTGATCGCGCATGACGCGGTGAGCGAAGCGGCGGCCATCGGCGTGCCCGACGAGGTGAAGGGCGAGGCGATCGTGTGCTTCGTCGTCCTCGCGTCGGGCGCGCGCGAAGACCGGGCCCTGCACGATGGGCTCGCCGAGCAAGTGGTGCATGCGCTCGGCAAAACGCACCGGCCGGCGGCCGTGCACGTCGTCACCGCATTACCGAAGACGCGGTCGGGCAAGGTCCTGCGGGGCACCATCAAGCGCCGCTACCTCGGCCAGGACCCCGGCGATCTCTCGTCGATGGAAAACCCGGATGCGCTCGCCGCGATCGCGCCGGGCTTCGCCGACGCTCCGAAGGAGAAGTGACATGTTCGGCAAGTACTACGAAGAGCTCGAAGTGGGCATGCAGTTCAGCCACCTGCCCGGGCGGACGTTGTCCGAGTACGACAACATCCTCTTCTCCGCCCTCACCCACAATCCGCAGCCGCTGCATCTCGATGCCGAGTTCGCGCGCAAATCCGAGTTTCAACGCCCATTGATGAACAGCCTCTTCACCCTCGGCTTGCTGGTCGGCCTTTCGGTGGCCGACACGACCGTCGGCACCACGATCGCGAACCTCGGCTTCGAGAGCATCGACTTTCCCAAGCCGCTCTTCGCCGGCGATACCCTGTACGTCTCGACCGAGGTGGTCGCGCGCCGCGAATCGAAGTCGCGGCCGGACGCCGGGATCGTCACCTTCGAGCACCGCGGGCATAATCAGCACGGCGAGTTGGTCGCGCGCTGCCGGCGCAATGCGTTCATGCGCAAGCGCCCGACGCCGTAAGCTGATCCATGCGTTTTCGCCGACGCTGTCTACTGTTCGTGCCGGGCGACAGCGAGCGCAAGATCGCGCGCTCGCTCGGGCTCGCCGTCGACGGGTTGATCTTCGACCTCGAAGACGCTGTCGCCCCGCCGGCCAAGGTCGCCGCACGGTCCGCGGTGGCGGAGGCGCTGCTCCGCGTGCCGAACGGAGTCGAGCGTGTGGTCCGCGTCAATGCGCTGTCCACGGGCCTGACCGCCGATGACATCCGCGGCACCATCGCCGGTGGACCGCATGCCTACTTGCTGCCGAAAATCGCGGCGCCCGCCGAGGTCGTGACCGCGGCGCGCATCATCGGCGACGCTGAAGCAGCCGCGGGACTCCCTGCAGGCGAGGTGCGCCTGATCTTGATCGGCACGGAGACCGCCGCTGGCGCGCTCGCCGTCCGCGAGCTCACGCGGGCCGACTCGCGCGTCAATGGCGTGCTCTGGGGATCCGAGGATCTCTCTGCCGACATCGGCGCGCGGCGCACGCACGGTACGGCTGGGCGCCTACTCGACGTATTCGCGCTCGCCCGCTCGCTCACGCTGCTCGCCGCCACGGCGGCGCGCATCGACGCGTTCGACATGCCCTTCCTCCGCCTCGGCGATCACGAGGGGCTCCGCCGCGATGCGGAGGAGAGCGCATGGATGGGGTTCACCGGGAAGTTCGCGATCCATCCGGAGCAGATCGAGCCGATCACCGCGGCCTTCACTCCGCCGGTCGCGGAGCTCGCCGCCGCGCGCGGCCTGATCGCGGCCTGGGAAGCGGCGGGACAGCCGGGGACGTTCGCGCATGAAGGCGCGATGATCGATGCGCCGATGCTCGCGCGCGCGCGGCGCGTGCTCGCGCGCGTCCCGGTGGAAGACTCTGCCCCTGGCCATACAGTCGAACGGAGCACCACGAGCCGATGAGCGACTTTCGTCCGGAGTTGAACGAAGAGCAGCAGGCAATCCAAGAGGCGGCGCGGCGCTTTTGCGAGCGCGAAATAGTGCCGCACGCCCGGACCTGGGAAGAGGCGGGCGCGGTGCCCCGGTCGGTGCTGCGCGCCATGGGTGAGCAAGGCTTCTTCGGCGGCGCGTTTCCGCGCCGCTACGGCGGCAGCGAGACGGGCTTCGTCGCGCAGTCGGTGGTCATCGAGGAGTTCACGCGCGGGCACGTCGGCGTGGGCTACGTGTTCAACGCCCAGGCGATGATCATCCCGCTCGCCATTCACGACTTCGGCACCGAGGAGCAGCGCCAGCAGTGGCTGCCGCGATTGTTGGCGGGCGAGGCGGTCGGGTGTTTTTCGCTCACCGAGCCCGATACCGGATCGGATGCGGCGGCAATCCGCACGCGCGCCGAGCGCCAAGGCGATCACTGGGTGCTCAATGGGCGCAAGATGTGGGCGACCTTCGGCGATGTGGCGGACGTCACCGTGCTGTTCGCGCGCACCACGGAGGAGGGCGGGCATCGCGGGCTCGGAGCGTTCCTGGTCGGGCGCGACGTGCCGGGGGTGACGCGCACGGTGATTCCGTCCCGGGTGGGCACTCGCTGTGTGCACTCGGTGGAGATCGGGTTGGAGGATGCGGTCATCCCCGACGCGAACCGGCTCGGCGAGGAGCGCGGCGGGTTCAAGATGGCGATGTCGGTGCTGGACTACGGGCGCATCACGGTCAGCTCGCGCTGTCTGGGGATCGCGCAGCGCTGCATCGACGCCAGCGTGCGCTACGCCACCGAGCGGAAGGCCTTCGGCGAGCCGATCGGCCGCTATCAGATGGTGCAGGACGGATTGGCGCGGGCCGTAGTGGCCACGGAAGGCGCGCGGGCGCTGGTGCGCCGCGCGGCCTATCTCGCCGACGCGGGGCGGCCGTTTGCGCGCGAGGCATCGATCGGGAAATACGCCGCGGCCGAGGCGGCTGTGGAGGCGGCGAAATTGGCGATGGACGTGCACGGCGGGATGGCGTTCTCGGAGGAATTCGCGGTCGGTGACTGGCTAATGGCGGCCAACGTCATGCGCACCGCGGAGGGGCACGCCAATATCCAGAAGCGGCTGATCGCCGAGGACGCACTCGGCTACAAGGAAGCGAACCGGCACTCCCCTGCCCGGCCGCGCTTTTGAGCTCTGAGTACCATGCTCGAACGCATGCGTGTCATCGACGTGTCGTCGTTCATGCCGGGGCACTATGCCTCGACGCTGCTCGCGGAGCTCGGCGCCGACGTCGTGCAGGTGGAACCGCCCGGTGGGCTCCCGGCGCGGCACCTGCCCGGATTGTTCGACTCGACGTGCCGCAACCGCCGCAGCGTGATGCTCGATTTGAAACGCGACTCGGCGCGCCAGGCGTTCCGGCGCCTGGCGGCGGGCGCCGACGCGGTGATCGAAGGTTTCCGGCCGGGTGTAGCGGCGCGCCTGGGCATCGATTACCAGACGCTGGCCGCCGAGAGCCCCGGGCTCATCTACTGCTCGATCTCCGGCTTCGGCCAGGAGGGGCCGCTGCGCGACTGGATGGGGCACGACACGAACTACGTCGCCATGAGCGGCGGCCTCGCCGTGTTCGAGGATCCGGTCGGACCGCGCCCGTTCGGACTGCCGGTGGGGGACCTGACCGCCAGCCTGCACACCGTCATCGGCATCCTCGCCGCGCTGCTCGAGCGACGCGAGACCGGCCGCGGACGCTACCTCGACGTGGCGATCTCCGATGGCCCGCTCTCGTTCGCCGTGCCGCGAGCGGCGGAGCTGCTGTTCACCGGGGCGCTCCCGCGGCGCGGGATCGCGCGCGGCGTCTTCGCCACCCGCGACCGGCGGTATCTCACCCTCGCGGTGGTGGAACAGCACGCGTGGCAAGCGCTCTGTAAGGCGGTCGGCCAGCCGGAGCTCGCCGAGGATCCGCGCTTCCGCACGCACGCGGACCGCAACGCGAACGCCGACGAGATCGAATCGCTGTTCGCCGGCATCTTCCGCGAGCACACGCTCGCGGAGTGGACCGCTCGGCTGGACGGCAGCCGCTGCTCGTGGGCGCCGGTGCACACGTTGGAAGAGGCGTTCGGCCATCCGCACGTGTCGGCACGCGGCCTGGTTCGCATGCTCGCGGCCGGGGGCGGCCAGGTGCCGGTCATGACCCTCCCGGTCAAGGGGCTCGCCCCGGGAGCACCCGCACCGTCCCCGCCCCCGCGCGCCGGCGAGCACACGCGCGCCGTGCTCGCGGAGCTCGGCTATAGTGATCGCGAGTTGCAGGAGCTCGCGGACGAAGGCGCCATCTCGCCGTGACGAGCGGATCCGGAGCGCCAGTTTCGCGGGAGCGGCATCATCATCCATCGCGCCCGCGTGCCGCGACGGTTTGAGAAAACGAGCGCCGAATGGCAGAAGTCGGCGACACAGGGCAGCGAGGGTCAATAATCCGGGGAGGAAGACGCTTATGGGTAGCCTACTGATCAAGAAAGACGCGCAGTACTGGGGCATCACGCTCGACGATCTCGCGCGCAAGCGGCTGAACGGGACAGCCTTTTTGAACCTCATGCAGGAGGCGATCGGGCCGTACCGCGACGCGACGTGGCAGTTGGTGGACGACTGGGCGCGGCGCGTGTCGTGGACCGACAAGAAGGTGTTTAAGACGGTGCTACAGTTCGGCGCGCTCGAGATGCACGGCGCGCGCATCTATAACGAGTGGTACAAGGGCACGCTGCCGTACGTCGATTACGGGAGCGGCGCCTTCGAGGACTGCCTGAACCTGATCTCGCGCAAGGCGTACGACGAGCAGAAGCACGGGCGGATCTACTGGGACGCGGTGCTTGAGCGCGGGTGGGCGGGCAACCGCCGCGAGCTGTTCGGCCACGAGTACTCGCAGGCGATCTTCGGCATGAAGATGTTCGTCTCCTGGCTGGCGTACGTCGGATCGTCACATCCCGCCGTGCAGCACGCCGGCGATTCCGTGTCTTCGGAGTTCCAGTCGGCGCAGAGCATCCACGCGCTCGGTGAATCGCTGGCCACGTTCGACCCGATCATCGCGAAGGCGTTCCTCGCCCAGGAGTACGAGGAGATGACCCACGTAAAGATGGGCGAGTACGTGGTCGGACGCTACGCCTCGACGCCGGCGATCCAGTTCCAGTGCCTCTGGGCGGCGCACCACAACCTGCACTCGCTCAACCTGGCGCTCAAGTCGTTCATCGATTTCGTCGAAGAAGACGATTAAGGAATCCCAATGGCAACGAACGTCAAAGGCGGCGATCTGGTGTTCGAGATCGTCCAATCGAAGTGCATCACGTGCGGCAACTGCCGCGAGGTGTGCCCCTGGCACGCGATCATCCACAGCTGGACGGAAGAGACGAAGTACCGCACGACGGTGATGGTGCTGGCCGATGCCTGCACCGGGTGCGGCGGTCCGGAGCTGGCACCGTGCGTGCGCTTCTGCCCGGTGCCCGAGTGCATCGTGCCCGTGGCGCGAGCCGGCGCGGAAGCTACTGCCTGATCCTCTCCGAGCGCACGCGCGCGGACGGCGGCATCCATCGCAACAGAGAAAGAGAGGTCTCTGATGGCTAGCAGGAGTAATTGGCGCCGGGAGCTCGAGCAGCTTCCGGACTTCGGCCCCGAGTTCGCTATTCTGCCGTCGCGAACGGCGCTCCTGGTGATCGACATGCAGTACCTGGATGCGCACCGCAGCTACGGCATGGGAAAGCTTCTGGTCGAGCGCTTTCCCGAGTCCGGCGACTACTTCTGCGGCCGGCTCGAGCGGACGGTCATTCCGAACCAACAGCGGCTACTCGCCTTGTTCCGCGAAGCGGGGATGCGCATCGTGCACATCACCGTCGGCGGACACCTGCCGGACAACAGCGACTGGGTGCCGCTGCGTCGCGAGGCGGACGAACGGGTGGAGCGTGAGACCGGCAGCAAGCCAGCCTGTTACACGGTGGGCACGTTCGAGCATGGCATCCTCCCCGAGCTCGCCCCGCAGCCGGGCGAGCTCGTGCTGAACAAAGTCTCGCGCAGCGTGTTCACGTCCACCGGCATCGATCAGATCCTGCGCAACATGGGCATCGACACGCTCGTGCTGACTGGAGTGATGACCAACTCGTGCGTCGAGATGGCGGCGCGGGACGCGGCCGATCGCGCCTACAAGTGCATCGTGGTGGATGACGCCTGCGCCACGTTCACGCAGGAGATGCACGACGCGGCGCTGCGCACCTTCCGGATGCTGTACGGCAAAGTGGAGGATACCCACGACGTGGTCGCTGAGATCCGGGCGGCCGTTGCAGAGGCCGCGCCGCCGCGGCGCGCTGGAGCGAGAGCCTGATGAGTCAGAGCGCTGCACCCGGAGCTCAGCTCCGGAACCTCATGGCGCGCCCGGAGGGAGTGGTCGCCCCAGGCGCGTTCGATACGCTGTCCGCTCGCGCCGTCCAGGCATCGGGCTTCGATGCGGTGTACATGACCGGGTTCGGCACCTCGGCGAGCCTGCTCGGGTTGCCCGATCTCGGTTTCGTGTCGTTGTCGGAGATGGTCGAGCGCGCCCGTCGCATCGTGTTCGCCGTGTCCGTGCCGGTCGTCGCCGACGCCGACACTGGATACGGTAATGCGCTGAACATCTACCGCACCGTGCGAGAGTACGAGAACGCCGGCGTGGCGGGCATCCACCTGGAGGACCAGGTGTTCCCGAAGAAATGCGGCCACATGGAAGGCAAACGCGTGATCTCGGGCGAGGAGCATGCGGAGAAGATCCGCGCCGCGTGCGAGGCGCGGCGCGACCCGTCCTTCGTCATCATCGCGCGCACCGATGCGCGCGCCGTCCTCGGGCTCGATGAAGCAATCCGGCGCGGGCGCCTGTATCAAGAAGCCGGAGCAGACGTGTTGTTCATCGAGGCGCCGATGTCGGAAGCCGAGATGACCGAGATCTCGCGCTCCCTGCCCGGGATTCCCCTCCTCGCCAACATGACCGAGCGCGGCAAGACGCCGATCTTGACACCACAGGCGCTGGCCGCGCTGAACTACAAGCTCACGCTCTGGCCGCTCACCGCTCTCCTGGCCGCCACGCAGGCCATGCTGCGCACGCTGACCACGCTGCGCAAAGAAGGATCGTCGGCGCAGGCGCTCGACGGCTCGATGGCGTTCGCCGAGTTCAACCGCTTCATCGGCCTCGAGGAGTGGCAGGCGCGCGAGCGCCGGTACATCGACGGCGACGCCGGCGTCTAATCCGGCACCGCTCGACCTACGCCACCGATCGCCGTCTCGACGGTCGGTGGCCGCGTCGGAACCCCAGGGCAGCAGACCTCGCTCGTCGGATGCCGACCGTAACCCATCAGGCGCTGTGAGCGCGGCAGCGCTCCAACCGGGCCGCGGCGCTAATCGCGGCCGAGCCGCACCCACGCGGCGTTCATCGCGTACCGGGGTGCAGCAGCCGCGCCGAACAGCCGCGGCGTCGGCGTCACTGCCGAGCGGCTAGATAGCGCGCCATAGAGCCTGGATCCGGCCGCCTGCGATGCAGGCGGCGCAGGAGGCGGTTGACCATTGCGAAGGCGACCTGTACTCCGCGTGTCAGAATCGGGATGGGGCAGCAGACTGATGTACACCTGCATCTTGGACGAAGGCGCGCGTCGCGCCGAAGATCGGCGCCTTCGCGCCGCGGCTGGCGTGTTCAAGCTGGCAATCCGACTGGCGGACCGTTTGCGGAGAATTTGGCGGTCGGTGACTGGCTGATGAAGGCGGACGTGGTACGCACCGGCGCGGATATGCAGACGTGCAGAAGCGACTGATCGCCGAGGTCGCGCTCGGCTACAAAGACGCGAACCGCCACCCGCCTGCTCCACCCCGCTGCTGACGGGCGGCTGTCGATGGCGAAGCACAGCGAAGGAGGATTGGATGGGTAGCCTGCTGATCAAGAAAGACGCGCGGTACTGGGACATCTCGCTCGAAGACCTGGCGCGCAAGCGGCTGAACGGAACGGCTTTTTTGAACCTCATGCAGGAGGCCATTGGACCGTACCGCGCCAAGACGTGGGAGATGGTCGACGAGTGGGCCCGGCGCGTGTCGTGGACGGACAAAAAGGTGTTCAAGACCGTGGTGCAGTTCGGCGCCCTCGAGATGCACGGCGCCCGCATCTACAACGAGTGGTACAAGGGCACGCTGCCCTACGTCGACTACGGCACCGGCGCGTTCGAGGATTGTCTGAACCTCATCTCGCGCAAGGCCTACGACGAGCAGAAGCATGGGCGCATATACTGGGACGCGGTGCTCGAGCGCGGGTGGGCGGGCAACCGCCGCGAGCTCTTCGGTCACGAGTACGCCCAGGCGGTCTTTGGCATGAAGATGTTCGTCGCCTGGCTGTCCTACGTTGGCTCGGCGCATCCCGCGGTACAGCACGCGGGCGATTCAGTATCTTCGGAGTTCCAGGCCGCGGAGAGCATTCACGCGCTCGGCGAATCGCTCGCGACGTTCGATCCGATCATCGCAAAGGCGTTCCTCGCCCAGGAGTTCGAGGAAATGACTCACGTGAAAATGGGCGAGTACGTGGTCGGGCGCTATGCCTCCACGCCGGCGATCCAGTTCCAATGCCTGTGGGCTTCGCACCACAACCTGCATTCGCTGAATCTGGCGTTCAAAGACTTCATCGACTTCGTCGAATCGGACGACTGAGGTTCACGGGTTAGGGAAAGGCAGGCTGTACGCTCGATAGGGCTGGTGGTTGTTGGGATCTGCAGGCCGCGTGACGCGTCGCCGGTTCGTCCCCAACAACGTAACAGTCCAACAGCGTAACAGCTTGCCCCCTAACCCGCGGCAGTGCCCGCGGCCAGCCGCCAGACCTTCTCCGGCGTGAGCGGCAGCTGCGTGACCGTCGCGCCGAACGGCGCGAGCGCGTCTGCGATGGCGTTGACGATCGCCGCGGGTGAACCGATCGCGCCGCCCTCGCCCATGCCTTTCACGCCCGCGACCGTGAGCGGGCTCGGCGTCTCGATGTGGCCGACTTCCACATCCGGCACGTCGGCCGCCGTCGGGGGCAGATAGTCCATGAACGTCGTCGTCAACAGCTGCCCGTGCTCGTCGTATTGCAGATGCTCTAACATCGCGGTGCCGATGCCCTGGGCGACGCCCCCCACCACTTGCCCGTCGACGATCATCGGATTCACGATCTTCCCGCAGTCCTCGATCACGACGTAGCGCCCGATCGTCACGCGGCCGGTTTCGACGTCGACCTCGACCTCCGCGAAGTGCGTCGCATTGGCGAACGTCAACGGCGGCGGCGTGTAATAGTACGTCGCCTCCAAGCCGGGCGCTTCCTGCGGGTCGAGCCGTCCCGCCGAGAACACCGAGGCGCGCGCCACGTCGCGGATGCTCATCGACTTCGCGGGCACGCCCTTCACCTGCACTTTGCCGGGCAGGAGCTCCATGTCCGCCGGGCTCGCCTCGAGGAGCTGCGCCGCTACGCGCAGCATCTTCTCCTTCACCTGACGCGCCGCGTTGATCACCGCGCCGCCGCCCGCCACGGTGCTGCGGCTGCCCCACGTGCCCCATCCGTACGGCGTGGCCTTCGTATCCCCCTGCACGAAGCTGACGTCCTCGACCCGCACCCCGAGCTCGTCGGCGAGCATCTGCGCATACGTCGTGTGATGTCCCTGGCCGTGCGACAGCGTACCGACGCTCAGCACCACTCCGCCGTTCGGATCGACGCGCACGTTGGCCGACTCGTACGTGCTCAGGTCGATGCCGTTGCGCGTCAAATGGCCGGTGCCGTAGGTCGTCATCTCGATATAAGTGGCGATTCCAAGGCCGAGATGCCGCCCTTGGGCGCGCGCCTCCGCCTGACGGCGGCGGAAGCCCTCGTAATCGATCGCACGCAATCCGTGCTCCAGCGCATCCGTCGAGCTCCCGCTGTCGTAGTGCAAGCCGGTAGCGGAGACGTACGGAAATTCGTGCGGGCGAATCATGTTGCGACGCCGAATCTCCGCTGGGTCCATGCGCAACCGGCGCGCGGCCGCATCCATCAGATGCTCCTGCACCCACACCGCGGCGGGCAGCCCGACGCCGCGGTACACGCTGAGCGTCATCTTGTTCGTGCATACGGCGCGAACGTCGAAAGCGTAATCGCGGATCTTGTAGGGGCCGGGCAGCGCGGATGCGATCTGCAGCGGCTCGAACGCCGAGTGCCAGGGATCGGCCGCATAGGCGCCGAGGTCCCCGACGATCCGGGCCCGCATGCCGAGGATGGTGCCGTCGGCGGCGAAGCCCATCTCGCAATCGATGCGCTCGTCCTTGGCGTGGAAGGAGCTCAGCAGGTGCTCGCGCCGGTCCTCCGTCCACTTGACCGGCGCGCCGAGCGCGTGCGCCACAAAACACGTGAGCAGCTCCTCAGGGAATAGGTTCGCCTTCAGCCCGAATCCGCCGCCGACGTCGGGCGTGATCACGCGCAGCTTGTGCTCGGGAAAATTCATGAGATCGGCCACGCGCGTGCGGACGACATGCGGGCTCTGGCTCGATGTCCACAGCGTGATGTGGCCGTCGCCGTCCGGCGACGCGAGCGTGGCGCGCCCTTCCATCGGCAGCGCGCAGTGGCGATTGGTCTGAAAGCGCTCGCGCAGGACGAACGCCGCCTTCGCAAAGGCCGCGTCGACGTCCCCCATCGCCGCGGACGCTTCCAGCACGAGGTTCCGCCCGAACGCCTCGTGCACGAGCGGGGCATCGGGTTGAAGCGCCTGCTCGGGATCGACCACCGCGGGCAGCGGATCGTATTCGACCTGCACGAGCTCCGCCGCGTCTTCGGCGATATAGCGCGACTCGGCGACGATCGCAGCGACTGGCTCGCCGACATAGCGCACCTTGCCGAACGCCAGACACGGCCACTCGCTCTGCTTGAACACCGAGGGCGGAAACACGTCGGGCCGGAACGGAAACCCGAGCGGCTTCAACCGCGACGCCACATCCCCGCCGGTCCAGATGCGCACGACACCGGGCAGGCGCAGCGCCTCCGCGACGTCGGCGCGCCCGAGGCGCGCGTGCGCATGTGGGCTGCGCACGAACGCGAGGTGAAGCGTCCCCGGCAGCCGGATGTCATCGGTATACGTCGCGCATCCGCGTAGAAATCGCGGGTCCTCGAGCCGCCGACCCCGCGCCCCCATCATCTTCGCTTGCGCCATCTCCCCCCCCCCCGGGCCGCCGACGCTCCGATGCGCGCTGGCGCATGCCGCCGTCGCGACCGAGCGCCGGGGATCCACCCGTGCCCCGGCATCGCCGCAACGGCCCGATCGCGTCGTCCCGTCGTTACAAATCCTCTTAGCGCCGTGGCGGTGCGAAACAAGTCCCTATGCTCCACCGGTTAACACAGCGCCGGGCACCGGCGGCTTGCAGTTCTCACGCGGCGGTGCATCACATCGCGCGTTGCGCGCAGAGCCATGAGCCGGCTGTTGGTGAGACACGCGCGGATCGTCGCCACCATGGACGACGCGCGGCGCGAGATTTCCGACTGCGACATCCTCATCGATGGCCCCGTGATCAGCCGCGTCGGCCCGCGCCTCGAAGCGCCCGGCGCCGAGGTGCTCGACGCCAGCGGCTGCGTCGTGTTGCCAGGCTTCGTCAATACGCACAACCACAGCTTCGAGGCGCTCTACCGCGCGGTGCCCGGCATGCAGGATGCGCGTTTCGATCGCTGGAGCGACTATTTCGCCAAGCTCTGGATCGAGCGCCCGATGTCGCCCGAGGCCGCACAGGCGGCGGCGCGGGTGAACTTCGCCGAGATGGTGCTCACCGGCACCACGCTGTCCGCCGATCAGCATTACCTCTACCCACCCGGCCAGCCCCCCGAGTTCGTCGACCGCGCCATCGCCGCCGCGGCCGAGGTCGGCCTGCGCTATCAGCCCTCGCGCGGCTGCCTCACCCTCGGCCGCTCGCGCGGCGGCTTGGTGGCCGACGAGTCCACCCAGCCCGAGGACGTCGTGCTGCGCCACGCCGAGGCGTTGATCGCCCGCTACCACGACCCCCGCCCGCTGGCGATGGTGCGCATCGACCTCGCCCCGGTCGGCATCTACGCCGACAGCGAAGCGATCTTTCGCCAGATGCGCGCCCTGGCCGCCGCGCACCCCGGCGTGCGCCTGGCCACCCACATCCACGAAGCGGTCGATGTCGACTTCACGCTGGCGCGCTACGGCGTGCGCCCGGTGGAGTTCCTGGCCCGCGTCGGCTGGCTGGCGCCCGACGTGGTGCTCTACCACGTCACCCACCCGCCGCTGACCGACGCCGAGATCACACAGCTCGCCGCCAGCGGTGCCCACGTCTCGCACGCGCTGGCCTCCGACCTGCGGCTCGGCTGGGGGCTGACCCGGGTGCGCGATCTGCTCGACGCCGGCGCCCACGTGTGCCTGGGCACCACCGGGCCGGCCTCCAACCTCGGGGGCGACCTGCTCACCGAGGCGCAGTTGGTGCTGCTGGCGCACCGGGTGCACGCGCTGGAGCCGGCGCGCTGGCTGACGGCGCGGGAGACGCTGTGGCTGGCGACGCGCGCGGGCGCGCGGGCGCTGGGGCGGGACGACCTCGGCTCGATCGAGCCCGGCAAGGGCGCGGACCTGGCCGTGTTCGCCGTGGAGACCATCGACCGCGCCGGGCACCACGATCCGGTCGCGGCGCTGCTGTTCACCGGCTCCTCGCACTTCACGCGCGCCACCATCGTCAACGGCCGCGTCGTAGCGCGCGACGGCCGCCTGCTGTGCTTCGACCAGGAGCGCGCAGTGCGCGAAGCCAATGCGTGGGCCCGCCGAATGGCCGGTTAAGCTGTTGCGCTGCGAGGCTGTTCGCTGTTCGCGCTGCGGAGCGGCGCGGGAAGGGTCATTGCGTGGACGCCAGCCTCCGTAACAGCCTAGCAGCGTAACAGCTTGCAGCAGCCCCTTCTGCGAGCTCCGCAGAGGGGCTGCTTACATGCCGTTAGGCGAAGACCTCGCGGAGAAAGTCCTGCATCGTGGCCCACGAACGGCGATCCGCGGTGGGCGAGTAGGCTACACCATTGGCGCGGTCGTTCAGCGTCGGCTCGGTGAAGGCGTGCACAGTGTCGCCGTAGATGTGGATCTGCCAATCGGCGCCCGCTTCGCTCATCTCCTTGATAAAGCCCTGCACCTGTTCAGGCGGGACCAGTGGATCGTCCTGCCCGTGCAGAGCCAGAACCTTCGCGCGGATCTTGGCGCGCTCGCCGCCCGCCGGCGCGGTGAGCAACCCATGGAAGCTCACCACGCCGCGCACGTCGGCCCCCATGCGAGCCAGATCGAGCACGCACAGCCCGCCGAAGCAGTAGCCGATCGCTGCGATGCGGCTCGCGTCGACTTCCGGCAGGCCCTGCACCGTGCGCAGCGCAGCGTCGAGGCGGCGCGCGAGGAGCTTGCGATCTTCGAGGAAGGGCATCATCAACCTGGTGTTCTCTTCCGGATTGGTGCCGCGCTTGCCGGCGCCGTACATGTCCACCGCGAATGCCGCGTAACCCAGCTCCGCGAGCTTGCGCGCCTTGTCGCGCTCGAAGTCACCTGCGCCACCCCACGCGTGCAAAATCAGCACGGCGGGCCGCGGCGTGTTGTCGCTCTCGCAGGCGAGATAGCCGTCGAGCTCGGTATTCCCCTCTCGATATGTCACTTGGCGCGTTGCCATGCGTGTCCCTCCTCGCGGTCTTCTCTACTGCGACTCGGGTGCGCGGCGCTACAGGGGGGATGGCGCGCCCTGACCGAATAGGTCTCCTTGTGCCGCGCCGGGAAGGCGCGTAGAGACGCGGCCGCGCCGCAACGATGCATAGACGCGGCCAAGGGGAGCAGCCCGTTGGAGCATAGACAGGTGATAGCGGCACGCCTCGCGGCCGTCGGCATCGCGCTGAGCGCTAGCGACATCGATCACCTCGCCGCCGCCTACCCGGCATTGCTGGACTGGGAGCGCATGGTGCAGGCGATGCTGCGGCCGGATACCGAGCCCGCGCTGATCTTCCGCGCTCAGCCGGACGAATGATCGCGGCGAGCGCGGATTCCGCGCTGGCATACCTCCCGCTCGCGGAAGCCGGCGCGCGGATCGCCGCACGCGAGCTGTCGCCCGTCGAGCTCACGCAAGCGATGCTGGACCGCATCACCGCGCTCAACCCGCGGCTGCATGCGTATTACAGCGTATTCGCGGACGAGGCTTTGAGCGCGGCACGCGCGGCCGAGCGCGAGATTCAGAGCGGCCGCCATCGCGGCCCGCTGCACGGCGTTCCAATCGCGGTGAAGGACATCTACGAGACCGGTCCGACCACCGGCGGCTCGCGCGTGCGCAAGGACTATGTCGCGCAGCAAGATTGCACGGTGGTGAGCAAGCTCAAGCAGCATGGCGCGGTGCTGCTCGGCAAGCTCGCGACGTACGAGTTCGCCGCGGGCATGCCGACGCTGTCGTCGCATTTCCCACCGGCCCGCAATCCCTGGAACACGGCCCTCAATCCGGGCGGGTCGAGCAGTGGCGCGGGCGTGGCGTTGGCCGCCGGCCTCGCCTTCGGCGCCATGGGCACGGACACGGGCGGCTCGATCCGCTATCCGGCATTCTGCTGCGGCGTCGTTGGCTTGAAGCCCACCTACGGCCGGGTCAGCCGCGCCGGAGTGTTCCCGCTGTCGTGGAACTTGGATCACACCGGCCCGATGGCACGTGCGGTCAGAGACTGCGCGCTCATGCTCCAGGCGTGTGCCGGCTACGACGCGCGCGATCCGGCTTCCGCGCGGGCCGCGGTTCCGGATTTCAGCGCCCGCCTCGGACGCGATCTGCACGGTCTACGCATCGGCATCCCGCGCCGGCTGTTCGCGGACAGCTGCGCGCCGGAGATCCTCGCCGCTTTCGAACCCGCGGTGCTCCGGATGTCGGAGCTGGGCGCCGCAGTGAGCGACATCGATTCGGTTGCGTTGGACGAGTTGCTGGCCGTCTTTTGGACGCTGGCGTGTGCCGACGCGGCCGCTTATCATCTCCACGATCTGCGCGAGCGGCCCGCGGAGTACGAATCGGACATGCGACTGCTGCTGGCGCTCGGCACGCTGATCAGCGCCTCCGCGTACGTCCAGGCCGAGCGCGTGCGCGAACAGATCCGCCGCGAGATGCTGCGGCAGCTCGACAGCATCGATCTATTCATGCTGCCGACGATCGGCATGATGCCGCGGGCGATTCGCGCCCAGTCGAGAGGCTTTTCGATCCTGGCCGGGCGCATGCCGCTCTACACCGCGCTCTTCAACCTCAGCGGGTTTCCGGCCCTGGCGCTGCCCTGCGGCTTCAGCCCCGCGGGTCTGCCAATCGGCTTCCAGCTCGCCGGTAGACCATTTGAGGAACCCATGCTGCTGCAGGCCGGCCACGCATACGAGCAGGCGACGGAATGGCACACGCGTCACCCGGAAGGCTGCTAGGCTGTGGGAAGACATTTCAACCCGGCACACGGGAGCGAGCCTGGTGGTGTTCCGTTCGCTTGTCGATCTCCGGCGTCGACTGTGGCCGTCGCTCCCGTAACAGCTGACCCGTGAACAGCTAACAACCTGCCATTGTCACACCACCGCGAGCGCGTGGATCTCGTGTAGGTAGCCTTCCTTCCAGAGCCCGGTGGTGCCGACCGATGTCCATGCGGGCGCCTCGCCGCGCGGGAAGTACTCCGCGCCGACTTTCGCCACTGTCTCGCAAGCGCGCATGTCTTTGTGAAACGCGGTGATCTCGACGACGTTGTCCAGCGTCGCGTCGAAACCGGCCAGGATTTTTTGGATCTGCTCGAAGTCGTAGCGCGTTTGCGCCTCGACATCGCCCGCGCCGATGATGTTGCCATCGCCGTCCGAAGCCACCTGGCCGGAGATCGCAATCAGGCTGCCGCCCGCCTTCTTGGTCCCACCCGATACCGGGATGACCCGCCACCAGATCGTGTCGGGCGTGCTCGCGAGGCGTTTTCCCGGGCTGAAATCCGCGATGGTCCGGTACTCGCCGAGGACACCCGGCGCGTACAGCCCGGGCGTCCCGATAGCGGTCCACGCGGAGGCGCTCTCGAGCGGCGTCCGACCGAAGACCTCCGAGCAGACCAGCTCGCCGGCGAGCTCCATGCCGCGCGGATCGACGTGGAACGAGAGGATCTCGATCACGTCGTCCAGCGTGCCGCCGGCCGCCTCGACGACGGCTTTGATGTTGAGGAAGGACTGGCGGGCCTGCAGCGCGTGGTTGCCGGGCGCGACCAGATTCCCCTCGGCATCGGTGGGAACCTGACCGGACAGGAACATCAAGTTGCCCTTCTTGCAGCCCGCCGACAGCGGCAGCGCGCGCAGCCATGCCACCGCATCCGGCGTGAAACACTCCTTCTGTTCCTTGCCGAGATGCGCGATCGCCTTGATGCACACGGCCGCGCCGCTCACGTACGTGCCCGGGGTGCCGACGGCCGTCCACGCCGGGTAATCCCGCTTGAAGAACTCGGTCCCCGCTTCGACCACATCGCCGAGCTGTCGGACGTCGGTATGAAACGAGACCAGATCCAGCACGTCGTCCAGCCCGCCCCCGGCTTCTTCGACGATCGCTTGAATCTGGCCGAAGACGTTCCGCGCTTGCGCTGTGACGTCACCCGGGGCGGCGATGTCACCACCAGGCCCGAGGCTGAGCTGTCCACTGATGAAGAGCAAGTCGCCCACGCGCACGCCCGCACTCCCCGGGTGTGACCCGGGCCACCCGGTGCCCTTCGGAGCGTAAAACGCCTTTGCCGGTGCCATGGCTCCCCCTCAACTCCGTTGAGCCGCACGCGCGCGGGCGCGGGCGATCGCACGGCCGATGTACACGCCGAGCAGGTGACGGCGGTACTCGCCGGAGGCGAACGCATCGCCCATCGGATCGCATTCCGCGATCGCCGCGCACGCTTTCTCGACGTCCGCCGGCTCGAGCGCGCCGCCCTGCAGGGCCGATTCTACGCTGCGCGCGCGAAACGGGCTGGCGTTCACGCCCGTCACGCCGATGGCGGCGCGCTCGCACCGACCGCGCGCGTCGAGCCCCAGCGACACCGCGACGCCGACAATCGCAAATCCCGAAGCCGGATGCCGCATCTTGACGTAGGCGGTCGCGTTGCGCGCGCCGGGCGCGGCGAGGCGCACCTCGGTGAGGATCTCATCCGGCCCGGTCGCGCTCTGTAACATTCCCGTGAAGAAGCTCGCCGCCGGTACTCGGCGCTCGCCGCGCGGCCCGCGCAGGACGGCTTCGCCGTCGAGGGCGAGAAATACGGCTGGCCAGTCTGCCGCCGGGTCCGCATGGACAAGGCTACCGCCGATTGTCCCGCGGTTGCGCACCTGCAGGTCGCCGATTGCGTACGCCGCTTCCGCCACCACATCCACGCCCCGAACCTCCTCGCTCGCGAGCAGCCGGTGATGGGCCACGCACGCACCCATCGCGATCGCATCGCCGCTGCGCCGGATCGCGCCGAGCTCGGGGATGCGGGTGATGTCGACCAGCGCGGGCGGATTCGCGAGCCGGAGCTTCATCGCCGGGATGAGGCTCATGCCGCCGCCGAGGATCTTGGCGTCCGGCGAGGCGCTGAGCAGGCGCAGCGCTTCGTCCACCGAGCGCGCCGCTGTGTAAGTGAACTCGGCGGGAATCATGACCGTTTCTCCTCGGCGTCGCGGATCGCGCGCCACAGGCGCTCGGGCTTGAGCGGCATGTCGATGTGAGTGACGCCGAGCGGGCGCAGGGCATCGAGAGCGGCGCTCACCAGGCACGGCGTGGAGCCGATCGTGCCGAGCTCACCAATGCCCTTGGCGCCGAGCGGGTTGACGGACGTCGGCGTACACGTGCGGTCCAGCGTAATGCGTGGAAACATGGGCGCGCGCGGCACGGCATATTCCGCCAGCGTGCCGGACAGGAGCTGGCCGGCATCGTCGTACCGGATTTCCTCGCACCATGCCTGGCCGAGGCCCTGGACGATGCCGCCGAGGCGCTGTCCATCGGCCAGCATGGGGTTGATCACGTTGCCGAAGTCGTCCACCGCCACGTAGCGACGCAGCGTGAGCTCACCGGTCTGGCGGTCGATCTCCACCTCCGCCAGGTGCGCGCCAAAGGGGAAGGTCGTCGCGCTGGGTTCGAAGCGCGCCACCGCCTCGAGGCCCGGCTCCTCGTTCGGCATCGGCCGGCCCCACGTATGCGCGGCCATCGCCACCTCGCGGAAGCTGACGCGCGGCCCGCCGCCGACGGCCGAGAAAACGCCGTCGGCAAACTCGATGTCGCGGTCGTGAACCTCGAGCAAATGCCCGGCGATGCGCTTGCCCTTGGCGATGATCTTGTCGAGCGCCATGTGCACGGCCGTACCGCCGACGACGAGGCCGCGGCTGCCGAACGTGCCGACGCCGTGCGTGACGATATCGGTGTCGCCGTGGACCACCACCACATCGTCGATATCTACGCCGAACGCATCTGCGGTCATCTGGGCAAAGGCCGTCTCCTGGCCCTGCCCATGCGGCGACGTGCCGGTCATCACCATCACATTCCCGGTCGGCTCGACGCGGATTTCCGCGCTTTCCCAGTAGCCGTGGCGCTCCGCTTCGCCCGAGCCCTTGCTCGATCCGAAACCGCAGATCTCGGTGAAGGTGGCGAGCCCGATGCCGATCAGGCGGCCCGAGCGCCGCGCGTCCGCCTGCTCGCGCCGCGCTTTCGCGTAGTCGAACAGCTCGAGCGCGCGATCCATGGCCGCGGCGTAGTTGCCGGTGTCATAGGTCGCCCCCGAGGGCGTGGTGTACGGGAACGCCTCCGGCGCGATGAAGTTCCGCCGCCGCACCTCCGCGGGGTCGAGCTGGAGCGCCGCGGCGACTGCGTCCATGACGCGCTCGATGATGTACGTCGCCTCTGGCCGACCCGCACCGCGGTACGCGTCGGTCGCCATCGTGTTCGTGTACGCGCTCACCACCTCGAACGAGACGGCTTGCACCCGATAACAGCCGGGCACCATGAGCGGGGTGAACGTCGGCACCGCCGGTCCGATCATTGATGGATAGCCGCCGATCTCGGCGATCGTTTTCAGCTTGAGCGCCGTCACCTCGCCGGTCTGCGTGTATGCCGCTTCGACGTATTCGACGTGACCGCGGCCATGGCTGCTGTTTGCCAGGTTTTCGGTCCGCGTTTCGGCCCACTTGATGGGCCGGCGCAGCTTCCGGCTGATCCACGGCAGCACGCACTCCTCGGGATAGGTCGGGATCTTGGCGCCGAACGCGCCGCCGACCTCGGGCGCGATGACGCGGATGCGCACTTCCGGAATGCCCAGGCACATCGAGAGCTGTTGCTTTGCGCCGTGCGGGGCCTGAGTGGACGTCCACACGGTGAGCTTCTGCGGGCCTTCCTCCCAATGCGCCAGGACGGCGCGCGGCTCCATTGGCACCGCGGCGACGCGGTGGTTGACGAGCCGGAGCTTCACCGTACCCGCGGCGGCGGCGAAGAGTTCGGCGGTCTTCGGATTGTCGACCGCCATGGTCATGCAGATATTGTCGGGCAGCTCGTCGTATACGCGCGGCGCACCGGGCGCGAGCGCCTGCTCGACGTCGATGACCGGAGTGCCGGGATCGATGTCCACCTCCACCTCAGCGGCGGCATCGCGGGCGATGTAGCGGTCCTGGGCGACAACGACGGCGATCGGCTGACCGACGTAGCGCACGGCGCCGTCGGCGAGCAGCGGATGTTTGACCTGGCGGCCTTCCGGCAGACCGATCACGCATGGGGTCGAGCCGACGCTGCCGCGGAAGTCGTCGAACGTGTAGACTGCGACGACGCCGCGGCGCGCCCGCGCCCGTGAGGTATCGATGCTGCGAATGCGGCCGGCGGCGTACTGGCTGTGGACGAACGCCGCGTGCAGCATGCGCGGAAGCTTGAAATCATCGGTATAGCTGGCTAGGCCGCGGATGAGCCGCGGGTCCTCGCGCCGCTTGATCGGCGCCCCGACGAGAGACGGTTTCGTCGCCATTAGCGCCCCTCCCTCGCCAGCGCCGCCGCGTGCTGCACGGCATCGACGATCTGCTGATACCCGGTACACCGGCAGATGTTCCCCTCGATGGCGAAGCGGATCGCCTCTTCGCTGGGATTCGCGTCGTCCTGGAGCAGCTGCGCCGCCGTCATGATCATGCCCGGCGTGCAGTAGCCGCACTGCAGGCCGTGCTTCTCCCAGAACCCGGTCTGCAACGGATGCAAGTTCTCGCCGGCGAGCCCTTCGATCGTGGTCACCGCACAGCCGTCCGCCTGCACTGCGAACATCGTGCAGCTCTTCACGGCACGCCCGTCGACGTGGACCGTGCACGCACCGCACACCGTCGTTTCGCAGCCGATGTGCGTACCGGTCAGCATGAGCTCTTCGCGCAACCAGTGGACCAGCAGCATGCGCGGCGGCACGTCGGCTTCCTGGCGTTCACCGTTTACCGTCACCGTGATTTTCACTTCACTCCCCCTTCGTTGCTCGTGCCCTCGCACGGACACCCCTGCCGTGGAGCCGCCGAACGACGCAGCCCGGTCCGATCTTCGGTTGAAAAATGATCACGTCCTGTCCGCTCTCTCTCGCACCCGAAGCTGTCCGATGTCTAGAGTCCAGCGCTGCGAACGCGTGAGAGCCAACGGCCGCCACGGCGCATCAATCACATAAGCGCCACCCACGCGCGAGCCGCGGCGCATCATTTCACCGCCCAGATCATTCGCTGTGCTCGTGCGGCGCGCTAGTCGCCGGCGCGGTCCTGGTCACTGTGCGGGATCGGGTCACCGCATCGGCCGCGGCATTTCGAACGTAGTCGCCGCCCCGTGGCGGCCCGGCGCGCCAGCGCGCCTCTTCCTCGAGGTCCATCGCTTCAAAGCACTGCACCGGCGTACTCCGCGCAGCGCTCCGCGGCGCCCCGGGGGCGCAGGTCTCGGAGCTACACGAGGCCAATGTTGCGCGCGCGCGCCCGGCCGGGCGGCGCGCTGGCGCCGCCCGCATGTGCCTCATCGCCTGCGCCGCTTGTGCACGTCCGCGAGCGTCGGTCCCGGCTCTCGGTAGATCTGCATGGTGCGGCAGCGGATGCCCCCGCCGGATTTGAGGATTTCGGCGCCCGAGACCTCGACCACGTCGACACCGGCTTCCCTCACCTTGCGAATCGTCCGCTCGCATTCGCTGTGCATGATGACCCTGCCCGGCTCGAGCGGGATCAGGTTGCAGGGAGCGAGTAGTTGACGATGTTCCTCGTGATCCACTTCGATGACCTCGAAGTTGTTGTCGTCGAGCCATTTGCGCGCCCCGAAGTCGAATGACTCCGACGCGATCAGCACCTTGCCGATGTCGAGCGGTGCGATGTTCATGTCCGGATGCGCGCACGCGCCGGTCTCGGGGTCGAAATACGCCGTGACGGCCGGCCGCAACACCAAGTTGTGGAACTCCGGCGTGCCGCTGGTGCGCGCGAGCGCGTCGACGAACTGCTTCACGCCGGCTTCCGTGAACGCGCACGAGATGGCCGTGACGACGACGTCCTGCGCGATGAACACGCACGCGCCCGGCTCACACGCGCCTTCCGTGATGGCGGTGAGCACGGGGATGTTGAGCTCGTTCCATGCCCACTTCGCCATGTACTCGGTCACGCCGATCGAGGTCGGAACGAAGCCCATCTTCGAGATGATCGACCCGCCCCGCCAGATCATGCCCCAGGCCAGATAGATCTGCGCCATCATGGGCCCGTACGGGCCCATGGGCGGGTCGGGATATTCGAGCCAGTGCACCTCGATGCCGTTCTTCTCCAGCGTCTTGGCGTATTGCTCGGTCTCCACCTGCAATTTCTTGAGATCGAAATCGGGCAGGTCGGGCGTGCCCCACAGTCCCATCCACCAGTCCAGGTCCTCCGTGAACTGCGGGTTGTTGTGGTAGCGCACGTATTCCGTCGGATAGTTCAGCGCGACCTCGCGGAGCTTGCCGATCCCGTTGCACCCGAAGGGCCGGCCGGCCACCTTCTCCGCCGTGAAAGTCACGTAATCCGACTGGTGCATGTCGCGGATGACCTCCCAGGCGCGTTTACCCTTCTGGTACAGCGGCAGGTCCTTCAGCGTCGCCTTGGTCCAGCGTTCGTCCATCGGAACCTCCTTTCCCGAAGGATGCTAGGGCCGGGTATGTTCAGCGAGACGCGGCGGCCGTACGCGGGCCCCATCGCGACGCCGAGCGCTACATCAGCAGGGCTTGAAGAGATCGTCGGCGCTTGCCGGGACGCCCTGCCGAGCAGACCAGGGAACATGCGCGTCCCGGCTGCACGTGTAGCAAGGGCGGTGCCGTCCGCGGCCGCAGGCGAGCCGGCCCGGCAAGTAACTACCGCGCGACACGTGTAGCAGCGCGGCGGTAACACTTATTGCGCGGTACGCCTTCGCCAAAAAACGGCAGCGCCGCCACGCCGTATCGAGGCGCGCGCCGCTAAGCCAGATTTATAAGTGTGCGAGAGCGCGCGCGCTTCAGCGGTACCAGGTCTCCGACAAAGCCAGGAATGCGGTGCTCTGGACATCGTCGCCGGCGCGATCGCGGATCACCTGACCCGGCGCGGTCCGTCCGCCGATCGACACTTCCGCCGTATCGGCGCGGTACACGAGCGTCTCCAGCGAGTACGGGATACATGCGACGGCGCCCTTCGCCACCTCGATCTTGAACGGCCGCTCCAGGCCCGACCAGGTGAGCCGGATTTCGCCGTCATCCGTCGACAGCAGCTCCGTCCAGCTCGAGCGCGTGTCGCCGAGCGAAGCGAAGCGCGCGGGTTTGACGACCGCGGCGCGCACATCGTGCTGCTGGAATTCCGGCAGCGTCACCATGACGGTGTCGCGCAGCCACGTGCCGAGCGCGGCGCGGTCCGTGTAGCACGCATTGATGCGGCCGGGGCCGCCGGCGAGCTCCGTCAGGATGAACGCGGCGTGGCCGCTCCCGGCGGGCGAGAAGTCGACGCGGAAAAACGACACTGCGGTCGCGTCCGGCTGCCCAGGACCTGATTTGAGCACGATGAGCGGATTGTCGCCTGACCAGAGAACTTCGCGGCGGGGTTTGTCGTCTGCCATGGCCGCGGACCCTAGCACAGCGCGGCGCGCGGAGGGAGATCCGAGATAGTTTTCCAAATAGATGTAATCGACTACAGTTATTGACAACACTCCCAGAGCGGTCCTATGACGGGCCAGTTTCCTGACATGAAGAGCTCGGAACAAGCGGTTCTGCTGACCCTGCAGCGCGGCCTGCGCCTTCTCGAGGCCGTGGCGCAGGAGCACACCACGGCGCGCACGCTCAGTGAGCGGACGGGGGTGAAGCTGGGGACCTGCTACAACCTCTTGCGCACCCTCGGTCGCGAGGGGTACGTGACGCGGCTGCCCGGCGGCCGCTACGAGCTCGGCAGCCGTCTCGCGTTTTTGCAGGACCGCCTGCGCGACCGGCTCGCGCCCGAGCCCGAGCTGCTGGCGATCATGCATCGTCTGCATAAGCAGGTGAACGAGACCACCTACGTCACCGGCTGGTACGGCAACGACATCGTGTTGCAACGCTATCTCGAGAGCGCGCAGTCGCTGCGCGTCGGCGGGCTCGAGATCGGCTATACCGAGCACACCCATGCGCGCGCATCCGGCAAGGCAATCCTGGCCTTCCTCCCGAAGCCGCGGCAGCGGGCGTACTTCCAAGCTCGCGAGCTGGCGCCGCTCACCCGCCACACGCGCACCGCGCTCGCCGACATCCTCGCGGACCTCGACGAGACGGCTGCGCGCGGGTACGCGCTGGACCTCGAGGAGTTTGCCGACGGCATTTGTTGCATCGCCGCCGCTTTCCTGGACCGCACCGGTTTCCCGGTCGGCTCCTACGCCGTATCGGTACCGGCGATCCGCTTCGATGTCCGCGCGAACGCGCTCGCCACGGCGCTGCGCGAGGCCGCCACGGAGGCATCGGCGCACTTCGGGTGGACGGGCTCGCCGATACCCAACCGCATGAGGGGGCGATGATGACTGCGCACGCGCCGGCGCAAGAGGATGCGCTGCGCTGGTACGAGCAGATGCTGGCGATCCGCGCGTTCGAAGAGCGCGTGTCGGAGCTGTACGCGCTCGGCGCGTTCAAAGGGACCACGCACCTCTGTCAGGGGCAGGAAGCCGTCGCGGTCGGCGTCGCGCAGGCCGCGGCGCGCGGCGACGTCATGACCTGCACGTATCGCGGTCACGGCCACTGCCTCGCATGGGGAATGTCCGTCGAGGCGGCGTTCGCAGAGATCCTCGGAAGGGCGACGGGCTGCTGCAAAGGCAAGGGCGGCTCGATGCATCTGACCGACGTAGCGCGCGGCATCCTCGGCTCGTTCGCGATCGTCGGCGCCGGGCTGCCGGTGGCCGCCGGCGCGGCGTGGGCCGCGCGCGTCCGGGGCACGTCGGAGGTCGCCTTCACGTTCTTCGGCGATGGCACCGCGAACATCGGCGCCTTCCACGAAACGCTGAACATCGCCGCCATATGGAAGCTACCGGTGGTGTTCGTCTGCGAGAATAACCTCTGGGGCGAATACACGCCGATCGCCGCCTCGACGCCGGTCACCGATCTCGCCGTGCGCGCGACCGCGTATGCCATGGCCGGCGAAATTGTCGACGGCAACGACGTGCTCGCCGTGTACGAGGCCGCCGCGGCGGCCGCCGCCCGCGCCCGCGCCGGCGAAGGGCCCACGCTGCTCGAGATGAAGACGTATCGGCAAAAGGGGCACTCGCGCGGAGATCCCGGTACCGGTCGGCCGAAGGAAGAAATCGCCGCCTGGCTCGCCAAGGATCCCATTCCGGCCTGGCGCGAACGCCTGATGCAGTGGGGCTTTCTCTCCGAAGAAACCGACGCCGTGCTGTCGAGCCGCGTCGCCGAGTCGACCGCCGAGGCCTCGGCCGCCGCGCTCGCGGCGCCGTTTCCCGGCGCAGAGGAGGTCGCCACCGATGTCGGGTAGAGCCGACCTCACCTACGCGGCCGCCGTGAACGAAGCGCTCGCCGAAGAGATGCGGCGCGATGAGAGTGTCGTGCTGTTCGGCGAGGACGTCGGCAAGGCGGGTGGCGTGTTCAAGGTCACCAAAGGGCTCACGGAGGAGTTCGGCGACGCGCGCGTCTGGGACACGCCGATCTCGGAGATGGCCCTGACCGGAATGGCGCTCGGCGCCGCGCTGCGCGGCCTCCGCCCCGTCCTCGATCTAATGTTCGCCGACTTCGTCAGCGTCGCCTACGACCAGGTGGTGAATCAGATCGCGAAGTTCCGCTACCAGAGCGGCGGACAGGGCGAGCGCCTGCCGCTGGTGATCCGCGCGACCAGCGGCGCCGGCATCTCCTTCGCCGCGCAGCATTCGCAATCGCCCGACGGGTGGTTTCTGCACACCCCCGGCCTGACCGTGGTGACGCCGGCGACGCCGCGCGACGCCAAGGGACTGCTGAAATCGGCGATCCGCGATGACGGGCCGGTGCTCTTCTTTGAGCACAAGGCACTCTACTGGACAAAAGGACCCAGCGGCGGGGCGGACGAGCTGATTCCGCTTGGCCGAGCGGCGGTGGCGCGGGCGGGACGGGACGTGACCGTGGTAGCGAATGCGCTGATGGTCCGCCGCGCGCTCGCGGCCGCGGAAACCCTGGCGGTGCGCGGGATCGAGGTCGAAGTCGTAGACCTGCGCACGGTCGTACCGCTCGATCGCGAGACGATCGCGAGCTCGCTGGCGCGCACGGGGCGGCTGATAACGGTCGAAGAATCGCCAGGCGGTGTCGGCTGGTCGGCCGACGTCATCGCCTGGGCGGTGGAAGAAGGATTGGTGGGCGCGCGCGGCGCGCGCCGCGTGGCGCCACCCTGGAGCCCAATTCCCTTCTCCCCGCCTCTCGAGGAAGCGTGGCTGCCGTCGCCGGAGGGCGTTGCCGAGGCGGTGACGGCGCTTCTGGACGGCACCGCGCAGCGACGGCAGCAAGTCTGACGAGGAGCCACGATGGCGCGACAGAGGCAATCCGCGAACCGGAAGGCGGCTGGCAAGTGGCACGCGCTGGTGGAGCCCACCCGCGTGCACCGCGCAATATACGTGGACCCCGCGATCTTCGAAGAGGAGATGACGAAGATCTTCGGCGGCACCTGGGTGTACCTGGCGCACGAGAGCGAGGTGCCGCAACCGTACGCGTTCCGCCTCGGCGCGCTCGGCGTGCGGCCGCTGGTGATCACGCGCGACGGCGAGGGCCGGCTCCATGCGCTCTTCAATCGCTGCATGCACCGCGGCGCTACGGTGTGCCGCGCCGAGCGCGGCTCGGCGCGCACGTTCATGTGCGGGTATCACGGGTGGACCTACGACAGCACCGGAAAGCTCGTAGGCGTGCCCTACCCCAAAGCGTACGGGCCCCGCTTCGATCGCTCGGAGCTCGCCTTGCGTGAGGTGCCGCGCGTCGAGAGCTATCGCGGGTTCATCTTCGGCACGCTGAACCTCGACGCCCCTTCACTCATCGAGCATCTCGGCGCCGCGCGGCCGCTGCTCGACCGCTGGATGGATCGCTTCCCCGGGCCGATCCTCGTGCGCAACGGCGCTCACCGGATGGCGTATCGCGGCAATTGGAAGCTGGCCTTCGACAACGCCGCGGATGCCTACCACCCGCCCGTCTCGCACAGCTCGATCCAGGAGATGACGACCCGCCGATACGGGTTCGGCCGCAGCCTCTCCCACTTCGCCGGCGATCCGGACGACGGCGCGATGTACGTCCAAGGGCTCGGCAACGGGCACACGTTTCTCGATCAGCGGCCCGCGATGGGCGATTCGCTTTGGGAACAGGACCGTCCGATCCCGGGCGGCGAGGCCTTCGTCGCGTCCCTGCGCCGCCAATACGGCGATGCGGAAGCGGCGCGCCTGCTCGAGTTCGCCGTCGGCGGCGGGATGAACCTGAACATCTTCCCGAACCTGCTGATCATCGGCAACCAGATCCAAGTGATCGAGCCGCTCAGCGTCGATCGCACGCAGCTCACCTGGTACGCCACCACGGTCGAGAACGTGCCGGCGGAGATCAACACGCTGCGCATGCGCATGCAGGAGGACTTTCCGAACTTCGGCGAGCCCGACGACCAGGCGAACTTCGAGGAGTGTCAACGCGGGCTGGCCGTGCCCGAGATCGAGTGGCTGGACCTCAGCCGCCATTCCGAGACGGGCCGAGAGCGCGTCGACGATCGCGGGGTGGTCACCGGCCCGGTGACGGACGAGATCACGCTCCGGTCGTATCTGCAGGAGTGGAGACGGCTGATGGCCGCCGAGGTGAGTCTCGCCACCGGCCCGAATGCGACGGCGTCCGCCCGAGCACTGGCCGCGGTGCCGCGACCGGCGCCGGAGGCGAGGTAGGCGATGTCGACCGCTCCCGCCGACTCGGCGCAGGCCGCACCCGAAGAGGGTGTCGCGCAGCGCTCCTGGTACATCGATGACGCGTACTATGCGACGCTGCTCGAGGATGTGGCGGCGTTTGCGCGCGAGGGTACGCCGGTCGACGCCGCCGTGCGCGCGGCCTGCGAGGCATTGCTCTTCAAGGAAGCGCGTATTCTCGACGACGGGCGTCTGGAGGACTGGCTCGAGTTGTTCACGGACGAATGCCTGTACTGGCAACCCTCGACGCCGGGCGGCGGAGATCCGCGTCACGAGGTCTCGTTGACCTTCGACGACCGCCGGCGGCTCCTCGACCGCGTCGTCCGGCTGCGCACCGGCGTGGCATGGTCCCAGATCCCCGCTTCGCGCACCCGGCGGTTGCTCACCAACGTCGAGGTGTGGGAGGGCCCGTCCGCCGATCAGGTGCGGGTGCGCTCGAATTTCGTGATCTACGAGTCTCGCGTGGGCGACACCCGTGCCTTCGCGGGATGGTACGGGCACGTCCTTGCGCACACGGCCGCAGGGTGGCGGATCGCGCGCAAGATGAGCAACCTGATCGACTCCGACAGGGGCCTGGAGAACATCTCTTTCGTGCTGTGAAGGCCCGCCGCGCGCGGGCGGAGGATTGCATGGGCGTCAAGCTCGAGGATCTCAGCGTCGGCAAGCTCGGCTTCGTCGAGAAACACGGATTGTGGAGCGACGAGCAGCGCGAGGCGGCGCGACGGCTGGTCGCTCAAATCGGCGAGCTCGGGCTACAGACCGTCCGCATCTCGTTCGGTGATCAGCACGGCATCTTGCGCGGCAAGACGCTGACCGCGCACGACGCCGCGCATGCGCTCCGCAACGGCATCGACTTCCCGTCCGACATCCTGGCCTTCGACACCGCGAACGATCCCGCTTTTCCGGTCTTCTCTTCGGGCGGCGGCTTCGGCATGCCGGAGATGACCGGCATTCCCGACGTCCTCCTGGTGCCCGACCCGCTCACGTTTCGCGTCCTGCCGTGGGCGCCGCGCACCGGGTGGCTCCTCTCCGACATGTACTTCGACAGCGGCGCGGCGGTCCCCTTCGCCACGCGCCATCTGTTGCGCACGGCGCTCGGCGAGCTGCAGCGCCGCGGACTCGAGTACGTGTCGGGCCTGGAAGTCGAGTTCTACATCACCAAGCTCGAGGACCCGATGCTGCGCCCCGAGCAAGCGGGGCGGCCACCCGATCCGCCGCGTGTCAGCGTGATCGCGCACGGCTTCCAGTACATGTCCGAATCGCGCAACGACGAGATCGATCACCTCCTCCAGCTCCTGCGCGAGCACCTGCTGGCCGTCGGTCTCCCGTTGCGGTCGATGGAGGACGAGTGGGGCCCGGGCCAGTGCGAGTTCACCTTCGACCCCCTGCCCGGACTCGGATCGGCGGATGCCATGCTCCTCTTCCGCACGGCGGTGAAGCAGATCTGCCGGCGCCAAGGGTACCTCGCCACCTTCATGTGCCGGCCCGGCCTGCCAAATCTCTATTCAAGCGGGTGGCACCTGCACGAATCGGTCATCCGCGCCGGTAGCGGCCAGAACATGTTCACCGCCGAGGACGAGCGCGCGCCGCTGTCCGCGTTCGGGCAGCATTTCCTCGGGGGACTGCTCGAGCACGCCGCGGCCTCCGCCGTGTTCTCCACGCCGACGATCAACGGCTACAAGCGGTATCGCCCCTACTCGCTCGCGCCGAGCCGCGCCACCTGGGGCATCGACAACCGCTGCGCGATGATCCGCGTCATCGCGGGCAACGGGCCGAACGCCCATATCGAGAACCGCATCGGCGAGCCCGCCGCCAATCCGTATTTGTACATGGCCTCGCAGATCTGGGCCGGGCTCGACGGCGTCGATCGCAAGATCGACCCCGGCGCGCCCAGCGACGAGCCGTACGAGGCCACCGATCGCGTCCGGCTCCCGCAGAGCCTGATGGAGGCGGTCGAGGCGCTCAAACAGAGCGCGCTCTTCCGCGAACGGCTCGGGCGAACGTTTGTCGATTACATAGTAGAATTGAAGCAGCACGAGATCGAACGCTTCCTCTCCTACGTGACGGATTGGGAGCATCGCGAGTATTTCGAGGTGTTCTGAGTGGCGGCTCCGCGCGCTTTGGTGCTCCAACACGAGCCCGCCGGTCCGCCCGCCATCATCGGCGAGCAGGCGGCGGCGCACGGGATCGCGGTCGAAACGGTGCTCGTGCCGCGCGTGGACGAGCTCCCAGACCCCGTCAACTACGCGCTGATCGTCACCCTCGGGGCCAGTCCGTCCGCCAACCACGTCCACGTACCCTGGATCGCCCGCGAGAAGGCGCTCCTCAACCTGGCGGTCGAGCACGACGTGCCGGTGCTGGGGATCTGCTTCGGTGGCCAGTTGCTCGCCACCGTGCTCGGCGGGCAGGTGCGCCGCGGCGCACGGCCCGAGATCGGCTGGCACGCGATCGAGACCCGGGATCCAGATCTCGTTCCGCCTGGCCCCTGGCTCGAGTGGCACTTCGAAGTGTTCGACGTGCCCCCGGGCGCCACCGAGCTGGCGCGAAGCCCGGTCGGCCCGCAGGCGTACGTCAAGGGCCGACACATGGGCGTGCAATTTCACCCGGAGGTCACCCCCGAGTTGGTCGGGATCTGGGTGGCGGAGTTCGGCAAGGAGCTGGTGCGCGCGGGTGTCGACGCCGACTCGATGATCGCCGACAGCGCCCGCTACGGCGCCGGCGCCCGCGCCGCTGCCGCGCACCTGTTCGATGCATTTCACGCCCGCGTCATGGCGCGGTGACGCGCGAACGCTCGGCGCTTAGGGATCCGTTACCGCGATCTAGTCGGTCGCCGCGCGCGCAGCGCTGCGCATCGACACCGGCATCCTCGGGGCGCGGTATGCGCCAGGGCCCATGCGGCTGACGGATCAGTACAACACCGACGGGAGCCAGGCCGCGCGCGGTTCATTGTACAGCCCGATCGTCATCAAGTTCGCGTTCACGACCAGGCGGAGCCCGTGCGCCAAGCACCAGCGCAGGAGCTCGCCGTTCCGGGTGGGCACGAGAAAGCCGAGGCCCGGATAGGAGGGCGCCGCGGCGATCAGCGCCTCCAGATCGCCGTTCGTCTCCGCGACCGCGTGCCCCATCCAGCCGATCAGCGTGGCGTAGCCGGTGATGCTGCCGTCGCGCTCGACGACCGTCGCGGTTCCGTGGGCGATCGACTCCTCGACCTCTCCGCCGCGATGGTGGCCGTGCACCGTGAAGCACAGGCGGTTGCAAGCGGCGAGGTCACCCCGCACCGCCGTCCGCACCGCGCGGCCGGGCAGCCGCACTGCCGGCGGCGTCCCCTGCATGACCGATAGCGGTTCGCGGGTATCGAAGCCCAGCTTGGTATAGAGGGAGAGCGAGCGGGTGTTGTACGCGAGCTGCACCAGCCGCGTGCCCGGGGTGCCCCGGGCCGCTTGTCGATCGAACACGTTCGACATCAGCTCGCGTCCCACGGCCCGATCCTGCACGTCCGGGGCCACCGTGATCGGGCCGACGCCGACGATCGCGGAGCGCTCGTCGGCGAAGTTGCTGCCGACCACGCGCCCATCGAGCTCGGCGACGATCGCGTAGAACCGCGGGTGGCGCAGCATCATGCCGACGACCGCGATGCCCGCCTCCGCCGAAGGGATATCGGCGGGAAAGTTGTGCTGCGCCGCGATGTTCCGAAAAGCGTCCCAGCAGATCCGGCCGCATGGCTCGGCGTCTTCGATGCGTCCCTCGCGCAGCCTGAGCGTCATGCCTGCGGGGTATCAGCCGCCCACCGCGAGCGTCAACGCCGCCGCGCGGGGCGTCGGACGCTTCGCGCTTCGGCATCGGCGGAGCGGCCTCCCCGCGGGCATCGGCTGCCCAGGCACGCAGCCGGATATCGCTGCGCCGCTCGTTCGGCACGCAAGGGCCGGGCAGCGGGATCATTTGGCATTCGACCGATTCGCTGGGCTAGCGTCATTTTCCTGACTATTTGACTGTACGGAATTGGACATCGCACAACTCTGCACAGTGTGATGTGCGGCGGAGCGCCCTGATTTTTCGGGCCGTAAGGCGTTTTTCGACACGTTGTCGCCTCATCGCATGCATTCCGCGCAGTCTTTCGGGGCCGTGCCCCCTGACCTACATCTGGCACGCCCGATGCTGTGCAGAGCGACGCGTAATCGCTTCCAAGGATTTCGAATGGAAAATCGCGCTTCTCTGCTCATCGTCGACGACGAACGAGGACCGACCGAATCGCTGCGGATGGTCTTCAAATCTCAGTACGACGTGTACACCGCGCCGGGCGGCCAGGAAGCGCTCGAGATCGTCCGCCAGCAGCCGATCGACGTCGTGACCCTCGACCTGCGCATGCCGGGCATGCCGGGCGTCGAGGTCATGGAGCATATCAAGCGCTACGACCCGGACATCGAGATCATCGTGGTCACCGGCTACGCCTCTCTCGATTCGGCCGTGCGCGGTCTGCGCAATCGGGTCTTCGATTACGTCACGAAACCGTTCGACGTCCCCCAGATTTCGGACCTCGTCCGCCGCGCCGTGGACCGGCGTCGCGAAGCGCTGCGGGCGCGCCGGGTGAAGGACGACTTTCTCGCCAACCTCTCGCACGAGCTGCGCACGCCGCTCAGCGCGATCATCGGCTACAACTCGATCCTCACCGAAGAGCTGCACACCTACCTGAACGACGATCAGCGGATCGCGTTCGACCGCATCCAGGCGAACTCGCAGAAATTGCTCAGCCTGATCGAGAACGTCCTGCTGCTGAACTCCCTCGATGCGGGCGAGCTCCAACTCTCCGCCACCAGCTTCGACGTCCGCGAGACACTCCGCCGCGTGGCGCGGCACTTCGCGGCCGCCGCCCGGCAGCGCGGTCTGGACATCACCACCGACGCCAATACGTCCCCGCTCTGGCTGACCAGCGACGAGCACAAGCTGGAACGCGTGCTCTGGGCACTCATCGACAATGCCGTGAAGTTCACTCCGGAGGGATCGATCGACCTCGCGGCACATCTGTCTGCCGATCGCTCGATGATCGAGGTGAGCGTTCGCGACACCGGGGTCGGAATCCACAACACGGACATCGCGCTACTGATCGATCAGGTCGGCTCGACACCGGCGGCGGCGGCGCAAGGCCTCGGGCTCGGATTGCGAATGGCAGCGCGCTTGACGGAATTCCTGGGCGGCCGGCTCAGCGTGCGCAGCGACGCGGGCGGCGGTGCACACTTCACGATCTCCGTGCCGGTGTTCTCACCCGACCTGCGCGGCCCGGGCCTGCCGCGCGCCTGAGGATCCAGCGGTGACCGACGCGTACCTCCTCTGCCGCCGCTGCCTGGTGCTCCATGCGCTCGGCGCACCAGGCCCGTGGCGGCAGGTCGATGAGGAAGCCGCGGCAGAGCTCGCCGCGTTCCGCGCTCTCCACGAGGCACACGGCCTCGAGCGGGGCGAGCGCATCGAGGAGCGCGCGATCGTCGACGGGCCGGTGTCGGACCCCATGGCGACGCGCTGGTTTCACATCGCGGTCGGCGCGGAACGGCTGACCGTGCGGAGCTGGCGTCCGTCGATCGAGCTCCCGCGCCGCGCCGAGCTGGTGGAGAATGGCCCACCGCCGACCTGTGCACGGGTCGATGTCGATGAGCCGTTGTTGCGCCGCGCTCTCGACCGCCATTTCTATCCGCACGTCATCCGGAGCGCGCAGATCGACGCGTGCATCGCCGCGGTGCGCGAGCTCGTCGGGCGGCTCGACCCCGAACGCGTGGAGACCGCGTTCGACGACGCAGATCTGCCCGATACCGCGATCGGCCCCTTCCCCACCGAGCTCGGCGCCGCGCTCCTCGAGCGCGTGCAGAGCGCATTCGACTCCGTGGAGATGGAACGACTCAACGCCTTCGTTGCCGGTCACAGCCGCGAAGACGGCGCGCTCGCCCTGCGCGTGCATCGCGCCCTGGCGCCGCGCGCCGCCTGAGCGCGCGCCTTGGCATCGCGCGCCCTACCTTGACTCGCCGCGACAACCCTCCATATAAGTGCGCCGGCGTCGGTGACGACGTGGGGTTCAACTCCGGTCGCCCATGGTCACATTCATCGAGACGGCGGTTGCCACTCGGCAGCTGGACAGCGTCGATGCAACCGCCCGGCGGGCTCTCGATCGCGCGCTGAGCGGTACCGCGATCGACGACGCCCAGGCGGCGCATCTCCTCGCCCTGCCCGAAGAGCAACTGTCCGTCCTGCTCGCGGTAGCGGGTCACATCCGGACACAGCGCAAGGGGCGAACCGTTACCTATTCCCCCAAGGTGTTCCTGCCGGTCACCAACCTCTGCCTCGACCGCTGCTCATACTGCACTTTTCGCCAGGATCCCGACGCGCCCGAAGCGTGGACGATGCTGCCGGAGGAGGTGCGCGATTGGAGCCGGCGCGGCCGCGACTTGGGCTGTATCGAAGCGCTGATGTGCCTCGGCGACAAGCCGGAACGTGCCTACAAGTCCTACCGGCGCACGCTGGCCGTGCTCGGCCACGCGTCGACGATCGACTACGTGGCGCAGTGCTGCGCCATCGCGCTGGAGGAAGGCGTGCTCCCGCACACCAATGCCGGCGTCATGACGCGGGACGAGATGTCGGCCCTGCGCCCGCTCAACGTCAGCATGGGGTTGATGCTCGAGTCGGTCAGCCCGCGCCTGCGCGCGCGCGGCGCGGCCCATCAGCAGGCGCCCGACAAAGACCCCGCGCTGCGCCTGGCCATGTTGCGCGAAGCCGGAGAGCTGGGCATTCCGTTCACTACCGGCATTCTGCTCGGCATCGGGGAATTCCTTGACGAACGGGTCGCCAGCCTGCGGGCGATCGCCGACATCCACGCCGCGTACGGGCACATACAGGAAATCATCGTGCAGAATTTCCGCGCCAAACCGTCGACCCGCATGGCCGGCGCGCCCGAGCCCGAGAGCGCGGATGTCGCCCGCACGATCGCGGTGGCGCGGTTGATGATGCCCGACATGAACGTGCAGGCGCCGCCGAACTTGAGCCCGTACGACCACCGCCTGTTCCTGGCGGCCGGGATCAACGACTGGGGCGGCATCTCGCCGCTGACCCTCGACTACGTCAATCCGGAGGCGCCGTGGCCGCAGGTGCGCGCACTCGCGGCCACCTGTCGCGATGCCGGATTCACGCTGGCGCCCCGTTTGCCGGTATATGCGGAGTACCTCGAACAGCCGGGATGGATCGATGCCGCGCTGCGCAAACGGGTGCGGACCATCGCCGACCGGGAAGGAGTTCACGATGTGGGATGAGGTACGAGCGGTGGTCTCCGATCCCCGCTCGCTCGAGCAACTGCTCAGCGCGGCGAGCCCGCGCTCCGCGGCGATGCTCGAACGGGCGCTCGCAGGCCACGAGCTGAGCGCTGTCGAGGGCGAGCATCTGCTGCAAGCCGACGGCGACGATCTGGTCGCGCTGGCGCGCGCCGCCGACGCCGTGCGCGCCACCGACATCGGCGACGAAGTCAGCTATGTGATCAACCGCAACATCAACTGGACCAACGTGTGCTTCGTCGGGTGCCAGTTCTGCGCCTTCGCCGTGCACCGGAAGGACGCTTCGGCGTACAACCATTCTATCGACGACGTGCTGGTCAAGGTGCAGGACGCCGCCGATCGCGGCGCGCACGAAGTCTGCATGCAGGGCGGCATCAACCCCGAGACCGACGCGTTCTTCTATCGCGACCTGCTGTGCGCCATCAAAGCGCGGTTCCCGCAGATGCACATCCACGCCTTCTCGCCGATGGAGGTGATGTACGGCGCCCGCCGCACCGGGATGACCTACCGCGAGTATCTGATCATGCTGCGCGACGCCGGACTCGGGACGATTCCCGGCACAGCGGCGGAGATCCTCGACGACGAGGTACGGGACATCCTGAGCTACAAAAAGGTCGACGTCCGCACGTGGATCGAGATCGTCACCAACGCGCACGAGATCGGGCTGCGCTCGAGCTCGACGGTCATGTACGGACACGTGGAGACACCGGGGCACATCGCCCGCCACATCGCGTTGATCAGGGATTTGCAAAAACGCACCGGCGGCTTCACCGAATTCGTACCGCTGCGTTTCATCCACACTCTCACGCAGCTCTATCAAAAGGGCCTCGTCATGCCGCCGCCGGTCGGGTTACTCGACGTGCGCGTCTACGCGACCGCGCGCCTGATGCTGCGCGGCTGGATCGACAACCTGCAGACGTCGTGGGTCAAGCTGGGCACCGAGCTCGCCCAGCTGACGCTCCTGGCGGGATGCAACGACTTCGGGGGCACGTTGATGGAGGAGTCGATCTCCAAGGCGGCCGGCGCGGATTTCGGAGAGTACCTGCCCGAGGCCGACATCATCGCGCTCATCCGCGGCGTCGGACGCACCCCCGTACAACGGACGACTATCTATGGGCGGATCGCGCCGGACGGCGTCGCGCAACCGGGTCGTAGTGCTGGCTGGCGGAGTGGGAGCAGCGCGATTCCTCCGGGGCCTGTGCTCGCTTCTTGACCCCACGCGAGTAGCGGTCGTCGTCAACACCGGGGACGACGAGACCTTCTTCGGGCTGCACATCTCGCCTGACCTAGACACGGTGGCATACACGCTGTCGGGTCGGGTGGGACCGCTCGGCTGGGGTGTGGCCGGAGACACCTTCGCCTGCCTCGCCGCCCTGCAGCGCTACTATGCCCAGGCGTGGTTCCAGCTCGGCGACGCGGACCTCGCCACCCACCTCTTTCGCACCGAGCAGCTGCGCGCGGGGCGCACGCTCAGCCAGGTGACGGGGACGATCAGCGAGCGGCTCGGAGTACGCGTCCGGCTGCTGCCGATGACGGACGATCCGGTGCGGACGCGCGTGACCCTCGCCAGCGTCGGCGAGGTCGCCTTTCAGGACTACCTCGTGCGGCGGCGCGGGCGCGGGCGCGTGACGGGCGTGCGCTACGCCGGAGCCCGAACGGCGCGTCCGGCCCCGGGCGTGCTGGCGGCGCTGCGCGGGGCCGATCGCATCATCCTGCCGCCGTCGAACCCCATCGTCAGCATCGGACCGATCCTCGCCCTGCCGGGCGTGCGCCGCCTACTGGCGCGCCGGCGCGCCCGCGTGGCCGCGATCAGCCCGCTGGTCCGGGGCGCACCGATCAAGGGCCCGCTCGACCGCATCTTGCGCGGCCTCGGCCACGAGGTCTCCGCCGTCGGGGTGGCGCGGCTCTACCGCGGTTTGGCCGATGTGTTCGTGCTCGATCGGCACGATGCCGATCTCGCGCCGCGCATCGCCGAGCTCGGCATGCGCCCCCTCGTGACCGACACCATCATGCGCTCGCCGGCGGCTTCGCGCACCCTGGCGCGCAAGGTACTCGCCGCGCTCTCCGGGCCGGCTTGATGCGGCCGGCGGCCGCCTCGTATGGTCGCGCCGTATGACGGTCACCATCACCCCGCTTCCGGGCGTGCCCATGGTGCACCCGGGCGACGACATCACCGGCTTACTAATCTCGGCTCTCGAGCGCGCCGGGATGACGCTGGCCGACGACGACATTCTCGTCGTGTGCCAGAAGGTCATCTCCAAGGCGGAGGGGCGCCTGGTCGACCTGCGCACGGTAGAGCCTTCAACCTTCGCCCGGGGCCTCGCCGCGGCTACGCAGGGCAAGGATGCCCGCGTGATCGAGGTCATCCTCGGCGAGACGACCCGGATCGTGCGCATGGGCAACGGCAACCTGATCGTCGAAACCGGACCCGGCTGGGTCTGCGCCAATGCCGGGGTCGACGAATCGAACAGCGGCGGTCCGCACACGGTCGTGCTACTGCCGACGGATCCGGACGCCTCTGCGCGCCGCGTCGCGGACGGCGTGCGCGAGCGCACCGGCCGGCGGGTGGCCGTGATCGTCACCGACACCTTTGGCCGCCCGTGGCGGCAGGGTCTGGTCGATTTCGCCCTGGGCCTGGCCGGCATGCCCGCCCTGCTCGACCTCCGCGGCGGGGCCGACCTGGACGGCCGCGTGCTGAAACACACGGTACAGGCCCAAGCGGACGCCCTCGCGGCCGCGGCGGGCCTGGTGATGCGCAAAGGCGCTGGCACCCCCGCCGTGCTGATACGCGGCTATGATTTCGAGCCCGGCGAGGGTTCGGGCCGCGAGCTGATTCGCGACCAGCAGACGGACTTGTTCCGCTGAGACCGGCGCGGGTCTCGCGGCCTCAGCGGCGCTGCGCGACTCCGCTCACTCGTTGATCACCACCGGCGTGCCGACCGGTAGTATGTCGTAGAGGTATTCGATCTCGTCATTGCTGATCGCGATGCAGCCTTCGGTCCAGTCGATCGGCTCGTAGGGGCGGCTCCCATAGCCGTGGATGCCCACCCGCCCGCCGAGCTGCGTGCGCCACGGCGGCTCCTGACGGTGCATGTTGGCGAGAAAGACATCCGCCCATTGGGTGGGGCCGATCAGCCCGCGTTGATAGCCGCGCTCCGCGTCTTCCACGTTCGGGTAGCTGATGCCGAGAAAGCGATGGAAGCGGCTTACGTGCTTCTCGGTGACGTAGTAGCGCCCCACGGGCGTCCGCAGGTCCCCCTGCACCTCCTTGGCATAGATCGGCGCGCGGCCGAGCGCGATCTGGAACTCGCGTACCACCTGATCGCCGTCGCGCAACTGCATACGGCGCTGTGCTTTCCAAATCTCGACGACCGGCTGCCAGGGTTTGCCGTCGCCGTTTACCTGGCCGTCGGCTGGAATGGGCCCCGCCACGGCGAGCAAACCGATCAGAAAAGCCGCGCGCCCCCAAACACCCGCTTTCACACCGTTCACCTCCTGCGCCCGCGAGTTCCAACATGCGGCGTGTCCGCGGTCAAGGGCGTCCGCAGCGACACGCTCGCCGCGCCCACACCCTAGACAGGCGCGCGACTCCCGGCTGGACACGTGCCGGGCTTTGCGTGATAGCCACTCCATCTCCCATGGAGGAAGCCGCCGTGAGCACCCCCTTCGATAGCCCCACCGAAATGCAGACCGAGCTCGTGGAGACCGTACGCCGATTCGTGCAGCGCGAAGTCGTGCCGGTCGCCAGCGAGCTGGATAAGAAGAACGAGTACCCGTACCAGCTGATCGAGCGCATGAAGGAGCTCGGGCTCTTCGGCGCCAAGATACCGGTCGAGTACGGCGGCCTCGGCCTGGACACCACCACCTACGCGATGCTGATCGAAGAGATCGCCGCAGGCTGGATGAGCCTCGTCGGGCCGCTGAACACCCACCTGCTGTTCGCCTACATGATCAACGCGCACGGCACCCAGGAGCAGCGCGATCGCTACCTGCCCAGAATGGCCACCGGCGAGTTGCGCGGCGTGTTCTGCCTCACCGAGTCGAACGCAGGCAGCGACGTGCAAGCGATCCGCACCACCGCCCAGCGCCGGGGCGACAACTACATCGTCAACGGGAGCAAGATGTTCATCACCAACGGCCGCGAGGGCAGCCTTTATGCGGTCGTGTGCAAGACCGATCCCTCAGCCGATCCGCCGCACAAGGGCATGAGCGTGCTGATCGGCGAAAAAGGTCCGGGACTGATGATCGGTCGCGACCTCGACAAGATCGGCTACAAGAGCATCGAGACCGTCGAGCTGGCCTTCGAGGATTACCAGGTGCCGGCCGAGAACCTGCTGGGCGGGGTCGAGGGCAAGGGCATGCAGCAGATCATGGGCGGCCTCGAGATCGGCCGGATCAACATCGGCTCGCGCGCCGTCGGCGTAGCGCGCGCCGCCTTCGAGCAGGCAATCCGCTATGCCCAGGAACGGCACGCCTTTGGCAAGCCCATCTGCGAGCACCAGGCGATCCAGCTGAAGCTCGCCGACATGGCGACCCAGATCGAGGCCGCTCGCCTGCTGGTGCGCCAAGCCGCGTACCGCAAGGACACGGGACAGCGCTGCGATCTGGAAGCCGGCATGGCGAAGCTCTTCGCGTCCGAGGTCTGCGCGCATGTGACGTTGGAAGCCATGCGCGTCCTCGGCGGCTACGGGTACACGAAAGACTTCCCGGTCGAACGCTACTACCGCGATGCCCCGCTGATGATTATCGGCGAGGGCACCAACGAGATCCAACGCCTCGTCATCGCCCGCCAGCTCGTGAAGCGCTATGCCATCTGAGACAAGCGGATTCCCATTCGGTGCTGATCTCTAGCGGCGAGAGCGACTGCTTCGAGGATGGCAGCTCATCGGCGCGCTCCAGCCGGCGCGCGCCGCGCAGGTCGGCTTCGCATGGAGGGCACGGGCAGCCGTTGAGCGAGAACCGGACTGCGGTCACCAGATCGGCGGTGTCGACTGCGCCGTTCGCGTCGGCGATCGGACACTGCGCCAGCGGGGCCACACCGATGGCAAGGCCGACGACCCTGGCCAGCGCGTTGATGGCGATGCCTCCATCGCCGTTGCAATCCCCGACGCAGGAACCCGCAGCGTCTCCAAAGGCCAGGATCATCGAGCACGAAGGTGCCGCCCGATGCGTCGACCGTGATTACCAACTTTGCGATTCCGCGCGCGAGCAGGACGATCGGCACCGGGCGCGCCCAGGACCAGCGAACGAGCTCGCAATCGGTTATCGTCGGCATCGAAGGCTTCCGCCGTGAGCGTAGAGCCGGGGTCGAAGCCGCTGCCTGCCGTGAAACGGATGCCGTCCACGGCGGGGAAAAATAGCAGCGTTTCGGTTGCTCGCGGAATGCCGCCGCCCCCATAGAAGGCATCCGCGTTGAACGCGAGCACATTCGGCGGACTGTGTCCGGTCACGGCAAAGACGCAGGATCGCGCCACCGTCGTTCCCCGGAGCGCTGAAGGCCACTCCGGAAGTAATGAATTCGTTCCGCGCGGGGCGCTGTTCGAGAATCCACACGGCGCCGGAAACCCGTCGCCGTTGATGACGGTTGCGGTGGACGCTTGTGCGACGAGGAGCAAGAGCACGACCAACAGGCCTGTGGTCCGCTGCATGGCTGATCCCCGATCCGAGCGCGCAATCCCGATCGCGCTACCGGTGGATAGCGGCGCCGTCCAGGTCCTCGCAGCCACATCCCAGAAAATCGGCTCTATGGACCGCCGCCGAGTGAGCACCATACCCGCCCGGGTTTGACCCGCGCCGCCGGCGGTTACTACAAGCGGCGCGACTCTGGAACGGTGCGCGAGTGACTGACGCGACGAATCGACTGCGGCTTCTCTCGGACGTCGGCCGGGCGCTGGCGACGTTCACCGAGTTGGACGATCTGGTCCAGTACGCGACCAGCCGCACGCGCGAGCTGTTCGATGCCGGCGGCTGCGCGCTGCTGCTGCTCGACCCGGAACGTCGCGAGCTCTACTTTCCGGTGGCCAGCCAGCGCGATTGCGATGCGGCCAGTAGCGCGCAGCTCGCGGAGATTCGCTTCCCGGCCGAACGCGGGGTGGCGGGATGGGTGCTGGCACATAACGAACCCACACTCGTCGCCGATACCTCTACCGATGAGCGGTTCTACGACGCCATCGACGATCGCACCGCAATGCGGACGCATTCGCTCCTGTGTGCGCCGCTGCGCACGCGCACGGGCTGCATCGGCGTCATCGAAGTCGTTAATCCGGGCGCCGCGATGGTCAATTCCGACCATCTCGAGTTCCTCGATACGCTCGCGAGCGAGATCGGCGTCGCCTATGAGAAAGCCGCGCTCTACCGCGAGCTGGAAGGCGAAGTGCTCGACCTGCGGCGCTTCTGCCGTTGGGCGGGTCTGGTCCTGGCCGTGGCCGGCGCCGCGCTCGGATTGGCGGCCGCGCTGTATCACCGCGCGCGCGTGCTGCCGTGGTCCGAGCTGTTCACGCGCCGCGGCATGATAGTCGCGCTCATCTGTCTCGCGATCGGCGCACTGCTCCTCGCCGTCGGCAAGGGTTGGATCGTGCCGGCCCGCGCACGGGGGCGCTCATAGCGCGTCGCGCTTAGCCGCGGTGCGGCCGATCGCCCGCTGCCGACATCACACGCCTCCGATCTCCAGGAGACGCGACAAGACGCGCCGGGCGTCGAGGTGCTGCTCCGCAAAGGCGCGGGCAGCGCGGGCGTGGTGCTCGTATTCGCGCTCGACCGCAGTAATCGCGCGCGCGGCGCCGTCGAGGTCGCCGAAGGTGAGCAGGCCCTCGCCGACCGGCAACGCGGCGAGACCCGTATCCTGTACGATGACCGGGCGGCCTGCCGCGAGGTAGCACGCGGTGCGATCGGAGAACCACCCGGTGCGGCCGACGACGTAACCGTGTTTAGCGACGCTCAGCTCGCCGCGCGAGCGGCGGACGTACTCGCGATATGCTTCGCCGTCGCGGACGCAGACGCGCGGTTCGCTCAGGCGCCAGCCATGCGCCCGCAAGCGCGGCAGGTCGGGCTCCAACGGGTGGATCGCGAGGCAGATCTCGAGCGGCACCGATACGCGCTCGGGCAGCTCGATGATGCGCAGGAACTCGTCGGATTTCTGCTTGTACCAGACGCCCTGCCATTCGACCGGACTGTATCCGCGCCAGTCCGCGACGGTGGTGTAGGACGACCCGGCCCCAGGGTCCGGCATCCATTCGGACAACACCACCGGCGGGAGAATCGCCCGCCAGTCGAGGCCGAGCGTGGGAATCGGGCAATCGGCCCCGCCGAGGTTGAGACCGACCGTGACGTGAGCGTCGTGCCCGGCGAGGTTCATGTCGGCGCCGTAGCTGGCCTGCCAGATCTGCGTGAAACCCGGATCGAGATCCACGTACACGCGGCGCCGCGCGCCGATCATCACGTCGTGGCGGTGAAAGCGCCCCGAGAGGTTCACGAACAAATCGGCGGCCGCGATCCACTCGCGCACCTCGCGGAGCGAACGCCCGACGTGCGCATCCCCGCACAGCAGCGCGGCATCGAGCCCGTAGCGCTCGGTCTCGGCGCGAAACAGCGCGCGGTTTGCGGAGAGTTCGAACGGCGCCGGCCCCCAGTCGGCGTCGATGCAATCGCCGGGATCGAGCTCCTCTACGTACAACACCTCGCAACCCAACTGGCGAAAGCCGAGCGGGTACTGCAAGAATGCCCACGTGAGGCCGCCCGCGGCGACGGGGCGGCGCGAGAGCCCGCCCGCGATGGCGACGCGCATCTCCGCTACTCCGCGTCGTCCAACAGCTTCTGGAGCACGGCGCGCGCTGCGAACTCGCGCGCGGCCACGGCACGGGCCGCCTCGCAATGCCGCGCGTAGTCGCCTTCCACGGCAGCGAGCCCGGCGAGCGCCTGCTCCAGCGTATCGAACGCGAACAGTCCGGCGCCGGTCGGATAGTGCGCGCTCCAACCGGTGTCCTGCACGATCACCGGCCGGCCGGATGCCAGGTACGCGGCGCTGCGCGTGCTGAACCAACCGCTGCGCAGCGCGACGTAGACGTGCTTGGCGACGCTCCATTCACCGCGCGAGGACTGCAGGTACTGCTGGTATATCTCCATCGTCGCGGAGCGCGGGTAGGCATCGACCACCGACCAGCCGTGCGCCGCCAGCTCGTCGCGCGGCGCTTCACCGCCGAGCGCGATCTCGAAGGCGCGCCCGCTCGCGCGCGGCAGGTCGAGGAAGCGGCGAAACTCCACGTCCTTGCCGCCATAGCGCGTGCCATCGATCACCGGCGCGGCGGGCGTGACCTGCCACGACATTACCGTCGTATACGCCGCCGCGCCCGGAGCGCGGCGCACCGGCCAGCGCTCGAGCACGATCGGCTGTCGGGTCGGGATCCAGTCCAGCCCGCAGGTCGGCACGCGACAGTCCGCCGCGCCGATGTGCTCGGCGAGGGTGAAGAAGCGGTCATGCCGGCGGATCAAGTCCACCGAGAAGCGCTCGTCCGCGGTGGCGGCGCCGCGCTCGGCCGCCGCGAGCTTGGCTTGGGTAAAGCCGGGATCCGTGTCGAGATAAACGGTGCGCCGCGCCCCCCGATACGCCTCGCGCAACCAGCACGCGCCGGACACGTTGAGGAACAGATCGGCGCTGGCGCAGAATCGCGTCACTGCCATCTGCTCCGCCCCGTGCAGCGCGCCATCGGGAGCGCGCACGGCCCACGGCACGCTCGGGAGCCCCATGTGGGTCAGTGCACCGGTCAGATAGCGCAGGTTGGGGGCAGGATCGGCGCTGAAGGTCTGGACGGCGGGGTGGTAGAACCAGCCGCCGGTATCTTCGAGGTACAGGACGTCGGCACCCAAGCGGCGGAACCCGTCGACGTACGCGAGGTAATCCCAGCTCACGCCGCCGAGCGGATAGGTGGCCGCGAAGCCGGTGACGACCACGCGCACGCTCAGGCCCCTGCGCGCGCCCCGGCGCCGGTGAGATGGGTGGCGTACAGGCGCGCGAACACGCCGCCGCGCGCGAGCAGCGCCTCGAACGAGCCCTCTTCCAGGATCGCGCCCTGATGCAACATGATGATGCGCGTGGCGCGCTGGATCGTGCTCAAGCGGTGCGCGATGACGAACGTCGTGCGCCCCGCCATCAACGTCTCCAGCCCGGCCATGATCGCCGCTTCGGTTTCCACGTCCACGGACGCGGTCGGTTCGTCGAGAATGAGAATCGGCGCCTTGCGCAGCACCGCGCGCGCGATGGTCAGCCGCTGGCGCTCGCCCTCGGAGAGCGTCCCGCCCTGCTCGCCCAGCACCGTGTCATAGCCCTGTGGGAGGCGGCGGATGAACTCGTCCGCTTGCGCCAAGCGCGCCGCCTCTTCCACTTCTGCTTGCGTGCCGTCGGGGCGGCCGTACGCGATGTTCTCGTAGACGCTCACCGGAAAGACGATCGGCGGCTGCAATACCATGCTGATCTGCTGTCGCAGCGCCTGCGTCCGCAGCTCGCGGACATCGACGCCGTCGATCAGCACCTGCCCTTCCGTGGGATCATAGAAGCGCGGGATCATGCTGACGAGCGTGCTCTTGCCCGCGCCGGTGACGCCCACGATCGCGATGCGTTCCCCCGCTTCGACGCGCAGATTCACATTCCGCAGCGCGATCGCGCCTTCGGGATACGTGAAGCTGACGCCGCGGAACTCGACGGCCCCGCGCACCGGCGCGGGCAGTGCCGCAGCGCCTTCGGGCAGGATGGCCTGTCGGTCGAGAATCTCGAACACGCGCACCACGCCGGCCTTTGCCCCCTGGACGAGGCCGTAGGTCTGCACGATCGCGTTGAGCGGCGCGTACAGCGAACCGAGGTAGCTGACGAACACGACGAGCTCGCCGACGCTCAGCGCACCGGCCATGACCTGTCGCGCGCCGACCACCAGCACGGCCGCCGTGCCGATCGCGATCAGCACGCCGGTCGCGGCCGCGTACGCCGTCTGCATCGTGTACAGGCGCAGTCCGCTGCGCAGGCTCGCGCGGCTGCCGGCCAGGAAACGGCGCTGTTCCAGCGCCTCGCGCGAGAAGGCCTGTACCACTTTGATCGCGGACAGGTTGCGCTGGACGATCTGATAGACTTCGCTCTCGCGCGCGCGCATCTCGGCGGCGGCCCGCGTGATCCGCTCGTTCACCAGCGCGATGCCGATCAGCAGCACCGGGGCAACCGCGAGCGCCACCAGGGTCAAACCCGGATTGAGGCGCCACATGATCACGAACATGCCGCCCAGCAGCACGGCTGCGGAGGCGATCGGGAACAGGCCGTTCATGGCCAGTGTCTGAATCGCGTACGTATCGCCGGTCACGCGATAGATGAGATCGCCGATCGCGGCGCGCGAGTGGAAGGATAAGGAGAGCCGCTGCAGGTGCGCGTACAGCCGCGCGCGCAGATCGTTCACCATCCCCTGCCCGATCGAGATCGTGGTGTAGTTGTTCCACACCATCAGGGTGCCGAGCACGGCGTAGATCGCGACCAGCCCGCCGGCGGCCCCGGCGAGGAGCGCGGTCGGCGAGCGGCCCGCCAGCCAGCCCCAGAGCGGCGGCTTGCCGCCCAGCACGGAGTCGATGACCACCTGCAGCGGCCACGGCTTCAGCAGCTCGAGCGCGCTCAGCACCGCGACCTGGCAGAGGGCGAGCGCCATCTGCCAGCGGTACGGCCGCAGATACTCGGCCGTCCGCCGCAGGATCATGCGGCCGGCCGCCGGCCGCTCAATGCCACCAGGCCCAACCGCGCTGCGACGATCTCCACCACCTGATGCATAGCGCGCCCGATGGAGAAGACCGCCCGTCCGAGCGCGCCGGCGATCGCCAGGCCCGCGACTGCCGCCACGAGGGCAACGGTGTGCGAAACGGCGACCGCGGCGACCAACGCCGCGGTCGCCGAGGCGAGCAGCGCGAGCCGTCCGCTCAGAGTCAGCGGCACGGCGCAGCGCACGCGCAGCACCCGCTTCGCACCGCCGTGGTTTTCCACCGCGACGAGCAGCCTGGCGCGTGCCCACAGGCCGCGGTGGACCTCGATGTCCCAATCGCGCCAACCCTGATCGACGGCCACGTGGTACTTGCGCGGCTTCAGGAACTGGCTGACGCCGTCCAGGAGCGCCTCTTTTTCCAGCCCGTCGTCGGACCAGAAGGCCAGCGTGAACGCGCGCGCCCGCCAATCGAAACGCGGCACCTGCGTGGGTACCGCGAATCGCACCCGCTCGACCGCGCGCGTGCCCTCCAGGCGAGTGCGGTAGCGCTGCCATCCGCGCACGAGGGGGCCGAGGTAGGTGAGCAGTGCGACCAACAGCCGGCTCGTCCACGTATCGTACCGCGTTTCGATCCGCGCCCGCCACGCCGTGGCCAGCGCGGCCGCGCCGCTGGTGAACAACATGAGCGCCCCGACCACCCAGAGGGGGCCGAGCGCCAGCCCCGCCAGCAAACAGCCGAGCGCCACGGCACTCCACTCCAGGGTGAATGGCAGAAACGCCAGCACCGACGAGGGGGGCTCGTAGAGGGTCTGAAAGAACGCGCGGCCGTAGGTGCCGTAATAGATCACCGGGCGCTGCAGCAGCAGCGCGTGCTCGAGATCGCCGTAGATGCGCCCCAGCCATTTCGACTGGCCGAGCAGATTGAAGCGGTACGGATGCTTGAAATAGAGGAGCGCCTCGGCGGCGCCGTACCCCATCTGCTGCTTGAGATACGCGCGCACCGTGTTGCGGCGGAAGTGCCACACCGTGGCCGCCGGGTTGAAACCGATCGTGTGGCCCTCGTTCTGCAGCCGCCAGCACACGTCGACGTCATCGCCGGCGGCGCGGAACAGGCCGTCGAATCCGCCGAGGCGCTGCAACACCTCGCGGCGAAACGCCATGTTGCAGCCTGGGATGTGCTCGGCGATCTGGTCGTCCAGCAACACGTGTGTCGGCCCGCCCGGCGCAGCGGCGACACACGCCGCGGTGCGCTCCGACTCGCGCGGCGGGAGGTTCGGCCCGCCGACGGCGACGAAGCCGCTGCTTTCGAAGCCGTGGGCCAGATAGCTGAGCCAATCGGGGTCGACGACGCAGTCCGCATCGGTGAAGGCGACAATGTCGCCGCGCGCCGCCGCGATACCGGCGTTGCGCGCCAGGCTCAAGCCGCGGTTGGGCTGCGAGAGCACGCGCAGTTCCGGGAACCGCGCCGCGATCTCGGCCGTGCGGTCAGTCGAGCCGTCATCGATCAGGATCGACTCGAAATTGTCGTAGCGCAGCTCGCGCAGCGAGCGCAGACAGGCCTCCAGCGTGCGCTCGGCGTTGTACGCACAGATCACGACCGAGATGCTCGGCTGGCGCGCCGGTGGGGGCGGCAGCGGGGCGCGATACAGGCGCTGCACGGCGTGAAAGGCGGGCTTGCGCGCGCGTTCGCGGTCGACCATGCCGAAGGCCCAGTCCTCCACCGCGGCGCCGCCGGTGTGCCAGTCGTCGGTCCATGAGAAGATCACCGTGCCGGCGACGCCGAGCTCGAAGGCGGCGCGCACCTGCCATTCCAGCATCGCCGCCTGCGACTCGCGGCCTTCGCGGATGGAATCGATGCCGAACTCGGTAAGCACCAGCGGCTTATCCCCGGCGAGGCTCTGCAGGCGCCTGAGGTAGCGCCGGAACTCGGGCTCGCGGTGCAGGTAGACGTTGAAGGAGACAAAATCCAGATCGCCGACATCCAGGTACTCGGTCGGCGGGAAGTTGGCGTAGCTGACCAGCGCGTCCGGGTCGGCGGCCTTGACGCACGCCGTCAGGGACTGCAGGAACGCGCTCACCCGCTGCGGTCCGAGCCAACGCACGACGTCCGGCGGGATCTCGTTGCCGACGAAATATGCCGCGACTGCCGGATGGCCGAGGCAACGCGACACGCCGTCGCGCACGGCCGCGTGGATCGCGTCCGGCACCTCAGCGTCGTCGAGGAAGCACACGTGCTCCGCCCACGGCAATCCGACCAGCGCCGCCAACCCGTGCTGTCGGGCGGCGTCGAGCAGCCACACCGGCGGCACCGTGAAAGTGCGGATCGCATTGGCGCCCAACTCGCGCATCAGGGCGAAGTCGCGCTGCACCAGCGCGGGTGGCGGATACGCCACCCCGGCCTCGTCGGGCGCGAAGGGCCCGTACGTCACGCCGCGCAGGAAGACCTTCTCGGCGCCGCGAAAGAAGAACTTCCCGCTCGCGACCAGCCGGTCGTCGGCGCCCGCAGCTGGCAGCGCACGCGCAGGCGCGCCATCCACAGCCGTCACGGCCATCTAGAATGCGAACCCGAGGCGGGCTGCTCGCACTCCGCCTTTCAGTGCCGCCGGGTGGGCGGGGTCGGCTTCAGGGCCGAAACACAAGGGCCGCGGCGCACGTCGTTGCAACGGCGGGACCACGCACAAGCTTCTCTGCGCTCCCGCGCGCGTCCGCGTGGCTGCCGATGACCGCAGCCGCTGTCTGCATCGGGCCGCTTTGCGAATGAAGCGGCCGCGCAACTGCTGGAATGCCAGTTCGCGCATCAGCACCATCCGCGCGGCTTCACCGGCCGCGGAAGCGCGGACGGCGTCCGGACAGAAACGCGCGCACGCCCTCGGCCCGGTCTTCGGTCGTCTGCAACAGCACGTAGAGATCCTGCTCGAGGCGCAAGCCGTCTGCCAGCGGCAGGTCTCCGCTGCGCACGACTGCCTCCTTCGCCAGTCGCAGCGCGACGGGCCCCTTGGCGGCGAGCGCCGTGGCGAGCCGGCGTGCCGCAACCGCCGGGCTCGGCGCCACCGCGGTCACGAGACCGATCCGCAGCGCCTCGCGCGCCCCCGCCCGGCGCCCGCTCAGCAAGAGCTCCATGGCCCGCGTGCGGCCGATCAAACGCGGCAGCCGCTGCGTGGCGCCGTGGCGCGGCAGCCGGCCCCCGGAGACCTGCGGAAATGCGAGGAACGCGCGCGGACCCGCGATGCGGATGTCGCCGGCCAGCGCCAGCTCGGCGCCCTCCGCGATCGCGCCGCCGTCGAGCGCGACGATCACCGGCACCGTGAGATCGGCGATCGCCGCGATCCAATCGGGACCGCCGTCCCCGTCCGGCTCGACGCCGAGGCAGAAGGCGGGCGGCGCGCCGCGCAGCACGGCCACTCGGACGGTCTCATCGAAAGCGATCTGCTCGGCGGCATCGCAGATGCGCTGGGCGACGGACGGCGCCACCCGCGCATGCGGCAGGTCGATCCGGGCAATGCCGTTCCGCACCGCCAACAGCGCGCCGGCGCTGTGCGCCGCGGCGCGGGATGCACGCCGGCGGCTCACGATCCGGCCAGTTGCGCGCGCAGGTCCTTCTTCAACACCTTGCCCATCTGGTTTTTGGGCAGCGCATCGACGAAATGGAACACCTCGGGTTTCTTGAAGCTGGCCAAGCGTTGCCGGCAGAACTCGGTGAGCTCCGCCTCGTTCAGCTCCGCGCCGAGCCGGGGGACGATCACGGCGACCACCTCCTGTCCCCATTCCTCATCGGGCACGCCGATGACCGCCGCTTCCTCGACCGCCGGATGTGAGTACAGGACGGCCTCCACTTCCGCGGGTGAAATGTTCTCGCCGCCGCGGATGATCATGTCATCCTTTCGCCCTGCCAAGAAGATGTACCCATCGGCGTCGATCCAGCCCATGTCGCGAGTGGGCAGCCAGCCGTCGACCGCCGGAGAGGTGACCTCCCCACCCGCCGCCGCGTAGCCCTTCATCGTGCGCGGCGTCGATACCCAGAGCTCGCCGACCTCGCCGGCCGGGAGCTCATGGCCGCCATCGTCCACCACCTTCATCTCGACGTCCGGCAGCGGACGGCCAATCGAGAGCAGGCGCTTCAACGTGCGTTCGACCGCCTCGGGGGTGCCGTCCAACCGGTGATCATCCGGGCCGAGCACAGTCAGGGTCGACGTCGTCTCCGTTTGCCCGAACGCGTTGACGAACCCCGTCGTCTTCGGAAAGCACTCGATGGCCCGCCGGATGACCGGGAACGGCATCGCCGCGCCGCCGTAGGACAGGTTCTGCAGGGACGTCAGGTCGAATTGCGCGAATTGGGGATGATCGATGATCTGCTTCATCATCGTCGGCACGACGAACGCGTGCGTGACCCGTTCGCGCTGCACGGCCTCGAGCCATGCCGTCGCGTCGAATTGCGGCAGCACGACCAGCTTCCGGCCTGTCCAGAGCGACGTCATGATGTTGGTCGCACCGGCGATGTGGTATAGCGGCGCGGACAACAACGACGTGCCGCGCTCGGAGCCGTCGGCCATGTCGGTCGTGCCAACCACGTACGCAGTGAAGTCGTTGTAGCGGATCATGACGCCTTTCGGCAGCGAGGTCGTGCCGCTGGTGTACATCAGGATCGTGACGTCGTCGTCATCGATCGGCTGTTCGTCGAGCTCCGCGCTTGCCGACGCGATCAGCTTCTCGAGCGGCTGCATGTCCACGTTCACGCCGTCCATCGACACGTAGGTGCGCACCGACGGCAAGCGGGGCGCGAGCTCGCGCACGAGCGGGGCGTACCGACCGCCCACCATCAGCAGCCCGATCCGCGCGGCGGTGATCATGTGCTCCAGCTCGGGCGGTTTCGCACGGTAGTTCAACGGCACGAACACGGCGCCGACGGCTGCGGTCGCGTAATACGCCGCGATGTACTCGTGCGAGTTCGTATCGAGCGCGCCCACCGCGTCACCTCGCGCGATGCCGAGGCTCCGCAGCGCGTTGCTGAGGCGGCGAATCCGCTCCCACAGCCCGCCGTAGGTGAACCGCCGTTCCCCGCAGACCAGGATCTCCTGGTCCGGGAACATCTGCGCGGGAATGCCGACGAAATTTGCGGTGTTCATGCGGCCCTGCTGTGCGCATCGATGGCGGCCAGGCGCGATTCGAGCCGCAGGCCCTCAACGAGTGGCAGCTCCAGGCCGTCGTTCACGGCGCGCTTGAGGCGGCGGAGCAGCGGCGCTCCGCATCGCGCCGCACGCCGGGCGGCCATGCGAGCCGCGGGCATCAGCCGCGCGCGGGGCACGATGCGGGTCGCGATGCCCCACGCGTACGCCTGGCGCGCGTCGAGCCATGTGCCGGCGAGGACGAGGTGCAGGGCGCGCCCGATCCCCGCCAGGCGGGCGAGGGTCTGGGTGCCGCCGACACCGGGAATCATCGCGAGGCCGGTCTCCGGCAGCGCGAAGCGCGCATCGCGGGCGGCGATACACTGATCGCAGAGCAGCGCCATCTCGAAGCCGCCACCGACCGCGTAGCCGTGCACCGCGGCAATGGTGATCGCCGGCACCGACCACAACGCGCCGCACACGTCACGGAGCCACCGCACCTCACGCGCCCGCATGGGCGACGGCGCCGTGCCGAACTCGGCGAGATCGCCACCCGTTGAGAAGGCCGGACCATTGCCGCACAGGATCATCGCCCGCACTCCCGGATCGTCGCGCACCGCCGCGAGCGCTTCGAATAGTCCGTCGCGCATCGCGCGGTCGTACGCATTCAAGCGCTCGGGGCGGTTCAGCGTGACGACGGCGATCCGGCCCTCGTCCACGAGCTCCATAAGCACGGGCGGCTCAGCCACTCGTCGGCCGCGGCCCATCCGGTCCTCGCCCGGCCCCATGCCGTCAGTCACTCGACGGCAGCGGCTTGGCGTCCTTCACCTCCATCGCCTGGCCGTCGTAGCGCAGATCGCACGGGCCGGCTTTGTTGATCAGCACTTCGACCGCCCCGTCCGCCGACTTGTACCGCTTGCCGAGCTGCAGCTGGGTCGCGCCGCATGGCGTACCCGGGGCGAACTTCTCACCCGAGTCGGCCCGCAGCAGCGCCGTGTCCCCATCGCTCAACACGCCCGGGCCACCCTTGGTGACGATGAGCTGCATTCCGCCGGGCGAGAGGTAGATCTTCCCGAGTTGCGCCATCTCTGTTTGCTCCTCCTACGAATCCGGCGGGGCCGAGAACGGCAGCTCTGCAACGGTCGCCGGCGACGCGCCCACGTGCACGCGCGTCCCCGGCGCCGCGTGCTTGCGCTGCATCACGGTGAGCGCGATCGGCCGCTCGAGAAGCGGAGAGCGCGCAGCGCTGGTGGCGTATCCGACTTCGCGGTCGTCCAGCAGCACCGGGGCGCGCGGCGCCGGCACCGCGCCGGCTTCGAGCACCAGCCCGCGCAGGACGCGGTTCACGTGCCCGCGCGCGCTCACGCGCTCGACCAGCTCCTGTCCGAGGTAACACCCCTTCGAAAAGCTGATCGCCGGGTCCAAGCCGATCTCCATGATCAACGTGGTCTCGTCCATGTCGATGCCGGGCCACGGCACCCCGGCTTCGATGCGCAGCATGTCCAGCGCGCGCATGCCAGCCGGAACCGCTCCCGCCTCGCGGCAGGCGTCCAGTAGCGGCCCGGTGGACGCGGGCGCGCCCCAGATCAACACGCCGCCAATGCCGGTCTCCGACGCATTCGCCACCTCGACCGCGCGCCCGTTGAAGGTCACCGCCTGGTGCGCAAACGGCGTGGCCGGCAGCGCGTCGAGTCCCAGCACCTCGCCTGCCACAGCCGCCGCCGTCGGGCCTTCGAGGTGGATCAGTGGCTGGACCTGCTCGATCTCCGTGAGCTCAACGTCATCGGCGATGATGAAGCGCTCCAGCTGCTCGCGCATGAGCGCCGCGCGCCAAGCGACGACATCTAGCCACATGCGCTCGGCGTCGGCGTAGACGCGCAGATCGGTGATCACCTTGCCGGTCTGATTCAGCTGCGCCGCGTAACAACCCGTTCCGGGAACGAGCGCTTTCACGTCGTTGGTCAGCATTCCCTGCAGGAACTCCGCGCGGTCGGCGCCGGTGGCGGCGATGAGGCGCCGGTAGGCGGCGGGGAATGCGGCGGCGCCACCCCGCGCGGCTCGCCACTCGCGCTCCGGATCGCCGAAATGCGCCGGCAGCGCGAGCCCGTGGAATTGCTCGAGCACCGCGCCGCGCGAGACCAAGTCGTTGGCGACGGCGTCGGTCATGACCTGCACCCGCATGCGCGCCGAGAGCTGACGCGCAGGCGCGGGCCGCCAGCCCGTGCGGCACGGCAACGGCCCGGCGTCCGAGAATGACTCGGGAGCCCCGGACGCCCGCCGTCGAGCAGCGTCCGGCGAAGCTCGGGCACAGCCGCCGCCGGCAACCGATTACGCCTTATCGGTTACCGCCACCAGGATGTCGTCGCCTTCGATTTTGATCGTGAAGCACTCGACGCTGGTGTCGGGATCGTCCGGGGACAAGCCACTGGTCACGTCGTAGGTCCATCCGTGCCAGGGGCAGGTGACAACACAACCCTCCAGCTCGCCCTCGGCAAGCGGGCCCTGCTGGTGCTCACACAGATTGTCGATGGCGTGGAACTGCCCGGCGACATTGAAAACGGCCACCGAGCGGCCGTCCACGTCGAACATTCGCCCCTGCCCCTCGGGAATGTCCGAAACGGCCGCCACTCGTACGAAATCCCCCATCTACGCAATCCTCCAATGCATCAGTTTTGCGCTCAACTGAGTTCCATAGTTCGCTGCCCCGGCCCCCGCAACCCCGGGGTGGCGGCCTGTCCACCCGTGCTCTACTGCTCGGGACGTGGCCATCAGCAATGCCGAGATCGGGAAGCGTCTGCGCGAGATGGCGCTCTTCCTGGACATGACCGATGTGCCGTTCAAGCCGCGGGCGTATGAAAAAGCGGCGCGCGCCGTAGAGGGACTGGATCGGGTGGCGGCGGATCTGTACGCCCAGGGCGGCGTGCGCGCGCTGGCCCGGTTGCCGGGCATCGGCAAGGGCATCGCGAATCGGATCGGCGAGCTGGTGCGCACCGGCACCTGCGCGGACTTGGAAGAGCTGCGCCGGGCCACTCCGGTCGACGTCCGCACGCTCACGAGCATCGAGGGCGTCGGCCCGAAGCTCGTCAAGCTGCTCTACGCGGAGCTCGGCGTCCGCACGCTCGACGATCTCGGGCGCGCCGCGCAGGCGGGCGCGATCCGCGCCCTCCCGCACAGCGGCGAGCGCACCGAGGCGAAGATCCTGCAAGGCATCGCGCTGCTCCGCCAGCGCAGCGGCCGCCAGCCGATCGGGGCCGTTCTCGACTTCGCGCGCGATCTCGAGGCGCGCCTCGGCGCCTTCCCCGCGGTAGCACAGGTCGCCGTCGCAGGCTCGCTGCGGCGGCGCAAGGAGACGATCGGCGACCTCGATTTCCTCGTGATCTCCGAGGCGCCCGCGGCGGTCACGCAGTTCTTCGCGACGCTGCCCGAGGTCGAGCACGTGCACGGCAGCGGCCCGACCAAGACGATGGTGCGCTTGCGCAACGGCATGGATGCCGACCTCCGCGTGGTTCCCACGGAGAGTTTTGGCGCTGCGCTGGCCTACTTCACCGGTTCGAAGGATCACAACATCGCATTGCGCCGCCTCGCGATCGAGCGCGGGCTCAAGCTCAACGAGTACGGCGTCTTCGACGGCGACCGCGCGATTGCCGGCGCGACGGAGGCGGACGTATACGCGGCGCTCGGGCTCCCGTATATCCCTCCCGAGCTCCGCGAGATGACCGGCGAAGTCGAAGCCGCCCGCGCCGGCGCCCTCCCCGACCTGATCGCCCCTGGCGCATTGCGCGGCGATGTGCAGATCCAGACCGACTGGACCGACGGAGCCGACTCACTCGCGGCGATGGCACAAGCGGCGCGCGGCCGTGGGCTCGAGTACATCGCCATCACCGATCACACGCGGAGTCTCGCGATGATGGGCTCCGATGAACCGGCGCTGCGCGCGCAGATGGCGGCCATCCGGGCGCTGGACGCGGCAGGGCTCGGTGGGTTCCGCGTGCTCACCGGCGCCGAGGTGAACATCGACAAGGAGGGTGCGCTCGACATGCCGGATGAGCTACTCGCCGAGCTCGACGTGGTCGGCGTCGCCGTCCACTCGCACTTTCACCTCTCGCGCGGCGAGCAGACTGCGCGCGTGGTGCGGGCGATGGAGAACCCGCACGCGGACATTCTCTTCCACTTGACCGCGCGGCTGCTCGGCAAGCGCGAGCCGATCGACATCGACATCGAGGCGGTGATCGCGGCCGCCAAGCGCACGGGCACGGTGCTGGAGATCGACGCCCTGCCCGACCGCCTCGACCTGCGCGATGAGCATGTCCGTAAAGCGGTCGCCGCCGGCGTGCCGCTGGTGATCGACAGCGACGCCCACGCGACTGCCCACCTCCGCTATCCCGACGATTACGGCATCGCCGTGGCCCGCCGCGGTTGGGCGCGCGCCGCCGACGTGATCAACACGCTGCCGCTGGAGGGCTTCCGCGCGCGCCTCAAAGGAGCTGCCGCGCCGCGGCGCGCTCGAAGGTCGCGCCGGTGACAGCTCCGCGCCGCCGCGCTGAGAGGCGGTTACGCGGTCCTGTTAGGCGCCGGTGACCGCTGGACCGATCGGCTCAGGGCACGCTGCAGGCATCTCCGGGGTGTAAACGATTTCCGCGGACTTCTGTTGAACGACGTCCGCTAACAACCTAACCCGTCACAGCGTAACAGCCTGGCTCAGCAACCTACCCCGGAACGCCCAGCGCGGAGCGAATGGCGTCGCCGATGGCGACGAACGGATTGCCAACCGGGTTCATCGGTCCGTCGAACAGGCGGTTGTGACAGATGCCGACGGCGAGTCGCGCGTCCAGATCGGCCCAGCCGACCGCGCCACCGGCGCCCGGAAACGCCAGCGTGCGCGGGTTGCGCCCGATCGCTGCCGGCGAGGGCGGAGATTCCCCGCCGAGATAAAATCCGCCCTGGCCGAGGTGCATCGGGAACCCGAGGATCGCGTCGATCTCCTCGGCGCGCTCGCGCGGCACGGTGAACGAGCGCACGCGCTCCGCCGACAGCAGACGCACGCCGTCGAGCGCGCCGCCATGCGCGAGAAGGGCGAAGAAGCGGGCGAGGCTGCGCGCGTTGAACAGGCCGCCGAAGCCTGGGAGACAGGCGCGGCGCACATCGGGGCGTCCCATGAACTCCTGCGTCAGGGCTGTGATGGGTTGGACGGCCATCGCAAACAGGCGCGCGGTCTCAGGGTCTTGTGGCGGCGCATCGGGCGGCGGCGGGGGCAGGTCTTGCAGTGTCGCGACGCGCGCTTGCTCGTGGTCCGGTGTGCCTACCCACAAGTCGTCGATCGCGAGCGGCGCGCAGATCTCCTCCTGGAGGAATCGCCCGAAAGCCCGCCGCTGCGGATCGGTGCGGCGCACGATCTCGCCTATGAGCCAGCCGTAGTTCAGGGCCAGGTAGGCGCTCCGCGTCCCCGGCGGGAAGATGGGCTCGAGGGCGGCGATGCGCTCGGCCATCCACTCCCAATCGCACAAGCGATCCGGTGTGACGTCGGCAGGCATCTGCGGAACGCCGAGCCGATGCGTGAGCACCTGGCGCACGGTGGCGGCGCCCTTGCCATGGGCGCCGAATTCCGGCCAATAGCGCGCGATCGGCGCTTCGTAGTCCAGCAGCCCGCGCTCGGCTTGCAGGTGCAATGCGGTGGCGGCGACCGCTTTCGTCACCGAGAACACGGGGAACAGCGTGCGCGCGTCCACCGGTCGCCCCGACGCCTCGTCCGCGAGGCCGCCGCACACGTCGACCACCAACTCACCATCGAGGTAGGCGGCCACCTGCACGCCGATCTCGCCCGCGGCGAGGGCCGCGTCGACCGCGCGTTGAACCGCGGTGTTCGCGTTCATGCTTCCCTCCCTTCGCTGACCAGGGGACCTGTGAACCGCTCGCCCTGCGGGCTTCTCAAAACAGAAGCCCGCAATGCAGACAAGCCCGCGGCACGGGTGCGGGAGTGGGCGCGCCGCAAAGGCTCAGATGAACTCGGCCGCGGCAGCGAGGCGGCCGATCCAGTCGCTCGGCAGAAGGGTCACCGTGCCGCCGAATTGCTTCGTGTAGAGGACGATCTTCGCGGTCTCTTCCAGCAGCATCGCGCGCGTCGCCGCCTGGCGAAGGCTCGCGCCGACGGTCATGAGCCCGTGGTTCTGGAGAATGCAGCCGCGGCTTTCCTTCAAGGCCTCGCCGACCGCGTCCGCGAGCTCCTGCGAGCCCGGCATGTACCAGGGCACGGTCACCGTGTCGGCGAGGACTACGGCCTCGGTATTTATCGGCGGGAAGGATTGATTGCAGATGCCGAACGCCGTCGCGATGGGCGCGTGCGTGTGTACGGCGGCGGTCACGTCGGTCCGGACTGCATAGCAGCGGGCGTGCATGGGGAACTCGACTGAAGGCCGCCTCGCGCCCTCGACCACGGACCCGTCGGCCCGGATCCGCACGAGATCCGCCTCGGTCAGATTGCCCTTGTACATCTGGCTGGGCGTGATCCACAGCGTCCCCGCTTCTTCCGCGCGGGCGCTGATGTTCCCGCCCGTACAAGTGAGCAGCCCCATCGAGAACAGCTCATTGGTGATCTGGATGATCTGCTGGCGGGCTTCCCTGTCCGTGAGCATCGATACCTCCCGGCAATGCTGCGGAAAGACTGTCGCGCCGCAGTTGCGGCCATAGGCTGTTACGCTGTGAAGCTGTGGGGTACTCGAGCTCTGGGCGTGGGCCCGCCGCTGTCGCGCCAGTCGCCGCTCGCCTCGAAAGTGTTTCCCGCTTTCCGTAGCTGCGGAACAGCGTAACCGCCTGGAAATCATCTGACCCGCACGCGGATTGCGCGCCGCTTGCCGACTTCGAGCACGAGCGCGGTTTCGCTCGCGCACGGGAGCTCCTCGCCTTCCACCGTCTGACCGTCTACGCGCACGGCGCGCTGGGCGATCAGTCGCCGCGCTTCGGAGTTCGACTTCACCAAATTGGCCTCTTTCAGCAGACCGGGCAGCCAGACGCGCCCCTCTTTCGCGCTCACCGCGATCTCCTCGAGCGTGTCCGCGTCGATGTGGCGCGCTTGGAAGCGCGCTTCGAACGCCCGCCGCGCGGCCGCGGCGGCTTCCGCATCGTGGAAGCGGGCGACGAGGAGCTCGGCCAGTGCTTTCTTGGCGTCCATTGGATGCGCGGCGGAATGGTGTAGATCAGCCCGCAGAGCCGCGACATCGACGTCGGTCAGCAGCTCGTACCAGCGCAGCATGAGCTCGTCGGAGATCGACATCACCTTCCCGAAGAACTCTCCCGGTGGCTCGCCGACACCCACGTAATTGCCGAGCGACTTACTCATCTTCTGCACGCCGTCCGTGCCTTCGAGCAGGGGCAGGATGAGCGCGACCTGCGGCGGCTGGCCGGCATCCTTCTGCAATTGGCGGCCGAGCAGGATGTTGAAGGTTTGATCGGTGCCGCCGAGCTCGACGTCGGCGCGAATCTCCACCGAGTCGTGCGCCTGCATGAGCGGATAGAGGAATTCGTGGATGCCGATCGGAGCGCCCTCGCGGTACCGCTTCCCGAAGTCGTCGCGCTCGATCATCCGGGCCACGGTGCTCTGCGCACCGAGGCGGATGACGTCCTCGAAGCTCATGCGACTGAACCACTCGCCGTTCCAGCGCACTTCGGTGCGCTCGCGGTCGAGCACTTTGAACACCTGCTCCTGGTACGTGCGCGCGGCCGCCTCGACCGTCGCACGGGTCAGCTGCGGCCGCGTGGCCGAGCGCCCGCTCGGGTCGCCCACCATGGCGGTGAAATCGCCGATGATCAGCACGGTCTGATGCCCGAGATCCTGGAATTGGCGAAGCTTGCTCAGCCCCACGGTGTGGCCCAGGTGGATGTCCGGCGCGGTTGGATCCACGCCGAGCTTCACGCGGAGCGGCCGCCCTTGCTCCAGCTTGGCGAGCAACTCCTCCTCGGGAATGATCGCCGAAGTCCCCCGGCGCAGCCGCTCAAGCTGCTCGCGCGGCGCGATCATGGGCGCTCGACGACTTCCTGGACGCGCCGGATCGCCGTGGCGCGCCCCGTGGCGGCATCGATCTCGATCACCGCTCCCTGTACCCACGTGCGGCCGCCGGCCGGCTCGAAGCGGGTCGGCAGGTGGGTGATGAACCGGCGCAGCGCGAGCTCCGCCTTGACGCCGATGATCGACTCGATCGGCCCGCACATGCCCGCGTCGGTCTGAAACGCGGTGCCGCCCGGCAAGATCCGCTCATCGGCGGACTGGACGTGCGTATGGCTCCCAACCACCCCGCTCGCGCGTCCCGCGACGTGGTAGGCCATCGCCGCCTTCTCCGAGGTCGCCTCGCAGTGCATGTCGACGAAGATGACCGGCGTCTGTGCGCGCAACCCGGGTAGAATGTGCTCGGCAGCTTGAAACGGGCAGTCGACGGCGTCCATGAACACGCGGCCGATCAGATTCATAACCCCGACAGGCTGCCCCGCGGTGGTGCGAAACACACCCGAGCCGGTACCGGGGGCGCCGGGGGGGTAATTCGCCGGGCGGAGCAGCCGCGGCTCGCGGTCGAGATAGTCGCCAATCTCCTTGCGCCGCCAAATGTGATTCCCCGACGTCAGCACGTCGGCTCCGGCGTCGAAGAGCTCGCGGCAACTGTCCGGGTCGACCCCAGCGCCCCCGGAAATGTTCTCGCAATTCGCCACGGTCAGGTCCACGCGCTCGCGGTGAATCAGCTTGGGCAACACCGCGCGGACGGCCAGGCGCCCGGGCTTGCCGACGATATCGCCGAGGAAGAGAAGGTTCATAAGCAGGCGGTGAGGGAGTTGGGGGTTACGGGTTAGCGGATTAGGTCAGGCTGTATGCTGGCTGGTAGGCTGTTAGGGGAAGCCCGCGGTCGGGCACTGGAGCATGCCCTTGCAGTCATGCGCTCCCGTTCCGCCCTAACAGCTAACCGCCCAACAGCGTAACCCCTGCCCTCAGCGGGCAAACTCAGAAGCCCGGATCTCCCGAATGACCGTCACTTTGATCTGGCCCGGGTAGGTCATCTCGCTCTCGATCTTGCGCGCCACCTCGTGTGCCAGCATGGCCGCCTGGTCATCGCCCACGACGCTGGGAGCCACGATGAGGCGGATCTCGCGCCCGGCCTGAACGGCGAAGGATTTCTCCACGCCTTTGAAGGAGTTGCTGATCCGCTCGAGGTCCTCCAAACGGCGCACATAGCTCTCGAGCATCTCCCGGCGCGCGCCTGGGCGCGCCCCCGAGAGCGCATCGGCCGCGTCGACCAGCGGGGCCAGAATCGTCTCCGCCTTCACCTCCTCGTGATGGGCCGCGATGGCGTTGACGATCTTCGCCGATTCGCCGTAGCGCCGCGCGATGTCGGCGCCGATAATGGCATGCGAGCCCTCCACCTCGTGCGTCAGGGCCTTGCCGATGTCGTGCAACAGGGCGGCCCGGCGCGCCTGCTTCTCGTTCAAGCCGAGCTCGGCGGCCATCGCTCCGCAGATGAAGGCGGCCTCGATCGAGTGCATGAGCACGTTCTGGGCATAGCTATACCGGTACTGGAGCATGCCGATGAGCTTCACCAGCTCGGGATGCACGCCGTGGATGCCGACCTCCAGGATGGCTTTCTGGCCCGCTTCCCGGACGCTTTCCTCGACCGACTCCTCGGCTTTGCGCACGACCTCCTCGATCCGGCCGGGGTGGATGCGACCGTCGCTGATCAGCCGCTCGAGCGCGCGCTTGGCGATCTCGCGGCGAATGGGGTTGAAGCAGGACACGACGACCGCTTCCGGGGTATCGTCGATGATCAGATCGACGCCAGTCGCGGCTTCGAGCGCACGGATGTTGCGGCCTTCGCGGCCGATGATCCGGCCCTTCAGATCGTCGCTCGGCAGGTGGACGACCGAAACCGTCCGCTCGGCGACGAACTCCCCGGCCAGCCGCTCGATCGCGATCGAGACGATCTTCTTCGCCTGGCGGTCGGACTCCTCGCGCGCCTCCTGCTCGATCAGCCGAATGCGTTTCGCGGCGACGTGGCGCGCTTCGTCCTCCATGGACTGCACGAGCTGTTGCCGAGCTTCGTCGCGCGTGAGCCCGGCGGTTTGTTCGAGCTGATTGCGCGCATCGTCGATCAGCCGCTGGAGAGACTCCTCTTTGGCGGCCAGGCCCTGCTCGCGCTCGATGACAGTCTGCTCCCGCCGCTTCGATTCCGAATCCCGTTTGTCGATCTGCTCGGTGCGCCGATCCACGATCTCTTCGCGCGTGGCCAACCGGCGCTCCGTGGCCAGGATCTCGCGCCGCTGCTCCTTGACCTCCTGCTCGAACTCCTCGCGGGCCTTCAGTATTGCCTCTTTGCCCTCCAGCTCGGCCGCTTTTCGAATCGCCTCCGCTTCGTTCCTCGCCTCGATCAGCGCGCGCTCGCCCGCTTCACGGTTTGCCCGCGTCTCCCCCGCGGTCCGGCGGCGCCGCAGGGAGTCCAGTAAAACAGCCATCACCATGGCCAGCCCCAGGCTGGCCAGAATCAGCACCGCGTATCTCATCGTCGTCAGTGACCCCCTTTCCAAACCGGGACCCCAGCTCCCCGGCCCAGCAGTCGTGCAGGCCGCTTTCGGTAGCGACCGCATCGAGCCGCAGATCCCAGGCGTCGCGCGGGATCAGCGGCACGCGCTGGAACTCGTATCCGAGCCCGATCAGAAAGCCGGGGCGCTCAGACCCGGCAAAGGCGCGGTCGTAATGCCCACCACCGCGGCCGACCCGGCCGCCCCATTGGTCCCAGGCCAGCAGCGGCACCAGGGCAATCGCGCGAGGTCGATCGATATCGGCCAGCGGGTCGCCGACCGGCTCGGGTATGCCCAACGGCCCAGGCCGCATGGGCGCCGCAGGTCGGTGCTCGGCGAAGTCCATTCGTTGGCCGACGAGCCGCGGCAGGAAAATGCGCTTGCCCTGCGCATCTGCCGCGGCGAGCAGCACATCGGTCGGCACCTCATTGTCCGTCGCCACGTACCCCAACACCGCGGGCGCGGCGCGAAACGCCGCCAGCCCCTCCACGAAGCGGGCGACCGCCGCCCCGACCGCGCGGGCGTGGTCTGGGCTGAGCGCGCGCCGTTGCCGGCGCATGCTCAGTCGAATGCCTGTTTTCGTCGCGTCCATCCCGGCTTTTCGGCTCGGGACGGGCGTATGCGGTCAGATCCCGATCAACGTCACGCGATCAATCGGCAGCCTCTGCGGCGCTACGCCGCCGCCCCCTGCTGTTTCCTACTTCCGAATCGACGTAAGCCGCTTGTGGACACATCTTCTAGCATCGCGCCGCGCACAGCCGCGGCAAAGGACCGCGCTCTCTCCACCGCACCGACCGCTCTCGGCCACCCGGTGACACCGGGTAGTCCGTCACCCGTTCCGAATCTTGGTCTCCTTGTGTGTCGCCACGTCGGGCCCCGCGTCGGCGGCGCCGAGCCGCGCCGTGAGGCGATCGATCGCCGTTTCCATCTCGAGCAAATCCTGGCGCAGTTTGTGACATTCGCTGGCGATATTCAACGCCGTGAGAACCGCCGCCGTAAACGACGAAACGACCTTTCCGCCGGACGCGATCTCGCGCATGGTGCGGTCGACCTGGGCGGCAACCCGGCGCAGATGCTCCTCGCCGTCCTCGCTGGTGACAGAGAACGTCTGCCCGAGGATGACCACCTCGACTGGACGTGCCATGCGGTCCGATCAGGTCAGGTCCAAGTTCTCGAGCCGGCCGAGAATGCTCTCGACCCGGGCGCGTATCTGCCCTCGCTCCTTCTCATACGCCTCCACCTGGGCAACCAGCTCATCCACGCGCCGGCGGGCTTGTTCCAGCTCCGCGTGCAGCTGGTCCCGCTCGGCCACCAGCGCCGCGTGCCGGCCGAGCACGGCGTCCACGCGTCCTTCGAGGACCTTCAAACTCTCAAGGCTCATATCCTCTCGATCTTCAAGCACCGCTTCACCTGCGTATACGTTTTGCCCGCGACCGTTTTCAAGCCGCATCCGTGACCTCCTCATCCGCAAACAGCGCCGCCGCGAACGCGTCCGCATCGAACGGCGCGAGATCCCCTACTTGCTCGCCGAGCCCCACGTAACGGATCGGCAACCCGAGCTCGGTGCGGATGGCCAGCGCGATTCCGCCCTTGGCCGTGCCGTCGAGCTTGGTCAACACCACGCCGGTCACGCCGACCGCTTCGTGGAATACCCGCGCCTGGGCGAGCGCGTTCTGTCCCGTCGTCGCATCGATGACCAGCAACACCTGATGGGGTGCGCCTGGGACCAGCCGTGCGCTGGTGCGGGCGATCTTCTTGAGCTCTTCCATCAGATTAGCTTTGACGTGCAACCGTCCGGCGGTATCGACGATCACGACGTCGGCGCCGCGCGCGCGCGCCGCCTGCACGCCGTCGTAGGTCACCGCCGACGGGTCGGCGCCGTGCTGGTGTTTGACGATGCCGGCGCCGGCGCGCTCGGCCCACGCGTTCACCTGCTCGATGGCGGCGGCGCGGAAAGTGTCGCCAGCGACCAGTAGGACGTGTTTGCCCTGCTCGCGATATCGATGCGCGAGCTTGCCGATGGTCGTGGTTTTGCCGACCCCGTTCACGCCGACCACGAGAACGACCTCGGGCTTTCCGGCGCCGTGCGCCCGGTCGTCCGGGGCGGCGAGCATGTCGCGCACGGCGGTCCGGACCGCGGCCCGCAGCTCGGCGGCATCGCGCACGCCGCGCGTCGCGTCTCCCAAGCGCTCGAGCAGCGCGCGGGTGCCCTTCACGCCGACGTCCGAGGTCAGCAAAATCTCTTCCACCTGCCGGAGCCACTCCTCCCGATCGCCGCTGCCGCGCCAGGCGTCGAGCAGGCGCCGGGCGAGCGCGCCGCGCGTCTTGGCCAGCCCGGCGGCCCACGTCGCCGGCCGGGGCTCGGCTGCGGTGGTGGTTCCCGCGGGCGCCCGCCGCCGGCGCGCCCAGAGCAGGACGACGAGCAACAGCACCACGGCGCTGGCGAGCGCCAGCGCGATCAACAGATCTTGCGACGGCATCGCGCCGTTCAGTTAATGGCGACCGAGATGACCTTCGACACGCCCGGTTCCTGCATGGTGACGCCATACAGGATGTCGGCGCTCTCCATCGTCCGCTTGTTGTGGGTGATCAGGATGAACTGCGAATGCGCGCTCATCTCGCGGATCATTTGGCTGAAGCGGCCGATGTTGGCGTCATCCAGCGGTGCGTCGACCTCGTCGAGCACGCAGAAGGGCGTCGGGTTGATCAGGAAGAGGGAGAAGATGAGGCTCACCGCCACCAGAGCCTTCTCTCCGCCGGAGAGCAGGCTGACGGTATCCAGGCGCTTCCCCGGCGGGCGTACCACGATCTCCACTCCAGTCTCGAGCAGGTCGTGCTCGTTGGTGAGGACCAAGCGGCCCTCGCCGCCGCGGAACAGCCGGGGAAAGACCTTCTGGAAGGTCTCGTTGGCCTTGGCGAACGTCTCCGCAAACTTGACGCGCGAAGCGCGGTTGAGCTTCTGGATCGTGCGCTCGAGGTCGGCCAGGGATCGATCGAGGTCGTCGCGTTGGGCGCGCAGGAAGTCGCCGCGCTCGCGGAACTCGCGCAGCTCCTCGATCGCGCCGACATTGACCTCGCCGATGCGTTGGAGGCGCTGGCGCAGCGCGTCGACCCGCTGCGCCTCGTCCTCGTTCGCTGCGACCGACTCGTCCGGTTCGATCTCGGAGAGCTCGGCCGCGTACTTTTCGCGCATCGCCGCCAGCAGATGCTCACCGCGAAGCCGCACTTCCGAGCGCGCCAGGTCCGTCTGCGCTTGCGATCCGCGCAGCACATCCAACTCGGCCTGGCGCTCCCGTCCGCGCAGCTCGAGGTCGCGCACGCTCGCGGCCGCCGCCGCGACCAACGCCGCGGTGGCCTCCACGGCCTGCTCGAGCGCGGCGCGCCGCTCGATCTGCTCCGCCGCGTTCGCCTCCGCGGCAGCGAGTTCGCCGGCGAGCGTCTGGCGCTCGCTCGCCGTCTGGGCGCATTCGGCCTCAAGCGCCTCGATGTGCCCGGCGAGCTGCGCCTGCTGGTCGCGCAGCGCATCGAGCGCGGCCGCTGCGGCCTGCTGGCGTTCGCGTCGCTCAGCGACGCGTATCTTGATTGTCGTGACCTCGGCGGCGAGCGCTTCGGCGCGCGCTGCGGTTTCCTCCGCCTCGGCGCGGGTGGCGTTCAACGCCAGCTCGAGCGCCTCGTGCTGGCTCGCCTGCTCGGCGGCGCGCTCGCGCAGGGTGCTCTCTTCATCGGCGAATCCGCGTTCTTCGGCCACCAGCGCTTCGATATCGTAACGCACGACGTCCAGGCGGCTGACGCACTGCGGGCGTTCGAGTTCGAGCCGTTCGATATCCTTCTCGGTGCCGACGATCTGCACCGTGAGGCCGTGTACGCCTTCGCCGGACGCCTTCAGCGCCTCCTCCGCGGCCGCCATCCCGAGCGCGGCTTGATCGACCTCGGCGCGCACCTCGGTTAGCTGCGCGCGCGCGGTGTCGACCGTACCGCGCAGATGCTCGATCTCGCGCCGCCGCGCCAGGATCTCCTCTTCGATCGGCCGGTCGCTGCCACCGGTGATCACGCCGTTCGCGTCGAGGACGTCGCCCTCCGGCGTGACCAGGGTCACGCGCACCCCGTTTTGCCGCCATACGCGCATGGCCGATTCGAGGTCGGGCACCAGCACCACGTCGCCGAGAAGCGCTTGTGCCACGCCCTGATATTCCTCGCGCACGCGGATCAGGTCGAGCATCTGTCGCGAAGTGCCGTTCAGGCGCGCGACCGCGCTCAAGTCGGGCACGCGCGGCTGCAGCGGGATGAAGCTCGAGCGGCCCGATGCTTCCTCGCGCAGGCGGTGGACCGCAACGGCGCCCTCTTCTTCGCCGCGCACGATCACGTACTGGAGCCGGTCGCCGAGCGCTGCGGCGACCGCCCGCTCGTACTGCTGCGGAATGTCGATCACGTCCGCCACCACGCCCAAGATGCCCTCGGGGCTGGCCTCCTGGCGCATGATCGCGCGCACGCCGCGCTGGAATCCCTCGTAGTTGGATTGGATCTGCTCGAGGGACTCGAGGCGCGAGCGCGCCTGGAGCAAGACGCCTTCGAGCTCGGCGGCCTCGCGCTCCCAACGCCGGCGGGCTTCCGCGAGCGCGCGCAGCTCGGCCGCGCTGCGCGCCTGCGCGTCGGTCGTGCGCGCCAGGTCGACCCGCAAGGCTTCCAGGTCCGCCCGGCGCGCGGTCAGTTGCACCTCGATCTCCGCGCGGCGCTGCTCGAGCGCCGCCTCTTCGGCGCGCAGCTTGTCGAGCTGGCGGGCGATCTCGTCGCGCCGGCGCGCCAGCGTGGTCAGCGCGTTGCGCGTCTCGACTTCGCGCGTGACGCAGTCGACGAGCGCGCTCTTGGCGGCCTCCAACATGGTGACGCGCTCGGCGGAGGCCGCGCGCGCGCTGCTCAACTCGACTTCGCGGCCGCGCAGCTCTCCTTCATCGAAGAGCAGGTACTGCGCGCAGGCACCGCGTTCGCGATCCGCCTGCCGCAGCCGCTCCGCAGAATCTTCGAGGCCGGCCCGCGCCTTCTCGGCATCCTCGCTCAGGCGCGCCTCGCGCCGCTCGCGCTCGGCGCGCTGCTGGGCGAGCATTGCGATGCGTTGCTGGACGCTGGCGCGCTCCGCTTCCAGCACGGCGAGCCGCTCGCGGGCGGTGGCATGCTCGCGCTCGGCAGCGGCGGCGTGGGCCGCCGCGGTCTCATGGGCGCGCTCGTACTCCTGCAGCGCCGTGCGCAGCGTTTCCGCTTCTGCCGCCAACTGCGCGCGCGTCTCGTCGAGCCCGGATAATTCCGCGCGGAGGGAGCGCCACTGTCGGCCGGCGACGCGCAACTCCAGGCCGCGCAGCTCTTCCGACAGTTGCTTGTGCACCTCCGCTTTCTTCGCTTGCCGCTCCAGGTACTGCGCCTGCCGATCGATCTCGTGCAGGATGTCGTTCACGCGCGCCAAGTTCTCGCGCGTGCGCTCCATCTTGCGCTCGGCGGCCAGCTTGCGGCTGCGGTACAACGTGGTGCCAGCCGCTTCTTCGATGAACAGCCGACGGTCCTCGGGCTTGGCATTGATCAACTGCTCGACGCGGCCCTGCTCGATTACCGCGTACGCCTTGCTACCGACGCCCGTGCCGAGGAACAGCTCGGTGATGTCCTTCAGGCGGCACGGCGTGCGGTTGATCAAGTACTCCGATTCGCCGGAGCGGAAATACCGGCGCGCGATGGTGATCTCGGGCAGCGCGCGGATGTGCGCAGGCAGCGTCGACACCTCGAGATCGAGATCTGTCTGGGGCTCGAGCGGGCGATCGTTGTCGAAGGTCAGCGACACCTCGGCCATGCCGAGCGGCGCCAACTGCTCATTGCCGTTGAAGATCACCGCTTCCATGGCATCGCCGCGCAAGTGCTTGGGCGATTGCTCGCCGAGCACCCAGCGCAGCGCGTCGACGATGTTCGATTTGCCGCAGCCGTTCGGTCCGACGACTCCGGTTACGCCGCTTGGGAAGTCGAGAATGGTTCGCTGTGGGAAGGATTTGAAACCGACCAGCTCGAGCCGCTTGATCCGCATGCCAACACCCCACCGCCTCAGACTACACCTCCATCGCACGGCTGCAGTCCCGGGTCAAGAAATTGCGTACAGCGAGGCACGAGAGCCCCATATCTTGTGGCATGCCGGCGGTTGATACGTGTGCCGAAATCGCCCTTGCCGAGCGCCGACGCGCCCGCAGGAGCGCACGCCGCGGGCGGTCGAGCTGCTCGCGGCAGGCACATGTACGGACGGCGATACGGAAAGGGTTTCGACATCATTGGCGCGCCGGTGCGCAATGCGCCGCAAAAGGGGGCGGGGTGCGACCGGAGCGCCCGGCTTGACTTCAAAAAAACGGCCCAGTAACGCTCGCCCGAAGTACGCTCAGGAGGCGCGAGCCTATGGTCGGCGGGGCGGTGGTGCTCAACACGAAGGTGTTGGTTCTGAACCGGAATTACTTGCCGGTACACGTCACCTCCGTGCGCCGCGCTTTTTCTCTGCTCTACCAGGGCCTGGCCGAAGCGGTGGACGAGAGCTACCGCACCTTCGACTTCGCCAGCTGGTCGGCGTTGTCGGCGACGTTGCACGACGACACGATCGGGATGATCGACCGCATCATCCGCGTGCCGCGGGTCATCCTGCTGCTCACCTACGATCGCATCCCGAAGCGGCAGGTGCGCTTCAACCGCTTCAACGTGTACGCCCGCGATCGCAACACCTGCCAGTATTGCGGCCGCCGTTTCGTGCGCACCGAATTGAACCTCGATCACGTCATCCCGCGCTCGCAGGGCGGCACCTCCACGTGGGAGAACATCGTCTGCTCCTGCCACGGCTGTAACCGCCAGAAAGGCGGCCGCACGCCGCGGGAATCGGGTATGAAGCTGTTGCGCGCGCCGCGGCGCCCGGAGTGGACACCGTTCATGCTCGAGACGTTCAGCCTGCGGCGCTACCGCGAATGGCTGCCGTTCCTCTCTTCGGTCGACGCGGCCTACTGGAGCACCGAGCTGCAGCCCTGAAGATCGCCCGCCCGAAGTGGGGCGCCGCGCCAGCGGGCCGGACTCGCTCCCGTGCTGAACCCGGTCGCCCGCTCGCGGAGCGGCGTGAAATTGACGCTTTCGGCGGGGCTGAGTCGCCCGCACCCGCGCCGTGCGGGTCAGGTTGCTACTGCGACGGGTTGTCCCCTATCATCCGGCCCTGCGTGTCATGTCGATCTGCGCCGCCACTTACGAACGCCTTTTGGCCCGCGTGGAGAAGCCCGGGCGCTATCTCGGCAACGAGCTCGGCACGGTCCGCAAGGAACCGGCCACCGTCGCGTTGCGGTTCGCCCTCGCCTTTCCCGAGGTCTACGAAATCGCCCAGTCGCACCCCGGACTCCAGCTTCTATATGGGCTGCTGAACGCCCGCCCCGACGTGTATGCCGAACGCGTCTACGCGCCGTGGTTCGACCTCGAAGCGGCGCTGCGCGAAGCCGGGCATCCGCTGGTTTCGCTCGAGACGTACACGCCGCTGCACGATTTCGACGTTGTCGGTTTCAGCCTCCAATATGAGCTGACCTACACGAATCTCTTGGCCATGCTGGATCTCGGCGGCATTCCGCTCCGCGCCGCCGAGCGCGGCCCCGGCGATCCGCTGGTCATCGCCGGAGGGCCGTGCGCTTTCAACCCCGAGCCGCTGGCGGACTTCCTCGATGCCGTGCTGCTCGGCGATGGCGAAGAGGCGGTGCACGACATCTGCAACGCCGTGCTCGGGTGGGATGGCCGCGACCGCGAGGCCCTGCTGCACGCCTTGGCGCGCATACCCGGGGTGTATGTGCCGGCCTTCTACGCGCCGCGCTATGCCGCCGACGGCCGCCTCGTGGCGGTGGAGCCGACGCGTCCGAATCTGCCAGCGGTGGTGGAAAAACGCGTGTTGCGCGACCTGGACTCCGTACCGCTCACCGACACACATGTCGTGCCCAACGTGCGCGTCGTCCACGGCCGGCCGAGCCTCGAAGTGATGCGCGGCTGCGTCAAAGGCTGCCGCTTCTGCCAGGCGGGCTACATCTATCGCCCGCTGCGCGAACGCGACCCGCGCCGCGTGCTGGCACAGGCCGAGCGGGCGGTGGCCGCCACTGGTACGGACGAGCTGTCGCTGCTCAGCCTGAGCACGGGCGACTACAGCTGCGTGAACCCGGTGCTGACGGAGCTGATGAACTCCTACGCGGGACAGCGGGTGGCGGTGTCGCTACCGTCGACGCGCGTCGATGCGCTCGCGCCCTCGCTGCTCGAGCAGATCCGCCGTGTGCGCAAGACCGGTTTCACACTGGCGCCGGAGGCGGGCTCGCAGCGCCTGCGCGACATCATTCAGAAGGAATACGACGAAGAGGAGTTGATCGAGGCCGCGCGGCAGATCTTCGGCCTCGGCTGGCGGGCGTTGAAGTTGTACTTCATGCTCGGCCTACCGGGCGAGGACGCCGCCGATCTGGTCGCCATCGCCGACCTGGCCGCCAAGGTACGCGCCGCCGGCAAGGGCTATCCGGAGGTCACGGCGAGCGTCTCCACCTTCGTCCCGAAGCCGCACACGCCCTTTCAGTGGGCCGCACAGGTCGATGTGGCCGAAACCGAGGCGCGGCAGGCGCTGCTGCGCCGCGAGCTCGGCAAGCGGCGCATTCGGTTCAAATGGCACGACGCCCGCACGTCCTATCTGGAGGGCGTTTTCTCGCGTGGCGATCGCCGCCTCGCCACCACCCTCATCGCCGCGTATCGCCGCGGGTGCCGTTTCGATGGCTGGACCGAGCATTGCCGCTTCGAGAGCTGGGAAGAGGCGTTGGCCGAGACCGGTGTCGACCCACAGCAGTACTTGCGGCGCCGGTATCTCAACGAGGTCCTGCCGTGGGATCACCTGAGCTGCGGCGTCACGAAAGCCTTTCTACAGCGCGAGCTCGCCTACGCGGTCGAGGGCAAGCTCACGCCGGACTGCAGCATCGAGCGGTGTACCTATTGCGGCGCTTGCGATTTCACCCAGGTCCGCAACGTCACCTACCACCTGAAGGGTGCCAAGGGCGGGGAGCACCGCGGCGAGGTGGTCGACAACTGGGCGCAGATCACTGTCGGCGCCGAAGCCGAGCCCGGCGGCTGGGAGCCGCGCGGCTGGCACAAAGTGCAGACGCGCGCGGCGCGCTCGGGGGCGCCCGCGAGGCGTCGCGAACGCGCAGCGAGCACCGGCACCGCCACGGACGCCGTGGCCGTGCCGGCGGGCGCAGCCGGCCAGCGCGGTCTCGGCAACGCCGAGGAGTGGCTCGGCGCGGGCACTGAGGCGCTCGCGCCCGCTATCTCGACGGCGCCCGCCGCCATGCGCGCGCGGCTGACCTATGCGAAGCGGGGGCGGGCGCGCTTCATCAGTCATCTCGAGCTCATCGAGGTCTTCAACCGCGCGTGCCGGCGCGGCGGCCTCCCGCTCGCGTTCTCGCAGGGCCATCGGCCGGCCCCTCGCCTGCGCTTCAGCCCGGGCCTGCCGGTCGGAGCGGAAAGCGACTGCGAGCTGCTGGATATCGATCTCACCGAGATGTTGCCCGCCGCCGAGGTGGGGCGCCGGTTCGGCGCCCACCTGCCGGAGGGGCTCACGATCCAGCGCGCGGAAGCGATCGACCTGCGGGCGCCAAGCCCGGAGCACGGGCTCATCGGGTTCCGGTATCTGGTCGACATCACCGATGCGGTCGGCACCGGCGGCACCGACGCCGTCGACGCCCGCCTCGCCGACTTCCTCGCCCGCGACTCCTTCCCGATGCAGAAACGCACCGGCAACGGCGCCAAGGCGATCGACGCCCGCCCGCTCGTCCGCAGCGTCGCGCGCATCGCGCCGAGCTGCATCGAGCTCGAGCTGCGCTTCGGCCCGGACGGATCGGTGAAGCCGACCGATCTACTCGCGGCCGTGCTGGATATCGACCGCGACACCGCTCGCGCCATGCCGCTGCACAAGACCCGCGCCTTCTACCGCACGGATTCCTCCGCAGCCGACGGCGCCGGCGCCGCGGCCGCGTCAGAGTAGGCCGCCGCCGTGCCGCGGCAGATCATCATCAATGCGACTGCGCAGGAGGCGCGCGTCGCGACCATGGAAAATGCGCGCTTGCTCGAGATCCACATCGAGCGCGTGCGCGAGCGCAGCTTGACCGGCAGCATCTGCAAAGGCCGCGTCCTGCGGGTGCTACCGGGCATGCAAGCGGCGTTCGTCGACATCGGTCTGGAGAAAGCCGCGTTCCTGCCGGGCGCGGACTTCTTCCCCCTCAGCGCGGACGAGTACGCGCTACGCGACACCTCGGATGGGGTCGTGCCCGAGGAGGGCGGTGACGGCGCCGAGCCCCTCGCGCCGCCGCGCAGCAACCAGCCGCCGATCGAAGAGCGCCTGCAGAAGGGCCAGGAGATCGTCGTCCAGATCAGCAAAGAGCCGATCGGCACGAAAGGCGCGCGCGTCACGTCGAACATCTCGCTGCCGGGCCGGTATCTGGTCTATCTGCCGCACAGCCGGCAGGTCGGCATCTCGCGGCGCATCGCCAGCGAACGCGAGCGCGCGCGCCTGCGGGAGGCCGTGGAAGCCGTGGCCCAGGACATGGGCGGAATCATCATCCGCACCGCGTGCGAAGGCGTGTCAAAGCGCGAGATCCAGTCCGACCTGCGCCTGCTGCGCCGGCAGTGGCAGCGCCTGTCGCGCAAGGCGGAAAGCCTGCCCGCCCCCGCCATTCTGCACCACGAGCTCGACGTGATCCTGCGCACCATGCGGGATCTCTCCGCCAGCGACGTCGCGCGCGTAGTCGTCGACAACCGCCGAGACTACCAGCGCATCCTCGATTTCATCGACGAGGTGATGCCGCGCTGGCGGCCGCGCGTCGAGCTGTACGAGCTCAGCGAACCGGTGTTCGAGCGGTACGGCATCGAAGCCCAGATCAACAAGGCGCTCGAGCGGAAGGTGTGGTTGAAGTCGGGTGGCTACATCGTCATCGATCACACCGAGGCGCTCACCGCAATCGACGTGAACACCGGCCGTTTCGTCGGCAAGACCGACGCGCGGGAGACCGCGCTGCGCACCAACGTCGAGGCCGCCCGCGTCATCGTCGACCAGCTCCGGCTGCGCAACATCGGCGGGCTGATCATCATCGACTTCATCGACATGGCGCACGCCGAAGATCGCCAGGCGGTGCTCGCCGCGCTCGGCGATGCCCTGAAGGGCGACAAAGCGCGCGCGACCATCCTTGGCCTCTCCGAGCTGGGGCTCGTCGAGATGACCAGGCAGCGCACGCGCGAGAGCTTGACGCAGCGGCTCTGCGAACCGTGTCCCACCTGCGGTGAGCGCGGGCACGTGAAGGCCATCGCCACCACCAGCTACGAGGTGCTACGCCGCATTCGCCGCGAAGCGACGGTGAACGCGCCCGTGCAGCGCCTCGACGTCGTCGTCGATCCGGCGGTCGCCACCTTTCTCGCCCAGTACGAACCGGCCGCGATACGCGAGCTCGAGCGCGAGCTGGACGTGCACATCGAACTGCGCCAGGCGGACACCGGCTCGCCGGCCGAGTACTCCGTCGTCGCGGCGCTCGCACAGGGCGCGGTGAAATGAGCCCGGCTCGCCGGCGCTCGACGTCCTCCGAAACCCACTAGCGGCAAAAATACCGAACCGCCCTTGCCGGGTTGAAGCGCCGCCAGCCAATTCGATATACGATGCGTTTACGCCCTTGCCGATAACGTTTTAGACGTGGCCAGGGGCGTTGAGGACGACAGAACGGAGAGCACCATGGAACCAGAAAGCGCAACGGCAACCGTTGGTGGCGGAAGTCCGGCAAAGCGCATCGAGGACCGGGATGAAGTGGTGATCCGCTTCGCCGGTGACTCGGGCGACGGCATGCAGCTGGCGGGACAGCATTTCACCACTGAAACGGCGCTGGCTGGTAACGATCTGAGCACGCTTCCGGACTTTCCGGCCGAAATCCGCGCTCCGGCGGGCACGCTGGCCGGCGTCAGCGGATTTCAACTGCACTTCTCCAGCCGCGACGTCTTCACGCCCGGCGATGCGCCGGACGTGCTGGTGGCGATGAACCCGGCCGCGCTCCGCGTGAACATCGGCGACCTGCAGCCGAATGGCATTCTGATCATCGACAAGGAGCAGTTCAACGATCAGAATCTGAAGAAAGCGGAGTATGCCGGCAACCCGCTCACGGACGGCTCGCTTGACCGCTACCAGCTGTTCGAGGTCGACATCACCAAGTTGACGATCAACGCGCTCAAGGACCTCGGCCTTCCCACGCGCACAATGATGCGCTCGCGCAACTTCCTCGCGCTCGGGCTGACCTCGTGGCTCTTCCAGCGGCCGATCGATCCGACCGTGAAGTGGATCGAACAGAAGTTCAAAAAGACGCCAGCGCTCGCCGAGGCCAACATCCGCGTACTGAAAGCCGGCTGGCATTTCGGTGAGACCGCCGAGATGTTCCGCACCGCGTACAAGGTCGCGCCCGCCACCATTGCGCCGGGGCACTACCGCAACATCACCGGCAACCAGGCAACCGCCCTCGGGATGGTCGCGGCGGCGCGGCGGGCTGGACGGCCGCTGTTTCTAGGCAGCTATCCGATCACCCCCGCGAGCGACATTCTGCACGAGCTCTCCACGTACAAGCACTTCAACGTGTTCACCTTCCAGGCCGAGGACGAGATCGCCGGTATCGGCGCGGCGCTCGGCGCCGCGTTCGGCGGCGCCGTCGCGCTGACCACGACCAGCGGACCCGGCGTGTGCCTGAAGTCCGAAGCGATCAACCTGGCGATCAGCACCGAGCTGCCCCTCGTCATCGCCGATATCCAGCGCGGCGGTCCGAGCACCGGGTTGCCGACCAAGACCGAGCAGGCCGACCTCATGCTCGCCATGTTCGGCCGCAACAGCGACTCGCCGCTGCCGATCGTCGCCCCCGCGACCCCGGCCGAGTGCTTCCGGATGGCGTTCGAGGCGGTGCGGATCGCGCTCACCTACATGACGCCGGTCTTCTTCCTCTCCGATGGCTATCTCGCCAACGGGGCCGAGCCGTGGCTCATCCCGCGCGCGGAGAATCTGCCGGAGATCTCGGTGCGGTTCCGCACCGATCCCAAGGGTTACTACCCGTTCCTGCGCGATCCCGAGACGCTTTCGCGGCCATGGGCGATCCCGGGAACCCCCGGCCTCGAGCATCGAATCGGCGGGCTCGAGAAGGACTATCTGACCGGCAACGTGAGCTACGCGCCCGCCAATCACGAACAGATGGTGCGCGTGCGCGCGCGCAAGATCGCCGGCATCGTGCGCGAAATTCCGCCCAGCGAAGTGCACGGCGTGCCCGAGGGCGAACTGCTGATCATCGGCTGGGGCAGCACGTACGGCTCGATTCAAGCCGCCACGCGCGCGTTGCGCGACCAGGGGCACGCCGTCGGACATCTGCACCTGCGCCACCTCAACCCGCTGCCCGGCGATCTCGGCGCGATCCTGTCGCGTTTCAAGCGCGTGATGGTGCCGGAGCTGAACATGGGCCAGCTCGTGCGGCTGCTGCGCGCCGAGTACCTGGTCGACGCCGTCGGCCTCAACAAGATTCAGGGCCAGCCGTTCAAGGTCAGTGAGATCGTGAGCAAGGCCAAGAAGATGCTGGAGGCATCCCGATGAATACGCCCGTGGCCACTCCCACCCTGTCGCGCAAGGATTTCGTCACCGATCAGGACGTGCGCTGGTGCCCCGGCTGCGGCGATTATTCGATTCTCGCGCAGGTGCAGAAGGTGATGCCGGAGCTCGGCATCGCGCGCGAGAACATCGTGTTCATCTCGGGCATCGGCTGCTCGAGCCGCTTTCCGTACTACATGAACACGTACGGCTTCCACTCCATCCACGGCCGCGCGCCGGCCATCGCGACGGGTCTGAAAGCGACGCGTCCCGAGCTGTCCGTGTGGGTGGTGACCGGCGATGGCGACGGCCTCAGCATCGGCGGCAATCACCTGCTGCACGTGCTGCGCCGGAACCTCGACATCAACCTGTTGCTCTTCAACAACCGCATCTACGGGCTCACCAAGGGCCAGTATTCGCCGACGTCGGAGATCGGCAAGGTGACCAAGTCCACTCCGCTCGGCTCGATCGATTATCCGCTGAACCCGATCCTGGTCGCCCTCGGTGCGGAGGCGACGTTCGTCGCGCGCACCGTGGACGTCGACGCCAAGCACCTACAGCAGATCATCAAGCGCGCCAGCGAGCATCGCGGCGCGGCGTTTGTCGAGATCCTGCAGAACTGCAACATTTTCAACGACGGCGCATGGTCTCCGGTGAGCGAGAAGGAGACCAAAGCCGACAATGTCGTGCTCCTCGAGCACAGCAAGCCGCTGGTGTTCGGCAAGAACCGCGACAAGGGCATTCGCCTGAACGGCCAGCGCCTCGAGGTCGTGACGCTCGGCGGCGATATCACCGAGAACGATCTGCTCGTTCACGACGAGCAGGATGCCGCCCTCGCCTTCCTGCTGAGCTCCATGCCCGCCGAATTTCCGACGCCGCTCGGCGTATTTCGCGCTGTTCAACGGCCGACCTACGATCAGGCAATCCATGCGCAGATCGCCCAGGCGCGCGAGAAGCAGGGCGAGGGCGATCTCAACGCGCTGTTCGCGCAGGGCGACACGTGGGAAGTGCGCTGATGCGCGTTTGATCGATTCGCCGCGGCCGCCGCGCGGCCGAATGGCGCGTTCCGCGACGCGCCGCACGGGTTGCGCTCTCAGATCGCCAGAGCGCGCCCGTGCTCGGGTGGCGGCTTTGTCTAGCCGAAGTACCCGAGGCCCAGCAGCGCCACGGCAAAGTACGCCGCGACCACCGCGGCTCCGGGATAGTCTTTGGCGAACCGCTGGCCCGTGATGAGGGCGAGCAGCGCAAGACCCGCGATCGCGATACCCACCGAGGCGATGTTCAAGCCGCGGTGGGCGAAGCTGCCGAACAGGATTCCGAGGCCGCACAGCATGCCGGCCACCGCTTCGAGCGCAGTGAGCGCCCAGAACAACAGCCGGACCGTCTCGGCGGGAAACGGGCTATTCCGGAAATGACTCTCGAGGAACTCGAGGTTGCCCGCCGGGTCGGTGAGCTTGTCGAGCGCCGATTGTAGAAACACCGCGGCGAAAAACGCCGTCACCAAGAACCGACCGATGAGCTCGATATCCATGACGTCCCTGCTCTCGACACGCCTCCCATCGCCAGGCGTGTCACGCGCTCGATAGGCGCGCAACCGAAAAGCGCCACGCCGAACTTTGTGCTCAACGCCTCGCGCCGGCGGCGTACCACCGCATCCCGCACCTGACAAGCGCGGCAGTGCGCCGACCTCACGCATCGCCGAGCACGGCGCGCACCAACTCCACCGATAGCTCGTCGAGACTGCGGATCACCGCGCGGGCGCGGCTCACGTCGTTCTCCGCGGTATAGTCGTGCGGAAAGGCGATGCACGCGCAGCCCGCCGCCGCCGCCGCCGCGACGCCTTTGTAGGCATCCTCGATGACCGCGCAGCGCTCTGGTGGGAGCCCGAGCGCCGCGGCGGCAGCGGCGAACGCATCGGGCGCCGGCTTGGCGTTCTCATACCCCTCGCGCGTCACCACGGCGGTGAAAGCCGCGCGTAGCCCGAAGCGCTCGAGCACGAACGCGGTATCCTGCGCGTTCGAGTTCGTCGCCACGACGAGCGGAAACGCCGCGCCCAGGCGAGCCACCGCTTCACGAGCGCCCCTGACGAGCTGCACGTCCTGCTGCAAGAGCGCGTGGTAGACGGGATCCTTCAGCCGGCGCAGCTCCGCGGGCGTGACCGGCAACCCATAGGTGCGGACAGCGTACTCGGGACCGCGTCCGGCGGCGATCCACTCGCGCCCGTACAGTTGGGCGTCGACCTGGATCCCGAAGCGCGCCAATACCTGGTTGTACGCGCGGTGCTGCAGCGCCTCGGAATCGATGAGCACGCCGTCCAGGTCGAAGATGACGCCGGCGGCACGGCGGCTCACGGCTTCTCGACGACGCGAACGCTCTCGATCACCACCGGGGTGACCGGCACGTTCTGGTGCGGCATTTTCGTCGTCGTCTGCACCTTTTCGATCTTCTGCACCACGTCCATCCCGTTCACCACCTTGCCGAACACGGCGTAGCCATAGCCCTGCGCCGAGTCGTCGCGGTGGTCGAGGAAGACGTTGTCCTTGGTGTTGATGAAGAACTGCGCCGTGGCGCTGTTCGGATCCATGGTGCGCGCCATGGCGATGGTGCCGGTCTGGTTCTTGAGGCCGTTAGCGGCCTCGTTCTTGATCGACGCCTTCGTCTTCTTTTGGCTCATGTCTTTGTCGAAGCCGCCGCCCTGGATCATGAACGCCGGAATGACGCGGTGAAAGATGGTGCCGTCGTAGAACTTGTCATTGACGTAGGACAGGAAGTTCGCCGTCGTCACCGGCGCCTTTGCCTGATCGAGCTCGATCGTGATGTCGCCCTGCGACGTCTTCATCAGTACTACCGGGTTATCTCCTTGTGCGGCCACGGTATTTCCTCCTTCTGCGGCCGCGACGGCGGCGGCGCTCAAACCCACGAGTAGCAAACAGCTAATGACTACGCGCATCGTCCTCATCGCACTCTCCTCACCAGACCGCCGCATCGGCTTGAATTTCCATGCGTCATATCAGCCCACGACGCGGGCGCAAGGCGGCGGCGCGCACCCCCACCGCCCCGACTTCAACGCGCAGACGCAAGTCGCGAAACTTCGCATCGCCGCGTATTCTAATGCTGTGCGCGCGACTGATAGCACCGCAATCATGAGCCGCACGCTGGTCACGCGTGTCGCGGACCTGCCGCCCAGGCGCACCGTGAAGTTCGTGCTCGAGCGCGACGGCCGCGCGCTGGAGGCATTCGCGCTGAACCACGACGGCGCCCTGGTCGCGTACGTGAACCGCTGCTGTCACGTCCCCATGACGCTGGACTGGGTGGAAAATCAGTTCCTCAGTGAAGACGCCGCGCACATCATGTGCGCCACCCACGGGGCGGTGTACGACCCGCTCAGCGGCGAATGCGTGGCTGGGCCGCCAATCGGGCGCTGCCTCACACCGATCCCGCTGGAAGTGCGCGACGGCGAAATCTACGCCGGTTGGCCGGACGGCGAATAACGCCCGATGCGGCACAACATCTTTCTGCAGCCCCGCATGCGATTGGCGCGGTGTTGCCGCTGTTCGACGCCGAGGACGAACCCGTGCGCTAGCGCGCAGTCGCCATTCTCGCCCCACACGGGCCCGCCGCGGTGATCGCCGCGAACCAGGCGCTGAACGGCGCGCCCCATCGGCGCCTGCAGAGCATCATCGCGCGGTGCACGCGGGTGCGCGGTCGCGCGGCTCTGGACGTGCTCTTCGGGCTGATGGCATCCGACGACATCGACACGAGTCGGGCCGCGTGCGAGGCGCTGGTCGGCGCCGTGCCGCTCGCGGCGCAGGAGCGCGCCGACGCCGTCCGGCGCAGCCAAGACTCCGCGAAGGGCCACCGGACGCCGTTGGTGGCATCGGCCAAGCTCAACGCTGGGCCATTGTGGGAGAGCTCGGTGGAAGCGTTGGAAGACCGCGACGAACAGGCTGTACGCCGCGATCCATCACGTGCCGCACGGCCTCGGACCCCGCCAAGCTCGCGGAGCAGATCCGAGACCGCGCACCACAAGCGCGAGCGGTGGCCGGGAGCGCGCGCGGGCTCGCGCTGCTCAAGGATACGGCGCGTGGGACGACGAACGCGGTTCGCGTACGCGCTGGCGGTGTTACAGACCCACCGGCGTCCGTTCGGTGCGGCGCGCCCGCGAGACCCGCGCCTGGACGTGTTTCGCACGCTCGCCGCATCGCGTTTCCGCTCGCGGAGCGGTTGCATAAGGAGCGGGCGCTGGCTCCCAGAAGACGTGCAGTACATCGCGGTCGCGCTCGCCGAGCAATTCGGCGAACCGCGCGCCGTTGCCGAGGGGGTCCTTGCCCATCTGGCGGCGCGGCATGGCCGCGCCAAGGTGGGCCGCGCAGCGCACAACAAGCTGCAGCTCCTCCAGCGCTGACGGAGATCGACACCGCCTGGCGATTCGCATCGCGGCGGCGTAGCAATGCCAGATCACGCCGATGATCATCGCGCCTACTCCGGACGCCATCGAGCGCGCCGCGGCCCTGCTGCGCGGCGGACAGGTGGTCGCGTTTCCCACCGAAACCGTCTACGGCCTCGGCGCCGACGCAACCGACGCGCGCGCCGCTGCGCGCGTCTTCTCCATCAAGGCGCGGCCCGCTTTTGACCCGCTCATCGTTCACCTCGCAGAGGCGCACGACATCGCGGAAGTCGCGGCGAGCGCCGCGGCCCCCGCCCGCGAGCTGGTGGCTCGGTATTGGCCGGGACCGCTCACGATCGTCGTGCCGAAGCACGAGCGCATCCCTGACATCGTGACCGCGGGCTTGCCCACGGTGGCCGTGCGGGTGCCGAACCATCCGGTCGCACGCGAGCTACTCCGGCGATCCGGGCGGCCCATCGCCGCGCCCAGCGCGAATCCGTTCGGCTACGTGAGCCCGACCACGGCGGCGCACGTCGTCGCGCAGCTCGGCGATGCGGTGCCGATGATATTGGATGGCGGCCCCTGTCGCGTCGGCCTCGAATCCACCATCGTTTCGTTCGCGGAAGCCACGCCTACCCTGCTCCGCCATGGCGCCATTTCGCTCGAGGCGCTCGAACAGGCACTCGGCCCAATCCGGGTGCGCACCGATGCGCGCCTGCCCTCGGCGCCCGGGCAGTTGCCGAGGCATTATGCACCGCGCACGCCGCTGACGATCGCATCTTCCGCGTCGGAGATTTCACCCGTCGAGCGCCGCGATACCGCACTGCTCTCGTGTGTCCCGTGCGCGGATACCGCCGGTTTCGCCGCGGTCGAGATCCTGTCCGCCGAAGGCGACCTCGAAGTCGCGGCCGCACGGCTGTTCGCGGCGCTGCGGGCGGCGGACGGCGCCGGCTATCGACGCATCGTTGCGCTCGCCGTGCCCGAGCGCGGCATCGGCCGCGCCATCATGGATCGGCTGCGCCGCGCCAGCGCGCCGCCGGCGTGATCACGCGATCCGTCGCTGGCCCCACCACCCCACCGGGGCGGCGCTTTGCGCCGCGCGCCGGCGGATCGATCGCGATGAAGCGTGGCATGCGTGTCGCTCGCCGGCCGTGCGGAGCACCGACCGTTTCAGGAGCCGCGACCGACCTCACCCGCCGCGATCCCTGGTGGATGCTCGGCCATGTCGCACCAGCCCGATTGGCGGACGAATGCAGCGGACGTGCGACGTCCGCCGCAGCAGGAGTCAGCGCGGGCGGAGTGGATGCGCCGCCCGCACCGCCCCGAAATCTCGTTGCACCACGAGTTCTCGCGGCGCGGGCGACATCTCTGCCGGTGACAATGGAGCGCGCGCCGCTGATGGTCTCGTCTGGCACGCGCCCTGCTCGATCAGTTCCAGCTTACTCGAGAAGGAGTGAAGGACATGAGTGATCTGAACGGACTCGCGGTCGCGATTCTGGTCACGGACGGCTTCGAGCAGGTCGAGCTTCTCCAACCCCGAGAAGCGCTGCGGAACGCCGGCGCGGACACCGCGGTGGTCTCGCCACAGAGCGAGCGCGTGCGCGGGTGGAATTTCACCGACTGGGGAGATGCGGTCGACGTGGACGTGCCACTCGATCGAGCGGATCCGCAGGGGTTCGACGCGTTGTTGCTGCCCGGCGGGGTCATGAATCCCGACGCATTGCGCATGCGGCCGCAGGCGGTGGCATTCGTGAGAGCGTTTTTCGACGCAGGCAAGCCAGTGGCGGTGATCTGCCACGGTCCGTGGACGGTCATCGAAGCAGGGGTTGCGCGCGGGCGGAAGATCGCGTCGTGGCCGTCGCTGAAGACCGACTTGCGGAACGCCGGGGCTGAGTGGGTGGATCAAGAAGTGGTCATCGATGGGGACCTCGTCTCGAGCCGCAAGCCGGCGGATATTCCGGTCTTCAATCGCGCGATGGTCGATGTATTCGGCCGCGCGCGTCACGCGCACGCCGCCCGCGAGAGATTCTGAGCCCGCCGGAGCGCTCCGACGGAAATTGCGGCGCGGGAATTGGCTGCGCGCCGATACGCGCTAAGATCCCCTCAGCGCGGAGGACAGCGATGGAATTCCGTCGGTTCGGCCCCACCACGTACGAAGTGTCAGTCATAGGTCAGGGAACATGGCGGATCGACAGCGCCGGGCGCGCCACGGCCGTCGCGGCGTTGCGCCGCGGGCTCGAGCTCGGGATGAACCACATCGATACCGAGATGTACGGCAATGCCGAGGAGATCGTGGGCGAGGCGATCGCCGGACGTCGCGATCAGGTCTTCCTCGTGTCCAAGGTCCTGCCCGAGAATGCGACGCGGCAGGGTGCGGCAGCGGCCTGCGAGCGGTCACTCGCGCGCCTGCGCACCGACCACCTCGACGCGTACCTCCTGCACTGGCGCGGCTCGCATCCACTCGAAGACACGGTCGAGGGCTTCGAGCAGCTGCGCCGCGATGGGAAGATCCTGGCGTGGGGCGTGAGCAACTTCGACGTACCCGACCTCGAAGAGATCTGGGAGATCGCCGATGCAGACCACCTCGTCTGCAATCAGGTTCTGTATCATCTGCAAGAACGCGCGATCGAGCACGCCGTGCTGCCGTGGTGCGAGCGTCACCGGGTCGCGGTGGTCGGCTACAGTCCGTTCGGCCACGGGAGCTTTCCGAGCCCACGTTCGAGCGCAGGTCGCGTGCTGCAACAGATTGCGGCGGCGCACGGCGCAACGCCGCGTCAGATCGCGTTGCGCTTCCTGGTGCGGCGGCCCTCGCTGTTCACGATTCCGAAAGCGTCGGTTCCCGAGCACGCCGAAGAGAACGCCGCCGCCGGCGACCTCTCGCTGACCGACGAGGAGCTCGCGCTGATCGATGAGGCATTCCCGCTGGGCCCGCCGCCGCGCGAGCTCCCAACCCTCTAGCGCGCGCTGACTTTCGCACGCATCGCTGCGCACGTCTCCGTCACCCCGCGTGGCGACGCGCGCGCTCGGCGGTCACGGGCTCGCTTGGGCCGTGCTGCTTTTTTCTCGCGCCGGAGTATTCTCGCCGCAGCCGGGAAACTCCGCACGGTGGATGTGAACAAGCAGTCCAAGTCGCGGGTCCGCGGCGCCGAGCGCGCCGCGTAACGGGCGACAGTGTGAGCTCGCACGCGCTCATGCACGACCGCGATGAGGAGGTCCGGCGACTGCGCGGCTGTGTGCGCGACCTCACCGCTCTCGGGGCGCTGCCGCTCATCTGGGTAGGACAGGAAGCTCCCGCGGTCGTCGGGAGCTTCCTCGACATGCTGCTCGCGGCGCTCCACCTCGACCTCGCCTATGCGCGCGTCAACGACCCGCGCGGCGGCCCGGCGATCGAGGACGCCCGGGCAGACGGCGACCCCGACATCGGACGACGCGCGCCGGAGATCGGCTTGCCTCGCGCCGCCCTGCGGGCGCTCGCGCCGACTGCAGTGCCATACCCGCTACACAGCCGCACGTTGAACACCGCGGTGGTGCCGCTGGGTATCGAGGAGCAAGGAATCGTCGCCGCGGGGTCGCAGCGGGCCGATTTTCCGACCGAGCTCGATACGGCTTTGCTGGGAACCGCCGTGAACCAGCTGACCATCTGGCTCCGGACGGCCGGCCTGTGAGCGGAGCGGGCACACGCCCAAGCGACGCTGGACGAGCGCGAGCGCCGCCGCCGCCAGCTCGAAGACGAGAATGTCTATCTGGGCGAACAGGTCGATGTCGCACTGGCGCACAAGGGTATCGTCGGCAAGAGCGCCGCGTTCGCCAAGGTCCTGCAGCAAGTGCACATGGTCGCACCGACGGAAGCCACGGTCCTCGTCGGGTACCGGCAAGGAGATCATCGCGCGAGAGATTCACGAGCGCAGCCGCCGGAGCGGCAACGCGCTGATCACCGTCAACTGCAGCGCGGTCCCGCGCGACATGTTCGAAAGTGAGTTCTTCGGTCACGTGCGCGGCGCCTTCACCGGCGCGCTCCGCGATCGGCCGGGGCGGTTCCAACTGGCGGACCAAGGCACGATCTTTCTCGACGAAGTCGGCGACCTTCCGCTCGACCGTCCAGCCGAAGCTGTTGCGCGCGCTGCAGCAGGGCCGGTACGAACGCGTCGGCGGCGACGGCACGAGAGGTCGACGTGCGCGTCATCGCCGCTACGCATCGCGACCTCGCGGCCGAAGTTCGCGCAGGAAGCTTCCGCGAGACCTGTACTATCGCCTAAGCGTCTTTCCGATCCAGATTCCCCCGTTGCGCGAGCGCAGAGACGACATTCCGCTGCTCGCCGTGCATTTCGCGGCGCTCGCGGCGCGCAAGCTCGGCATCGCCACGCCAGATATCAGCGCCCGGCAATGCGAAAAGCTCAGACGCCACGCTTGGCGGGGCAACGCTCGAGAGCTGCAGAATCTGATCGAGCGTGCCGTGATCCTTTCGTGCGGCGGGCGGCTGCGACTCGATGGGCCGGACGGCGGTACCGCGCGCGCTCGCCCGCCAGAGGCGCCGCCGTCCGATGAGGTCGTGCCCGAGGGCGAGTGGCGGCGGCGCGAACGCGCGAATGTGCTCGCCGCCCTCAAGCACGCCGGCGGTCGCATCTATGGAAACGATGGGGCCGCGGAGTTGCTGGGGATCAAACCCTCCACGCTGGATCCCGCCTCAAGGCGCTGAATATCCGCGCGCGAGGGGCCGGCTGACGGTCTGCAACCAGCCGCGTACCGCAGAGTGAGGAGGTTTAACCGCCGCCTGCACCAATGGGGTTCGATTCGGCGCGCGGATGTGCGCGGCGGCGCCGAAGCGCGGCGCTCAGTACGCTCGGTCGCCGCTCTGCAGGTTGTCGCCACCCTGGGGCTTGTCGCCGTTGTTTTGCGCCTTGTCGCCCTTCAGGATCTCGACCTTGACGTTCCGCCGGCCGAATTTTTTCGCTTCGGCGTCGCTGGCAATGTAAATGTCCAGCTCGCGGCCCTTGATCGTGCGTCCCGTGTCCAGCACGTCGTAGGTACCGGAATACGATCCCGCGTCATGAATGCGGATGCGGGAACCGATCGGCAATACCTTCGGGTCTGCCGCGACCACGCCCGGGCGCGCCTGGTGCCCCGACTTAGTCTCGCCTTCGATGGAGTAGGCGGTCGCTTCGAAATCTAATAACGCCGGGGGTGGCGGCGGTGCGGGCGGGGGCGGCGGAGCACTCACCGGCTCGCGCTTGGTAGCGCACGAAGCCATCAGCAACGCGAGCACTGCGAACAACAGCGCGAGCCGCGCCAAGTTGCTCCACGTCGAGTGCCGGCCGAAGATGACTGCACGCATCATGATCTGCGCTACCCAAGCGAGATTGGTGCCAGGCCCGCCGCGGCATCCCATCCGCTGCGTTCGGTCCCCGCAGAGGAAGTCGCGGCAAGAAATGACCGAGCTAACCGACTTTCTTACGTGTGCACCCATACCCGCCGATCGGCGACGAGCCGGCCGGCATCAAGGCGGGTGCCTCTCACGGGCTCTGCAGAGCACATGCAGAGCCGCGCAACCGAGATGGAGTTACGTGGTGAGCCGCTTGACCGCTTCGCGGTACTTTTCCGAGGTGCGCGCGACGACGTCTTCCGGCAGCGCCGGCGCGGGGGGCTGTTTGTTCCAGCCGATCGCGGTCAGGTAATCGCGGACGTACTGCTTGTCGAAGCTGGGCGGGGAGGTGCCGGGGCGATATTCGGGCTGCGGCCAGAAGCGCGACGAATCCGGTGTCATCACCTCATCGATCAGCACCAGCCGATCGTCGACGAAACCGAATTCGAACTTCGTATCGGCGATGATGATGCCGCGCTGCTCCGCCCAATTCGCGCCGAATTGGTACAGGGCTATGCTCAGGTCGCGCACGCGAGCCGCGGTTTCAGCGCCGAGGAGGCGCTCCGCTTCGGCGAACGGAATGTTCTCGTCGTGCTGCCCTTGTGGGGCTTTGGTCGACGGCGTGAACATCGGGGCCGGCAAGCGATCGGCTTGTCGCAAGCCGGCCGGCAACGGTTCGCCGCATACCGTGCCGCGACGCCGATACTCCTCCCAGCCCGAGCCGGCGAGATAGCCGCGCACGACCGCTTCCACCGGCAGCGGCTTGGCCTTGCGGACGATCTGCGATCGCCCCTGCAGGCGCTCGAGCCATGCCGCCGGCACGACGGCATCGAGACGGCGGTCGAGCACGTGATTGTCGACGATGTGGGTGGTGCGGCCGAACCAGAAGCTCGACAAACTGGTCAGCACCCTGCCCTTGTCCGGGATCGGCGTCGGCAGCACGACATCGAAAGCCGACAGGCGATCGGTGGCGATTACCAGCAGGGCATCCCCGAGGTCGTACACGTCGCGGACCTTGCCGCGGAACAGCAGCGGCAGCTCTGGAATCTGTGTCTCGAATACGATGTCGTCAGTGGGCATCGCGCACCCCTGCACTCTATTATGTCGCGCGCCGCAGCGGGTAAAGGTGGCGCCGCGATTTATCCGCTCGGCATCCCATAGTATGACGGCCCACATGCTGCGCACCCTGCTCGCGGTCTTGTGTATGGCCGTCCTCACGGCCGCCTGTCAGCGCACCGAACCGGCGTGGACGCCGCCAGCATACGGCACCGACAAGTGCGCGGCGTGCGGCGCCGTAATCGCCGCATCGCGGTACGCAGCGCAGCTGCAGCGCGCCGACGGCGCCGTGCTCTCCTTCGATGATCCGGTGTGTCTGATGCGCACGCAAAAGGGCGAGGCGCCCGGTGCGGTGCGCTTCCACGACGAGCGCGAAGATGGTTGGAGCGACGGCACCCGCGCGTGGTTCGCGCGCGTCCCGGGCCAGACGAGCCCGAAAGGCGAGGGTTGGGCCGCGTTCTCCGGCTTTGCAGCCGCACAGGACGCGGTGGCGGGCGCGGGCAGTGGAGAGATCCTGCCGTTCGACCAAGCACGGGAACGCCTGGGTCGCTGACGATCACCTCCAGATGCCGTTGGCGCAGGAGAGCGCGTCCGGACCCGTCGTCGCTCGCCTATGCAAGGCCATCGCGCTGCGCGCCCCGTTTTATCGGGCGATCGCCGCGGATCCCGCAGCCACGGGTCAGGCAGCGGCGGTGGTGTGCCTGAGCGGACTGATTCGGGAATCCGGGTTCCTGCGAGGATCGCCCGGCCTCGAAGAGACTTGGGGCCTCGCCGTACTCGTGGTCGTCGTCCTCTCGGCGCTCGGCTGGCTGATTTATGGGCTCATCGGCTTCCTGCTCGCCCGGTTGTTGAGCCCCGGCCGCGTGTCACTCTCCAGATTGCTACGGTGCCTCGGCTACGCGGAGACGGTCACCATACTTCGCGTGCTCGCACACGCGATCGAGCCGCGGTGGTACCCGCTGCTGCACGTCGTGCTACTGCTGTGGAGCTTCGCCGCGCTATGGGTCGCGGTCCACTCCGCGCTCGAGGTGTCGCGCGCGCGCAGCGCGCTCGTCGCGTTGCCGCTATTCGTCGCCCAGCAAGCGGTCCTGCAACTCGAGCGCATGGCGGGGTTCGGCATCCCCGTGCGCGCGGACGCCGGCATCCAGTGACGTGATCGCACGGCGCACGGTGCCCAAAGTATTTTGCTGCACCCTCTTGAGCGGCGAATTCCAGGTCAACACTTACACGACCAACAGTCAGTTCGCCCTTCGGTCTCCGCCAGCCCGGCGAGTTCCTTCGTCGTGGTATGGCAGAGCACTGCGCAGGGCGGGATATTCGGTCGACTCTTTAGGCCTCGCGACGGACACGCCAACCGCGACCGCCACCGGCACCGCGGACACCCACACCCAGACCGCCATGACGCCGCAGACGGGCAACCGAGATGGCCACGGTCACCACCACCGCCACGCCGACCCCGTATACCGTGACCGGCACCCTGCGGTTTTACGTCGGCGACCGGCCGAGCGCTGGCGCGACCGTCACCGCCAGCGGCGTATCCGTACGCTGTCGTTCGTCAGCGATCCGAGCGGAGCGTATTCGGCCGCGCCGATTCCGCAGGACAACTGGACCGCCAAAGCGCACAAGATCGGCGACCTGGATAATGCGAGCACCGCTTTCCGATGCGGTGCTGATTCTGCAGTTCATCGCGAACCCGATGGCGAACCCGCCATCGCCTTGGTAGCAGCTGGCCTGTGCGACGTGACCGCGAACGGAGCTGCTGCACCACTGCCGATAGTGCTTTGCATGTCCCGTCGTCCACCCCCGCCCTGGTTGAACGCGACCGCTGGCGCGTCATCGGTAGTCGCCCGCTCGCCAGCCTAGGCTGCAACATGTGACGACCCCTGGACGGCGCCGTTCTGTCGGCTCCTGTTCGGCGAGAGGTCCGCCGCTAAACCGCCACCAGCTCTGCATCGGTACCGATTCCCGGTACGGATTCCCACTAGAATCAGCTTTCACATGCCGCCGGGTGGCTGACCGGTGGGCCCTTTTTTGGTACTGTATAGTCCAAATGATTCAGGGCCTTCATCAACTACCTAGAAAGATCTTGCGTTTTAGCTGAAATATTGCGTACTAGGGTGGCGTCAAGTCAAAATCTTCTAACGCAGCGCTCGAGGGCGAGCTTGGGCTGGAGGTGAATGGGCCGCCGTCGGCGTTGCGCGTTCAAAGGACAATGCGAATGGGGTGCCGACTCCGGCTGCGACTCTGCCTCAACCCGGGTTGCGTGCTGCGATTCCGCGGCGTTCCCGGCGCCTTTCGGACCACCGCCTAACGCCGGCCGAGGCCGCACCGCGGGCGTCATGCCATCAGACTTCACGCCCCGCCCCATGCCTGGCTTGGGTGGAAGGAGCCAATGATGAAACGGGTTTACCAGGCTCGGTATTTCCGCGCGCGGCTTGCGGCCGTGTCGGTCGCACGGCTGATCATCGCGCTGGCCCTCATCGCCGGTGCCAACACCGCAATCGCCGGGGTCGACACACCGACTGACACGCCGACTGCGACCCCGACTGACACCCCGACGCAGACTCCCACCGACACTCCTACTGCCACCGCCACCGACACTCCTACTGCCACATCCACGGACACGCCCACCGCAACTCCGACGGACACTCCGACCGCAACCGCGACCGACACGCCCACTCCCACCGACACCCCCACGCCGACGGCTACCGACACAGCCACGCCCACGTCCACCGGCACCGAGACCGCAACTCACACGCCGACCGAGACCTCCACGCCGTTGCCTGCAGTCACCAGCACCCCGACAGAGACGCCGACCGCCACCACCACGCCGTCCCCATTCACGGTGAGCGGGACGCTGCGGTACTACGTGGATGACCGGCCGATCGCGGGCGCGACGGTGACTGCCAGCGGCACACCCGGCACGGTCTCAGACGTCAGCGATGCCAACGGCGCGTATTCCCTCGCGCTTCCGGCGGGCAACTGGACGGTCACACCGCGCAAGATCGGCGATCTCAACTTCTCCGTAACCGCATTCGACGCCACACTGATTCTGCAGTACATCGCCAACCCCGCGATGTTCCCCCTATCGGATTTGCAGCTGCTCGCGTGCGATGTCACGGCGAACGGTACCTGCAGCGCATTGGATGCGACCCGGATCCTCCAATTCGTCGCCCAGATCCCCCCGGGGTTGCAAGCCCCAGGCCTTTGCAACTCCGACTGGCTGTTCGTACCGATGCCCGACCCGGCGCCGAATCAGACGTTGATAGAGCCCATGTTGGCGAACAACATGTGCGTCATGGGCGCAGTCGAGTACACGCCCCTGGCCGGCAGTGCCACGGGCCAGGATTTCATCGGTTTGGTGATCGGCGACGTCTCGGGGAACTGGATGCCGCAGTAGCTCCGGCGCCCCGATGTGCGGAGCGCGCGCGCCGCGCTCCGCATAGCCAGACCGCCGCAACGCACAAGGCGGCGCGACCTCCGCATCGCGTCGCGGCGGTGCCCACACGTGCCAACTTGCCGCCGCCCGGAGGCTGTGAAACAGTCCACGGCGCGCCGCTTCCTATGGCAGAGCCACATCCGTCAGCCGCGTCTCCACGCCCCAGCGCCCCATTCCTGCTTCTCGCGGAACCGCCTTATCTCGCCGGGCTGCGCTGCCGTGCGTGTGGTGCAACCTCTCTGCGCAGCGCCCGCACCGGCTGCGCAAAGTGCGGAGCCATCCGCGAATTCGACGCTGTTCGGCTGAGCGATGTCGGCGCGCTCTGGGTGTATTCGATCATGCATCAGTCGGTGCCGCGCGTGCCGGTTACCCTCCAACTGCGGGGCGCCGCCGGCGCACGCCAGGTGGACCACGCCAGGATCGGCCTAGCGCACGTGCTCGGGCTCGGCTCGGCGTGCACGATCCACATCCGCACCGCCTGAGCTCGGCCGCTGCCGAGCGACGCGCGCCCACTGACCTGCCTGATCGAGACTCGAATGACTCCCACACACGAGACCGCGATCGCACTACTGCTCGGCCTAGGCTGCCTGGTGCTACTGGCCGTGACCGGCCGCCTGGCCTGCGTTCGCGAGGAGTTTCCGACCGCGGCCCGGCGTATCGCGGCGCTGGTCCTGCTCTGGGGTATCTTGAGCGTCGCGGTCTTCCATCCCGTGGTGTCACCCGGCGCCGCCGCGCAGGTCGACCCGGATGGTCTGCCGTTCGCGGCGCTGTTTGCCGGTCATGTGCTGCTGGCCGGATTCCTGGCGGCGTGGTGGCGGCTCGCCTATCCCGAACCATTGCGGCGGTTCCTGCGTCTGGAGACCGCTAGCAGCGCCGATGTCGGCTTCGGGGTGCGGATAGGGCTGCTCGGCTGGGGCGTCGCTCTGATGACCGGCGCCGCCGCGGCGCTAGGCCTACAAGCGATCGGCTATGCCCCCGGGGGCGGCGAGGAGGCCATGGCCGTGCCACCGCTGCTGTTGTGGCTCGCCGACCTCAGCGTGGAACGCAAGCTGGCCGTCGTGGCCGTCGCGATGACGGTGGAGGAAGCATTCTTTCGAGGGTTCCTGCAGCCGCGAATCGGCTGGATCCCGGCCAGCGTGCTGTTCGCGCTGGCACACGCCGGCTATGGCCTGCCAACCCTGCTGGCCAGCGTGCTGGCCCTCTCGCTCGTGATCGGCTGGGCGTTCCGGCGGACCGGCAGCTTACTTCCCTGTATCGTCGCGCACGGGGTTTTCGACGCCATCCAGATCTTCGTCGTGATGCCGCTCGCCATCGAGCATCTCCGCCGGCTCGCCTGACGCGGCAGCCGGCGATGCGTCGTACGAAAAGCGCAGCGCCCCATCGACGGCGTCAACCACGACTCGCCCGCCCTGCTGCAGGCGGCCGAACAGCAGCTCGTTGGCCAGCGGCTGCTTGATTTCGGTGTGGATCAGGCGGGCCATCGGCCGCGCGCCAAAGCTCGGATCGTAGCCCTTCTCGGCCAGGAATTTGCGCGCCGCCGGCGTGATCGACAGATGGACCTTCCGCTGGTTCAGCTGGAGGTCGAGCTCGATGACGAATTTCTCCACCACGCGCTCGATCACCTCCGGGCTGAGCGGCGCGAACTGGACCGTGGCATCCAGGCGGTTGCGGAATTCGGGGCTGAACAGCTTTTCGAGCGCTTCCGGCCCGCGTTCGACGGAGGAGCGCCCGCCGAACCCGATCGCACGCGCCGCCATCTCCCGCGCGCCCGCGTTGGTGGTCATGATCATGATCACGTGGCGGAAATCGGCCTTGCGGCCGTTGTTGTCGGTCAGCGTGGCGTGATCCATCACCTGGAGGAGCACGTTGAACAGATCGGGGTGGGCCTTCTCGATCTCGTCGAGCAGCAACACGGCGTGCGGATTGCGGTTGATCGCCTCGGTGAGCAGCCCGCCCTGATCGAATCCGACGTATCCCGGCGGCGCGCCGATCAGGCGCGACACGGTGTGCTTCTCCATGTACTCGCTCATGTCGAAGCGCAGGAAGCTCACCCCGAGTACGTGCGCGAGCTGCCTGGCGACTTCCGTCTTGCCCACGCCCGTGGGCCCGGCGAACAAGAAGCAGCCGACCGGTTTCTCCGGGCGACCGAGGCCCGCGCGCGAAACGCGGATCGCCGTGGCCACCGCTTCGATCGCCGCATCTTGACCGAACACGGTCAATTTCAGGTCGCGGTCCAGCTGCTCCAGCCGCGATTTGTCCGACATGGACACGCTCCGCGCCGGGATCCGCGCAATCTTCGCGATCACCCGCTCGATGTCGCTCGCGCGCACCGTCTTCTTCTGCTTCGATGGCGGCAGGACCTTGAGCGCCGCCGCGGTCTCGTCGATGACGTCGATGGCCTTGTCCGGCAGGCGCCGGTCGTTGATGTGTTTGCCGGCCAGCTCCGCGGCCGCGCGGAGCGCCCCTTCGGTGTAGGTGACGCGGTGATGCTTCTCGTAGTGGCCCTTCAGCCCCTTCAGGATGCGGTACGTCTGCTCCACCGTCGGTTCGGTGATCTCGATCTTCTGGAACCGCCGCGCCAGGGCGTGGTCGCGCTCGAAGTAGCTCCGGTACTCGTCGTAGGTCGTCGAGCCGATGCAGCGGATCTTTCCGGACCCGAGCACCGGTTTCAGGATGTTCGAGGCGTCCATGGAGCCGCCGCTCGTCGCACCGGCCCCCACCACCGTGTGGATCTCGTCGATGAACAGAATGGCGCCGGACTCCTTCGTCAGCGCGTTGATCACCGCCTTCAAGCGCTGCTCGAACTCGCCGCGGTACTTCGTGCCGGCGAGGAGCGCGCCCATGTCGAGGGCGTAGATCGTGCTCTGCTTCAGGATTTCCGGCACGTCGCCGCGGTGGATCTTCAGCGCCAGCCCCTCGGCGATCGCCGTCTTGCCGACGCCGGCGTCGCCGACGTAGAGTGGGTTGTTCTTGCGGCGCCGGCAGAGCACGTGAATGGTGCGCTCGACCTCGTCCTCGCGCCCGATCAGCGGATCGATATCGCCTTCGGCGGCCCGCTTGTTCAGATTGACGGCAAATGCGTCCAGCGCCTTCCGCGGCGATCGCTTCGGCTCGTCGTCTCCCTCGCCCTCGTCCGCGTCGGTCTGCGGCTCGCCGTCATCCGAGCTCGCCAGCTTGGATACGCCGTGGGAAATGTAGCTGACCACGTCGAGCCGCGTGACGCCTTGGCGCTCGAGCAAATACACGGCGTGCGAGTCGGTCTCGCGGAACATCGACACGAGGACATCCCGCCCGCTGATCTGCTCCTTGCCGGCCGACTGGACGTGCAGCGCGGCCCGCTGCAGCACCCGCCGGAACCCGAGCGTCTGCTGCGGCTCGACCCGTTGATCGTCGGGCAGGCGCTCCATCTTCTCGGCCAGGAACTGATCCACCTCGCGCTTCAAGCGATCGACGTTGCCCCCGCAGTGCCGGACCACCTCGGAGACCTCGCGGTCGTGCAGCAGCGCGAACAATATATGCTCCAGGGTGAGGTGCTCGTGCTGGCGGCGCATGGCCTCGCGCAGCGCCAAGCCGAGCGTCACTTCCAATTCGCGGCTGATCATCATCCAGTCAGGCCTCTTCCATCGTGCATTTGAGCGGGAACTCGTGCTGTCGCGCCATGGCCTCCACGATCGCCACCTTGGTCTCCGCGATCTCGTACGTATACACCCCGGCGACACCGATGCCGCTCTTGTGGATGTGCAGCATGATCTGGGTCGCGTCAGGCTCCGAGCGGTGGAAGACGCTCTGCAGCACCCGCACGACGAACTCCATCGTCGTGTAATCGTCGTTGTGCAGCAGCACCTTGTACATCGGCGGGACCTTGACCTGCTTGTCGGTCTCGGTCACCACACCGTGCTCGTGATCTTCGATCGATCGTCGGTCGCTCATGCGCTCTGTCCGAGTGCTCGCGCGTAGAGTGTAGCGGAAAGCCGCCTTCCACGCGACGGGCTTCCCGCGGCGTCGCAGAACGCGAGGCGTGCGGAGCGGGGCGCGAGAACCCGGACAGCGGCGCGGCGAGAGTCCTCCAGCTTGGACGCGTATGCGCCCCTCGCTAAGATCTCCGCCTCTGGAGGAACCCGCGTATGAAGCAGCGCCGTCTCGGCCGCACCGGCCTCGTCGTCTCCGAAATCTGTCTCGGCACGATGACCTTCGGGAATCAAGCCGACGAGAGCACCAGCCGAGCCATCCTCGACCGCGCGTACGCGGCGGGTGTCGACTTCCTCGATACCGCCGAAGCGTATCCCGTCCCGACGGACGCGAAGTACGTCGGCCGCAGTGAGGAGATCGTCGGCCGTTGGATGGCCGACAAGCCGCGCGACGCGCTGGTCATCGCGACCAAGGTCTCCGGGCCGACCCAGGGCTGGTTCCCGGTGCCGCTGCGCGCCGGGCGCACGGCGCTCGACGGCCGCAACATCGCGCGCGCGGTCGACGACAGCCTGCGCCGGCTCGGGACCGACTACATCGATTTGTATCAGACGCACTGGCCCGACCGCGGGCTGCCGCTCGAAGACACCATGGACGCCCTCAGCCGGGTCGTGGATGCGGGCAAGGTGCGGTACGCCGGCTGCAGCAACGAAACCGCCTACGGCTTGATGAAGAGCCTCTGGGTGAGCGCCGAGCGCGGCTGCGTGCGGTACGAGACCATCCAGAACAACTTCAGCCTGAACAACCGGCGCTTCGAAGATGAGCTCGCCGAGGTTTGCCGGCGCGAGACGGTTAGCCTGCTGGCATACAGCCCGCTCGCTGGCGGCGTGCTGTCCGGCAAATACACGGGCGGCGCCCGGCCCCGCGGAGCGCGATTCACCGTGTACGAGCATGGGCCGGCGCGACAACAGGCGATGAGCCGCCGCTTCGTCAACCACGCCGCCCTCGAGTCCACGCAGCGCTACGCGCAGATCGCTGCCGACGCCGGGTACGCACTGCCGACGCTCGCGATCGCCTGGTCGCTCGCCCACGACTTCGTCGGCGCGACGATCGTCGGCGCGACCGCGCCCGACCAGCTGACCGACACGTTGGCGGCCGCCGAGGTCGCGCTCCCGGCCGACGTCCTCGCCGCCTGTGACGAGGTCAGCCGAGCGATCAAATATCCGATGGGGTGACGCCCGATCGTCGCGCTGGCCGCTGCTCGCGCGCTCGTCGAGCTGCACGGCAGCGGCTGCTCCGCCAAACGCCGCGCGCCGGCGCTGGAGTGTGCTCGCGCGGTTGAGCGGCGGCAGCCCGTCTCAGCGCAGCTGCTCGAACGCCAGCTGTTCCACCCAGCGCACCAGCTCGTCGGCGAGGCAGCGATTCAGGAACAGCGACGGCTCCTCGCCGAACCCGGCGGCATCGTCGCGCAACGAGCGGAGCTGCGGATACAGCACCCGCCGCGGACCGTAGCTCGCCACGGCAGCCGGAGGGATGCGCGTCAGCATGCCCTCGAAGCGGAAGAACGCGATCACGCGCTGCATCGCGTTCGCATCCGAGCACAACACCTCGAGCAAGTCCGCCGCCGCCGCCATGCGCTCGCTCTCGGCGAGGTGCGAAGCCAGCCACGGCTCGATCTCTTGGCACAGATCGCGATCGTCGAGCTGCGCCCGCAGCAGCTCGGCGGCGGCGACGCGCGCGCTCAGCGCGGCGCACAGCTCTGCCACCGCGGCCGGCGCGCCCGCGCGCCCCGCGACCGCATGCTTCACCGCGTCGATCGCGGCCTCGAGCTCGCCGTCGCGGTCGGCTGGCAACAGCGGCGAAAAGCGGTGCGCCGCCGCGAACAGCTCGAACGCGCCGGGCGCGCCGGCGCCGATCTCCGCGACCGCGGTGCGCCACGCGCGCTGCGCGTCGTACTGATCGGGCGCGCGCATGTACTCCGCCGCCGTGCGCACGGCCACCGCGGAGGCGTGCGCATGGGCCATGGGATTGAGCAGCAGACCGCTGACGTGAAGCGACAGGTCGGCGGCACGGCCCACGTATGGCCCGAGGTGCAGCATCGGGCGCATCGGCCCGTCGGCGACTGGCACGTTGTCCCAGACCAGCAGCTTTCGCCGCAGCGTACGCGCGCGCGCTGCCGCTTCGTCGACGCGGATGGTCGGGCTGATCACCGTGCGGCCGGTCCAGGCGACCTCGATGCCCTGCTCCAGCTCGGCACCGAGCGCCTCAAGATAGTCGGTCGGCTCCGTGCCGACGTAATCGGTGGGCACCAGCCACAGCGTGCAGTCGCCGCCTAGGGCGCCCGCCACGGCATGCGCCAGGTGCACGTGCGCGGCGGCGAGCGTTCCGAAGCACGCCTGGTCGCTCGCATGTAGCAGCGCGCTCGGCACGTCATCGAGGGCGAGCGAGAAGAAGCGCGCCCCGAGCGCCCGCAGGGCGGCGAATTTGTGCTGCAGCGCGCGGACATCGGCGGCGGAGCCGTACTCGATGCTCAGGCCGGGTGAGATGGCGAATCCGACGGACACGCCGGCGGCCGCGCCGCGCTCGATCAGCTCGCGAAACTCCGCCATCGCGGCGTCTCCATACGGCGTACGCCAGTGCGCGCGATGCAACGGGTCGTCCTTCGGAGCGTACACGTACCGGTTCATGCCCCAGGCGCCGAGCTTCTCGACCCACCACAACCGGTCTGCGTGCCGATACGGCGGACCGTAGTAGCCCTCGACCACCCCGCGATGCGCGAACACTTGTTCCATGGCCGCGCCTACGCGTAGCGCTTCCGCGCCGCCATGTGTAGCCGCCGCCCGGTGGCGGATGCGCCTGCCTGACCGACGCCACCTGCGCCTTAGTTTCCGGAACGTGGCGCGACGTACTAAAGGACGCGGCATGCTCAAGCTCGGCATCGTGCCGTTCTGGAAAGATTATGACCGGCCGGCGGTGCTGCGCGCGGCGCAGCTGGCCGAGGACCTCGGCTACGACTCCATCTGGATCCCGGAGGCGTGGGGCTACGAGCAGTTCCAGCTGCTCACCGAGGTCGCGTTGGGCACCAAGCGGCTGAAAGTCGCGACGGGCATCGCCAACGTGTTCAGCCGTTCCGCGGCGCTGCTCGCGATGAGCGCCGCCACGCTGGATGAAATTTCCGGCGGCCGCGCGATCATCGGGCTCGGCACCAGTGGCCAGTTGGTCATCGAGAACTTCCACGGCGTACCGTATCGGAAACCGCTCACGCGGTTGCGCGAGTCGATCGGCATCATGCGCGCGTTGTGGCGCGGGGAGCGCCTCGCTCCGGAGCTCAGCACGCTCTTCGACGCGCGCCACTTTCGCCTCGAGATGAAGCCGCTGCGCGCGGACATTCCGATATACGTCGCGTCTTTGCAGGAAAAGGCCATTCGCGACCTCGGCGCGTTGGCGGACGGCTGGCTGCCGACGTTCTGGCCCTATCGCCACCTCGGCGATGGCCGCGCGCTGCTCGCCGCAGGAGCCCGCGCGGCCGGCCGCGATCCCGACGCGATCGAGATCGCGCCCTTCGTCGCGGTCGTGCCGATGGACGACGTGGCGGCGGCGCGCGCGCTGCTGAAGCCGCTGGTCGCATTCTACATCGGCGGTATGGGCGCGTATTACCACGCGCTCTTCTGCCGGTACGGCTTCGGCGAGAGCGCCGACCGCGTGCGCGCCCTCTATCAAGATGCCAAGCGCCGCGAGGCCATCGCCGCGGTGAGCGACGAGCTCATCGATGCGATCAGCATCTGCGGCTCGCCGCAGCACTGCCGCGAACAGCTACAGGAATGGCATCGGCACGGCGCGGGCGCGGCGCTGATCAACCTGCCGGTCGGGGTCCCGGCGGAGATCACCGAGGCCATGCTGCGCGCGGTCGCGCCCCGCTGAACTGCGGTGCCCTGCCCCGCCAGGAGATCGCCGTCAGCCGCGCGCGGCGCACGGCTCGCGCCACTCTTCCGAGTCCAGACGCGGTTGGCGATCGGCATCCTCCACGACGGGGAAGAACTGTTCGACCGTGGCGCGAAAATCCGCCCCGCACTCCACGCGAGTGATGCGATCGCGGAACACGCGCGCGCCGGACATGCCGGTGAGATACCGCACCGCGAACTTGCGCATCAGCACGGTCCCCCAATGGTCGCCCTCGCGTTCGACCATGGCGGCGTGATGGCGAAGGAGCAGCGCGCGCTGCTCGGCCCGCGCAGGCGTCGGCGGGACGGCATCGCCCCGCAGCGCGGCCGCGATCTCCCGGAAGACCCAGGGCCGCGTGAGCGCGCCGCGAGCCACCATCACCCCAGCGGCACCTGTTTCGCGCACGGTCGCTACCGCCGAAGCGTCGTCGTGCACGTCGCCATTGGCGATGACCGGGATGCGCAACGCCTGGACGACCTCGGCGATGAGCGCCCGATTGCAGGGCACGCTGTAGCCGTCGTCGGCCGTGCGGCCGTGCACGGTCACCGCCGCTGCGCCGTACGCTTCGGCGCTGCGCGCCACGGCGACCGCCGTCCGCGACGCCAGCGAGGGACCGAGGCGAATCTTGGCCGTGACTGGCACGCGTCCGGCGCCGCGAGTGGCAGCGGCCACGAGGCGCCCGACCGTGCTGGGATCGCGCAGGAGCGTCGCACCCGCGCCGTGGGTACCCATGATGCGCTTCTTCGGGCAGCCGAAGTTGAGATCGATGACCGTCACCCCGAGATCCACCAGGCGGCGCGCGGCTTCCTCGAGCGGATATTCCTCCCGGTCCCACAGCTGCACGCCGAGAGGGCGCGCCTCGCCTTCCACACCGGAGAGGCGCTCGGGCGGCATCCGGCCCTGCACCCAGCCGCTGGCCGATACCATCTCGGTGTAGATCAGACCGGCGCCCCCGAACTCGCGTACGATGTCGCGGAAGATCCGATCGGTGAAGCCGGCGATCGGTGCGGAGAGCACCGGATGCTCCAGCACAACCGGGCCGATGCAGAGCGCCATCCGGTCCCTATATCCGATCCCATCGATGGGATCGATGGCGCGGCCGCCTGAGCGACCCGCGTAGCCGCCGCGCCGCCGACGCGCTCGCAACACTGTCCCGGCGCTCTACGGGGACCAGTTCCCGGTCACGTCACCGATGATGACGCCGATGTAGTTCTGGGTCGCTGCGCTGCCGACCAGTGGGGTGTAGGTAATCCGTCCTTTTTCGCACATCTCATTCATCAACGTCGGCGGCGAAGCCGTCTGATTCGGCACCTCGCTGGGTTGCGGCGTGAAGAGCCAATCCGAGCCGCAGACGCTGGCAGCCGCGAACGGCGTAGTGTCTCCCGCCACGTACTGCAGGATGCGGGTGGCATCGAGCGCGGTGCAGCCGCCGTCGGCGGTCGTGTCGCAGGCGAGGAGCTGTACGGGCGAGAAGGGCCGCATCGCGGGGTCGGCCACGAATTGGAGGATGAACGTCGCATCCAGAGCCGAGATCGCCAGGTTGGTACCGCCGGTCTTCCTTGGCGTCAGCGCCCAATCCGTTTGCGCCAGCGGGGCGGCGGAGTACACTCCATCCACACCTGTCGCGAACGCCATTGCCGCCCCGCCGGTGGCATCGACGGTGGCGGCGGGAATCGGGCGGTCCTCGACGAAGTATCGCAAGATCCCGCTGACCGTATAGGGCGTCGGCGTCAATGACGGGGTGACGGTCGGGGTCACCGTCGGAGACACGCTCGGCGTCGCCGCCACCGCGGCACGCAACCGATATATGGCGCCAGCGCGGATCGAGACGATGTAGATGGATCCATCCGGCGCCTGCTCGAGGTCGGTGATGCCGCCGAACCCGAACCCGATGCGCACCAGGTCCCGCTCGGCGGCCGAATCGGCGACCAGGTCCTCGAGGCCGGCGATGTCGGCGAGGTCGAATCCATCCCGAGCGGCATTGAGCGGAAACCGGTAGAGCTGGCCGTTGTTGAAATCGCCAACCAGCGCCACGGCATCGTATGCGGGCCCCAGCACACTGTGGTGCGGGAACAAGATTCCGGTCACCGCGACCGGGCTGAGCCAGGAGAACTCCGGATCGCTGAATGTCACGCCGGCGCCCGGCATGTGGAAGAGGTTGTCGACGCCGGCCGCGCTGCGCGCATCCGGCCCCATGATCGGCACCCAGCCGCTGTTGAAACCGGCGTTCACACGGTTGATCTCGTCGTAATTGCCGGGCCCGTTTTCAGTCTCCCACAACGCGCCGGTCACCGGATCGATGGCGAGCCCAAAGCTGTTGCGCACGCCGTACCCGTAGTAGCGCGCTACCTGCGTGACGCAGACCTCGCCGCCCGGGCAGCCGGTGCCGTCGGGACAGGTCATCGCCGTCGTCTGGCTGCAGTATGGCGTGAACGGGTTGCCTGGAGCCGCGCTGCCGTCCTGCTGCAGCCGGAATATCACGCCCGTATCGTCCGGGAGAGGACCGGCCGGGTTATTCTCTAATTGCCCGTTGCGGTTGGTGTCGCCGATCACCACGAACAGAGGGCGGCCATCGCCTGTCTGGGGAGTTGGCGACGCCACCGGTGTGGGGCCGAGCACCAGCACGCCTCCGTTGTGGGACTGGTTCGCGGCAACCGGCAGGCTCAGCAGCAACTGCTTGTTCTCGAGCTTGGCCGTCTGGGCATTCCAGGTGAAGCGGTAGACGTTGTTGCCGAGCAACGTGCCGGCGTCCGGTATGCCGTTCCCGTCCGGATCATCGACCTCGGTGTAATAGAGAAACACATTCGGCGGCGACTCGCGGTTGATGGCGATGCCGAGGAGGCCGCTCTCGTTATTGTTGTTCACCGCAACGTCCAACACCGGATCGGGTTGTACGACACCATTCAGAAGGCGCCGCACCCGGCCGCTCGCCTTTTCGAGAAACAACGCATCGCCATCGCCGAGAAATGCGATGCTCGTCGGCGCGCCCAACTGGGTGGCAACGACGTCGACGGCGAGCGAAGGGTCCGTCACCGTCGGCTGCGCGCTGGCAGGGCCGGACGCGCACCACACCAGTGCGGCGAGCAGTGCGCCCGCCGCTCCTCGGCGGGCGCCGCGACATCTCGAGGCGGAGGCCGGAGCGCGATCGACACGAACGTCAATGCCGGTCATTGCACTATAGGAGCGCAACTATCCGCCCTTTCTTGCCGCGCGCGCGGTGCCGGCGACGGTAAAGAGTGTACCACGGATTGTCCATCGACTCCGGCCGCCGGAGTTTGCTAGGAGGGACCGTCTCTGCGGGAGGAGGTGCGGATGATTCGACGCATGGTGGTGACGGTCTTGGCGTTGGTCTTCTGTCTGACGTTGCTCGCTACGCCGCGCCGTGCCGCGGCATCGGATAACCTCGAGTACATCATTCCGGCCGCGGTGGGCGGAGCCGTCGCCCTGATCCTGATCGTCGCCATTCTGATGGCGGACAGCGACGACGACGAATACGGCCTCGCCGAGGGCGCGCTGCCCGAGCTACCGCGGCGCCCCGGATTGAAGCTCGCGCACGAGTGCGCCCCGACCGCTGCGGGCCGCCCCCTGCTGTGCTGGTAGCTGCTAAACGAGGCCGCCGACCCGGAGCGGCGTCGCCGCGCCCGCGTCACGCTCGCCGCGCTCGATCTTCAAGGCCTCGTTCTCGGCCAGGGTAAGCACTTCGACGCCGGTCTCGGTGACCAACAGGGTGTGCTCGAATTGCGCCGACAACGAGCCGTCCACCGTCACAGCGGTCCAGCCATCATCGAGTATCTGGCAGCGCCAATCCCCGAGGTTGATCATCGGCTCGATGGTGAACGTCATGCCGGGCACGAGCCGCTCGCCGGTGCCGGGGCGGCCGTAATGCAGGATAGCCGGGGCGGTGTGGAATATGCGCCCGGTACCATGCCCCGAGAACTGTCGCACCACGGAGTAGCCGCGCGGCTCGACGAAGCTCTGGATTGCATGGCCGATATCGCCGGTCGTTCCACCCGGCCGGACCGCGGAGATGCCGCGCCACAGGGCGCGGTAGGTGTCCTGGACCAACCGCTTCGCGATCGGCGACACCTCACCGATCATAAACGTCCGCGACGCGTCACCGTGATAGCCGTCCACGATCGGCGTCACGTCGACATTGATGATGTCGCCCTCGCGCAGCACGCGGCTCGCGGAGGGGATGCCATGGCAGACGACGTCATTGATCGACGTGCAGCAGTGGGCGGGAAAGCCGTGATACCGGTACGGTGCGCTGATCGCACCGCGCGCGCGCGTCGTTTCGGCGACCAGGTGATCGATCTCCGCGGTCGTCATGCCGGGGCGGATCTCCCGCTCGACGAGATCGAGCAGTTCCGCCGCAAAACGGCCTGCCGCGCGCATCTTCTCGACCGCCAGCGCGGGATGGGCGTTTCCGCGCTCGTCCTCTCTGCGCTTGCGCTTCTTACGCGTCATACCGATCTGTACCTTACCCTACACGCTCCGGGCGTCCAACCAGGTCCGCCGCGCGATCGCACCCGGTCGCCGCAGCCCGCGCCCGCGAGCGGCGCTTCCAGTCGCCGAATCTCTGCGCGCCAGCGAAACGCGGCCGCAATTGCAGCACCGGGCGCACTCGGCTAGGCGCGGCGCTCGGGAGGCATCGCGATGAACTACTGGCTGGTCAAGTCGGAACCCGGCAGCTACTCCTGGGCAGATCTCGTACGCGACGGGCGCACCTCGTGGGACGGCGTGCGCAACTTCCAGGCCCGCAATCATCTGCGCACCATGCGGCCGGGTGATCAGGCGCTCTTCTACCACTCGGTGAATGAGCGCGCCGTAGTGGGCGTCGCGCGGATCGTCTCTCAACCGTATCCCGACCCCGCCGCTCCGGACTGGACCGTCGTGGACGTGGAGTCCGCGTTCGGCCTGAAGAGCCCCGTCTCGTTGGATCGCATCAAGGAAGAGCCGGCGCTGAAGCACATGGTACTGCTCCGGCAGTCCCGCCTGTCCGTTCAGCCACTGCGCAAGCAGGAGTTCGACGCGATCGTCAAACTCGGTGGCCGGGCGCGCTGACGCCGCCCGGCCATCGCTTGGCGCTCACGGTTTGGTCGGCAGCTCACCCGACGGCGGTGCGGGCTGGATCTCGAGCAACTCGACTTCGAAGACCAGTGGGGCGCCCGGTTTGATCTTGGGCGGTGCGCCGCGGTCGCCATAGGCGATATTGGCCGGGCAGATGAGCTTCGCCTTGCCCCCGACCTTCATCTTCTGCACGCCCTCGGTCCAGCATGGGATGACGCGGTTCAGCGGAAAGGTCGCAGGCGTGCCGCGATCGCGCGAGCTGTCGAACACGGTGCCGTCGCGCAGCGTGCCGTGGTACTGCACTTTGACCGTATCGGTCGCCTTCGGGCTCTCACCCGTGCCCGGCACCAACTCGATGAAGATCAGGCCCGAGTCGGTCCTCTGCGCTCCGCTCTCCTGGCTGGCAGCATCGAGAAAGCCCTGCGCTGCCGCTTTTTCCGCATCCGCGGCCGCGCGGGCGCGATCCTGGGCCAATTGGCCGAGCTGTGCGCGGTACTCCGCCAGGTCGACCTGCGGATTGCTCGCATACGCATCCTGCATGCCGCGGGTGACCAGCCCCAACTCCTCCGGAGTCAGCGAGTAGGGCTGCAAGTTCTGCGCGACCAGCAGCCCCAGCGCGTAGACGATCTTCTGTTCGTCGCTGAGCGGCCCGGCGGCTGCAGGGGCGGCCGGTGCGCCGGCCGGAGCTGCCGCGGGTACGTCTTGTAACTGCGTCGGGGTGGCAACCGCCGTGGACCGTGAAGCCGGTGGTTGCTCCTTGCAAGCGCAAACGAGCAACGTGAGACCGAGAACGGCAAGCAGTCGGATGAACATAGGCGCTCCTTTCAGCGGCTGGAAAGCGAGGTGCGGAAAGTCGTACCTGCGCGGTGACGTAGGCGGAACTTTACAACTTGACGGGCGGGATTTCCATGTGCCGCGCCGCGCGCTTGCGGGTCGGAGTCGCCCGCCAGAACCGCCTCGTACGACGCTGCCCAGCTCGGGCGTACTCAGCGGAAGGCGACGATCGCCGAACCGGGCGTCGTTTTTTTGCCCTGCGGATTTTCGGCCCAGATGTCGAGCTCGGCGAGCTTCTCGCCATCCTGCTGCCACTTCCGCTTCACCGTCCCGCGGCACACGATCTCGCGGCCCGGGAGGTCCATGCCCCGATACTGGCAGGCGATCTTCTTCACGTGGCCACCGTGGCCGAGCCAGTTGGAGACCAGCTCGCCGAGAGCGGCGTACTTGAAGCGCCCGTGCACGATCACCGAGCCGATCTGTTTGGCCTGGGGGAAGTTGTAGTCGTAGTGGAGCGGGTTGAAGTCGCCCGAACCGGCCGCGTACTTGACCAGTTGCTCGACATCGGGCGTCTTGCGCAGCTCGGGCAGCGCATCGCCTTCCGCAATCGATTCCCACGTGATCGCCATTGCTGGAGGCTCTAATAGAAGATCGTCTGGCCGCGCTGCATGGCCACCAGCTTCCCGTCCTGGTTGGAGAAGCGGACCTCGGTGGTCATCAGGAGCATCTTGCCGAGCGTCGGGCTGCTGCGCACGTCCAGCGCGGCGAGACGCGATACTGCGGTCAGCGTGTCGCCGGCGAAGATCTGCTCGAAATACTCCGTCTCCGTGCCGCCATCGAGGAGCCCCTTGAGGCCGTGATCGATGCGGAGGCGCGCCGCCACTGGCCAGCTGAAGCGATCGTCCGATTGGCCCGGAATGAAGATCGGCGTGCCGAGGTAGGTCGGCGGTGCGGGCAGGTTCGGGTAGCCGGCTCGGCGGGCGGCCTCGATGTCGAAATACACCGGGTCCCTGTAACCGACCCCGCGGGCGAACGCGCGCACACTGGTCGTCGTCACTTCCAGGGTGTACGGCGACGACTCGCGGCCGACCTGCGCGCGCATCTCGTCGCTCAGCTCGAAGCGTTCAGCCATTCCGCGAATCCTCCCGCTGCCGTATCGGCCGCGCCTATAGCGAGGAGCCGCGCCGCCGGCAACGCCACCCGGGCGGCTCCCTGCGGCGCCCAGACGGCGCGCGCGATCAGGACCAGCCGTAGATCGCCTTCAGCTCCAAGTATTCCTCGAAACCCGCCTCGCCCCACTCGCGGCCGTTGCCCGACTGCTTGAAGCCGCCGAACGAGGCGTTCAGGTCTACCATTGCGCCGTTGACGTGCACGTTGCCGGAGCGAATGCGCCGCGCGATCCGGCGCGCGTGCTCCGGATCGCCCGAGGAGACGTAGCCCGACAGGCCGTACGGCGTATCATTGGCGATCTGCACCGCATGCTCCTCGTCGTCATACGGCAGAATGGCGAGGACCGGCCCGAAGATCTCCTCCCGCGCGATGGTCATGTCGTTGTTGACGCCCCCGAATACCGTGGGACGGACAAAAAACCCGCGCGTGAGCCCGTCGGGGCGGCCGAGCCCGCCGGCGGCGAGTTGCGCGCCCTCGTCGATCCCGGCTTTGATCAAGCCCTGGATCTTGTCGAATTGCGCTTGGCTGACGACCGGCCCGAGCATCGTCCCATCGGCGAACGGATCGCCGACCGTGGTGCCCTCGGCGACTGCGCGCGCGATCTCGACCGCGGCCGCATGGCGCCCGCGCGAGACCAGCATGCGGGTGGGCGCATTGCAGGATTGGCCGCTGTTGCTGAAGCAGTTCTGCACGCCACCGGTGACGCTCGACTCCAGATCCGCGTCGTCCAGGATGATGTTCGCCGATTTCCCGCCGAGCTCCTGGGTGACTCGCTTGACCGTCGGTGCCGCCGCCGTCGCGACCGCGATGCCCGCGCGCGTCGAGCCCGTGAACGACATCATGTCGATGCCCGGGTGCGCCGCCATCGCCGCGCCCACGGTAGGTCCATCGCCGTGCACGAGGTTGAACACGCCCTTCGGCACGCCGGCTTCGTGGAGGATCTGCGCCCACAGATGCGCGCTGAGCGGCGCGATCTCGCTCGGTTTGAGGATCATCGTGCACCCGGCGGCGAGCGCCGGCAACACCTTGCAGGCGATCTGGTTCATCGGCCAGTTCCACGGCGTGATGAGGCCGCAGACGCCGATCGGCTCGCGGCGGATCAGCGTCGAGCCCTGCTGGACCTCGAACTGATACTCCTTCAGCACGCGCACGACGGCGCCGAGGTGGCCGAGTGGCGCTACCGCTTGCGCGGCTTTGGAGAGCCACATCGGCGCTCCCATCTCGAGCGAGATCGTTTCGGCCATTTCATCGAGGTGTCGCTTGTAGGCATCCTTGATGCGCTGGAGGAGCTCCAGGCGCTCCTCGCGGGTGGTGTCCGCGAACGCCGGAAACGCTTTGCGAGCAGCGGCGACCGCAGCGTCCACCTCCGCCCTGCCGCCCAGCGAGATCACGCCGATCGCCGCCTCGGTGGCCGGATTCAGCACCTGAAAATCATTGGCCTGTCCGGGCGCGACCCAGGCACCCTCGATGTAGAACTGCCGGCAATCCTTCATGTGCGTTCCTCCACAATGCTCGCTCTGCGCCCACCTGCTTACCTGGTGAGCGCCCGGTTCGAAAGCTCGCCGGTGTGTATTCCCGGCGCGCTGCGTGAAGCAATCGCGATCCGCCCGGCGCCATTTCCACTCCGGCCGTGGAGGCGGAACGGCATGGCCGCGGGGCCTGTGGCCGCACGCGGCGCGGAGCACCGCCCGCTGGATAGTGTGGTGCGCGCGACACCGCGCCACTCAGCCCTGGGTATTGCCGCGCACCGCCCCCCAGCATCGCTGCGCGATGCCGTGCGGTCACCAGTGCCGCGGCGACATCAGAGCGGGTGCACCGCGCTATGTGCCTTGACCTAGCGAAACAATTGCACGCAGAATCCGGAGCGGTGTCCGCGCTTCACCTCCTCCCCGTTCACCTCGCGATCGTGTTTGCCATCACCGCGGGCATTGCCCGGGGCGACACGCCGTACCAGCTCGCCCTGCCGCGCGGATTTCCCCCGCCCAACATCCCGGCCGAAAACCCGCTCACCTGGGAAAAAATCGAGCTCGGGCGGTTGCTGTTTTACGACACCCGACTCTCCGGCAATCAGACGTTTGCCTGCGCATCATGTCACCAGCAGGCGATGGCATTCACCGATGGGCTCCCACAGTCGCGTGGCTCCACCGGCGAGGTGCACCCGCGCGGCGCCATGGCGCTCGCCAACGTGGCCTACGCCGGCACATTGACATGGGGGAACCCCAACCTGCTCCGGCTCGAGGAGCAGGCGCTGATTCCGATGTTCGGCGAGAACCCCGTCGAGCTCGGGCTCGCCGGCAAAGAGCAGGCGCTCTTCGAGCGCCTGCAGGCGGACGCGCGCTATCGCCGGATGTTCGCGGAGGCGTATCCGGGCGCCGGCGACCTGTTCAGCCTGCGCACCATCACACAGGCGCTCGCGTCATTTCAGCGCATCTTGATCTCCGGCAACACGCCATACGAGCGCTATGCGTACGGCATCGACGACGATGCCATCTCGCCCGCCGCCAAGCGCGGTGAGGCGCTCTTCTTCGACGAGACCCGCGAGTGCTTCCATTGCCACGGCGGTTTCAATTTCAGCTCGTCGATCGACCACTCCGGCGGCGTCGCGGAGCGCCCGTTCCACAATAACGGGCTGTACAACCTCCGCTGTGCGGATTTCGACCTCCCCGACCTCACCTTGCCGCAGTGCGAGACCGTGCCGCCCGGGCCGCGCTGCGATGGCAGCGGACCGCAGTCCATGGGCTGCTACCCACCCGACAACACCGGGGCGTTCGAGATCACCCACCGAACGTCGGACATGGGGCGCTTCAAAGCCCCGAGCCTGCGCAACATCGCGGCCACCGCGCCATACATGCACGACGGCAGCATCGCCACGCTGCCCGAGGTGCTCGACCACTATGCGGCCGGCGGGCGGACGCTGTCGGAGGGCGCCTACGCCGGCAACGGCAGCACCAGCCCGAACCTGGGGCTTTTCATCGGCGCCTTTCCGCTCAGCGACCGGCAAAAAACCGATCTACTCGCGTTTCTCGAAGCGCTCACTGACGATGAGTTTCTCGCCAACCCCCGCTTCGCCGATCCGTTCGCGGAGGTCGCGTGTCCCGGTGACTGCGACTTCGACGCACAGGTCGAGATCGCCGAGCTCGTGACCGGCGTCGGCATCGCACTCGACACCAACGCCCTCGCGCTATGCATGGTCGCCGATCCGAACGGCGATGGCGAGGTATCGATCGACGAGCTCGTGCGCGCCATCGGAGCCGCTCTCGACGGCTGCGCATGACCGCGCTCCGCGCGCTCTGCGCATTGTGCGTGGTCGCGTCGACGGCGCGCGCGGACCACCTGGCCGAGCGCCTGGATGCCGCGCTGCGCCACCCGGGATTCCGCGGCGCGCGCGTCGGGGCCTTGGTGGTGCGGGCGGAGGACGGCCGGCAGCTCTTTGCGCGCAACAGCGCGACGCCCATGGTGCCGGCTTCCAACATGAAGCTGATCACCGCGCTCGCCGCACTGGCGACCTTCGGCCCGACTTACCGTTTCACCACCGAGGTGTACGCCGATTCGGCGATTGGCCCGGACGGCAGCGTCGGCGCACTCGCGATTCGCGGTGGCGGTGACCCGGCTCTCACGTCCGAAGAGCTGTGGCGGCTCGCGGCGAACCTTCGCCGCGGTGGCCTGCGGCGGGTCCGCGGCGATCTGCTTCTCGATGACTCCTACTTCGACGCCGAGCGCTGGAATCCGGCCTGGGGGGGCGCCTCGGCGCGCGCGTATCACGCGCCGGTATCGGCACTGACGGCGAACTACGGCGCGTTCGCCATCGAGGTCGTGCCCCCGTCCAGCGCCGCCGGCAGGGCACGGATCAACGTCGATCCGCCACTGCCGTTCTTTCAGCTGGTCGACAAGATCCGCACGGGCGGCAAGACATCGCTGACCGTGGACCGCAGCGATGACGGCCCGCACCGCGTCACCATCGACGGTTCGGTGCGCCACGGCGACATCCCGATTGCAATTCATCGCAGCGTGTCGGACCCGACCAGGTACACGGCCGCGGTGCTGCGCATGCAACTGGCGGCCGTCGGCATCGCGATCGACGGCGCTGATCGCCCCGGCGTTGTCCCCGCGGGTTTCACGCGGGTGCTCGCATTCGAGGGAAAGCCGCTGGCCGAGGTAGTCGGCTTGATGATGAAGTGGAGCAACAACAACATCGCGGAGATGCTGGTGAAGGCGATGGGGGCACACGGCGGCGGCGCACCCGGAACCTGGGTCAAAGGGCTCCTCGCCGTGCGCGGCGCGCTCAACTCCCTCGGCGTCGATCAGACCGGGCTCGATATGTTCGACGGCTCCGGGCTGGCGAGCAACGATCGGGTGACCCCGCGCACGCTGGTGAGCGCCCTCCACGCCGCGCATCGCTCGTTCGCGTTCGGCCCGGAGTTTGCGGCGTCGCTGCCGATCGCCGGCCGCGACGGCACTCTGCGGGGGCGCGCGCGCAATGCCACCGACCTGGTGCGCGCCAAGACCGGCCTGCTCACCGGCGCCGCAGCCCTCTCGGGCTACGCGCGCTCGCGCGACGGCACCGAGCTCATGTTCGCCATTCTCAACAATGGCGCCGATATGGGCGATGCCGAGGCGCGTGCCGCGAACGACGCGTTCGCCGAAGCGCTGGTGCAATAACTCCGGTCGGATCTGAATCTTCACTGCGGAGGGGCGGAGATCGGCTCCTCGAGATCGCCACGGCGACCTCCGCGCCTCGGCGGTGAACTCCGAGCGGGCGATACCGGAAGCGCGGCTCCTACAGCGTGAGGGTGAGGTCCTCGACCAGCGCGCCCGGGAGCCGCGCGCTGTCGGTAGAGCGCTGCGAGTACGAGCCGGCGTCGAGCATGAACTCGCGCTCGGCGGTCAGGCCGATGAGGTTCTCGCCCAACATGCGGTAGACGGTGTCATCGAAGCGCATCACTTCCAACGGCGCGACGATGCGGCCGTGCTCGACCCAGAAGGTGGCGAAGCGGGTCATCCCGGTGGCGCGGCACGCGCTGCGATCCGAAAAGTTCAGGTACCACAGATTGTTGATGTAGATGCCCGTCCCGAGCGTCTCGAGCACGCGCTCGAGCGGAAGGTCGCCGCCGGCCATGTCGACCGACGCCGGCGCCTCGCCAGAGGAAGCGCCGTTGGTCGGCACTCCGTACTCGACCGCGGACGGCGGCGACACCAGGCAATCGGCGTACTCACCGCCCTCGATCAGCACGACGCGCTCGGGCCGGATGAAGCCCGATTCCTGAAAATCGGCCGACACGCCGTTCGCGGTATCTTCGACCAGCCGCACGCTCCGGCTCAGCCGCGCCCCTTCCTCGATCATCTTGAGCAGCGGCGTCGTCTTCGTCCGATGCGCGCGCAGCCCGAAGCCGCCCCAGCCGAGAATGCCGATCAGCTCCCATAGCGCTGCCGGCGCCAGGTACGCGCGGTAGCGCCCCGGCGCGATCCGGCGAGCCGGCCGACCCAGCGCTTGCAGTTGTTCGAGCGCCGCTTCCACCTTGACGCCCAGCTCCGCCGCCCTCCAGGCCGTGCCTGCGTAGCTGCTCTTCACCGCCTTGTCCGCTGCACGGAAGAAGCTCCAGTCCAAGTTGAAGCTCTCGCTCGTGTGCCAGTTGCGCTGGCCGAGCGAGTTGGCGAAGCCGGTGTGCACCGCGCCGGCCGCGTAGATGCCGACCAGGTCGTGCCCCGCGGCCGCCGCGCGCACGCCTTCGACCGCCTGCCTGCTCTCGGGCAGCGCGGCGCGTTGCCGCCGCTCCGTCGACCGCACGTCGGTGGCATAGAGCAGATAGGGATCCTCTCCTACTTGCGCCCGCAGGTCGCGGAGCTCGCGGATCAGGTAGGCGAGACGCGCCTGGTCCTCCGCTGGTCGACCGCTCAGAGCCACCGTCCCTTTGGCATGCCGCCGGCCGTCGATGAGGTCCAGGCTGGCGAACCGCTGCGCGACGGCGCCCGCCTGGCGCACCTCGCCGCGCGTAAAGCGGACGAAGTCCGACTCCTCCGCCGAGAAGCTGCACGTGTACGCTTCGCCGCCGCGCAGCAGCGGTTCGATCCCTTCCGCGAACGTGTAGAACTCGTCGTGCACGACCGATCCCGCGCCTTCGCTCTCCTGCTCGGTTCGCCCTGGCCCCGGCCCGAAGCTCAGCCCGTGGCGCCGCCGAACACTTCCACCGCCCGGAACAGACACGCCGGCGCGGCGTGGCCCACCCGGATCACCTGGTTGGGCTCGCCTTTTCCACACCAGGGCGTGCCGAGGACTTGCACGGTCTCCGGCCCGCCGACCCCGGCAAGGCTGCGCCAAAACGTGGCCGAGATGCCGCGATAGTTCGGCGTCTTCACCACCTCGCCGAGCTCGCCATCGACGATGCGGCGGCCCCACTCGCAACCGAACTGGAACTTGTTGCGCGAATCGTCGATCGACCACGAGCAGTTCGTCTCCACGTACACGCCCTGCTCCACCGCGCGCACGAGCGCCGCGAACGTCTGGTCACCGGGCTCCAGGTTCAGGTTGGCCATGCGATCGATCGGCGGCCGATTCCAGCTCGCGGCGCGCGCGTTCGCCACGCCGTCGAGCCCGGCGCGCGCGCTGGAGGTCGCCGAGCCGAGCGGCCGCAACAGGATGCCGCGCTCGATCACGGCAGCGCGGCTGGCCGGCTGGCCGTCGTCATCGAAGCCGTAGCTCGCCAGCTCCCCGGCGCGACTCGGGTCGAACGTCACGTTCAGCAGCGGCGAGCCGTACTGGTAATGGCCGAACATGTCGAGCGTGACGAAGCTGCGCCCCGCGTAGTTGCGCTCGTCGCCGAGGATGCGATCGAGCTCGAGCGGATGGCCGATCGATTCGTGAATCTGCAGGATCATTTGATCGGGTGCGATCACGAGGTCCATCGTGTCCGACGGGCAATGCGGCGCGCTCAGCAGCTCGATCGCCTGCGCGGCGATGCGCGGCGCGGCGTCGAAGAAACCGGTGTCGTCGAGCACCTCCAACCCACCCTGGCGGCAAAACGCATGGCCGCCAAAGCTGCGCGTGTGCGTCTCGGCGGCGGTATTGGCGGTCGCGCTGAGCGAGGGCAGCAGGTACTCGAAATGCTGGCGGACGCGACCGCCGTCGGTCGTCACGACCAGTGTGTCCATGGCGGTGTGCCAGAGCCCCGCGTCCCAATCGACGATGCGCGGATCGGGCCGCAGGCGTTCCGCCTCGACCCGCAGCAGGTCCAGCTTGTCCGCGACGTTCGAGCCCGACCACGGCTTCGCCACTCGCGAGTGATACTCGCCGCCGCGCGGCACCGGCGCGGGGGGAAGCGTGCGCAGCACATGGCTCGCGGCCGTCGCGCGCGCCCAAGCCGTCGCCCGGCGGCACGCCGCCCGCAACCCGCTGGCGGTCAGATCCGACGTCGCGGCGTACCCCACCCCGCCGCGGTCCCACACCGTGACCATGGCGCCGGTGTCGTAATCGACGTGCGGCGGCTGCACGATGCCGCGGCGCACCGACAGGTGCTCGTCCCGCTCGTCGACCACTCGCAAAGCGCAGTGCGCCACCGCGGGCGCAACGGCGCGGAATCGGGCGGCGACGATGTCGAGATCCACCGATGGCATGCGCGGCGCAGAGTATCGCGCCAGCCCGGGCGGCGGAACGGGGGGATATCGCTCCGATCAGCTCTCGCGCCCACTTCCCACCTTGCTTCGAGCGGGGCAGGCTGCGACGATGCGGTAGACGGCCACAGCGGCCGGGAGGGATGCGTATGAAGCCGACGCAACAACTGCACGAGTTGGGGCAGAGGATCTGGCTGGACAACATCACTCGCGGGTTGCTGACCAGCGGCACCCTGCACCGGTACATCGCCGAGCTGTCGGTGACCGGGCTCACCTCGAACCCGACCATCTTCGATCTCGCGATCAGCAGATCGGACGCGTACGACGAAGAGATCCGCCGGCGCTCGCACGCCGGCCAGTCCAGCGAGGAGCTGTTCTTCGAGGTCGCGCTCGAGGACCTCCGGCAAGCGGCCGACCTGTTCCGACCCGTGCACGACAGCACGGACGGCATCGATGGGTGGGTGTCGCTCGAGGTGTCGCCCGCGCTCGCGTACGACACGGAACAGAGCATTGCGGTGGCGCGCGATCTCCACCGCCGCGCCGCGCGCCCGAACCTGTTCATCAAGATCCCGGGCACCCCGCCGGGCCTGCCCGCTATCGAAGAGGCGATCTATTCCGGTGTGCCGGTCAACGTCACCCTGCTGTTTTCGCGCGAGCAGTATCTCGCCGCCGCGGATGCATACATGCGCGGTATCGAGCGCCGCCTGGCCGCGGGCCTCCACCCCCGCATCAGCTCGGTGGCGTCGCTGTTCGTCAGCCGCTGGGACAAGGCGATCATGGGCAAGGTGCCCGAGCATCTGCGCAACCGGCTCGGCATCGCGATCGGCAAGCGCACCTACAAGGCGTACCGCGACCTCCTCGCCAGTCCGCGATGGCAAGCGCTGGCCGCGAATGGCGCCAGACCGCAGCGCCTGTTGTTCGCCAGCACCGGGACCAAAGACCCACAAGCGTCGGACGTGCTCTATGTCGAGTCGCTGATCGCGCCGGACACGATCAATACGATGCCGGAGGAAACCCTCCTCGCCTTTGCCGATCACGGCAAGGTCGGGGCCGTGCTGGCGCCGGACGGCGGCGATGCGGAAGCGGTGCTCGCGGAGTTCGCGGCGGCCGGCGTCGATATCGATCAACTGGCGGAGCAGCTGCAAAAAGAAGGCGCGGAAGCTTTCGTCAAGTCGTGGAACGATCTCCTCCGCTGCATCGAGACCAAGAGCGCGGAGCTGCGCAAGGCGAGCTGACCGCTCGTCCACTCCGGAAAACCACCCAGCCATGCCCGTGCACGAGCGCGCCGGCGCCCCCGCAGGCCCCGCCGACCTGGTCGACATCCCGCGGCTCATCGCCGCCTATTACACCGACCACCCCGACCCGCAGATCGCGACTCAGCGGGTCAGCTTCGGCACGTCGGGTCACCGCGGCTCCTCGCTGGAACGCTCGTTCAACGAGTGGCACATCCTCGCGATCACGCAGGCCATCTGCGCGCATCGCCGGCAGCAGGGCGTCGATGGCCCGCTGTTTCTCGGCATGGATACGCACGCGCTGTCCGTGCCCGCATGCGCCAGCGCTCTCGAGGTGCTGGCCGGCAACGGCGTCGAAGTGCGCCTCGCCGCGCGCGACGAGTACACGCCGACGCCGACGATCTCGCACGCCATCCTGACGCACAACCGCGGTCGCTCGAGCGGGCTCGCCGACGGCATCGTCATCACCCCTTCGCACAACCCGCCGGACAGCGGCGGCTTCAAGTACGATCCGCCGCACGGTGGACCGGCCGACACCGCGCTCACCGGCTGGATCGAGAGCTTCGCGAACGCGCTGCTGGCCGCCGCCCTGCAGGGCGTGGAGCGCGTCCCCTACGACCGCGCCCGGCGGGCGCCGACCACCCGCGAGCACGACTTCGTGACGCCCTACGTGGCGGACCTCGAACGCGTGCTCGACATGGAGGTGATCCGCCGCGCTGGCGTGCGCATCGGCGTCGATCCGCTCGGCGGGGCGGGGACCCGCTATTGGCCCGTGATCGCCGAGCGCTACGGCCTCGATCTCACCGTTACCAACGACGTGATCGATCCGACCTTCCGCTTCATGACGTTGGATTGGGACGGCAAGATCCGCATGGATCCGTCGTCGCCATACGCGATGCAGCGCTTGATCGCATTGAAGGATCGATTCGATATCGCCTTCGGGTGCGACACGGACCACGACCGCCACGGGATCGTGGCGCGCGGCACCGGATTGGTGCCGCCGAACGACTACCTGTCGGTGTCGATCGATTACCTGTTCCGCCGCCGCCCACACTGGCGCGCGGATGCGGGCGTCGGCAAGACGATCGTCAGCAGCAGCATGATCGATCGCGTGACCGCCGCGCTCGGACGCCGCCTGTTCGAAGTACCGGTCGGATTCAAGTGGTTCGTCGACGGCTTGATGAGCGGCGGGCTCGGCTTCGTCGGCGAGGAGAGCGCCGGCGCGGCGTTCCTCCGGCGCGACGGCACGGTCTGGACGACGGACAAAGACGGCATCATCCCCGCCCTGCTGGCCGCCGAAATGACGGCGGTCACCGGACACGATCCCGCCGAGCTCTACCGCGACCTGACGCGGGTCCACGGCGCCCCGATCTACGAACGCATCGATCAGCCCGCGACGCCCGAACAGAAGGCGGCGTTTCAGCGCTTGTCGCCGGAGCTGGTCTCGGTGGCGACGCTCGCCGGTGAACCGGTACGCGCCATGCTCACCCGAGCGCCCGGCAACAATGCGCCATTCGGCGGGCTCAAGGTCGTCGCCGACAGCGGCTGGTTCGCGGCCCGGCCGTCGGGAACGGAGAATCTCTACAAGATTTACGCCGAGAGCTTCCGCGACACAGCGCATCTGCGCCGGATCCAGGAAGAAGCACAGAGTATCATCGCGCGAGCGCTCGCCAGCGTCACCGGACAGTAGCGGCGCCGCGACGGCGGCCCGCGCGCCGCCGAGACACGCAGACCCAAGACTGCGGCAGCGCAGAGCAGCCCACGGCCACCCGTATCACCCTGCGCGCGCCTCGCGTCGAGACGTGATAGGCACCCCTTCTGTTCATGAGCGATCAATCCTACCGCCGCCCCGACATCCGCAACGTCGCGATCATCGCCCACGTCGACCACGGCAAGACCACGCTGGTCGACGCCATGCTGCACCAGAGCGGTGTCTTTCGCGCCCACCAGCACGTGGTCGAGCGGGTGATGGACTCCTTCGAGCTCGAGCGCGAACGCGGCATCACTATTCTGGCCAAGAACACCGCCGTCGAGTACCAGGACGTCACTATCAACGTCGTGGACACGCCCGGGCACGCCGACTTCGGCGGCGAGGTCGAGCGCACCCTCGCGATGGTCGACGGCGTCATGCTGTTGGTCGACGCGTCCGAGGGTCCGCTGCCGCAGACCCGTTTCGTGCTGCAGAAGGCGCTCGGGCTGGGGCTCACGCCGCTGGTGTGCATCAACAAGATCGACCGCCCGGACGCGCGCATCGCGGAAGTGGTCGACGAGGTCTACGGCCTGTTCATCGACCTCGACGCGACCGAGGAACAGCTCGACTTTCCGATCGTCTACACCAACGCGCGCGCCGGTGGCGCCACTCTCGACCCGCAGACGCCGGGGGCGGACCTGCGCCCGCTGTTCGATCTCATCCTCAGCGCCCTGCCCGGCCCAGCAGTCGACTCCGCGCAGCCGACGCAGTTTCAGTGCAACAACCTCGACTACAACGAATACGTGGGGCGGCTCGCGATCGGCCGCATCAAACACGGCGGGCTGGAAAGCGGCGGCACGTACGCGCTCTGCACCCCCGGCGGCGAGCAGCGACTGGTGAAGATCACCCAGCTCTACACCTGGCAAGGGCTCAAGCGCGTCGAGACGGCGCGCGCGGACGCCGGCAACATCGTCGCGGTCGCGGGCATCGAGGAGATCGACATCGGCGACACCATCGCGGACCGGGAGCAGCCGCGCGCGCTGCCCGCCATTCGCATCGACGAACCCACGATCGCCATGATCTTCGGGGCCAATACGTCGCCGTGGTCGGGCCGCGAAGGCGAATACGTGACCTCGCGGAAGCTCCGCGAACGGCTCCTGCAGGAGCAGCGCCGGAACGTGAGCATCCGCATCGAGGATACGGACGCGCCGGATCAATTGCGGGTCAGCGGGCGCGGCGAGCTGCAGCTCGCGATTCTCATCGAGACGATGCGCCGCGAGGGCTATGAGCTGCAGGTATCGAAACCGACGGTCATCACACGCCAGGTTGACGGGGCGCTGCACGAACCCGTCGAGCTGCTGCTCGTCGACGCGCCGGCGGACTACGTCGGCGTGGTCTCGCAGCTGCTGGCCGTACGGCGCGGAAAGATGACCAAGCTCGTGCATTCCGGTTCCGGGCGCGTTCGCTTGGAGTTCACGGTGCCCTCGCGCGGCCTCATCGGATTCCGTTCGCGCTTCCTCACCGACACGCGGGGCAGCGGCATCATGAACGCGCTCTTCGACGGCTGGGCCCCGTGGCACGGCGACATCCAGGCGCGCTCCAATGGCGCGATGGTCGCGGACCGCGAGGGGACGGCGACGCCGTACGCCGTCTTCCACATGCAGGAGCGCGGTACGCTGTTCGTGGCCCCGGGCACGCGGGTGTACGCGGGCATGGTGATCGGCGAGTACGCGCGCGAGAGCGATCTCACCGTCAACATCTGCCGCGAGAAGAAGCTCACGAACATCCGCGCCGCCGGCCGCGACGAGAACATCTTGATCACGCCGCACCGCGAGATGGGCCTCGAGGCCGGCATCGAGTGGATCGCGGATGACGAATTGGTCGAAGTCACCCCGCAGTCGATCCGCTTGCGCAAAAAGGTCCTGCCGCCGTCCGCGCGGCAATGAGCCCAGCCCTGACAGCACGGCAGAGCGCCGAGATGGCGGGCTCGAAACAAACGTGTGATCTGCGGAGCCAGGGGCACCCGGACCGACTTGACTCACGGCGGCCCGCCTTCAATGATCCGCGCTTCTTAAAGCGAGGCAGGCCAGATGAGTAAAGGCAAATTCACCATCGCCATTGTCGGCGCGACCGGCGCGGTGGGCGAAGTACTTCTCGACGTGCTCGAGGCGCGCGAGTTTCCCGTCGGCGAGCTGCGGCCCCTGGCCAGCGAACGGTCGGCGGGGACGACGGTGCGCTTTCACGGCAGCGCGCTGCCCGTCGAGCTGGCCCGGCCGGAGGCATTCGACGGAGCCGATTTCGTGTTCTTCGCCGCCTCCGGCATCCTCTCCAAGGAGTTGGCGCCCGAAGCGGCGCGCCGCGGCGCGATCGCCATCGACAAGTCGAGCACGTGGCGGATGGAGTCGAGCGTGCCGCTCGTCGTTCCAGAGGTGAACCCGCACGCGCTCAAGCGCCACCAGGGCATCATCTCCTGCCCCAATTGCACGACCATCGGTTTCGTCATGGCGCTCGAGCCCATCCGCCGTGCGGCCGGGTTGAAGAGCGTGGTCGTGACCACCATGCAGGCAGTGAGCGGCGCCGGTAAGCCGGGCATCGACGAGCTCGACGCGCAGGTCGCCGCGGCCGCGCGCGGTGAAGCGCCGGTGGCGCAGACCTTTGCCGCACCGATCGCGTTCAACGTCGTGCCGCTGTGCGAGACCTTCCGCGACGACGGCTACTCCACCGAAGAGGTGAAGCTGCTGTTCGAGACCCGCAAGATCATGGGGATGCCGGCGCTCGACGTCAGCATGACGTGCGTGCGCGTCCCGGTGCCGGTCGGGCATTCCGCTACCCTGTTGATCGAGACCGAGCGCGCGCTCAGCCCGGACGCGGCGCGCGCCGCCCTGGGAGGTTTCCCCGGCGTGCGCGTGCTCGACGACCCCGCGCACAACGGCTTCCCGACGCCATCGGACGTGGCGGGCTCTGACGAGGTCGTCGTCGGGCGCGTGCGCAAGGACCTGGTCAGCGATCGACTGTGGCTCTGGGAAGTGTCGGACAATCTGCGCAAGGGCGCTGCGACCAACGCCGTACAGATCGCCGAAGAGCTGGTACGCCAGGGCCTGCGCCCGCACTGACACGCCACGCCGGTACTCCCGACGGCTGCGACGCGCGAGCAAAGCGGCTCGGGCGCGATCGGTCGCCCACACCGCGGGCGGGACCGTCGCCCGCCGGTTTCGCGCCCCCGTGGAAGCGGGATGACTTTGCGCTATGGTGGCGCAGCCGATCCGCGCGGGGGGCAGTCGGCGGCGGCGCGATCGGAGATCACCAATGAATGACCAACCACGCATGACGACCGAGCAGGAGTCCCGGCAGCTCGCCGAGGAATCCCGCGAGCAAAACTGGGCCGGGCGCGGCTTCTTGCGCGAGCTCTTTCTCGGCGAATTCAGCCCCGAGCTCGTCTACCCGTTTCCGAATGTCGGCGCGGAGCGGCCCGAGTTCACCGCTTTCTACGACGCGCTGCGCGATTTCCTCGCGAAGCACGTCGATCCGGTCGCAATCGATGAGACCGGCGAGTACCCCGAGCACGTGCTCGACGGGCTGCGCAAGCTCGGCGCGTTCGGGATGAAGATCCCGAAGGAATACGGCGGCCTCGGCCTCCTGGTCAGCGAGTACTGCAAGGCCCTCGAGATGGTCGGCAGCTACGATGGCAATCTGAGCGCGCTGCTATCCGCACACCAGTCGATCGGGTTGCCGCAGCCGCTGAAGCTCTTCGGCACGCCCGAGCAGAAGCGCCAGTATCTGCCCCGCTGCGCGGCCGGCGCGATCTCGGCGTTCGCGCTGACCGAACCGCACGTCGGATCCGATCCCGCCAGCCTGTCCACCCGCGTCGAACGGCAGGGCGACTTCTACGTGCTGAACGGCGAGAAGCTGTGGTGTACGAATGGGACGCTCGCCGAGCTCTTGGTGGTGATGGCCCGCGACCCGGAGACCAAGCGCATCAGCGCGTTCATCGTGGAGACCTCCACTCCCGGCGTGAAGGTCGAATACCGCTGCCGGTTCATGGGACTGAAGGCGCTCGCCAATGGCGTGATCAGCTTCAAGGATGTCCGCATTCCGCGCGAGAACCTGATCGGCGCGGAGGGCCAGGGGCTCAAGATCGCGCTCATCACCCTGAACACCGGGCGGCTCACGCTGCCGTCGATCTGCGCCGGCATCGCGAAGCATTGCCTGAACGTCGTGCGCGGCTGGTCCCAAGTCCGCCACCAATGGGGGCTGCCGATCTGGAAACACGAGGCGATCGGTCACCACATCGCGGAGATCGCGGCCACCACCTTCGCACTCGACTCGGTGGCCAAGCTGTCGGCCGCCATGGCCGACCGCGGCGGTTACGACATCCGGCTGGAAGCGGCGGCGGCAAAGGAATGGAACACGACTCGCGCGTGGGACATCGTCGATCGCACGCTGCAAATCCGCGGCGGCCGCGGGTATGAGACCGAGCAGTCGTTGCGGGGGCGCGGCGAGACCCCCATCCCAGTCGAGCGGATCATGCGCGACTGCCGCATCAACCTGATCTTCGAAGGCTCGAGCGAGATCATGCATCTCTTCATGGCGCGCGAGGCGGTCGACAAGCATCTGCAGGTCGCCGGCGCGCTGATCGACCCGAAGCTCGATTCCTCGCAAAAGCTGTCGGCGCTCTCCGGCATCGCGTCGTACTACGCGCGCTGGTACCCGCCCCTGTGGTTCCGCGGCGCGACGACCTGGAGCCGCTACACGGACTGGGGCGCGCTAGCTCCGCACATGCGGTTCGTCGAGCGCAGCGCCCGCAAGCTCGCCCGCTCGAGCTTTCACGGCATGGCGCTGTACCAGGGCAAGCTGGAGCGCAAGCAGGGCTTCCTGTTCCGCTGCGTCGACATCGTAATGGAGCTGTTCGCGATGTCCGCCGCGCTGTCGCACGCGCGCACGCTGAGCCACGCCGGCCGGCCGGAGGCGGGGGAAGCGGCGCAGCTCGCGGATCTGTTCTGTCGCCTCGCGCGCCGCCGCATCCGCGCGAGCTTCCAGGCGCTCTGGCGCAACGACGACACCAAGCTGAACCAGATGGCCGCGCGAATGATGAACGGCGATCACGCCTGGTTGGTCGCCGGCCACATGGACCTCGGGCTGACGGCCGAGGATTTCCGCACCCGGTTCCTGACGAATTCCGACGCCGCGCCCACCGGTGACGGCGCCGCGAGTCGCGACGCTACCAAGAGCAGCGCCACTTCGTAGCGCGAGCTAGCGCCGCCGCCGGCGACCCGCACGCGCGCGGCCGGCGTTGCGCGCGCCCTGGGCGACGAAAATTACGCCAAGTCGGAGCGAATGATGACCGAGCTGAGCAAAATGGACCGTACCACCCGCGCGCAACGCGCCGACGCGCTGCGAGCCCAGTACGACGCCTTCAAGGCGCGGAAGCTGTCCCTCGATATGACGCGCGGCAAGCCGTGCGGCGAGCAGCTCGACCTCTCGCTCGGACTGCTCGACTGCCTCGGCCGCGAGTACCGCGCCGCCGACGGCACCGACTGCCGAAACTACGGCGTGGTCGAGGGCCTGCCGGAGGCCCGCGCGCTCTTCGCCGAGTTGCTCGAGGTCGAACCCGCCGAGGTCATCGTCGGCGGCAACTCGAGCCTCGCGATGATGCACGACACAGTCGTCCAGGGGCTGCTGAAGGGCTGGCCGGATGCGCCGCCATGGCGGGAGCGCGGCGCGGTGAAGTTTCTCTGCCCGAGTCCGGGTTACGACCGGCACTTCTTCATCTGCGAGCGCTACGGCATCGAGATGATCCCGGTGCCCATGGGCGAGGATGGACCGGACATGGACCGGGTCGAAGAGCTCGCGTCCAGCGATCCGCAGGTGAAGGGCATCTGGTGCGTGCCGCGCTACAGCAATCCGACCGGCGTGACCTACTCCGACGATACGGTCGCCCGCCTCGCCCACATGCAGGCGGCACCGGACTTTCGCATCCTGTGGGACAACGCATATGCGGTCCACCACCTGGTCGACCAGCCGAAGCCGCTCGCCAACATCTTGCGCGCATGCCGCGCAGCGGGGCATCCGGACCGCCCGATCGTTTTCACCTCGACCTCGAAGATCAGCTTCGCCGGCGCCGGCGTCGGCGTGCTGGCGGCGAGCCCGACCATTGTGCGCCATCTCCTCGGCGCCCTCTCCATTCAGACCATCGGGCACGACAAGCTGAACCAGCTGCGGCACGTGCGCTTTTTCAAAAATGCCGCCGGGATCGCGGCGCACATGCGGAAACACGCCGCCATCCTGAAGCCGAAGTTCGACGCCGTCGCATCAGTGTTCGACGGCGCGCTGCGCGGCAAGCAGATCGCCGAATGGAGCCGGCCAGAAGGCGGCTACTTCATCAGCTTCGACACGCTCGACGGCTGCGCCAGCAAAGTGGTGGCCCTCGCCGACGCCGCCGGCGTCAAGCTCACGAAAGCCGGTTCGACGTTTCCGTACGGACGCGACCCGCGCGACCGCAACATCCGCCTCGCTCCGAGCCTGCCCGATGGAGACGAAATCCGCCAAGCCATGGAGCTGGTGGCGGTGGCGGTAGAGCTAGCGAGCTTGGAAAAGGCAGGCTGTTAAGCGGTTATGCTGTTAGGCCCAGCCTCACGACCAACAGCGGAACACCCTGCGGGTCACGGCGTCCGCGGGACGATCTTGAACACCTCGCCGCCCAGATCGCAGATGTAGAGCTCGCCGCGGCCGTCCCGCCCGAATCCGGAGATCGAGTTGATGATATGTCCGCTGGCGGGCGCGAGGTCCGCCGTCCAGTCGCGCTCGTCCTCGACCACCCCGCCGCGGTACGTGAAGCTCCGCACGAAACCCGAGCAGTAGTCACCGTAAAAATAGGTGCCGTGCAGCGCCGGGAGCGCGCAGCCCCGATACACGAAGCCGCCGGTGACCGAGCAACCGGCCGTGTGATCGTATTCGAGCACCGGATCGACGAGGCCCTGCGCCGGGCACGTCCGCGCGGCGTCGAAGCAGCGCGTGAACGGCTGCCTGCCCTCGCGACAACACCAGCCGAAATTCGCCCCGCTCTCGCCGCTCGGCACGATGTTGATCTCCTCGCGCTCGGCCTCCCCGACGTCGCCGATGTACATGTCGCCGGTGCCGGGGTCGAAGCTGAACCGCCACGGATTGCGGAAGCCGAGGGCCCAGATCTCGTCGCGCACGCCATCGGGACCGGCGAACGGGTTATCGGCGGGCACGGCGTAGGGCCGAGCCGCGTCGATGTCGATGCGCAGGATCTTCGCGAGCCACGTGGTGAGGTCCTGCCCGTTATTCTGCCGGGTGGCCGACTGACCGCCGTCGCCGAGCGACACGTACAGATAGCCGTCCGCGTCGAACTCGAGCTGACCGCCCTTGTGGGCGACGAACGGCTGCCGTTGCTCGAGCACCAGCTCCTCGCTCTCCGGATCCGCGACATCCGGATTCTCGGTTACGCGGAAGCGCGACAGCACGGAGAATGTCTCCTGCTCGCGCAGGGTCGTGTAATACACGAAGAACGTGCCGTTGCTCGCGTAGGACGGATGAAAGGCGAGCCCGAGCAACCCGCGCTCGCCACCGGCGATGACCCGGTTCCGGATGTCCAGGAATGGCGCGGCCGCGATCTGCCCGTTTGCGAGGATGCGGATGGTCCCGCGCTGCTCGACGATGAACAGTCGCTCGAGGTCTCCGGGCGGGGCCGTTGCGTAGAGCGGCTGCGCCAAGCCGGAGGCGACCCGCACCGCCGTGATCTCGGTGCCGGCGGCCGGTTGGACTCCCGCACACGGATCGACAGCGGTTTCCAGTCGACAGTGGGCGTCGCAATCATCGCCCGCGGCGCGGTTGCCGTCGTCGCACTGCTCCCCGGGCTCCGGCGTGCCATTGCCGCACACGCGCGCCGACACCGGCGGTGAGGGCGTCGGAGTCCCCGTCGCGGTGGCCGTCGCGGCCGGCGTGTCGGTCGGCGCAGGCGTGGGCGTGAAGGTGCGGACGCAGCCCTGCAGGGAGTTGCGCACCGCCGCCTGCAGCTCGCCGATGCCGACCACGCCGTCGCCGTCGAGGTCCGCCGCGGGACAGTCGGTCACCGGTCGCTGGCCGAGCGCAATTCGCAGTGCTCGCACCAACTCGCTAATGCTGATCACCCGATCGCCGTCACAATCGCTCGGGCACGGCCCGGCGGGCCCTCCGAACGCCGGGCCCGTAGCGCATACGAGCCCGATCAGGAACAAAGGGGCCCATAGGAGCCTCCGCGAGCGGCGCGGCGCGGAAATGCCGGGCGCGTATGGCTTGCGAGCGGGAATATGCATGGCAGACGACCTGGCTTTGGTGCTCCGGACAGTTGCCGCACGCAAAATGTAAAGCCGATCCGCTTGTAGAGCCGATCCGCTGCGCAATCACCCGGCCTCACTGGCGCGCAATGCTCGTCCCTAAGGCGGAGTTATACAAATTCCACGACGCGGATACGTCATGTCCAGAGAGGGAGGAGCCCGAACCCGCCGAAATGATGCAGTCGGCTATACGTGAAGGGCCCGCTCCAGGGCCGCGAGCGTAGCCTCCCCGACCATCTCGGACAGGGTCGGATGTGGGAACACCGCATGCGCCAACTCGGCTTCCGTCGTCTCCAGCGTCTTGGCGATGGTGAAACCCTGAATCAGCTCGGTGGCTTCCGTGCCGAACAGATGCGCGCCCAGCAGCTCTCCCGTCGTGGCATCGAAGACGGTCTTCACGAGGCCTTCGGGCTCCCCGAGCGCGATCGCTTTGCCGTTCGCCTGATACGGGAACCGGCCGACCTTCACCTCGTGCCCCGCGGTGCGCGCCGCCGCCTCGGTCAACCCCACGCTGGCGATCTGCGGCCGGCAATACGTGCAGCCCGGAACGTTGCGCACGTCGAGGGGCCGTACGCCTTCGACACCGGCCAGATGCTCGACGCAGATCACGCCTTCGTGACTGGCCTTGTGCGCCAGCCACGGCGGACCCACGACGTCGCCAATGGCGTAGACGCCCGGCTCGTCGGTTGCGAGCCACTCATTCACCAGAATGTGCCCGTTCTCGACGCGCACGCGCGTGCCCTCGAGGCCGATCTGCTCGACGTTGCCGGTGATGCCGATCGAGAGGATGACGCGATCGACGGTGACTGGCGATACCGCACCGCGCCCGAGGTCGATCACCGCGGTCACCTCGTCGCGCTGTTTGCTAAGGGACTGCACGGTGGCTCCGGTGTGCACGCGGATGCCGCGCTTCTCGAAGCTCTTCCGCGCCAGGGCGGAGATTTCCTCGTCTTCCACCGGGAGGATGCGCGGCAGCGCTTCCACCAGCGTCACCTCGGCGCCCATGTCGCGGTAGAAGCTGGCGAACTCGACGCCGATGGCGCCCGCCCCGATGACCAGCAGCGAACGCGGCATGCGCTCGGGCACCATCGCTTCTTTGTAGGTCCAGACCAGTAGTGCGTCGGGCTCCAAGCCGGGCAACGAGCGCGCGCGCGCACCCGTGGCGAGAATCACGTGCGGAGCCGCGAGCGTCGCCACTGTGGTGCCGTCCTTTTCCGCCACCACGCGGCCGGGGCCTTCGAGCCGGCCATGGCCGTCGATGACGTCGACGGCGTTCTTCTTCATGAGGAAGCGCACGCCCGTGGTCAGCCGCTTCGCCACCGCGCGCGACCGCTTCACCACCCGGGCGAGATCGAAGCTCACCTCGCCGGCGCTGAACCCGTGCTCGTCCAGGTTGTGCAACAGGTGATTGATCTCCGCCGTACGCAACAAGGCCTTGGTCGGGATGCAGCCCCAGTTGAGGCAGATACCCCCCAGGTGCTCGCGCTCGACCAGGGCGGTGCGCAACCCGAGCTGGCGAGCCCGGATGGCCGCGACATAGCCGCCGGGGCCGCCGCCGATCACGATGACGTCGTAGTCTGATCCGGTCATTAACCGAACTCCGTATCGGCTTTCGCACCGATGCTCAATGCGTGCCGAGATACGGAGCGTGCCGTGCTCGAGCTCACGAGCACGATGCCCGCACACCTCGGCGTATGCGCGGTGAAGATCTTCTCAGCGCCGCCCCGCCACCCGTGCCCTTTGCGGAGGATCGCTCGCCGCAGCGATCGGCAGGGGCAAAGGGTCGGCGCCGGTGATCAGCCGGGCGCCGCGGTTGCGCGTGATATACGTCCAGGCCCACGTAAACAGCACGATCACGCGGTTCTCGAAACCGATCAGGTACAGGATGTGGACGAATATCCACGTCAGCCAGGCGAGCAGGCCCGACAGGTGTACCCGACCGATCTGCGCCACCGCCTGACCGCGGCCGATGGTGGCCATGGTCCCCTTGTCGCGATAGCGAAACGGCGCCGGCGCCGCGGAGCCATCGATCCGCGCGGCGAGCACCTGCGCCACATAATGTCCCTGCGCCATCGCGATCGGCGCGAGACCGGGCAGCGGCGCGCCATCTTGCTCCGAATGGGCCATGTCGCCGATCGCGAACAGCTCCGGGTGGCCGGCGAGGGTCAAATCCGGGTTCACATACACGCGCCCTGCGCGATCGGTTTGGGCGCCGCTCGCCCCGGCCAGGAGCTGGGCCAATGGCCCCGCCTGAACGCCGGCAGCCCACAGCACCGTGCGCGCTGGAACGATCTCTTCCCGATCGCCGGCGCGCAGCCGAACGCCGTTGCCGTCGATCCCCGCGACGCTGGTATTCAGCCGGACGGTGACCCCCAGCCGTTCTAGCGCGGTCTGGGCCTTGGCCGACAATGACGGAGCATACGCTGACAACACCCGCGATCCCGCTTCCACCAGGAGGATCTGCGCGTCCCAGGGCCGAATGGCACAGAAGTCGTGTCGCAGCGTGTCGTTCGCGATCTCTCCGAGCGCGCCTGCCAGCTCGACGCCGGTGGGCCCGCCGCCGACCACCACGAAGCACAGCCAGCCCTCGCGGCGCGCGTAGTCGCCTTCGCGCTCCGCGGTCTCGAACGCGAGTAGGACGCGCCGGCGAATGTCGGTGGCGTCCTCTATGGTCTTCAGCCCGGGCGCGTACACGCTCCACTCGGGATGACCGAAGTAATGATGGCTCGCGCCGCCGGCGGCTACGAGCACGTCGTAGCTCAGCGCTCCGTCACTGAGGGTCAACCGGCGGCGGGTGACATCGATGGCCGTCACCTCGGCCATCAGCACGCAGGCGTTGACCTGCTTTCGCAAGATGTGCCGCAGCGGCGAGGCGATATCGCCGGGCGATAGGCTGCCGGTGGCGACCTGATAGAGCAGCGGTTGGAACAGATGAAAGTTCCGCCGATCGACCAGCGTAACGCGCACCGGAACCGACTTGAGCGCCTGTGCCGCGTACAACCCGCCGAACCCGCCGCCGATGATGACCACGTGTGGTATCGCTTCGGGCACGCCGGATAGTCTAGCGCACGGGGCGGGAAGCGCATCCTCATGCGCGTTCGCCGCCGGACGGTGGGCTCCGCGGGTTTTGGGCGACGGCTTCGCTGCTGGGCCTCACGAGCGGCCTCGACAGTACCGGGAGCGCTTCCTGTATGCTGGGGCCCGCAGCGATCGCCGCACGCGTGGTATTAGGCGAACACGCGAACACGGGAGCTACAGCCATGATGATCCTGGTGAGCGGAGCGAGTGGTCTGATCGGATCGGCGTTGGCGCCGTTCCTCGCCTCGGGTGGGCGCGAGATCGTTCCCCTGACCCGCGGCGGCAACGGCGCGCGCAGTGCAGGCGTGCGCTGGGATCCCCAAGCCGGAACGATCGATCGAGAGCGCCTGGCCGAGATCCGTCCGGATGCGGTCGTTCACCTCTCCGGGGAAGACATCTCGCATGGCCGCTGGACGCGGGCGAAGAAGGCGCGGATCCGGAGCAGCCGCGTCGACGGCACCGCCCTCCTCGTGAGCGCGCTCTGCGAGCTGCGGCGGCCGCCGCAGACGCTCATCGCGGCTTCGGCGATCGGCTATTATGGCAACCGCGGCGACGAGGTGCTCACCGAGGCCAGCCCGCCGGGCAGCGACTTTTTGGCGGGTGTGTGCCGCGACTGGGAGGCCGTTACGGCGCCCGCGGCCGAGTGCGGCATACGGGTCGTGAACGCGCGGATCGGCGTCGTGCTTTCCGGGGCGGGCGGCGCGCTCGGCGCCATGTTGACGCCGTTCAAGCTCGGCGCCGGCGGACCGATCGGCGACGGACGCCAGTATCTGAGCTGGATCGCGATCGACGACGTAGTGGCTGCGGTCCAGTTCGCCCTGACCAACCCCAGCATATCGGGCCCGCTCAATCTCGCATCACCCGAGCCCGTGCCCAATGCGGAGTTCGCTCGCGCGCTCGGCAAGGTGTTGTCGCGCCCCGCCGTGCTGCCACTGCCCGCGACGGCGGTGCGCCTGCTCTTCGGCGAGATGGGCGACGCGCTGCTCCTGTCGAGCACCCGCGTGATTCCGCAACGGCTGGTCGATGCGGGCTTCCGATTCCGCTTTCCAACCCTCGAGCCCGCACTGCGCCACGTGCTCGGGCAGTGATGACGGGATGTTGAATCCGCAACGCGAAGACGCGCAGCGGCGAAGCCTTGCCAAACTTCGCGCCTCCGCGCCTTCGCGTCGGAGCATCATTTGGCCCACTTCGGGTGCCGCTTGGCGGCAAAAGCGCTCATGCCCTCCGCCGCTTCATCGGAAGCGAACAGGGTTGCGCTCTTCTCCGCTGCATACGCGAAGCCCTCCTCAGCGGAGAGTCGCGGCATCAGGCGAACCAGTCGCTTCACCTCGCGCATCGCATTGGGCCCGCCGAGCGCGATGGCGTCGACCGCTGCTTGCGCGGCCTCCCGCAGTGCTGCCGGCTCGACGACGCGATGCACCAAGCCGTAGCCGAGCGCGTCCGCGGCCGTGAACGTCTCGCCGGTCAAGAAGAGTCGCATGGCATGATGCACTCCCAGCTTCGGCAGCACGACCACCGAGATCATCGCCGGGATGACGCCGATGCGGACCTCGCTGAACGCGAACTTCGCCGTGTTGGCGGCGATGGCAATGTCGGCGGCGGCCATGAACCCGAGCCCGCCGCCGAATGCGTGCCCGTTGACGGCCGCGATCACCGGCTTGTAGCCCTCCCAGATCAGCCGCAAAATCTCGATGAATGAGTTGCGCTGGCCGCCCCGCGCCGCGCCGCGCCCGCCCGCCTTGAGATCCGCGCCGGCGCAAAAGGCCGGCCCGTTGCCCGTTAGCACCGCCACCCGCACCACCTCGTCGGCCATTGCGGCGTGCAGGTGCGCCTCCAGCTGCTCGAGCAGTGGCGCCGAGAGGGCATTGCGGCGCTCGGGCGCGTTGAGCGTGATCCACGCGGCGCAGCCCTGAACCTCGTACAGCACATCGTCAGGCACGCTCATCCCTCCCTCGGCCAGCGCGCCGGCGGCGACTGCCGCGGTGAGCGCGCCAGCCAGTCATGGCTCGGCCTGCAGCACGACCATCACCGCATCGGGATCGACTATCTGGCCGACCTCCACGCGCACTTCCTTGACCATCGCGGCGGCATTCGCGCGCAGCGGGTGCTCCATCTTCATCGCCTCCAGGACGACCAGCGTCGCGCCCTGTTCGACGCGGTCGCCGGGTTTGACCAGCACCTGGCGTACGACGCCGCTCATCGGCGCCAGGCACCTGCCGGCCGGGTCCTCGCTGGTTCGCGGTGGGAAGCGCGGCAGCTCGACTAGCGAGGCCCCGCCGAGCGGTCCGTGCACGTACACGGTGTCCCCCGAACACGCGATCGCGAATCGGCGCCGCACGCCGTCGATCTCGAGGGCGATGCCCGTGTCGGTCCAGTCGGCGAGCCGCACGTCGCTGGCCCGCCCCGCGCACTCCACCGCGAAGCGCGCGTCGGCTCGCGCGACGTAGCGGACTTCGAGGTCCTGCGCGTCCACGCGATAATGGACGTCCTGCGCGCGCCAGCGGTTATTCCTCCAGCCCGACGCGATGCCGGATGGGAGCGGGCTCGCATCGGCGCGGCGCCGGCGCTCATGCGCGTCGATGGCCGCCGCGATCGCATGAACCCGCGCCCCCTCCGCATCGGCTGGCGCCCGCCGCGCCCCGGCTGGCAGGTGCCGGTCGATGAAGTGGGTATCGATCGCACCGGCGCGGAACTCGCGATGCGCCAGCACCGCCAGCAGAAAGTCGCGATTGGTAGTCACGCCGCCGACAGCGAGCCCGCGCAACGCGGCAGCCAGCCGGTCGATCGCCGCGCCGCGCGTCGGCCCGTGCGCGATCACCTTCGCGAGCAACGCATCGTAGTGCACGCTCACCTCGCTGCCGCGCTCCACCGCGCTGTCCCAGCGGACGCCCTCCACCGCGGGCGGCGCCCACAGCGCCACACGGCCGGTCGCAGGCAGAAAATCGTTGCTGGGATCCTCGGCGTAAAGCCGCGCCTCGACGGCATGGCCGTCGACGGCGGCTTCGCCGATCCGCGCCGGGAGCGGCGCGCCTTCGGCGAGGCGAATCTGCAGCTCAACGAGATCGAGGCCGGTAATCGCCTCGGTGACCGGATGCTCCACCTGCAGGCGGGTATTGACCTCCAGAAAGTAGAACGCGCCGCGCGCGTCGACGATGAACTCGACGGTACCTGCGCCTGCGTAGCCGATGGCCTCACCAGCGGTGACCGCCGCGGCGCCGAGTCGGCTGCGCAGTGCGCCGTCGATGGCGGGCGACGGCGCCTCCTCGATCACCTTCTGGAACCGGCGCTGAATGGAGCACTCGCGCTCGACCAGGTGGGCGACCCGACCGAAGCGGTCGCCGAAGATCTGCACTTCGATGTGGCGCGGCGCATCGAGGTAGCGCTCGATCAGCAGCGCATCATCGCCGAACGCCTGCCGTGCTTCGCGCCGCGCCGCCGCGATGGCCTCGGAGAGCTCCGCGCCGACGCGCACGAGCCGCATGCCCTTACCACCACCGCCGGCCGCCGCCTTGATCAGCAGCGGTAGCTCCAGCCGCTGCGCCGCGGCGGCGAGCTGCGCGTCGTCCAGCCCGGCTCCGGAAATACCGGGCACGACCGGCACGCCGGAGCGCGCCATGATTTCCCGCGCCGCGATCTTGCTGCCCATCTGCCGGATCACCTCGGCCGGCGGGCCGATGAACACCAGGCCCGCGTCCACGCAGCGCGCCGCGAAGTCGGCGTTTTCGGCCAGAAAGCCGTACCCAGGATGCACCGCGTCGGCGCCCACCGCCGCCGCGGCGGCGAGCACGCGGTCGATCGACAGGTACGACTGCAAGCTCTCGGCGGGGCCGATCCGCACCGCCTCATCCGCCTCGGCCACGTGGGCGGCAGCCGCATCGGCGTCGGAGTAGACGGCGACGCCGGCGATGCCCAGGCGCCGACACGTGCGCAGCACGCGCCGCGCGATCTCGCCGCGGTTCGCAATGAGCACCTTGGCGATTCGGCGGGTCACGCGCGCATGCCCTCAGCCGCCGGGACGCCATGCGACAGTCGGTCGCACGTGCGACAGCGCCACGGAGCCTCTTGCACCGCGCCGACGACCTGCGTCAAACGCTGCATCGCTGGTCACCCGCACTACACCGCGCATCGACCGGCTTACATCCGAAACACGCCATAGCGGCGCGTGCCGCGGATAACCTGCGAATGGATGGCTGAGAGGCTCAAGCCGAGCACCGTGCGCGTATCGCGTGGATCGATGATGCCGTCGTCCCACAACTGGCCGGTGGCGAAGAACGCGTGCGACTCGCGATCGATCTGCTCTTCGACCGCTCGCCGGAGCGCGGCATCACCCGCCTCGTCGAACGGCTCGCCCGCGCGCTCGGCCGCCTGGCGGCGGATGATCGACAGCACCCCGGCCAGCTGCTCGGGACCCATCACGGCGATGCGATGGTTCGGCCACGAGAACACGAACCGCGGATTGTAGGCGCGCCCCGACATGCCGTAATTTCCCGCGCCGTACGAAGCGCCGATCATCACCGTCAGATGCGGGACGCTGCTGTTCGATACCGCGTTGATGAGCTTCGCGCCGTCCTTGATGATCCCGCCCTCTTCATAGCGCCGGCCCACCATGAAGCCGGTGATGTTCTGCAGAAACACGATCGGCGTGTCGGTCTGATTGCAGAGCTGGATGAACTGCGCGCCCTTCTCCGACGATTCGGAGAAGAGAATGCCGTTGTTCGCGAGGATGCCGACCGGATACCCGTGCACGTGCGCATAGCCGGTGACGAGCGTAGTGCCGTACGTCGGTTTGAACTGGTGAAATCGCGAGCCGTCGAGAATGCGCGCGAGCACCTCCCGCACGTCGAACGGCTTGCGCACATCCATCGCTGCGACGCCGAGCAGCTCCTCGGCGTCGCAGCGCGGCGGTTCGACCGCTACGCATTTCGACCAGCCGAGCTTGCGCCAGTTGAGCTGCGCGACGATCTCGCGGCCGATGCGGATCGCGTCGCGCTCGTCGTGAGCGAGGTAGTCGGACACGCCGGAGACCCGGCTGTGCATGTCCGCGCCGCCGAGCTCCTCCTCGGTGCTGTCCTCGTGGATCGCCATCTTCACCAGCGGCGGCCCGCCGAGGAAGACCTTGGCGCGGTCCTTCACCATCACCACGTAGTCCGACATGCCGGGAACGTACGCGCCGCCAGCGGTCGACGAGCCGAAGACGAGGCAGATGCTCGGAATGCGCTCGGCTGAGCGCCGGGTGATCTCCCGGAACATCCGCCCGCCCGGCACGAACGTCTGCGCCTGGAACGGGAGGTCGGCTCCTCCCGATTCGGTCAGCGAGATCAGCGGTAAGCGGTTGTGCGCGCACACGTCCATCGCGCGCGCCATCTTCTGCACGCTGTAGGGGTTCAGCGAGCCGCCGCGCATGGTCGGCTCGTTGGCGACGATGACGCACTCCACGCCGGACACCACGCCGATTCCGGTGATCAGTCCGGCGCCGAGTCCGAACTCAGTACCCCACGCCGCCAGTGGGCATAGCTCGAGAAAGGGCGCGTCGCGGTCCAGCAGGAGCTCGATGCGCTCGCGGGCCATCAGCTTGCCGCGCTCGATGTGGCGCTGGACGTACTTCTCGCCGCCGCCGGCGCGCAGCAGCGCGAGCTGCTGGTCGAGGTAGGCGAGCCGTTCCAGGAACTCCGCGCGGTTGGCGCGGAAGTCCTCGGAGCGGACGTCGACGTCGCTGCGCAGGATCTCCATGTCCCATCGCCTGACGGCGACGCCGTACAACGCCACGGGCTCGCGCCGCCGTCAAGGAATCCGCCGGCGGCCGCATCGCATGTGCGCCGCCAAGGCGCGCTGCCGCGTGCGTCTTTCCGCCGTCCAGAAGACGATGGGTGTGAGCGTCTGGAAATGCCGACATCTCTTCTCGTATGTTGACCGTGCTGCAGTGCAGAGACCCGGTCCGAGAGCGGTGTCTACTCTTGACGGCGGCGCGACTGAATTCAGCAGGTCGCGAACCGGATCCCAACCGTCCGTACCCCAACGAACCCGCCTGGGTCGTCCAGTCTGTTTGTATCTGTCGGCGCGGTACTGTCCGCGCAGCAGTCATTCTCTGTGCCACCCGCTTGCGGCGGGTCGTTCGCCCGGGGTACGGAGCAGGCCGCATTCACCCGAGCGGCACCACTGGCGGCGAAGGCGGCGCTGGACAGCTCGCCCCCGGTCGTTATTTTCCCCAGCCTCGAGCATCCCGGCATCCGTCGACACGCGGCTGCTCGCTGCGCCGCGGAAACCGGATGTGCCGCTCAACGCCGCCGCGTGGCACGGGCACGCGATCCGGGCTAGAACCGCCGGCCGTTCGAGGTGCCCATGTTACAAGATCCGCAGCGGTCTCCCGTCATTGCGCTCTTCGCGGTCGCGCTCGGCCTCACCGTTGCGCTGCTGGAGCTCGGCCTCATCGAGTACGCGTTCCATCGGATCGGTATTGATCACCGGTATTTGTTCACGTTGCTGGCGCTGTCTCTGCTGGGCAGCAACATCAACGTCCCGATCACGCGCCTGCACCCGCCGTCCGGCAATCCACCCGCCGGCACCATCCTGGCCATCAACGCCGGCGGTGCGCTGATCCCGAGCGGCCTCTCGGCGTACCTCCTCGCGCACTGCGGCAGCGTGCTGGGCGCGCTGCTCGCGACGGCCGCGGTTGCCCTGGTCGTCCATCGCCTCGCCAAGCCGCTTCCGCAGCTCGGCATCGCCGTACCCGTCTTCGTGCCGCCGCTGGTGGCGGCCGCCGCCGCTTTGTTGCTGGCGCCGGACTCGGCGCCAGCGGTAGCGTACATCGCGGGCACGCTGGGGACATTGATCGGAGCCGACCTCACGAATCTGACCCGCTTGCGCGATCTCGGCGCCCCGGTGGCATCGATCGGCGGCGCCGGCACCTTCGACGGCGTATTCGTCACCGGAATTCTCGCCGTCCTGCTGGCCTGAGGCCGCGCGTGTCGGAGCAGGTGGTCCGGGCGGCGATGGCGCGCGCCCAGGTCGACGAGTGGGCGTTGGCCCTTGCCGCGGTCGGCATCTCGACACGCATCGACTGGCACCCGGAGCGCGGTTATGTGCTGCTCGTCGACGCGGGCGACACGGCACGCGCGGCGGCGACACTCGCCGCGTACGAGCTCGAGAACCGTGCGGAGCCGCCCGCGCACCCGCCGGCGCCAGAGCACGGAACCACGTACGCCGCGGCGGTCGCCGCCCTGCTCCTCTGCGCGCTCTTCTTCGTTACCGGGCCGCGGGACGGACGCCACCCGGCATTTGCCGCCGGGGCCGCCGATGCGGCTCGCATACGGGCGGGCGAATACTGGCGCGCGGTCACCGCGCTCGTGCTGCACGCGGACTTCCCACACGTGCTGGGCAACGCGGTCGCGCTCGCGATCTTCGGCACCGCGCTCTGCGCGCTGGTCGGCCCCGGCCCGGGACTCTGGCTGATGGTTCTGGCCGGTGCTGGTGGCAACCTGATCAACGCCATCGTGCGCGGACCGCCGCACAGCGCGATCGGCGCGTCGACTGCGATCTTCGGGGGCCTCGGGGCGCTCGCTGCGCTGCGAGTCGCCCAGCGCTACCGCAGCGGTACGCCGTCCACATGGCGCGCCTGGGCCCCGTTGGCGGCCGGCATCGCCTTGCTCGGCATGCTGGGATCATCCCCGCACAGCGACGTATTGGCCCACCTGTTCGGCTTCGCCGTGGGCGCAATGTTGGGCACGCTGGCCGCTCGTTGGCACCTGGTGGCGCTCAGCCTGCCTGCACAGTCAGCGTTGCTCGCGGGGCTGTTGGCAGTGGTAGGAGCGTGCTGGCTCGCCGCGTTTTGGCGGATAGCGGGTTAACCGGTTCCGGTCGGAAAGCGGATTGTTGGCTACGTGTGCGGCTGTTCAGCGACTGAATCGCACCACCGTCGATCGAACCGGACCTGGCCTCGCCCAAGGCGATTTGAGCCAGAGTGACAACGCGAAATCGGTCCCGCTCTAGATCTGCCGGGACGCCGTATATCGCTCCGACGCCTGCCAAGGGTTGAACGCGGGTCGAGACCTTGGCGTCCATCGTCCCTAAACCCCGGACCCTAAACGCCCTTAGACGTTAGGCCCCTAACGTCCGCGCAATAGCTGCCGGTACCGCACCATGTGCCGCAGAGCTTCGGCGCGCCGGCCCAGGCGGGACAGGAGCTGACCCAAGTTGAAATGAGCGTCGGCGAAGTCGGAGTTGAGCGACAGAGCCCTGCGGTAGTGCGCCACTGCCTGGTTCGGCTTCTCCAGGTCCTCACACGCCAAGGCCAGGTTGTAGTGTGCGACCGGGTCCGCCTCCTGGCGCAGCAAGGCCTGGTGGTAGCAGCGCTCCGCCGCGGCGGCATCGCCCTTCTCGTGCGCCAGGCGCCCCAGGTTCACCCAGGTGTCGGCGTGATTCGGGTCCAGCTCCAGCGCGCGCTGATACGCCGCGCGCGCGGCCTCGATGTCTTCTTCTTCGAGCGCGACGCCGCGCTCGAACCAATCCTCCGCCGACTCCCCGGCCGGTTCCGCGGCGCGCTGCGGCAGCGCCCGCGGAACGCCGACCTGACGAGCCAGCTCGTCGACCGTGAAAGCGAACTGCAGTTGTCCGCTCTCGGGCTGCCACACGCTGTCGCCGCTGCGCACCACCACGCGCCCGCCGGCGGCGAGAATGCGCACGCCGGACAGCGGCCGCCCGCCGGGCAGCTGGAGCGACAGCTCCCGCAGCGCCCGCTTGATGCGGTGCGCGGGGATCTTCGCATTCAGCAGGCCGACGCCGGTGCGCAGGAGCACGACATCCTGAAACTGGAATCTATACGTGGGGCCGATCCGCGCCGGCCGGCACCACCCGGCGCGCGCCATGGCCCGGACGCGTGCGGGCGACACGCCGAGAACCCGGGCGACATCCGCCGTGCGCAGCTCTGACACGGCACCAACGTCAAGCGGCGGACAGCAGAATACGCTTGGCGAGAGCGCCCCGCCGCCCGGTGCGCTCGGCTCTCGAATCGACGACCACCCGCGGCCTCACTTGCTCTTGCGCGCCCGCACCTTCTCCATCTCGGCCGGCTGCTTGCCCTTCGCGCGCGCGGGTTTGCGCCCTGCCGCTTTCTCCGGTGCAGCCTGTTCGGGCTTGCGCTCGGCCAGGCTCGCCTTCAGCGCTTCCATGAGGTCGATGATCTGGCCCTTCGGCGCGCGCGGCTGTCCCACCGTGATCTCCTGGCCGCCGACCTTCTGATCGATGAGCGCAAGCGCGCGCTCCCGATACTCGTCGCGATACTTGTCCGCATCGAAGCCGCCGCTCGCCAGCTGATCGATCAGCTGGATGGCGAGCTGGACCTCGCCGGGCTTGAGGGTCACTTCGTCGCCGCGGTCAATCTCCGCGAAGTCGCGCACCTCGTCGCCGTAGAAGAGCGAATGCATCATGATGCCGCCCTGCGCCTCGCGCAGGAGCACGAGCTGCTGGCGGCCCCGCGACGAGAACTTCGCCACCGCCCCCTTCCCCGACGCCCCCATCGCCTCGCGCAAAAGGCGATACGCCTTGTGCCCGCCCTTGTCCGGCCCCAACAGGTAGCCCTTCTCGAAGTAGATCGGGTCGATCGAATCGATCGGGACGAACTCCTCGATCTCGATCGATTGATCGCTCTCCTGGTCCAGCGCCTTCAGCTCCTCGGGGCTGAGCACCACGTACTGGTCCTTGGCGTACTCGTAGCCGCGGCGCATCGCATCGCGCTCCACGATCTCGCCGCACGTGTTGCAGACGTACTGCTGGTGCAGGCGCGAATTGTCCTTCGCATGCAGGAGGTTGAACGAGAGGTTTTTGGACTGTGTCCCGCTGTACAGCTTCACCGGCACGGATACGAGGCCAAAGCTGATGGTTCCGGAACTGATCGCGCGCGCCGCCATGCCCTACCCTCCTCGGCGAAACGGGTGGATAAGCATACCACCACCCCCCCAAACGAGCGAGCGGCCTTTGTGATACAGCGTCGAGGTCATGGGCAGCGCGCGATCGCTCGAACCGTACCGGCGCAAGCGCTCTCCAGCGCGGACGCCGGAGCCCTTTGGGGCCGCCGTCTCGCCGCGGCCGGTCGACGGGGGGCGGCGATTCGTGGTGCAGCAGCACGCCGCACGGCGCCTGCATTGGGATCTCCGCCTCGAGATCAACGGGGTGCTCGTGAGCTGGGCGGTGCCGAAGGGGCCGTCCGTCGACCCGAAGGAACGCCGCCTGGCCGTGCAGACCGAAGATCACCCGCTCGAGTACGCCGGCTTCGAGGGATGCATCCCAGGGGGCAATTACGGCGCCGGCGCCATGATCGTGTGGGATGTGGGCCGGTACGACAGCGCGGATGGGACCGATCCTGCCGCCGGTCTGGCGGCAGGAAAGCTCGATCTCGTCCTGCACGGTCACAAGCTGCGCGGCCGCTGGGCCCTGGTGCGCACGAAGGGCGAGGATGGGCGGCAGTGGCTCCTATTCAAGAAGCCCGACGCGGCGGCGGGCGGGGGCGAGCCGGTCGACCGGATGCCGGAATCGGTGCTCTCCGGCTTGACGGTCGCGCAGATTGCCGAAGCGGTGCGGCGGGATGCAGAGCTCGCCGCCTTGGCCGCGGGCGCCGGCGCATCTCAGGCCGCGCTCTCCGCGCGCGCGCTCGCACCCGCACTGGCGGACACGATACGGGACCCGTTCAACCGGCGCGGGTGGCTGTTCGAGCTCAAATACGACGGCATCCGCGTACTCATCCTGCGCCGCGACGGCGCCGCGGTGCGGTTGCGCGCGCGCAGCGGGCGAGACGTGACCGCGCAGTTCCCCGACGTCGCCGCCGCCGCGGCGCGGTTGCCGGCCGCCGATTTCGCCATCGACGGGGAGCTGATCGCGCTGGACGAACGCGGCACCGGATCCTTCGAGCGGTTGCAGAGCCGCCTCGGATTGACCAACGCGTGGGACATCGAGCGCGCCGTCGCCGCCGTGCCGCTCCAGGTGTTCGCTTTCGACCTGCTCGCAGTCGCGGGGTACGACCTGCGGGCGCTGCCGCTGCTCACCCGCAAAGCGCTGCTCCGGCACCTCGTGCCGCAGCGCGGCGTCATCCGCTATGCCGACCACGTGGAGACCGATGGCGAAGCGTTCTTCGCGGCGGCCGCCGCGCACGGCGTGGAAGGCATCGTCGCGAAGCGCGCCGAGGCGCCGTACAGCAGCGGACAGCGCAGCCGCGATTGGCTGAAGATCAAACGGCCGCGCACGGCCGATCTCGCCATCGTCGGATTCCTGCCCGGCAAGGGCACGCGCGCGACGCTCGGCTCGCTGATGCTCGGCTGGCGCCGCAGCGGCGGGTGGGTGCACGCGGGCAATGTCGGCAGCGGCTTGCGCGAGGCGCACATCGACGAGCTGCTGCCGCGGCTGCGCGCCGCCGCGCGCGCCCAGCCGGCGTTTGCGCCCGGCGGCGACCCACTGCCGCGGGGTGCGATCTTCGTCGATCCGCAGCTGGTCGCCGAAGTGCGGTACACCGAGACGACCGCGCGCGGCGTGTTGCGCCACCCGGTGCTGCTGCGGATCCGCCGCGACAAGGTACTGGCGGAATGCGATGCGCTGGTGGAGCCCGGCGAACAGACCGAGATCGACGCCACCGCCCGGGGCGCCGGCGAACTGCCAGCTCCGCCCGAGACGGCTGCCCCGGAGCGCTTCACATCGAGCAATCTCGCCAAGGTTTTCTGGCCCGCCGACGGGTACACAAAGGGCGACTTGCTCGCGTACTACGATGCGATCTGGCCGGCTATCGAGCCGTATCTGCGCGATCGCCCGGTGGTGCTCACCCGCTATCCGGACGGGATCGACGGCAAGTCATTCTTTCAAAAGAACGCGCCCGAGTACGTGCCGGACTGGTTGCCGACCTGCCGCATCGAGGACACCGAGTACTTCGTCTGCAACAGCCGCGAAGCCCTGCGGTACGTCATCAACATGGGTTGTATCCCGCTGCACGTCTGGAGCGCGCGCCAGAGCAGCATCGAGCACCCCGATTGGGCGATCCTGGATCTCGACCCCAAACAAGCGCCGCGCCGCGACGTGATCGCCGTCGCCCGCCGGGTCCACGCGGTGCTGGACGATCTCGGCGCGCCGCATTTCGTGAAGACCTCGGGGCAGGACGGCCTGCACATACTGCTCCCGCTCGGCGGCACCCTCACGCACGATCAGGCGAAGGGGTTCGCCGAGGTGCTGGCGCGGGTGGTGGTCGCGGAGCTCCCGGACATCGCGACGGTGGCGCGCGCGCTCGGCCACCGCGGCGGCAAGGTGTACGTCGACTTCCTGCAAAATGGGTTCGGCAAGACCATCGCCGCGCCGTTCTCGGTCCGCCCGCGCCCGGGCGCACCGGTCTCGATGCCGCTGGTCTGGAGCGAGGTCAACGCGCGCCTCGATCCTCTGCGGTGGACGATCGCAACGACACCGGCGCGGATCGGCGAGCGAGGCGATCCGATGCGCGCACTGTTGGAGACGCGGATCGACGTCGCGACGATGCTCGCGGCGCTCCAGGAGCACCTCGCAACCGCATAGCGAATTGCACGCGGAGCGGTCCCGCGGCCCTTGCCCCGACCCGCTCCGCGGTTGACCAGCTGTGGCGCGCCCAAAGCATTGCCACTGCGAGTACCGGCCCGAGCAATCCGAACCTTGATCATCGGCGTAGCTGACTGTGGCGATCCGAAATGCGTTTTATGCAGGTGAGCGCGGCGGCGGTCGGAGCGCACGGATTCGATTCCGCCGCCGGCGCTGGAGGCTGCCATGGTGAATCGCGCCCGAGTGCTAGCGTCGTTGTTTCTGGTCTTCGCCATCCCGTCGCTGTGGGGGTGCGCTGTGAAGACCGAGCCTGATTACGCATTTCAAACGATCTGGACCAAGCCGCACGCGGATTGGCGGAAATACACCGAAATCGCGGTCGGATCCGTCGACACGGCGGAGGTCCGCGAAGCGGACACGCAGGCGCTCGCGACGTACACGGAACAGGCGCTCAAGAATGCCCTCCGGCGTTACCCACATCCGCGGCTGCAACTGGTCAACAGCCCGGGCCCAAAGACAGTGATCCTGGATACGGCGCTGATCGGATGGGCCGAACAGGCGTCCGGTGAGTTCGGTATGGAAAGCAAGCTACGCGATGCGAGGAGTGGCGAGGTCCTCGCGAGCATCCACGACCGGGAGACCGCCATGGATGCACCGGTGCAATCGGTCGTCGATGCGTGGGCGCTCCAGCTCGCGAGCTTGATGAACTCACACCATACGCCCCACTCGCCGTTCCGAACCGTCTACCATCCGTGGCCGGCGATCATGTATTGGCACTAGCCGTATCGGCGACGCGCTCGTAACCCGCTCGAACACCGCGCTGCGCGAGGCGGGAATTCCGCAATTGCCGACTGCGGCGTCCGGTGAAGATCGCGTTGCGCCGCCAAGCGGCGATTGCCGCTTCGGGGCGCCCGTGCAGCAGTTCAGTCGCTAGCGCGCAACGCCTCCACCACGCTGGTGACGTTGTAGTTGACCATGTCGAGATATCCGTCCGTTCCCGGTCGCGCACCGACCTGGTTCGCCATGCGGACCACGCGGGCACCGGTCTCCCGGGCGACCAGATCGGCATGGCGCGGATCGTAGTAGGCGGCGGCGAGAATCAGTGGTACCTCTCTGGCCTGCATCATCTCCACGACCTCGCGCAGGTGCTTGGTGGTGGGCGGAACGCCGGGCTTGGGCTCTAGATCCCCCGCAATCTGCAAGCCGAAGCGGCGGGCGAAGTAGGGCCACATGGGGTGATCGTCCACCGCCTTGGTGCCATAGTACGGCGCCAGCTGCCCGAGCCAGCCGCCGAGCTGCTCCAATTCCCCCTGTTTCTCTAGGAACGGCGTCAACTTGCCGTACTCGGCCAAGGTGGCGAGCTTCTCAGCCCCATACTTCCGCGCCAGCACCGGGCCGACCAGGGCATCATCGAGCCGCGCCTTGAAATCGTCGTAGCGCGCCGCGAAATACGACGCCTCGGCCGGGCGCGTGGCCGACAGCACGTCGCGGATGAGCGCGGCGACCTTGAGGCCCATCAAAGGATCGACGAGATAGTGCGGGTTGCCCCACGGGTGGACATCGCCCATCGACCGATCGATCGGGACCGAGGGAACATTGAGCGGACTGATGACCGCCGAGGCATCGACGTAACCCACACTGCCGGGTTGGATCCGCGGGTTGCGCGCGCCGTCGATGAGCACGGGCACGTAGCCCATCTCGAGGTCCAGGCCGTTGACCACCAGCAGGTCGGCGCTGTTGAGGGCCTTGACATAACTCGGCCTGGCTTCGACGAAGTGCGGATCTTCGCTCGGCTTCGCCAGCACCGACACCGAAACGCGTTCACCCCCGACGACGCGCACCAAAGCGCCGAGATCCGGGGTCGACGCCACGACCTGGATTGGAGAAACGGCCACGGCCGGCCGCGCGGCCAAACAGCTCAGGAAGACGGAGAGTGTCACAGCCGCACAGTCAGCCGCGGTCGCGCCCCGCGAGGTTCGACTTCTGCTCCACATGGGTCGGTCCTTTCCTCAATATTTGTGCGCCGGGTGGGTGCCGTAGAGCACCTCGAAGCCCAGCCATACGCTGGAGGCGCTATGGTCGCCGGGCAGAAACTTGGCATTGTCGAAGTTGTACTGCAGGCGAATGCGCGAAAACTCCGAAGGCTGATAGACCAGCAACGGCGAGATGCGCAGTCGATCGTCGCGGAACGGGTCCCCCTGCCGGCTCACCAGTGATCCGTCCATCACGCTGCGCCCGCTGCCGCTGGCGTATTCGGCGCGCAAGCCGAGCGCCCACGGGTGTTTGAACCCCCACAGCACGTAGGAATAGAACCCGTAGTCGCGCAGGAGGGCGCCGGGAAGGTTGTTGGGAAAATCGACCATCGCTTCCTCCTCGCCGCCGCCGTGGGAATGATCATGACCGCCGCCCGTCTCTTCGGCTTGCGTCCCGGCGATGAACCAATCGGCCGTGTAGTCGCGCTTCATGGCCTCGGTCTGCCAGACGACGAACGGCCAGCCGCGGAAGTTCTCCGCCGGCCTCCATTTGAACGTCAGGTCAGTGCCGTAGATGAACGTCTGAGCACCGACGCCCGTCGAGTTCGGACCGTACAAGCCGGAGAACCCGAGAAGGCCCGTGATCTCGTCCGACACTTCCCAGAAATTGGCGAAACGGGCGAGGTAGAGGAGGTCACCGAGGTTATTCACGTCCGTGGTGACGGCCGGCCGCCCGCCGATACCTGCCTCGCCGTTCAGAAAGCTCTGGGTGAGGTCGAACTCGTCCGCGTCGGTGACGCCGACGTCAACTTCGGAGAACCACGGCAACGGGGCGAGCCAGCTCAGCTCAGCACCGACCGAACGGAGGCCTTCCGGCCCCATCAGCCGAGTGTTGATGACGGGCTGGTCTATGAAGGTCCACGCGTGCGCATGCGTGGGGTTGATGCGGCCGAAAGGGAGTAGAAAATACCCGCCGCGCAGCCGCAGATCGTATGGAAGCGAGGTAGTGGTAATGAATGCCTCTTCCAGCTCGACGAAGCTGTCGGTGAACACGATGTGCGCTTCGCCTAGAAAATAGGGATCGACGGCACCGGCAAAAGAGAGCTCGCCTTGCTGCAAAGTAAAACCGCGCCGTGTGGGATCGTGCGCGCCGCCTTGGAGATCGCGTAAGGTCTGGCCGTTTTCCGTCGACCAACCGGCCGCAACCAGGGTGTCGAACGAGACGTCGATGAGGCGCAACTGCGCTCCACCGACGCGGCGCGCCAGCAGCGCCGGTAGATCGGCCACGGCACCGGTCCGCGCCGGCTGCGTCACGTCCGTCGGCGGTCGCACCTCGGCCAGCGCTTTGTCGATCTCGGTCTGCACGCTCGGCGTGGGAGCGGCCGCCTGAGCGGGCGGGCGCTTGGCCGGTTCCGCAGGCGCCCCTACCGTGCTGAGATGATCCAGCCGCTGCTCGAGCTGCTGGATTTGTTTCTGCTGCTCGGCATTGACGCGGATGAGCTCCTGCATTTGCCGCTTCAGTGTCTCCAACTCGGCCTCAGGCTGAGCGAGCACGGGCGGCGCAAACGGCGCAATGCCCAATGCGGCGAAGAACAATACGACACGCGGCAGAGCGCGCGCGCGAGGCACGTGATCCATGATGGCTGTCTCCTCGAGACTGAGAGCCCGGCGCGCGCGATGGCACGCCGTCTCCCCTGGCCGCTGCTAGCAGCGTCGGGAAACCGACCGAGTACTACGACGGGTCGAAGGAGCTCTTCAGGAGGACACGCCAGGCGGCGCGCGTGGTGCAGCGCGTGAGAGGCTCGAAGCGGATGCGCACTGCTGCGGCGCATCCCGCCACGCGGTGGAGATCGAGCACGGGTCGAAGCTGGGTACGGCGGCGAGGAGGCTGCTCTTCCCGCTGGCGAGCGCGCCACACCAAACGCACGCCGACGGCTCATGCGCGACGCACTGGGTATCGTCCGCGGCCCACTCGGCATCGCCAGAAGCGCCGATGGGTGCAGAGCCGCACAATTGGGCAGCGTGCGATCGGTGCACAGCCGGCAGAATCACCTGGATGGCAAGCGCGACACCGCACAGCGCCATCGCGCAGGCGGGGCGGATTCCGTTCCGGCCGGTCATCGTACGTGGCGCAGCTAAACAGACACACGGCGCATCCGCAACCCGCTCAGAACGACGCGCCGATGCCACCGCGCGCGGCGAATGGGTCGCATTGATCAGCGGGTTGCAGATGTCACTGACACGTCGGAGAGTCCGCCGCGTGAGGTTCCAGACCATCTTCAAAACGCGGCTTTGAGGATCCCCAACGGCCAGCGCAGTTCAGATTGACCCGCCCAACGGCGCTTTGTTACGGTGCGCCCTCGTGATCCGAACCGCGCAAAGCTCTTCACGGCGTCGGGGGCTGGTCCCGCTGGTGCTGGCGATCGCGTTGGCCGCCCAATTGGGCGCGTGGGTGCACACGGCGATCCACAGCGAGGCGTTCGGGTCGCGAGCGGAATGCACGACTTGCGCGTGGGCGAAGCACAATCCCGCTGCAGTCAGCGCCGGCAGTTACGAGCCGCTGCCGCTCGTCGCGCTCGCCGAACCTGCGCCGCCCTCGCATCGCCCCGGCCAGAGCATCGACCGCGCGGAACCCAGCGGCCGCGCCCCTCCCAGCGCGTGCGCCTAAGGGCGCGTTTCTCCGCATTCGGCGCGCGCCCATAGGCGGCCGGTGCACCCGTTTGGCCGCGCTCTCATCGCGGCATGCGGGTGCTGGGTGGATGTCCTGCCGGGCGCGCCGGTCTGCTTCGCCCGCGCTCGCGTATCGCATCGCCCGCACGGCTCCAGCGCGGGCCTTGTCCTGGGAGGAGTAATGCAAAGAACGACAACCACTCTGCTTAAGTGGCTTCGCGCATCGCGCTCGCTGGCCGGCGCTGCCGCAGTGGCGGCGCTGGTCAGCGGCAGTGGCTGCGGATCCGGCGACCCGCCGCCCGGCTTCTTCTTCTTCACGCTCGAAGAAGGCACGCCCGTGGACATCGAGATCACGGCGATCACCGCTGATCCCGGCACGACTGCCGCGCTCAAGTTGCACGACGTTGTGCTCGATGAACCCTCCGAAAGCATACAGATTGGCCAGGCGGTGGAAGGCCTCCACGTCCACCCCGAATGGCTGGCGACCGCACCGGGCGGTCCGTTCGTCGCCTACACGTTCAGCATCTCATTCCGCCTCACCACCGAGTCAGCCACATACGAGGACTCGGACGAGTACACTGCTCTGCTCCAGCTGACATCGGAACCGCCGAGCCCGGATCAGCACGAGAGCGAGATCTTCATCGGCTCGACGCGACAAGGCGGCGGGCAGTTGGCGGCGCAGTACGACTTCGACGAGCCGATTCTGCTCTTTTTCGACCAATGTCTAATCGGCGGCGAGCAGCCCTGCACCGGCGGCATCGCGCTGTACAGCAACACCGACCCGGGCTTTGCGCCGCACGAGTGATGTCGGCGAAGGCGGTCCACGCCCCTCCGGCGCCGCGGGTCTGGACGGGTCGCGCAAGCGACCGTCAGCCCGGCACCGGGAGGGACGTGCGCACTGCCGAGGCTCCGGATCTGGAGCGTCACTGCGCCGCATGACGAGGATGTGCGAGAGCGGAACACCCGCTGCGGCGCGGCGGCAGGAGGAACCGATGAGACACGCGTCGGCGTTGGGTCTGCTCGCCGCATGGATCGCGACCGTTGCGGCGCAATCCGGCCTTGCCCAGCACGGAAGCGACATGCTGATCGCCTCGAGCGCGAACGGGAGCGGCGCACTGGTGCTCGACTACGACTTCCCGGCGCGGATCGTGGTTACCGAAAGTTTCAAAGCGGGCGGCATCACGCTCTACAGCCGTACGGAGCCCGGCTTCAACGCGCTGATGGTCGACCGCCCAGCCGAGGGGTTGTTCGCGCTCGACAGCGATACCGCAGTGCGCTGCGCGATCACGGATATCGAGGAAGGCGCGTCGGTACACATCAATGGTACGACTCTGGACGCGATCGACGAGACCGCGGTCATCGGCAGCGCGCCACACCTGCACGTGCATCCGATCTGGCGTCTCACCCTGCCGGATGGCGTGATCGCCACCCGGCGCATCAGATTTTCGCTGACCGGCACGCGCGGCTATAACGACTCCGTTCACTACGAAGCGCAGCTCACCAATGACCCGAGCGGCGCACTCGCATCACCGACGCCCAGTCCCACGGCCATCCCGCCGAGCCCCATCCACACTGCGAGCATCACGCCCACCGCAGTCGCGAGCACACGCGCCACGGCCGCCCGCACCCCATCCGCTCCGCTCCCGCAGTGTCCGGGGGACTGCGACGACAACGGCATCGTGGCGGTGAACGAGATCATCGCCGCGGTCAACATCGCCCTCGCCGCTGCGCCGATCGCCAGTTGCCCGGCGATCGATCGCGACGGTAACCAAACCGTGAGCGTGAGTGAGCTCGTTCGCGCGGTGCATATGGCGCTGAGCGGTTGCGCATCGGGGTGATTGCGCCGTCGCTGATATGAGACGGGGCGGATCGCGCCTCCGCGTCGCGGCGGCCGCACTCGGCGCGCGAGCCGGCCTATTTCGCTTCACCGGCCCACGCCGCGACCGGGATCGGTACCCGGGCGGTGCCGATGGCGAACACCACGCCGGCGGCGATTGGCATCACGGCGACGAGCGTGAACATCACGCGGTAGCCGAACGCCTCGGCGACGAGGCCGAAGGCGGACGCGCTCGCCGCCAGGCCCAACGTGAACGCGCCGCTGAACAGCGCTTGCGAACGGCCGAGTTGCGCCTCGCCGGCCAAATCGACCACGAGCGCATGCAGGGTCGGATAGGTGACGCCCTGCGCCAAACCCAACACGGCTCCCGCCGCGAGCAACGACGGCACGCTGTGGACGCGGCTGAACCAGAACATCGCGCAGGCAAGCGCCATCAGCGCCGGCACGATGACCTGGCGGCGGCCGAAGGAGTCGGAGAGGCCAGCCGCCATGACGCGCGACAGAATGCAGGCGCTGGTATACGCGGCAGAATAGAATCCGATGCGGCCCAGCCCTTCGTCGGTGATGAACGTCGGCATGAACGTGTGCACCGCGCCGAAGCCGAGCCCGATGAGAAACATGGTGGCCGCCACGATCCAGTGCACGCCGTGCAGCCGACGTTCGCCGGGAACGCGAGCGCGCCGAGCGGCCGCGGCCTCGCGCAGCGGCAGCGCCAAGATCAGCGCTACTACGGAGCAGAATGCAGTGGCTGCGAACAGCGCATCGAACCCGCCGCGAATGACGATCTCCTCGCCGACGCCGGCCGAAACCGCGTGCGTGACCACGGTGGAGAGCCCGAAGACGCCGAGCGCCTGCGCGCGCCGGTTCGGCGGGGCGAATGCAGCGGCAAAGGTCGTGGTCGCGGTGAAGGACGCGGACAGGCTCACGCCCTGCAGAAAGCGCAGCGCGTACATGGACGGCCCGAGCGAATCCACGAACAGAAAGCCGATCGCGGCTAGCGTGAGCCCGATAGCCCCGGAGAAGAGGAAGATGCGACGGCCCCACCGATCGATGGTCAACCCGACGAAGGGCAGCGCCGCCATCGAGGCGAACCCGGCTGTCCCCATCACCCACCCGATCACCGCGTCGCCCGCTCCCAGCGTGCGCAGGTGCAGCGGCAGTAGAAAGTATGCGGTCAGATTCAAAAAGAGGAACAGGTTCGCCAAGGTGACGCGCAAGAAGGGGGCGCTGAGCAGGCGATCGGACATTACCGCTGACCGGCTATCTCAGTCTGGCGCGGTGACTCAAGCCCGCTATCCCGCGTAGGCGATCGGCTCAAATTCCTGGCGCGTGACCGGCTCAGCGCGCCACCAGGCCGAACCATAAGGTCAGGAGTACGACGCCCACGCAGTCCAGCACCACGCCATAGCGGATCATCTGCCGCTGGGTCACGTAACCGGTGGCGTAGACCATCGCGTTCGGCGCTGTCGACACCGGCAGCATGAAGCCGAACGTGCAGGCCACCGTCGCCGCGAGACCGAGGCCGAGCGCATCGCCGCCTACCTGTGCGCTCACCGCCATCACCACCGGCACCACCATGTTGGCGCTCGCGGTGTTCGATGCGGTTTCAGAAACGGCGATCGCCAGCGCGCACGACATGAACACGGTCAGCACGCGGTAATCCACGGGTACGTACGCGGCGAGCGTCTCGCCGAGCGCCTGCGCGAGCCCACTGTGTATCATCAGCTGGCCGAGACACATCCCGCCAGCGAACAGCAGCACCACCGGCCAGTCGATCTCGGCGAGATCGCGCAGCTCCAAGATCGGCCGGTCGTCCGCCCGGTCTCTGTGCAGCCAGAACAGCGGCGCGGTCACGAGCACCGGCACGACCGCCTCGGGCAGATGGTTGTCGAAGAAGGCCGCGGCGGATGGCCACGCTAGGCTGAGCAGCGAGGGAGCGATCCAGAGCACGCCCGCGGACAGCAGCGCCGCGGCGACCCATTTTTCCACCGGCCGCCAGGGACCGAGCGCCGCATAGCGCGCGACCATTTGGGCGCGATCGTAACGGAGCGCCAGCCGTTCGTGGCGGAAGGCAAACGACAGGTACGCCATCATGATCAGCAAGCAGGCGAACGTCACCGGGAACACCTTCACCACCCACTCGCCGAAGCCGATGCGCTGTCCGGTCGCCTGCTCGATCAATCCGATGCCGATCAGATTGGGTGGGGTGCCGACCGGGGTGAACAAGCCCCCAACCGACGCCGAATAGGTGACGATCAGCATGAGCGCTGCCCCATAAGTCGGCGTGGCCCTGCGAGATTCACCGCCAATCATGGCTAGGAGGACGGCCTGCGCGATCGGCAGCATCATGGCGGTCACCGCCGTATTGCTCATCCAAGCCGACAACGCGGCGGTGGTGACACCGAGCAACAGGAACGCGCGCAATGGGTCGCTGCCGACGGCGCGCAGCGCCAGGGCGCCGTATGCGATCCGTTCGCTCAAGTGGTGCTTGAAGGTCACGCGGGCCAGCAGAAAGCTGCCGATGAACAACGCGATCAGCGGATTGCCGAAGCCGCCGAATGCCTTCTCCACGGGAGCCACGCCGAACACGACGCAGAGCGCGGGCCCGAGCAATGCCGTCGCGGCGAGCGGCAGGGCCTCGCTGATCCACAGCGTGGCGATCACCATCAACACGGCGGTCAGTCGCCGCCCCGTCTCCGGCACCCCCGGCAGGGGGAACGCATACGCAGTTGCGGCCAACAGCACCGCTACCGCCACCACCGTCGCGCGCGACCGCCCGCCCATCGGGCGCGCCCCCCCCTGATCCATCGCTGCCGCTCCTTAGCGGCCGGGCCGTGCCGGCGCCAGCGCGGCGGCGCGCGCGCACTCCACCGCGCAGCGTCCGCCTCAGGATTTCGCCGCGCTCGGCACGCGCCAGGTACCCAGCGCGAGCAGCGGTATTGCCAGCAGCGGCATGAAAGCGGCCATTCGGAACATTGGGCGATAGCCGAGCGCCTCGGCGACGAAGCCGAACAGAAACGCGCTCGCGGCGATGCCGAGGTTGAATGCCCCGTTGAAGAGTGCTTGCGAACGCCCGAGCTGCGCCTCGCCGGCCAGGTCGACGACGAGCGCGTGCAGGGTCGGATAGGTGATCCCCTGCGCGAGGCCGAACACGGCCGCGGCGGCCAACAGCGAGGGCATGCCGCCCACCGAGCCGAAGCAGAAGATCGCCGCCGCCAATACCACCAGCGCAGGCACCACGACCGTCAGCCGGCCGAAGGCGTCGGAGATACCGGCGCCGATCAGCCGCGACAGCACCGCCGACCCCGCGAACGCGGCGGAGAACAATCCGATGCGGCCAAACGCCTCGCCGGTGATGAACGTCGGCATGAACGTCACAACCGCTCCGAAGCCGAGGCCCAGGAGCGCCATGACGACGGCCAACACCCAATGTGCCGTATGAAGGCGCCGCTCCGCGGCCGTGGCCGTGCGCCGGCTCGCGACGTTCTCGTCGCGGAGCGGAATCGCCAGCGCGACCGACAGCAGCGCGGTGAACGCGCTCCCCGCGAACAGCGCGGAGAACCCGTAGCGGCGCACGAGCTCCTCGCCGATGCCCGCGGCGACGGCATTGGTGATCATCGTTGACGCACCGAACAGGCCGAGCGCCTGGGCGCGGCGCCGCGGAGGTGCGAACTCGGCTGCCAACGTGGTCGTCGCCGTGAAGCCGGCGGAGAAACTGAAACCCTGCAGAACGCGCAGCGCATACATGGGCCCGCCGAGCGCGTCGATGAGCTGAAAGCCGAAGGAGCAGAGCGCGAATCCCAAGATCCCGCCGATGAGGAACGCGCGGCGGCCCCACCGATCGATGGTCATGCCGACGATGGGCAGCGCGACGATCGAGGCCAGCCCCGCGGTACCCATCACGGCCCCGATCACCGCTTCGCCCGCGCCGAGTTCGCGCAGATGCAGCGGCAGCAGGAAGTACGCGGTGAAACTCAGGAAGAAGAAGAAATTCACCAGCGTGATGCGCAGAAAGCGGCCGCTGAGCACGCGATCCGACATGCCGATCGCCGGCCCTATCCGAATGCGCCGGATCGGCACAAGTGGCCCGCGCCACCCCGGCGCGGCGGCACCGCCGGCCCCGCGCGCCGCTCAACGACGCCGGCGGCGCGGCTCGCCGAACGGCGCTCCCCGGCGCACCATCGCGCCGCCGAACCGGTCGTGCAGCGCGTCGAGCGCGCGGGCGACGCGGCGATCGCGCTCGCCGGCGCGGTCGAACAACGGCAACTGACGCTCGCCGTCGACGAGCGAGACGGAGACGCCGACGAGTCGGATCGGCTGGTGGGTCGTATCCGCTCGTGCGAGCAACTGCCGCGCCGCCGGCCAGATCGCCTCCGTCGTGTCCGCCGGCTGCGGCAGCGCCACCTGTCGCGTCACGGTGGTGAAATTTGCGCTGCGCAACTTCACGTGCACCGTATGCCCGAGAGAGCCAGCGCGGCGCAGCCGGTGCGCGACCTCTTCCACCAACTGCAGCAGCGCGTTGCCCACCGCGGCGCGATCGCGCACGTCCTCGTCGAACGTGATCTCGCGCGCGATCGACTTGCGCCGATGGTCGGGCACGACCTGGCGCGCGTCCTCGCCGCGCGCCAGGGCTCGGAAGTGTTCGCCGAGCGACTCGCCAAACGCGGCCATCAACTGCTCCGGCGCGGCGCGCGCCACCGCGCCGATGGTGGTGAAGCCCAGCCGGTGAAAGGCGGCGACCGTCTTCGGCCCGACCCCCCACAAGCGCTGCACTGGGAGATCGGCGAGGAAGCTCGTGATGTCGGCGGCGTTCACTGCGACGAGGCCGTCCGGCTTGCGCAGGTCGGAGGCGATCTTCGCCACGAACTTGTTCGGCGCGACCCCGATCGATGCGGTCAGGCGCTCCTCCGCGCGCACGTCGGTCTTGATCCGGCCCGCGATCTCGACGCCATCGCCGAACAGCGCGCGGCTGCCGGTCACGTCGAGGAACGCCTCATCGATGCTGAGCGGCTCGACGAGATCCGTGTAGCGGGCGAGGATGTCCATGAAGCGCCGCGACACCTCCGCGTAGAGCGCCATCCGGGGCCGCAGAAATACGGCATTGGGACAGCGCCGGTACGCTTCCGAGATTGGCATCGCCGAGTGAATGCCGAACAAGCGGGCTTCGTAGCTCGCCGCCGACACCACACCGCGGCCGCTGCCGCGGCGCGGGTCGGCGCCGACCACCACCGGGCGGCCGGCGAGCGCCGGATTCTCGCGCACCTCCACAGCGGCGTAGAAGGCGTCGAGATCGGCGTGCAAGATCGTACGCGTCTGCTGGCGCGCGTCGGCGACCATGTCGGCGCATCTTTGACCGCGGCCGACGCTGTGGTCTAGTGCCGGTCATGTCCGCTCGCTTCGCTCGCGCCGGGCGCACCCCTGCGATGTCGGCTGTCGCGGCGGCACCGGGGCCCGACCATCCATGTGGCGCTGGCTGGTAGGCGTAGCGGTTGTCCTCCTGGTCGCCGCCGGCGTCACATTCGTGGCCGGTTCGCGGCTCGATGCATATCTCGATGCGCACCGCGAGGCGTTCGCCGCGCGCGCCAGCGCCGAGCTCGGTAGGACGGTGCAGTTCGGCGCGCTCGAGGTCTCGCTGCGCGGCGGTTTGAGCGCCCGGATGACCGACCTCCGGATTGCCGAGGATCCGCGGTACGGCACCGGGGATTTCATCCACGCGAACGAGGCGCGAGTCGAGCTGTCGCTCTTCCCGGCATTGCTCGGCACCTACCATGTGCGGCGGATCGTCTTGGATGGCATCTCCGCAGTGCTGATCCGCGATCCGGCGGGTTGGAACGTCGGCTCGCTGCTCGCGCGGGCGCTGCCGGCTCGGCGGGATGCCGAACCGGTTCCGGCGAACCGCGTCGCAGGGATTGCCGCGCCGGCCCGGTTGGCGACGATCGCAGCGCTGGTAATCCGCAACGGCCGCGTGCAGATGATCGATCGCGCTCAGCAGCCGCCGCGTGTGTTCGAGGTCCGCGAGCTGACCGCGACAGCGCGGGAGCTCCGCCGCGACAGCGGCGAGGTCACGATGGCGGCAGCGGTGTTCGGCAGCACGAGCGCGAACGTGCACATCTCCGGCCGCCTGAAGCCCGGCGACCCTCCGCTCGCCGATGTCGCCGTGCAGTGGGCGCCAGTACCGATCTCCGAGCTGCAGCCGTACCTCCCGCAGCTGGCGGAACGGAAAGTGCGCGCACTGGTGGGCGGCGACCTGCGCTTGCACGGCGCCATTCACGACGCGTCCCGGAGCTCGTCGGCTGACGCCGGCCTCCGCGACGTAGCGCTCGTCACCACAGCGTTAACCGTGCTGCGCGAGCTCTCCGGGACGCTGCGTTTCACCGAAGCGGCGGTCGAGCTGACCGGCGCGCTCGCGGAGGTGGGCGGAGAAGCGTCGCTGTCGTTCCACTGTCGCGGCGCGGCACCCGGCGACCCGGCGCTCGATTGCGATGTCGCCGCGGATGCTCTGCCGCTGGCGCGATTCGGTCTCGGCCGTTCTCGCGACGAGCTGCGCGGCGTCACGGCGCGCGCGCAACTGCGAGCGCCGGAGGCGACACCAGCGGTCCACGCCGAGCTGCGCATCGCGGCCGGCCAGGTGAACGGCGCGCCGTTTCGCGACCTCTCCGCGGTGGCGCGCGCACAGCGCGGCACTTGCGTGATCGAGACGTTCAACGCGCACGCCTTCGACGGCAGCGTGAGCGGCGAGGCGACCTGCAGCGTTCCCGACAGCGGTGTTTCCGCGTGCGACATCCATGCGGTCGCCGCCGGCGTGCAAGTGGGCCCATTGGTCGCCAGTGTGCGCCCCGGCGAGGATCACGTGAGCGGCCGCTTGGATGCCGATCTCCACCTGTCCGCTAGCGGGCGCGACGAACGCAGCTGGCGCGAAACCCTGCGCGGCAATGGATCGGTGCGCGTGCAACAGGGCGCGCTTAAACGCGTCAACCTGGCCAGAGTGTTGCTCGGCCAACTGGACGGTGCCGCCGTGCTGTTCGGCGGCGACGACAAAACGACCGTCTTCGAACAGCTCAGCGCGAGCATACGCATCGAAGCAGAAGAAATCCGCAGCCCGGACGTGCGCATGACCGCGGCCGATTTCACGGTCGATGCGCACGGCAGCGCGGCGTTCTCCGGCCGCCTCGCTTTCGACGGCGTGCTCACCACCTCTCCCGCGCTCGGGAGCTCGCTGTTGCGGAGCGTTCCCGTGCTCGGACGGCTCTCCCACAGCGCGGGCGGCGCGGTCGCAATCCCTTTCCAACTGCGCGGCACGTTCGAGAATCCGCGAGTCCTACCCGACTCGACGGCGATCGCGCGCAGCGTCGGGCGCGGCGCGGCATCCGCGATCGAGGCCTTGTTTAAAGCCGCCGATCGGAGCCGCGGGAAAGGCGAAAAGAGCCTCCGCGACGGGCTCGATCGACTGCTGGGGCGGTGATCGCGCCGCCCAACAGCAACCAGCCTGACAGCCAGCACCCTGTTCCCGCACGCTGCCGTTCCACTGCAGCGGAGCAAGTACGGCCAGCGCAGCCAAGGCGACTTCGCACACGCATAACGTACCCCGAACCGCCCTCGCCGACGACCCGCACGTTGGGAGCCGGCACGGTGTACATACGCAGCAATGCGCACCGCCGATACCCGCCGCCGGCCGGTATCGGCGCAACCGCGGCCGTGCGGGCGCCGGTCACAGCATCTCGAGTGCCGACGGTGCTCTGACGGTGCAGAAAGAAAAAAGGGGCGAGACGCGTAGCGCCTCGCCCCCGGTCCGATCGATAATAGTGGTGGTTATTGATTGGTGACGACCAGCTCGGTGCGGCGGTTTTGTGCGCGGCCCTCGGGGGTCGCGTTGCTGGCGACTGGATTGGACTCGCCGAACCCGCGCGTGGTGATACGGGAAGCCGGGATGCCGCACTTGATCAACCACTCGCGCACCGCGTTCGCGCGGCGCCGCGACAGCCCGAGGTTGTACTGCTCGGTGCCGATGCTGTCCGTGTAGCCGTCCGCCGACACGTTGATGGTCGACTCTTCCTTCAACGTCTCGCAGGCCTGCTCGAGGATGGGCACCGCGTCCGGGCGGATGTTCGACTTGTCGAAGTCGAAGTTCACGCCGCGGAGGATGATCTTCCTCTTCGTGGGCGGCGGAGGAGGCGGCGGGGGAGCCGCTGCGGGTGCAGCCGGAGCGGGAGGCGGAGGCGCCAGCGGCGCCTGCTGCCAGGTCACACCGAGACCGGCGGTGATGTAACGAACGTCACCGACCCCGTGTACGCGCTGATAGAAGCGATTCCAACGCGCGAAGATCCCCAGCATCAATTGATCGCTGAGTGAATAGTTCAGCCCGCCACCGGTGGACATACCCCACGAGGTATCGGTGATTGCCGAGGGGCTCTGCAGTCCGGACAGACCGCCGCCTTGCCACGTCCCATACGCTTCAAACGGGCCATACGGGAACGAGATGCGGGGGCCGGCATGGTAGCCGATGGCGACCGTATCGTCATCGCCCACGCCACGCACGCAGCCGGTGCAGCGGTCTTCCGGTCCGTAGATGACCTGTGCCTGCGCCATCAAGCCGAGATTAAAGCGCTTGTCGCGGTCTTGATAGAACTTGTAACCGAAGAACGGTGCAATGACACCGCCGGTTGCTACATAGCGGTTCATTGCATTCAGCGGTTGCATGACACCCGCGTCCACGCCGGCGAACCAACGCCCCGGTGTCACGGCCTTCTGTGCCGATGCGATTTGCGGCACCAGTGCGATCGTCGCTGCTAGGACACTACCGGTCGCCAGCTTGCTCAAGGTTGTTCTCATCAATGCCACCTCCTCCGCAAAACGAAACCGGTTCTTCAGCTCAAATGACAACGTTTTCGCGTTTGCCACACTGAGCCCAAATGTCAAGCTGGCCAAACCATAAGTTTTTGGTTTGACGGCTTAGCATTGGCTACTAACACATTTCATCGCCGGACCAGACGGTGACACATGAACGGCAAAGCCGCAATCTGCCGGGTTCACATTTCGCGCCGGCCCTCGAGCGCTTTACCGAGCGTCGCCAGATCGGCGTACTCAACATCGCCGCCCATGGGTAGGCCGTGCGCGATCCGCGTGACGCGAACCCCGAGCGGTTTGATCAGACGCGCGAGATATAACGCAGTAGCTTCACCTTCAGTGGTCGGATTTGTGGCGATGATCACCTCGCGCAGCTCGCCCGCGCCGAGCCGGCGGAGCAGCGGAGCGATGTGCAGATCATCCGGGCCGATGCCCTCGAGCGGCGCGAGAGTTCCGCCGAGCACGTGATATCGACCGCGAAATCCGCCCGAGCGTTCCACCGCGGCGAGATCGGCTGATTCTTCCACGACGCACAGCACGTCAGAGTGGCGCTGGGGATCGCCGCAGATCTCGCAGGGATCGCCGCCGGCGAGCGAGCAGCAAATCGAGCACGTATGCAGGTCCTCGCGCAGCGCCGTCAGCGCGCTGGCCAGCGCGTCGACATCCTGCCGTTCAGCTCGGCTCAGATGAAAGGCGAGACGCGTCGCGGTCTTTTCACCGATACCCGGAAGCTTCGTGAGCTCCTGAATCAAGCGCGCCAATGGCGCCGGTACGTTTGCCATCGCGGAGCCCCCCTCCTCCACCCCGCCCGTCGCGCGGCGAGCACGTCATTCCATGCCGGGGATTTTGAGCCCGCCGGTCAGCTTGCCCATCTCGTCAGCCATGGCCTGTTGCGCCGCGCGCAGGCCTTGATTCACCGCGACCACCAACAAATCCTGCACCATCTCGAGATCGCCGCTTTGCAGCAGCGAGGGCTCGATCTGCAGCCGCAGGAGCTCCAAGCGGCCGTTCACGGTGACTTTGACCATGCCGCCCCCTGCTGAGGCTTCCACCGTGCGTTGCGCCGCTTCTTCTTGCACTTGCTGCAAGCGCTCCTGCAGCTGCTGCGCTTGCTTGAACAGATCGCCGAGACCTGGGGTCTTGCTCATTTCTCCTCCTGCCGTCGCCCGCGGCGCTCGCGCACCTCCGCCACCTCGCCGCCGAGAATCTCAACCGCCGCTTTGACGGCGGGATTCTGGAGCGCCGCGCTCGTGAGCTCGGCCGAGCTCCGCTTGGCCGGCTCGGCCGCCGCTGTGTTCGCCGCGTCCGCCGCTTGCAACTGGATGCGCATCGGGCGCCCGAAGAAGCGCGCCGCTAGCTCCTCCACTTGCGCCTGATGGTCGCGCCGCGAGAGGTAATCGAAGCGAAAGCCGCGCGGCGCCGCCACCACCACGGCCGTGCCGTCGAGGTCCACCAAGGCGCATTTTGCCAGATGATCGCCGAGTGTCGGGCGTTCCTCGTTGGCAAAAGCGACGAAGCGCTGCCACTCGCTCGGCGTGGGCGCGCCACCCGCGGCCACGATCTCGGCAACGGCGCGGCTCGCCGAGGTGGGGCTCGGCCCGCCGGTGGGACCCGAAGCGGGCGACGGCCGCGGGGCATCTGCTCCGCGCGTGGGGCTGGCCGGGCGCGACGCGCCCCCGGAGCGCAGCTGGCCCTCGAGGGCGGAGAGGCGATCGAGCAGCTCGTCGACCGGCAACAGCGCCGGCAGACTGGCGAGCTTCAGCAGCGCCATCTCCAGGATCAACTTTGGATATGGCGCGCGCGCGGCTTCGTCATCGGTTGCAATGAGCACGCGAAAGGCGCGGTCGCAGTCGGCCGCGCTGATGCGGGCGCTCTGCTCGCGCAGCACGGCGAGCTCGGCATCCCCGAGCTCGGGCAGCAGCGCCCCCTGACTCACCTTCGCCACCGCGAGGTGCCGGAAGTGTTCGAGCAGGTCGCGGGTGAACCGGCGGACGTCACACCCGTGCTCGTAGGCCTGCGCGAGCGGTTCCAGCGCCCCCGCCGGATCGCGCGCGATGATCGCGTCGGCCACCGCGGCGATTGCCGCGCGGTCCGCCACTCCGAGCACGTGGAGGACCTCCTGATCGTCGACGGCGTCCGTGGCGCCGGCGAGCACCTGATCGAGCAGCGACTGGGCGTCGCGCATGCTCCCTTCGCCCTCGCGGGCCAGCGTGAAGAGCGCGCGGTCGCTGATCTGGATGCCGTCCGCGTCGGCGATACGGCGGAGCTGGGCCACCACGTCGCGCAGCGGGATGCGCCGGAAATCGTAGCGCTGGCACCGGGACTGAACGGTCGCCGGCAGCTTGTGGGGATCGGTAGTCGCGAAGATGAACTTCACGTGCGGCGGCGGCTCTTCGAGCGTCTTCAGCAGTGCGTTGAACGCGCTGTTCGACAGCATGTGCACTTCGTCGATGATGTACACTTTGTAGCGGCTCTTCGCGGCCTGATAGCGCACGTTCTCGATGATCTCGCGGACGTCGTCGACGCCGGTGTTCGACGCACCGTCGATCTCAAGGACGTCCACCGCGGACCCGGCCGTGATCTCCGTGCAGTTTGCACACGCGTTGCACGGCGTGGGCGTCAGCCCCTGGGCACAATTGAGCGCCTTCGCGAGGATGCGGGCGGCGGTGGTCTTGCCGACGCCGCGCACGCCGGTGAACAAGAACGCGTGCGCGATGCGGCCGGAGCGGATCGCGTTGGTCAAGGTCCGCGAGACGTGCTCCTGGCCGACGAGATCCTCAAAGGCTTGCGGCCGCCAGCGGCGCGCAGAGACGAGATACGCCATAGCGCCGTCGTACCCTTTCCGGCCCCCGCGCGATGCGCACCAGTGATAGCTAGGCTTCCCCGCGGCACAGAGACTGAGTCGGTACCGCTGCTTCCTTCCGGACCTGACGGGGTTCGCGACGTTCTCTTGCGCGGGACCTAGCTATCACTCGTGCGCACCCGCCGGCCGCACCTCTTTCGTAGCGGCCGGTCCCCGCAAGCGCAACCGACCCAGTTGCAGCAGAGCGGAGAGGGTGGGATTCGAACCCACGATACCTTTTGGGTATACGCGCTCTCCAGGCGCGCCCCTTCGACCACTCGGGCACCTCTCCATGCGCGGTGCACGGTGCACGGAACGACGGATGAGGTCAACACGCTGCGCGTTGACCGCGCCGCGCGCGCGCACTACACGAGCGCGTCACATGCTGCGCGAGTGTCCCAGGTGCGGACTGCACAACCAGCCCGGAGATTCCGTCTGCGTGCGCTGCGGGTTGCGATTGCGGGACGACTTCGCCGCGGCGAGGGCTGTCAGCCCCGTACCCTCGGTGCTCGTCTCGGCGACTTTCACGCGGCGCGCGCTGGCCCGCGCGGCGGACATGGTCATCTGCAGTCTCGTGAGCGGCGTGCTCGCCGCCGCACTCCTGATGGCGCTGGGCGCGGACATGGGAGTGTTCCAGGCCGACGTCACCCAGCGTGGCCGCGGCATGTGGCTCACCCAGCTGGCCATGATGATCAGCTATCACGGCATCGCCGAATCGCTCGGTGGTGCGACGCTCGGCAAGCTCCTGCTCTCGCTGCGCGTGGTCGGCGAGGATGGCGGGCGCATCGGGCTCCGCCGCGGCCTCGTGCGGAACGCCTGGGTGCTGATCGACGGGTTTCTCTTCGGCCTGGTGGCACTCGTCGCCATGCACCGCTCGCCGCAGGGCCAGCGCATCGGCGATCGCCACGCCCATACGCTCGTCCTGCAGCGCCGCGACGTCCCGAGCGGTGGCCTTGCTCCCGCGAGATCGATCGCTTACGGTGTAGTCGTCGGTTTCGCATTTGCCGGTGCGCTGTACGCCCTGGGGCTATTATGGACCACGGGTCAGGGCGGCACCGGCCCGACGGCGTGAATGAGCACCATTGCAGGAGGAGCGACGATGCAATTTGGACCTCTCGGCGTCTGGGGGTTTCTCGATTCGATGCCGGTCGAAGAAGTGGCCGAGTTCGCCGGGCGGATCGAGGCGCTCGGCTACTCGATGCTGTGGATACCGGAAGCGGTCGGCCGTGATCCGTTTGCGCTGCTCGGTTTTCTTGCCGCCCGCACCCAGCGACTCGGCCTCGCGACGGGGATCGCGAACATCTACGCGCGCGATCCGATGACCATGCGCGCCGTACAGGAGACCCTCGCCGAAATCGCCGACGGGCGATTCGTGCTCGGGCTCGGCGTGTCACACGAGCGCTTGGTCACCGGCTTGCGCGGCCACGAATACCGGAAGCCGGTAACCGCCATGCGGGAGTACCTGACCGCCATGCGCGCGGCGATGTATCGGGCCGTCGCGCCGCGCACTCCGGCGCCCATCGTGCTCGCCGCGCTGCGACCGGCCATGCTGCGGGTGGCGCGCGAGGAGGCGCAGGGCGCGCATCCGTATCTCACGCCCCCCGAGCACACGGCGCGTGCGCGCGCGATCCTCGGACCGGATCGCTGGCTGGCGCCGGAGCAGATGGTGATGCTCGAGACCGACGCGGGCAAGGCGCGCGCCGCCGCGCGCGGCTTTCTCAAAGTCTACATCAGTCTGCCGAACTACCAGCGGAACCTGAAATGGCTCGGGTTCGACGACGGCGATTTCGCCGACGGCGGCAGCGACCGGCTGGTCGATGCAGTCGTTGCGTGGGGCGACGAGCGCGCCATCGCCGCGCGCATCAAAGCGCACCACGACGCCGGCGCCGATCACGTGTGCATTCAGGCGTTGCGCCCCGACGGCGAACAAGGCGTCGACATGCGCGCCATCGAGGCGGTTGCGCCCGGGAAATCCTGATCGGGCGATTGCGCTGTTCGGCTGTTGCTCGTAGACGCGGCATCGGCGACGTCGCGGTTGTCCGTTCGAACCTGACAGCGAACAGCGTAACAGCCAAACAGCCTGCGCCTGCTCGCCCGCGCCCACCGAGCCCGCCGGTCGGCGGCCTCGAATCCCTACTGCGCGGCGCGTGTCCGTCTGCTACAGAGCGCGGCCGGAGGGTTGGCGATGACTCGTTTGCTGCGGGGGGCGCGTATCGTTCTGTGTGTCGCGCTGACTGCCGTCAGTCTGCCCGCGGTGAACGCACGGGCGGTGGAAGGCGGCAACGCAGACGTGGACGTCGACGAAGACGACGGCCTCGACGTGCCCGCCGGAAAGGTCGAGGACCCCGATGAGATCGCGCCCCCGGACGCCCGGCCGCGAGCGCATGACGAGATCCCGTTTCCGGACGCGAAGCCGCGCGACCCCGACGAGATCCCGTATCCGAACGCGAAACCTCCCGCCGACTGAGCGCGCGGCGGCGCGCTCCTCAGTGCGCGGTGCAGCCCTCCAACGCGTTCGCCACCGCGCGAATCACCTCGTCGACCTCGACGATCCCGTCGCCATCGGCATCCGCGGCTAGACATTGCGAGGGGCTCGCATCGCCGAGCGCGATGCGTACCACCGCGATCAGCTCTTCGATTGTCACGCCCCCGCCGCCGTCGCAGTCCGCCGCGCACGCTCCACCAGCCTCGAGCTCCCACCCCATATCGACCAAGGCGGGGACCGCCAGCCCGAGAGCGTGAATCGGCGCTTCGAAAAATGGACCGAGGAGCTCCAACGGGTCGATTTCATCGCTCCAGTGATTCAGCGATGACCCGGCTTGCACGAATGCCGGTGCGTACATCTCGACGCGACCGAGTGCGTCCACGCCATCTGAGCGATCGCCGCTTGCGGCCAGCACCGCAGGCCCGTTCCAGCGCAGCGCGCGCGCCGCCTTCGCCGCGGAACGGCGCTCCGCGTCGTTCATCTGATCGAAAGTCTTTCCCGTGCGCGTATCGAGGAGAAAATACATGAATGGGTCGTTCGCGTCGTCGAATAACGCGCCGTTCTGCGGCTCGACGAACGTCACGAACCCGAGCCCGTGCGCGAGCTCGTGCAGCGCTACGGTGACGAAGTCCGAGTCGTCGCCGGTCGGCCGGCCATCGAGGCCGTAGTACCAACCGGCCGGAAACGCGCAGGTCGTCCCGAAGGCACTGTTGAAGTTTGCCGCGATGTCGTCCTCGTCGGGCGCCAGGTCCGACCCAGCGAGTCGATCCGCCAGCGCCGCCGCGTAGTACGTGTTGGGCAGAGTCGCCCCGGCGAAATCGCGAAACACGCTCACCGGGCCCGCGAGGCCCAACGTGGTCGAGGACGCATTGCATGGCAACGGATCGAACGCGGCGGAGATGCGGATTTCCACCGGACTAGCCACCACGCGCGCCCATGCCTGTGCGGCGTATTCGAGCGCGATCCGCCGCTGCTCGCCGAGCGTGCGACCCGCATTGCCGCCGACCGGAGTGGCGGGCGTGGGATCGTTCAAACCCTCGCCCGGGCCGTCGCTGCTGATGACGCGAATGGTGGCTGCGGGCGCCATCTGCGCCGGGACCGCGGAGATGGCGAGTAGCAGCACGCCGACATACGCGCGACGCACGCTACTCATGCTCGCCGGCGTTGCTCTGTACGCACTCGTGCACGGCGCCCCCGTTCCGAGGCGAGAGCCCCCGGGTGACCGCGGCGCGATAGCGACCGCGTAGATTCACCTTCACTCCCCCGGCGGGGACGGTCACGGCCTCTTGCACCAGCGGTGCGACCGCTTGAGAGGTGGCAGCGGCTGCCCCCGGGTCGGGCTCGACCGGCGGCGGGGCGCCGATGCGGCCGGTCTGTGGATCGCGGTACATTCGCATGGCGGGCTTCGCGTGCGCAACCGACGCCGTCACCATTCCGCACATCAGCGCGAGCACCGCGATCATTGAATAGCACTGCGCACGCATCGCCTGCTCTAGACGGGGCGCGCCGAGCACCATTCGAATTCTCCGAGTTCGGCGCCATTGCTGCATGAACCCTGCGGCACCTCTGGCCGATCGCGGCGCGCCGGGATGCGCGGCGGTGCCGACCGCCGCCCGCCACTGGGCTCGGCGCCCCGTCCCATCGCTCGGTCTCCCCCCGATCTCGCGCGCCTCGTGCATTGGGCAGTTCCCCGCCATCCCAGGCCTCCGCTGCTGATTCCCCCGCGCCAACAGCCCCTGCCGCGGAGCGTTCACGGCGAGGTTAGCACCGATTGCACGGTCAACCCACGGCAATTTTGCGCGGCGGCGCGATCCATCTGCCGGCTCGCAGACTGACGACCAGCCGCCGCGCCGACTCTCCGGGCTCAACTCGCCCTGCATCACCTGACTCGTCAATTGCGTGAGCAGATGCTCGCCTCCTCCGACCGCCGCGAGACAGAGCAACATCAGTCGCGCCCGTGCCGCGCGCAGGCTCTGATCGTGCACGCGCTCGGCCGTGCGCGCGGCCAGGCCCGTCGCGCGCGACTACTCCAGGAATGCATCGCTCGCAGCGGCGACTGCCGCGATGCCGACATCTCCCGCGCAACGGTGTGCGAGGGCGGGTGGCCGCCAATAGCCGCCTGAGGTCGCGGCGAGATCCATGGCGGCGGCGCTTTTCCGGATTTCTGTGCAGCCAGCCTTGCGCGCCATTGGCCGCGTTGTGTCCAGCCGCGCCGGCGTCAACCAACGCGAGGTTGGCCTCGAGATACCGGGCCACCGTCTCCGCGCCCCCGGGAGATCGGATTTGTCGACCAGGTAGAGGTCGAATCTCCAGAATGCTCGCGCCGCTTGTATGTGGTCCCCGAGCCCGCGCAGTGGCGGCGACCAGCACCGCGTCGGCGATCACTCCGACCGTCACATCCGCCTGCCCGCACCGACGGCCTCGATCAGCACGCGGTCGAACCCAGTTCGCCGAGCACCAGCGCGATATCCGCGGCCGTGGGGGCGAGCCCACCCAATGCCCGCGCGACGCGAGGCTGCGCACTTACACGCGGGGTCATCGGCCGCGCGCGCGTTCAGGCGACCTCGACCATCAGCGCATCACCTTGACCGAACCCACCGCAGATCGCCGCCACGCCGCGCCCACCGCCGCGCCGGTGCAAACCGTTGATGAGCGTCATCGCGATGCGCGCACCGCTGGCCCCGATGGGGTGCCCGATCGCCACCGCGCCGCCGTGGATGTTCGTGCGGGCGCGCAGCCGCTCGGCGGCGTCCGCGTCGCGGTCGGCGAGAATCAGCGTGCTGACCAGCGGCGTGGCCGCGTAGGCTTCGTTGATCTCGATCAAATCCCACTGATCGGGCGAGCGGCCGTTGCGCCTGGCGAGTTGCGCGATGGCCGCCGCGGGAGTCGCGGTACCGGACGTCGGGCCGCCGCACACCTGAACGTAGTCGACGAGCCGCGCGAGCATTTCGAGGCCGTGGGCGGTCGCGAAATCCCGGCGCACGACGGCGAGAAACGCCGCACCGTCGTTCAGCCCGGGGGCATTGCCGGCGGTGATGGTCTTGCCGCCGTACACGGGCACGAGCGCCGCGAGCTTCGCGAGGGTCGTGTCCGGGCGCGGCGACTCATCCGCGTCCAGGCCGTGCGCCGCGCCTTTCGCATCGACCGCCTCGATGGCGAACCGCTCGAAAGCGAAATATCCGCCGTGCTGGGCGGCGAAGTAGCGCTCGTGGCTTCGCACCGCCCAGGCGTCCTGCGCCGCGCGGTCCACTCCCTGACGCAGCGCCTCGTCGCCGCTGTACACGGCGATCGGGCGATCGACCACCGCGCCGCGCATGAGCAGCGGATCGGTAGCCAACACATCGCCGATGCGACGGCGCTCGCGCGGCCAGAGCACCGGCGTGCGGCTGAGCGACTCGAACCCGCCGCACAGCGCGGCGCGCGCTTCCCCGCAGCGGATCTCCTTCATGGCGGCGCCGATCGCGGTCATGCCCGAGCAGCAAGCGCGGTCGATGGCGGCCGACGGCGTCGTCTCCGGGAGCCGCGACATCAGCACAGCCTGGCGGACCGGGCTGAGCATGCCGCCGCCGATCATGCCGACGCCACCGTAGAGCACGTCGACCTCTTCCGGCGCCACGCGGGCCCGCTCCAGCACTTCGTCGATGGCGAGCGCGCCGAGTCGCGGCGGGTCGATCGCGCGCAGCGCGCCGTCGAAACGCCCGAACGGCGTGCGCGCGACGGCGACCACCACCACGTCCGCGTCGTGCTCAGCCATGACCGCCCGCCTCTCGCGCGCGCAGCGCATCGGCTTTCAACTGCGGCTTGTCGACCTTGCCGTTTGCGTTCTTGGGGAGCGACTCGACGAAGCGGAACACCTTCGGAGTGCGAAACCCGACCACCGGTTTGCAGTGGGCGGCGAGCGCCTCCGCCGTGAGTTGCGCGGCCGGCACCGGCGCTACGAACGCGACGGCGATCTCTCCCCAGTCCGGATCGGGCACGCCGACCACTGCCGCCTCGAGCACCGCGGCATGACTGGTGAGCAGGGACTCGATCTCCGCCGGGTAGATGTTCACGCCGCCGCTGATCAGCATCTCCTTGCTGCGGCCGGCGAGCGTCATGAAACCGTCCGCGTCGCGGGTGGCGAGATCGCCCGTCCAGAGCCAGCCGTCGCGGAGCACCTTGGCGGTCTCTTCCGGGCGGTTCCAGTACCGTCCCATCATGTGCTCCGAGCGCACGGTGATCTCGCCGACCTCACCGACCGCGACGGCGCTGCCGTCCGGCGCCCGCAACACGACCTCGACGAACGTGTACGGCTGCCCGATGCAGCCAACGCGCAGCTTGCGGTCGGGACCCGGTGTGAAATGATCCTCTGGCCGCAGGAAGGCCACGGTCATCATCGCTTCGGTCTGCCCGTAATTCTGCGTCAGAATGGGGCCGAAGCGCGCCAACGCCTGCTCCAGGGTGTTGAATGGAATCGGCTCGGCACCGTACCCGATCGCGCGCAGCGAACCGAGGTCGAAGCGGTCGATCTGCGGATGGTTGACGATGCGCGTGAGCACCGTCGGCACGCAGGTGAACGTGGTCACGCGCTCGCGCTGAATGGTGTCGAGCAACGCGTCGACCGTCCCGCCTTCGACGATCGCGCTGCACGCACCGCGCAGGAACCAAGCGAGAAAATACGCGCCGCTGGAGTGCGTGAGCGGACCGACGTGAGCGACGACGTCGTCGCCGCGGATGTCGCGGTCGACCAACATATTGCGATACATGGCCGACCAATTCCGGTGCGTGAGGACGACGCCCTTCGGTTTCCCGGAACTGCCGGAGGTGTAATTGATCGAACAGATGTCATCGATCGCCACCGGGCGCGCCGTACCGCCCGGCGCGCCGTGCTGCAGCGCCGACCAGCTTCCGTCGTCGCCGTCCACCTGGCAGCACGACAGCGCGGGAAAGCGGTCGGCGATCTCCCCCGCCCGCGGCCCGGTGGCTGCATCGAAGAACAGCGCGCTTGCCTCGCAGTCCTCCACGATGATGGCGACCTCGTGCGTGGTGAAGCGATGATTCAGCGGTACGCGCACCAACCCGGCCCGCTCGAGGGCGAGTTGCAGAAAGACGTATTCCGGCCGGTTGGGCATGAAGAGGCCGACCCGGTCGCCGCGCGCAAAGCGCGCCGCCAGCGCCGCGCTGAGCGGCTGCACGATCGCCTCCACGTCGGCGAAGGACCAGCGTCGTTCGCCGTACACGAGGCAATGCCGCCGCGCGTAGCGGCGCGCGGCCTGGGCGGCGAGCGCGCCGAGCGCCGGCCCCGCGCTCATCTGCCCTCGACCGCCGCGCGGATGTACGCGGCGATCTCGGCGATGGAGGTGCCGGACAGGAACACCCGGCTGACGCCGGCTCGCTCCAGCTGTGGGATGTCCTCTTGTGGGATCACCCCGCCCGCGACGATGCGGATGTCGCTCGCCCCGCCCTCGTCGAGGAGCTGTCGGATCTTCGGCAGATGCACCAGGTGTGCGCCGGCGAGCGTGCTGACGCCGATCACGTCGACATCCTCTTCGATGGCCGCGCGCGCGATCTGCTCGGGCGTACGCCGCAGGCCCGTGTAGACGACCTCCATGCCGGCATCGAGCAGGCCGCGGGCGACCACACGAGCGCCGACGTCGTGGCCGTCCAGGCCCACTTTCGCGACCAACACGCGGATCCTGCGCCCGCTCATGCCGAGCCGTTCAGAAGTCCGTCGAGGGTGAGAAGACCCCGAAGTGCTTGCGCCACACGTCGGTGATCTCGCCGACCGTGGCATAGGCCTTCACGGCCTCGAGCACTGCGGGCACCGTGTTCACACCGTCGCGGCAGGCGCGCTCGACGGCGGCGAGCGCGGTCCGCACGCGATCGGCGCTGCGTCCCGCCTTGACGGCCGCGAGGCGTTCGCGCTGGCGCCGCGTATTGTCGGGATCGATGCGAAACGCCGTGTACGGCACGTCGGGCTGCTCGGGCCAGAGGTTCACCGTCACCCAGGGCCGCTCGCCGCTGTCGAGGGCGCGCTGACGGCGCACCGCGCCCTCGGTCATCCACCGCCGGCCGAGGCCGCCGTCGATCACCCGCAGTGCCCCGCCCGCCTCTTCGACCTCGCGGAGCGCGGCGAGGATCTGGGCTTCGACCTGGGCGGTGAGGGACTCGACGTAATACGAGCCGCCGAGCGGATCGATGGTGTCCGTGAACCCGTGCTCGTGCGCGATGATCGCTTCGGTGCGCAGGCCGACGCGAATGGAGCTCTCGGTCGGCGTCGATACCGCCTCATCATAAGAAGCGACGTACACGTACGAGGCTCCGCCGAGCACGTAGCCCAAGGTGCCGAAGGCGATGCGGGCGACGTTGTTGAGCGGCTCCTGCAGCGCCTCCTGTCCGTGACCGTACACCGTGGTGCGCAGCGCCATGGCCTCCGGCCGCAGCGCGCCGAAGCGCTCCCTCATCAGCCGCGCCCACACGCGCCGCAGCGCGCGCAGATTGGCAATGGTGACGAAAAAGTCGTGCCGCTCGTCCGCGAACATGTGCAGCAGCGGCGCCACTTCGTCGATCGTGTAGCCGCGCTCGAGCAGCACTCCGATGTAGTGCAGCGCGTTGCCGAGCGCGATCGCGGTCGCCCGGCTCGAGCCGGCACCGCCCGCATTGATGTGGTTCACGCACACGGTCATCGGCGACCAGCCGGGCGCGTGCTCGGCGCACCAGGCCACGCAGTCGGTCGCGAGCCGCGCGGCGGGCGCCGCGGGCAGGATCTGCGTCCCGCGCGCGATGTACTCTTTCAGCGGGTCGTTCTGCAGGTTGACGGTATAGGCAGCCGGCGCTAACCCGCGCCGCTCGCCGAGCGCGGCGAACATCGCCAGCATGATGGGCCCGATCGAGTTCCCGAGCGTGCCCACCCGCTTGACGCGCTCGATCGCAATGCCGTCGAAGAGCGCCTCCATATCGGCGAGCGTCGATACCGCCACGCCGACCTGCCCCACCTCCGCGGCGGCCATCTCGTGATCGGAGTCGTACCCGCACTGCGTGGGCAGATCGAGGGCGACCAGGATCTGCTCGCAGCCCCAGTCCAGGAGCTTGCGAAAGCGCCGGTTGCACTCGCTCGCTTCGCCGAAGCCCGAGTACGCCGAGATGACGAAGGGCTCGGTGCGGTACATGCCCGCGCGATCACCCCGCGTGTAGGGGTACTCGCCCGGAAAGCCCAGATCGGAGAGGTAATCGAAGCCGAGCTCGTGCAGATCCGCAGGCGTATAGAGCGGCTTGACCGGCACTCCGACGTCGGTCCTGAACGGCCGCCGCTCCCCACGCTGCGCGGTCTCCGCTCCATAGCACTCGCGCTCCCAGCGCTCGGTTTCCTGCCGAATGCGCTCGGCCTCGGCATCCGCCGCCGGGGCGCGAACGGGCGGGGGTTTGAGCGGCTTATTCATGTCGGCGACTCCTCAATGACGCCTCTTTCCGACCAGCGATTATCAAATGCGAGCGAGTCGGGCCATCGCCTGTCGCCTCATCAGGCGCCCGACGAGGCGCGGCAGCGGACCGGCGAGAGGCGCGCGACGTCAGCGGAGAGTGCGGCCGCCTGCCCGGGTCTATGGCATCAACTCTTCGGTGTCTGGTCGGGAAGGACCTCGAACTTCGTGACCCAGAACTGCCCCTGCGGGTCGGCCACGTAGCCCTCGAGCCGAATCTTGCGACCAAC
>JBFXHX010000002.1:182829-201604 GCA_050176585.1 Binatia bacterium
CGGCCGCCTGCCCGGGTCTATGGCATCAACTCTTCGGTGTCTGGTCGGGAAGGACCTCGAACTTCGTGACCCAGAACTGCCCCTGCGGGTCGGCCACGTAGCCCTCGAGCCGAATCTTGCGACCAACCAACTGAGGATCCGAAATCTGCGCCCAATACTGTCGGCTCTGCCCGCCTAAAAACAGGTTCGGCCAGTTCGGCGTGAGCTGATCGACGAGATCCATCGAGGTGATCGGTTTGCTGATCACCTTGAGATCGTCGACCGCGATCCACCGAATCCCCTCCACACCCGGCATGCCGATCGACAGCGCCAATCCTTTTTCGGGTTGCTCGGCGCGGAGTCTGCCTTCAATTCGAATCAAGGTGGGCCGGTCTCCCCCCGGGATCCGTATACCGCTAAATCCGTGTGTCGCTCCGCGCCACGATGCCAAGCACAGGCACAGGACCACAAATACCAGCGACATGCGCCGCATACGCATCATCATGTACGAGCTCTCCCATTCTCCTGTAGCAGTCCCGACAGTAACCAGCCGCGACGGCTACGCCAAGGCCGGTGGCGTGAACGTCGAGAGCTGCCGCGCAGGGCGCGCCCGCTGCGCACCGCAGCAAGCGCCATGTCTGACTTGCCATTGCGTTCCACCGCCGCGGCACCGCATCAGCCGTCGCCCCTACACAGCTCTAGCGGCCAATCGCTATCCGACACACCTGCGGATCCGCTCGTTTTATTTGACACCGCGAAATTCGCGGACGTAGGGTGCTCAGCCTACGGATGGCCGATGCGAACCGACACGGCGCAGCGCTCGGCACGGGAACGGGCACACAGCGGCCGCGGCCGACGCGCTCGTTCCAAGGAGGAGCCCTATGGGAACGCAGCAGGTCAGCGGAACACCGCGCCCCGCCGGCGCGATCGCAACGGAAGAGGACTTCGCCGCGACCCGGCGGCCGCTTTTGCAGGCGTCTACGCTGCCTCCCTACTGCTACACGGCGCGCGATTTCTATGAGCTCGAGATCGACCGCATCTTCATGCGGGAGTGGTTGTGCGTGGGGCGCGCGGATCAGGTGGAGAACCCGGGCGATTACTATACCCTGACCCTGCTCGGCGAGCCGCTGGTGGTCACGCGCGATCTCGGCGGAGAGATCCGCGTGCTGTCGACGATCTGCCGTCACCGCGGCACCGAAGTCGTGCAAGGAGAAGGCAACCGCAGGTCGTTTCAGTGTCCGTATCACCTCTGGACCTACGCGCTGAGCGGAGAGTTGATCGGCGCGCCGGAGATGGACGAGGTGGAACGCTTCGAAAAGGCGCAGTGCCGATTGCCCTCCTTGCGGGTGGAGATCTGGGAGGGATTCATCTTCGTTAACTTCGATGCCGATGCGAAGCCGCTGGGCCCGCGCCTGGCCGGCGTGTCGGAACGCATCAAGAGCTACCGGCTCGGCGGCATGCGAACCAACGTGATCGATACGTACGACTGCAACTGGAACTGGAAGCTCATGATGGAGAATTTCATGGAGTTCTACCACGTGCTCGGGTTGCACAAAGGCACGCACGATCCGATGCCGACGCAACTCTCTTCCGCCGAGGATTACAACGGCACCTACGAGCACTCCTGGGGTGTGTTACCGGATCCGGATGGCACGCTATGGAGCGTGACCGGCAAGCACTCGCCGCTCGCGACCATCGAAGGCTTGACCTATGAAGAGCAGCACCTCGGGCAGTTCTGGTTGATTTATCCCACGCTCCTGTTTTTCCTCACCGCCGATGCCATGGGCTATTACCGGGTACTCCCGCAGGCGCCCGACCGCATCAACCTGCGCATCCACATGTGCGTTCCGCCGACGACGGCCGAGATGAAGGACTTCGCGGTGCGACTCAAAGCCGCGGCGGCTTGTCTCCTGGTCATCAACGATCAGGACATGTGGGCATGCGAGTCGATGCAGCGCGGGCTGTCCTCGCACATGGCACCGCGCGGGCGGTTCTCGAAATGGGACAAACCGGTCCACCAGATCGCGCGCTACGTCTCGGATCGGGTGCTCGACGGTGCGGCGCCGCCGCGGTGATCGCGTTCGCGCCCACCAGTCCGGGCTCTCCCATCGGCAAAACCCGTAGGCGGGCGGCGTGCACCTCCGTCCCGAGCAGGGGCCGCGCGCGGCCGCCGCGACGCGCCCCAGGATCCCGGCGGCTCGACCGCTTGTACATACAATTCCCCACTTTGCACTTGATATAGAAACCGGGCAGCACAAATCACCGCCTCCGCGCCTGCGTTGCGCGGGCACGGCGGTTGCTGCTGGGAGGTCACCCGGCTATCGGTTCGGCGATTGAGCAGAAGGAGCACCATGACCCGATTGTGCTTGGATCCGGGCGCGACCGGGCGACCTGCATGGCTGTCCATACTGGCGGCGGCGCTTGGCCCGCTGGTCGTGTTGATCGGCGACGCCGCCCTCGCGTGCCCGGTGTGTGATACGGGCACTGGCGCTGCGGTCCGCGCGGGAATTTTCGACGCGCACTTCGCGACCACGGCGTTCGGCATCCTGTCGCCGATCCCGGTGCTGCTGATGATCGGCGCAGCGCTTCATTTCGGCTGGACGCCGGCGCGCCTGTTGCGCCGTAGGCGGCGCCCGGCGGAACTCGCGATTGGAGAGGGTCATGAATGATAAACAGCGACCGCTCGTAGCGGCCGGTACGGTCCTGGGCGCGGGGCTCGGCGGGTTTGTCGACGGGATCCTGTTTCACCAGCTCCTGCAAATTCACAACATGCTCACTGGCCGCCTGCCGAAGGACACGATTCCGAACGTCGAGGTCAACATGTTCTGGGATGGAATTTTCCACGCCGGCACATGGATACTGACGGCGGTGGGAGTGTGGCTTCTCTTTCGCGCGGCGCAGCGCCGCGACACGGTGCTAACGACCAAGTCCTTCGTGGGGTCGCTGGCGGTCGGCTGGGGGCTCTTCAATCTCGTCGAAGGGTTGATCGACCACCACATCCTCCACCTGCACCACGTGGTCGAAAGACTCGGCGTCTCCGCCTGGGACGTCGCGTTCTTGGCATCGGGCGTCGTCTTGATCGGCGTCGGCTGGATGGCCATCCGAGCAGACGGCCGAGCCCCTCAGCTACAGAGCCGCCCCGGCGCCACGCCGGCGCCGCAGTATCGATGAGCGCTCAATGGCCTTTTCGTGTGGGACTGGCGCCCACTGCATCGCCGATCACCCGGTGATGCGTGTGCACCTGGAGCGCGCCGGCGCCGGTTGAACCGGGGGCGCGCCGTTCAATGCAACCAGCGCCGACGGAGCGGCACGCATCCGCGCGCGGGGCATCGCTGCGCGTTGCGGTGCAGCCGCAGGTGCCCGCGGCCGTACCCGCTCACGCCGGAACGATGACTGCCTTCACCGTCTCCAGCCGCGCCACAGCCTCGAGCGCTTTCTGGCTTTCCTCGATCGGGAAGCGATGGGTCACGGCTTCAGCCATCGGAAACTCGCGGTGATGTGCCTGGGCGATGCGGATCGCATCATAGAAATGCCCGGGTTGTTCCAGCGCGCTGCCGATGATCTTCAAGTTGCGGTTGTTGAGGTAGCTCGGATCGACCGGAACGGTGCCGTGCCCCGACCATAGCCCGACGATCAGATAGCGCCCATTCTTGGCGGTGAGCCGGATGCCTTCACCGAACGCGGAGCGCGCGCCCGCCGCCTCGATGACCACGTCCGCTCCCCGCCCGTCGGTCAGCTCGTGCACGCGTTCGATGCGCTCAGCCTCTTCCGGAACGGCGTTCAGGCTGATCGTGGCGGTCGCCCCCAGGCGACCGGCCATGGCCAGCCGGTGTTCAGGGGCTCCGATCACGATCAGGGTCCTGGCCCCGGCTATACGGCTGAGCAGGGTCGCCGCAAGGCCGACTGGGCCACAGCCCTGCACGACCACGGTCTGTGTCGGGACGATTCCGCCGAGCCGCTCCATCGCCTGGATCATCGTCGGCATCGCACAACCGAAGGCGATGACCGCTTCGGACGGCGTATCGTCCGGGATCTTGTAGAATGCGATTCCCGCCGGCAGCCAGGCGTAATCGGTATACGTATTCCACGTCGGCTCGTTCGCATCGCTGAAGATGACGGCATTCTCGCAAAGGGAAAAATCCCTGAGCGCCGTGCAGTAGTAGCAATGGTGGCACGACTTGATCGGGCTCCAGTAGATCCGGTCCCCGTAGCGTACCGGGACACCCGCGCAGTCGGTGGTGACGCCGTCGCCCAGCTCTTCGACCGTGCCAATGCCTTCATGTCCAAGCACGACCGGAAGCGGCGGAGTGGCGTCGCCGTTCCAGAGATGCACGTCGGTCCCGCACACCCCACCCATCTGCACTCGCAGCAGCACCTCTCCTCGTCCCGGCGCTGGAACTTCGCGCTCCCAGATTTGGATCGGCTGCTTGGGCGCGACGAGCACGGCGCGTTTGCCGGTTCGCTTGCGCATTGCTGTTTCCTCCTACGAGCCGGGCGCGCCGCCCGGGCGCGCTACGGAGAGGACCTCGGGCGCCCGACCCTCGTACGGTGCAGGCGGACGGTTGTCCAGCACACAGCAGCGGCCATGCTGGAGGGAGTGCGCCGGCGCCGACCGGACGCCGACGACATCGGCGGCCGGGGCGCCGGCGCTGCACTCCGGTGCCAGCGATTGACGAAGCGCCGGTTACGGGCCGTTCGCGCCACGTCGGACGGGGCCTTCAGTTGAATTGCGGGATGATCTCCTTGCCGATGCGGCGAATACCGGCTTCGAGATCGGCGACCGGCCGGGCGACCGCGTAGTGAATGAACTCCTGCGCGCCACCGGCCTCGAGCTGTTTGAGCCGTTCGACGCAGCGGCTCGCGGGTCCGCTCACCGTGAGGAGGTCCACGGCTCGCTCGGGCACCTGCGACAACTCATCCGCATCGCGGATGATGTGCTCGGTGTAGTCGCTGTGGAAAGTGTCGGGCAGCCCGAGGGTCATGGATTCGGGCAGCTCGTCTCGCTTGTAATGCTCGAGCAGGTGCGCGGAGTGATTCCAGACCGCCTGCACGAACCAGCGCTCGTCGCGCAGCGCCTGCTGAACATTGTCATTCAAGACGATCGGACCGGATACAACCGTCTTCAACGTCGCCGGGTCACGACCGACGCTGCGCGCACCGGCGTGCGCATGGCCGACCGACCAACGCAGCGACTCGGGATTCGGCGCCTGCACGACCACCGCGTCCGCCACCTCACCCGCGAACTGCAGAGTTTTGGGCCCGTAACCGCCGATATATACGGGCACGTCGGCCGGCGGGTTGTACCAGTGGAATTTGAGCTTCAAGGGTTTACCGCCGGCCTGCTTCAGCCACGCCGAGCGGTCCGGATGCTTCGGCGTGTACAGCACCTCTTCGCCATTCATCATCCGCTTGATCAGATCGACTCCCTGCCGGAACTCCTTCATCGTCGCCTGGCGCTCACCCATGACCCGCGTAGAGGAGTCGCCCTTGGCGATGCCGCAGATCATGCGCCCGCCCGAGATCTCCTGCAGGGTGGCGAAGTAACTAGCGACCACGGTCGGGTGGCGTGTGACCGGATTCGTCACGAGGGTGCCGATACGCAACCGCTTCGTGGCCTGCGCACACAACGTCAAATATGGGACGACCTCCCGCCAGCCGATGTGCGTGTCGATCAAGAATAGTGCGTTGAAGCCGTTCTCCTCTGCCAGCTTCGCGAACGCAGGGGCCTGTGGCATCGTTTCCATCATTACGCTGAATTGCATGGCTATCCTCCTCTTCGTCGTTAGTGCGGCGCCCTCGCCAGTGCGCGCACGCACTCTAGCGATCTCCGCGGCGGCGGCTCCTGGTGTCCGAAAGGGTCTCTGGTGTCCGATGCTATCGCCCGTGGGGCGAACAACTGCTGCTCCGGGCTGAGCTCGGCCACACACATGCACGGCGCTGCAGAAGGCGAGCTGCTCGCCCGTTCGGGGCGTTTGAAGTGTCTTACGGTCCGGTGATTACGTCCGCTTCCTGCGGCCAGGGATCGGGAGTCTTCACCCAATTCGGCGGGTTTGGTCCGAACTCGAGGGTACTCGTGTACTCGTTGGGAAGGAGATCGGGATTGAAAATCTCCTCCGAGTATTCGGTATCGAAGAACGACTCCTCCCAGGCCACGTTCTTGCGGTGGTGAGCCCCCCAGAACGTCGCGCGGTAGCCCGTGCGGACGTCGTGCGCGTTGACCATGGTCCAGATCAGATAACCGCGCGGATAGCTCGGATCGATGAGGTCGGCGGGGCGATGCGCATAATTCGTTACCCGGGAGACTTCGCCCTTTTCGTCGTACGCCGTCTCGAGGCTGATGCCGTAGATGAACATGTTGACCCAACTCGTCTTCTTGGCGAACCAGTAGTTCGGTTCCTTAGGCGTCGTCTCGACTACCCAGTGCGGGCAACCGATGCCGTCGAGAAACTCCTCTTTTTTCTCCCAGCCCGAGTTGCCGAAACCCCAGATTTGCGGTCCCGGGTCGGCGAACAGCGCGGTGCGCTCGACCTTGTAGTTGTGGTTGTATGGCGACACCTGCGGTAGATCCTCGTTGCGTAGCGGCGTGCCGGCGAAGTAGTCCTGCTTGCTCGCCGTGGCCAGCCGGCGGACCTTGCGCACCGACGGCAAGTAGAGCCAGTTGTCCTGCTCCTTCGTCGGGTGATCGTACACGCGGGTGACGAAACCGACTCCGCGCACGGTCCGCGGCGCGGTCAGCACGATGAAGCGCTTGCTCAACGTCGGCGGATCGGTCGAATTGTACACAGCCTTGTGCTCGGGGCGCACGTAGGTCTTCTTCCATTCGATCCCGCAGCGCGTTCGCACACCGCCGCCCGCGGCGATGATGTCGAAGCAGAAGCCGCCTTTCCAATCGAGATACGTCGAGCCGTTCTCGACCAGGCTCCAGCCGCGCATCACGTCGTACCCCTCCTGCTTCGTGCGCTCGTCCATGCTGATGTTGATCGGGGGATACGGCGTGTCGGCGAAGCTCTCGTAGTAATACCTCGGCCCCTTCTCCTGCAGTTCCTTCGGCTGCCAGGGCTTCGGTGTCCAGGTGACGGTCTCATCGCCCCAGGTGACCTTGAAGTTCTTGGTGCCGGCGATCGGCTCGACCCGCCACTCCTTGCCGCCGATCATTTTCGAGAACACCCCGGCCCCCACCTCGGCCTTCTCGAGGGCTTCGCGCGATGGGGCCTTCTCTTCGGCCGCAAGCGCGGGCAAGACGAGCCCGAGGATGCAAGCTGCGAGCGCGCTCCGTACGGAATTCGTCATGGTGCCTCCTACCGTCTGTTGAGCTCACGGATTGGATGAATACACCGTTGTCGACCCACCGGACTTGCTCAAGACTGCGCCCCTAGCCCCCATTGCCGTTGCACACCGCGCCGCCCAGCTCAGGACCGGAGGCGACAAGTAACACTCAGCACGTGCGAACCGTCCGACTTCGTCAAGCGCACTGTCTGCCTATGAATCTCCTCTGCGCCGGGACCTCACCGCATCGTCCGCGGCCGCGACCCGTGATGCGTGGGGGTTGTGAAACAAGGCACTGGCTGCGACCGAGTTGCAGTGATCGATCCACGCTGCTTCAGCTCTTCCACCGCTACCACGTCGCATGGTGGAAGAGCCACGAAAATCCGTGGTGCGCTCTGAGCGTCGACTCTCCAGAGACAGCCACAACGAAGACATGCGCCGCGGACTTATGCACATCCGCAGCCAACGCGTCGCCGGCGTGAAAGCCACGAGAATCGGAGCCAAACCTCGCAGCGGCGTTGGTCCGGCCTCGAGCTTTCGCGAGCGCGACCACGCAATCTGGTGGGCAGCTCGAGCAGATAGGGCACTGCCGTGCGCGCATTTGCGCGCGCAGAGCAACCGCCACTGGTCTCCGCGGCCGTTTCCTTGACAGCCCGCCCCGCTGGAGAATAAGCGCGACAGGTGTGACGGTCCGTTACTGGGATCGCTCGCATCTGCGACGCGAGTGTCTGCCGATCGGATTCGCGTCAAATAGGTGATCGCATGAGAAATGCATCGGCCGAGGAGAGGGGCAGCTCATCACAGTCGCGCTTTCCAGCTGCACAAGTGAACCCTTCGGCGCGGGATCGCTTGCTGCTCGACATTGCGAACCTCCTCACGACTCAACTCGATCCGGAACAGTTGTTTCAAACCATCGCGCAGGTCCTGCGTCACGTCGTCGCTCCGATCGAGCGCGCCACGCTGGCGTTGTACGATGCCGAGCGCGACGAGTTCCAAGTCGTCGCCCTGGCTTTGCAGGTGCAAAGCAGTGCGGGGATGGGCTTCATGGTCCCGCACAAGGGCAGCCGCGCCGGCAAAGTGTTCGACACGCGTCAGCCGCTTTTCTGTCCGTCGTTGAAAGACGACGCCGCGTTCTTCGAAGACGGGCACCTGCTGCAGGACGGCATGCGCACCAGTTTGGGCGTGCCGCTGATCGTGGGCTCTACGCCGATTGGCACGTTCAACGTGGACTGTCGGTGCGAAGCCGGGTTGACGGACGACGATGTCGCACTGGTCGTGAAGCTCGCAGATCAGATTGCGATTGCGGTCGCGAACTCGCGCGCATTCCAGGCGATTCTGCAGGCCAAAGCCCGCTTGGAACGCGAAAACGAGTACCTTTCACGAGCTGGGGACAGCGGCGTCACGCAGAACCTCCTCGCGAACTGCCCGTCGTTGGTTTCATCGATCGACCGGCTGAAGACGCTCGCGAAGGTGGACGCAACGGTTCTGATCACCGGCGAAACTGGCACCGGGAAAGGCGTGTTGGCCAGGGCGATTCACGCGTGGAGTCCCCGCCGAGACCGGCCGTTCGTCCGCTGCGACTGCGCCGCGCTGGCGCCGACGTTGCTGGAGAGCGAGCTGTTCGGACACGAAAAAGGCTCGTTTACCGGCGCACTCGCGCGGCGGATCGGCCGCTTCGAGCTGGCCGAAGGCGGGACGCTGTTCCTGGACGAAGTCGCCGAAATTCCCTTGGAAGTGCAACCGAAGTTGTTCGGCGTTCTCGAAGAGCGGCAAATTCAGCGGGTGGGCAGCTCGAAGTCGCTGCGGGTGGACATCCGCGTCATCGCTGCCACCAACCGGGATTTGAAAACCGAAGTCGCCGCCGGCCGATTTCGCCGCGACCTGCTGTACCGGTTGAACGTGTTAGATGTCCATCTGCCGCCTTTGCGCGAACGCCCCGAGGACATTCCCGTCTTGGCGGAGCACTTTCTGCGGCGATACACTCAGGACTTCGGCGTGAAGGTGACCGCGATCAGCTCGGCCACTCTCGACCTGATGCGCAGTTATTCCTGGCCGGGGAACATCCGAGAGCTCGGCAACGTGATGGAGCGCGCGACACTGCTCGCCGCCGGCCCGGTGCTCACCATCCCGGAACACGTATTTGCCAATGATGAGTCGTTCGGCGAGCAGAAGCCGAAGCCGCCACCGGCAAACCCGACGCTCGCGACGCAGACGCCGTCGAGAGTGCTGAAGCTAGCCGATATGGAGAGGCACCATATCCGCATGGTCCTGGACGAAGCGGGCTGGCGGATCGACGGTCCTCATGGAGCGGCAAAAATGCTCGGCTTGCATCCCAACACGCTCCGGAGCCGAATGAAGCGCTTGGGAATCCGCAGGCCCGAGACCGCGCGGCGGGCCGAGCACATACCCGCTGAGTGAGCATCACCAGCGGCCCGCGGGCATCGCGCCGCGGGGAAAGCGCGGCGCCGGCGGTGCGCAGGCGCCGCGCCGTGTGTGGGGCTGACGCGGGGTGATGGCCGCCCCGCAGTCATCCACCACGCGAACGCGGTATCCGGATACCGCATTCTCGTGAGCGCCCACGATATGGCGTGGGCGTCGGCTGGGCAGCCTGCGCAGCGCTCGCACCTCTTCGCCGCTGCGGCTCTTGATGGGGAATGGCGCAAAATGTGCTCCCCATCTGCCCTGCGATGAACTATCCGTGCCCGCTGAAGCCCGCGCCGTGAGCGTCCGGGCCCGGAGGAGATTGATGAGATGAAGGCGGTGCGATTTCACGAGTTCGGCGGCGCGGACGTGCTGCGGCTCGAAGATACTCATGACCCCAAGCCAGGTCCTGGCGAGGTTTCGATCAGGATCCGAGCGAGCGCGCTGAACCACCTCGACATCGCCGTCCGCGAGGGCGTTTCGGGATTTCCGGTCGCGCTCCCACACACGCTCGGGATCGAAGTGGCCGGCGACGTCGAGGAGATCGGTCCCGGCGTCGAGGGCTTCGCCCCGGGCGACCGGGTCAACCCGTACATCATGTCCACGTGCGGCGAGTGCGCGTATTGCCGCAGCGGGCGCGAGTCTCTCTGCTTGACGCCGGGCTTCATCAGCTTCGCCACCGGCGGCGGTTTTGCCGAGAAGCTGACCTGCCGGGCGCGTCAGCTCGTGCGCATTCCAGATTCCCTTTCGTATGAAGGCGCCGCCGCGCTCCAGGTCGCGTTCGCGACCTCGTGGCACATGCTCTTCACGCGCGGACGGCTCCAGGCGGGCGAGACGGTCTTGATCAACTCCGTCGGGAGCGGCATCGGCTCCGCGGCCGTGCAGCTCGCAAAGCTCGCGGGCGCCTTCGTGCTCGGCAACGCGTCCAGCGACGAGAATCTGCAACGCGCGAAGGCGCTCGGCATGGACGTCGGCATCAACCATGTGAGCGAGGACGTCGTCGCGCGCGTGATGGAGGTCACCGGCGGCTCCGGCGTCGACCTCGTGTACGAGCACGTCGGCGGCCAGCTCTTTCAGAAGGGCTTCGACTCCTTGAAGAAAGACGGCCGCTTGGTGATCTGCGGCGGGCATTCCGGCCCGGTGGTACCGCTCGAGATCATCCCGCTCTTTCAGATGCAAAAGAGCGTCATCGGCTCGACGGGCTACACGAAGGCGGAAGTCGAAAAATGCTTCGACCTCGCCGCCCGCGGCCACATCAAGCCGCTCGTGCACGCGACCTTCCCGCTCGACCGGGCGAAGGAGGCGATGCAGGTGATGGAACGCCGCGAGCACTTCGGCAAGATCGTTCTCAGGCCTTAGAGGGGAGACGCAGCATGAAGCGACTGGGGGTCGACGTCGGGGGCACATTCACTGACCTGATCTACGTCGACGACGAGACGGGTCATACCCGCGTCCATAAACTTCCCACGACGCCGCGAGACCCCTCGCAGGGCACGGTGCAAGGGATCGAAGAGCTCACTCGGGCCGCAGGACAAACGCCGGCGGCGCTGGACCAGGTATTCCACGGGACGACGATTGCGACGAACATCGTCATCGAGCACTCCGGCGCCAAGGTCGGGATGATCACGACGGAGGGGTACCGGGACATCCTCCACATCGCGCGGCACAAGAAGCCCTTCAACTTTTCGATCTACCAGGACCTCCCGTGGCAGAAATACCCGATCGTCCGGCGGCGCTATCGGCTGACCGTACCGGAGCGCATCACGAAGGACGGGTCGGTGCTGGTTCCACTCGACGAGGAGCGGGCCCGCGCGCAGGTGAGAAAGCTCAAGGAGGCCGGCGTCGAAGCCGTCGCTATCTGTTTTCTCTTCTCGTTCCTGAACCCGCAGCACGAGGCGCGGGTGGCCGAGATCGTGCGCGGGGAGTTCCCCGAGGCATTCCTCTCGGTCTCCTCCGAGGTGCTGCCGCAGTACCGGGAGTACGAGCGCTTCTCCACCGTCTGTCTCAACGCCTACGTCGGCCCCAAGGTCGCGACCTACGTGCGGCGGCTCGAAGCGGAGCTCCACAGGCTCGGAGTGAAAACCGGGGTGCATCTGATGACCTCGGCGAGCGGCGTCGCGACGGCGGAAGCGGCCACGGAACGGCCGGTCAACCTCCTGATGTCGGGTCCGGTTGCCGGCGTCGTCGGCGGGATCTGGGCCGGGAAGCAGGCGGGCTACGATAACGTGATCACGCTCGACGTCGGCGGCACCTCGGCCGACATCGGGCTCGCGCAGGACGGCCGGCTGCGCATGAAGCACCTGCTCGACACGAAGATCGGGCCCTACCAGGCGATGATCCCGATGGTCGACGTGGACACTATCGGCGCCGGCGGCGGCTCGATCGCGTACGTCGACCAGGGCGGCATCTACCGCGTCGGACCCCGGTCGGCGGGCGCCGATCCGGGCCCGGCGGCCTACGGGCGTGGCGGCGCGGAGCCCACCGCGACGGACGCGATGGTCAACCTCGGCTGGCTCTCGGCGGAGGGGATCCTCGGCGGCCGTATGAAGCTGCAGCCGGAGCTCGCGCGACAGGCTTTCGAGAAGGGCCCGGCAACCGCGCTCGGAATGTCGGTCGAGGAGGTGTCGATGGGCGCCGTGCAGATCCTCACGCACTCCATGGTGCAGTCGATCGAGCAGAACTCCGTGCGCAAGGGCTATGACCCGCGCGATTTCGTGCTCGTCGCCGAGGGCGGCGCAGGTCCGCTGTTCGCCGCCCAGATCGCGCTCGAGGTGGGCACCCCATACGTGCTCGTCCCGCCCTACCCCGGCGTGACCGCGGCCATGGGACTGCTCGCGACCGACATGGTGTACGAGTATGCGATGACGACGTACCAGCGCCTCTCGCAACTCGATGCGCGCGCGTTGCAGCTCGCCTTCGAAGAGCTCGAGAAGCGCGCCATGTCCCAGCTCGAAGCAGATGAGGTCCCCGCCGACCGGATCCTGATCCAGCGCGTTGCCGATTGCCGCTACTTCGGCCAGGGCTATGAGCTCCGTGTCGACGCCGCGTCCGGCACCATCGACGATCAGTGGATCGCGAAGCTCCGCGCGGACTTTCACCAAATCCATGAGCGCGAGTACTCGCGGCGCTTCGAGGAAGCCGACATCGAGATCCCGAACATCCGCGTGCGCGGAGTTGGTCTCCAACCGCCACTACGCACTGCCGAGATCGAGCCGGGTGGCGGCTCGGCCGAGGCGGCACTGACCGGCAAGCGCGACGCGTGGTTTCGGGTCGACGGCGCGTTGCGCCCGCTGCCGACGCACTATTACGATCGCGCCAAGCTGCGGGCCGGCAACCGCCTGCACGGGCCGGCGATCATCAATCAGTACGACTCGACGACGGTGATCCCACCGGGGATCTCCGCGCACGTGGACCGCTACGGGAACATCGTGATCAAGGTCAGTTCCGCGGCAAAGGCCGGGGCGACCGTTGTCGGGACGGAGGCGAACACATGACCGTGATGGACTACGAGGTTGGCCGCCAGCCGGGGCCGCCCACCCGGAAGCGCGTCGAGGTCGACCCGGTCACGCTGCGCGTGCTCGGCGGCGCATTCAACGCGGTCGCCAAGGAGATGGCCGGAGTGCTCTTCCGCATGAGCTACTCCTCGATCATCCGGGAGTCGGAGGATATCGGCGCCGGCATCTTCGACGCCGAGGGGCGCGAGTTCTGCGAATCCGACTCGTCACCGATGCACATCGGCTCGCTCCCGTGGTACATCCGCGGGTTCCTGCGCACGCTCGGCGGGGCTGACAAGATCGAAGAGGGGGACGTGATCGTCCACAACCACCCCTACTTCGGTGCTTCGCACACGCCGGACCTCGGGATGGCCGTGCCGATTTTTCACCAGGGCGAGCTCCTCGGCTTCGCCGCCGTCACCGCCCACCTCCTCGACGTCGGTGGCTCGTTCCCGGGCGTGAACGCAGACGCGTTCGACGTGTACGCCGAGGCAAAGCTGTACAACGGCCTGCGCTGGTACCGCCGCGGGGTGCTCAATGAGGACCTCGACCGGATGATCTTCGAGAACACCCGCACGGAGACCATGAACCGGGGCGACCTGAAGGCCATGCTCGCTGCCTGCCAGCTTGGGCGCGACCGCTTCCTCCGGCTCGTCCAGCGCTACGGGGCGGACACCGTCATGAGCGCGGCCTATGACTGGATGGATTACTCCGAGCGCATGCTGCGGGCCGAGATCGAGAAAGTCCCGGACGGGACCTATGAGGCACCGATGGGTTGGCTCGACGACGACGCCCGCAACCGCGGCGTTCGCCTCAAGGTCGCGACGAAGGTGATCGTCAAGGGTGACGAGGTCACGATCGACCTGACCGGTTCGAATGACGAGGTGCCGACCGGCTACAACGTGCCCTTCGAGGGCTCGGTCCTCGTCGGCGCCTATTTCGCCGTGCGCACCATCCTCCTCGACGAGGCCGTGTTCCCGGAGCATGTGCCGCAGAACGAAGGCTGCTTCCGCCCGGTGAAGGTGATCGCGCCGAAAGGGTCCATCTACAACCCGACCTTCCCGCGCGCCTGCTTCTCGCGCTTCTGCCAGGTGCAGCGCATCGTCGACAATACCATCCTCGCCCTTGCGGACGCGGTGCCAGACCAGGTCACGGGTGGCAACTCGGCCGGCACCAACTTTTACGGCTACTCCGGCTTTAGCAAGGAGAAGGGCGAGTACTGGATCTACCTCGAGGTCAACGAAGGCTCCTACGGTGGCCGCCACGGGAAGGACGGGCTCGACTCGGTCGACAACCTGATGGCGAACACGCGCAACAACCCGATCGAGGAGCTCGACATGCGGTTCCCGGTGCGCTGCGAGCAATACGAGCTGCGCCCGGAGGCCGCGGCGCCCGGCAAATGGCGGGGCGGCATCGGCACGGTGCGACGAAACCGCATCCTCGTCGATGGCACGTGCTCGTCCGAGGGCGAGCGGATGCACGATGCGCCCCGCGGTGTGTTCGGCGGGTGGGACGGGCTGGTCGCCTCGTGCCGGAAAAACCCGGACACCTCGCGCGAGGAGTACCTCGAGGCGAAGGTCACCGGGATTCCGCTACAGGCCGGGGAGCTAATCGAGATCCGCGTCCCGAGCGGGGCCGCATACGGGAACCCGCTCGAACGCTCTCCCGAGCAGGTGCGGGAAGACGTGCTCGACGACTTCACCACGATCGCGCTCGCCCGCGATGCGTACGGCGTCGTGTTCGCAGACGAGCGCACGCTGGAGATCGACGTGAAGGCGACGGCGAAGCTTCGCGCCGAGCTCGCACAAAAGCCGCGCTATAGCTCGCTGACCGCTTATTACGAGGAGCAGGGATCGCCGCGGCGCCAACCGCCGACGTCGCTCGCCGGCAACAAGCAGTTCGGGCTCGAGTGAGCACCCGGCGGCACGCTGCAGGGCGGCGCGCTCACAGCGCACAAACCGGCGATAGATCATCCGCGGACGGCAAAGGACCCCGACATGGCTGCTGAACGGCCCTGGAGAGCAGGCTTGCAGCGCTTGCCGAGCTTCGGTCCGGAATTCTCGATCGTTCCGGAACGCACGGCGCTGCTGATCATCGACATGCAGTACTTGGACGCGCACCGCAGTTACGGCTTGGGCAAGGTCCTGCTGGCGAAATACCCGGATGTCGGCCGTTATTACATCCACCGACTGGAACAGCTCGTCGTGCCCAACCAGCTCGCCCTGCTCGGCTTCTTCCGCGAGCACGCGTTGCGCATCGTGCACATCACCGTGGGCGCGCATCTGCCGGATAACAGCGATTGGGTGCCGTTGCGCCGCGAAGCGGATGAACGCGTCGAGCGCGAAACCGGCACGCGCCCGGCGGTGTATCCGATGGGATCGTTCGAACATTCGATTCTCGCAGAGCTGCAACCCGGACCGGGTGAGCTGGTCATCAACAAGGTGTCGCGCAGCGCGTTCACCTCGACCGGCATCGACCAGGTCCTGCGCAACATGAACCTGGACACGCTGATCGTCACCGGCGTGGCCACCAATTCGTGCGTGGAAATGACGTCGCGCGACGCCGCCGACCGCGGCTACAAATGCGTGATCGTCGACGACGCGTGCGCCACGTTGACGCCGGACATGCACGATGCCGTGTTGAGGACCTTCGCGATGTTGTACGGCAAGGTACAAGACACCCAAGACGTGATCGAGGAGCTCCGGCGGGCGCTCCAGCGTCGACCGGCGGCCGGTCGTGGCCAGGGCGCTTCGGCAGCGAGGACACTGTCGTGAGCTCGAGCTCTCCGACGACACCGTCTTCGTTCACGGGACCGGGTGTGTTTGCATCCGGGATGGCCGACAACGGCGCGGAGCGCGAATCCAGCAGCACCTTGCGCGTGGCAGTTCAGGAGGACTGAACCGTGAAATACATCGGACAATCAATTCCGGGGCTCAATAACCGCATTCTTGCCGCAGGCAAGGGTACGTTTGTCGACGATGTCGAGCTCCCCAATGCCGCTCATCTGGCGATGCTCCGCAGCCCGCATGCCAGCGCGGGGATTCGGTCGATCGACGTGAGTCGAGCGCGCGAGCTGCCCGGTGTGGTGCTGGTGCTGACGGGAGCAGACCTGCGCCAGGTGATGCCTCCCACTCCCTTGGCCGCGGATCCCGCCGTGCTCGGCGGGAACTCGGTCACCGTGTATCCGCTCGCGATCGATCGGGTGCGTTATGTCGGCGAGCCGGTCGTCGCCGTGATCGCGGATGACAAGTTCACCGCGCATGCCGCCTTGCAGAAGATCGACGTCGACTACGAACCCTTGCCGGTCGTCGTCGACGCGCTGAAAGCGCTGGAGCCCGGAAGCCCGCTGGTCGAGCCGGATTGGGGCAACAACGTCCTCCTGCACAAGTCCTTTACCCGGGGCGACTTCGCCGCTGCGCTCGAGCGCGCCGACGGCGTGGTGGAGGGCACAGTCAAAGCGCAGCGCTATGGGGCGGTGCCGATCGAGCCTCGCTGTTACGCGGCGACCTACGATGCGTATCACGACGAGCTGACGATGTGGTCGTCCACGCAAATGCCGCATTCGGTGCGCGGGTACGTCGCATTGATATTGGGCATGCGCGAAACCAATGTGCGCGTGATTCAGCCGCACGTGGGCGGCAGCTTCGGGCTCAAAGTGCCACCGTTCCCCGAGGAAATGCTGGTGGCGTACCTCAGCCGCAGGTTGCAGCGGCCTGTGCGGTGGCTCGAAGAACGCGGCGAGCATCTGACGGTGTCCTCGCATTCGCGCGAGGAGATTCTGACCTTCACTGCCGGCTACCGCAGCGACGGCACGGTGATCGCCCTGGACGTCCGCGTAGTTGCCGACGTCGGCGCTCCGTCAGCGGTCGGCGGCTGGCCGATGTCGTTCGTATCGGCGTTCGTGATCCCGGGCGCATACAAGATCGATGACTGCAACGTGCAGCTCTACTCGGTCGTGACGAACAAAGCTCCGTGGACCCCGTACCGTACATTCGGGAAGGACGGGGCGAACTACGTGATGGACAGGATCATGGACAAGGTCGCGCGGGCATCGGGCCGTGACCGCGCCGAGGTCCGCACCCGGAACTTCGTTCCGCCCGACTTGTTTCCATTCCGTCAGGTCTCCGGCGCGGTGCTCGACAGCGGGAACTACGAAGCCGTGTGGAATCGGCTGCTCGAAACCGTCGATTACCGCGGCTTTCCCGAGCGGCAACGGGGCGCCAAGCAGAAGGGGCGGTACCTAGGCCTCGGCATCGCCTTCGAGCTCACGCCGGAGGGCGGCGCGATACCGCACTCTAGGTTGATTCAGGGCTACGACGGCACGACCGTGCGCGTCAGCCCCGAGGGCCGCGTGACGGTACTCACTGGCGTGACATCGCCCGGCTCCGGAAACGAAACCGGCATCGCCCAGATCGTGGCCGACAAGTTGGGGGTCGATATCGCCGAGGTGCGGGTGATTCAGGGCGATACGCAGTCGTGCCCATTCGGGTTGGGGAACGGCAGCTCGCGCAGCGTGATGATGGGCGGTGGCGCCGCGGCGCTGGCCGCCGATGACCTGCGCGCGAAGATCCTCTCCGTCGCCGGCAAGATGTTGGAGGTGGCGCCGCACGACCTCCACGTCGAAGACGGCATCGTCCAGGTGAAGGGGGCGCCGGAGCGGAAGGTCACGGTCGCGAACGTCGCGGCCGAAATCTACCGCCACACGTATGGTCCGGCCGCCGAGGACGTCGAGCCGGGGCTCGAGATCACGCGCTACAGCCGCATCGGCAATCTGCATCATCAGCCGGAGCGCCACGGTGGCCATTTCAGCATGTATCCCACCTGGCCGAACGGGGCCTGTGGGGTCGTGGTCGAGGTCGACCGCGATACTGGGCTGGTCAAGCTCCTGCGCTGCGTGTTCGTGCACGACTGCGGGACCGTCATCAACCCCTTGCTGGTCGACGCCAATGTGCACGGTTCACTGGCGGCTGCATTCGGTGGAGCACTCTACGAACGGCACGTCTATGACGAGGCAGGGCAGTACCAAACGGCCACGTTCATGGATTACACGCTGCCGACCGCTGTCGAACTGCCGAGTCTCGAGCTCACCCACCTCTGCACTCCGTCGCCGTTTACCGGTCTCGGCACGAAGGGCGCCGGCGAGTCTGGCATGAGCGCACCGATCACCGCCGTCATCAGCGCGGTCGAGAACGCCTTGTCCGACTTCAACGTCGTCATCGACGAGACGCCGCTCACTCCTGACCGGGTGTGGAAAGCGATTCAGGACGGAATCGCCGCGAGGTGACGCAACGCCCGGGTGTGGTCCCGGAATGGTCGACGCACTGTCGTACGAGGAAGGCGAAAAGCGCAGGACACGGCGGCGCGCTGAGCGCGCGCATGCCGTCGCAGGTACGCCCTCGCACGCGAACGACGCCGTCGCGCACGTCCACGGTAGAACCGCGAGTAGGACATCATGAACTATATCGGTCAACGCATCCCGTCCGTCACCAATCGCGTGCTGGCCGCCGGCAAGGGCACCTTCGTCGGCGATGTCCCCCTGGCGAACGGGACGACGCTGGCAATCTTGCGCAGCCCGCATGGGCATGCGCGCATTCGCTCCATCGACACCACGCGCG
>JBFXHX010000003.1:0-7063 GCA_050176585.1 Binatia bacterium
ACGAGGACATCGGCCGGCGCGTGCCCGACGTGACCAAGATGCATCGGGTGCTGGGCGTGCGCGCCGAAACCCCACTCGGCGAGGGCTTGCGCCGCACCGCGGAGTGGTTCCAGCTCCAGCGCTGAGTGCAGGACAGGTGGCTGTCCCCGGCCCGTCGGCGCTGTCCGACTCCCCGCCGCGCTTGGCGCTGAAGGTGGACATCGACACGTACGCCGGCTTGCGCGATGGCGTGCCGGCGCTGGCGCGCGCGCTCGAGCGGCGCGGCATCCGCGCCAGCTTTTACGTCGCGTGCGGTCCCGACCACTCCGGACGCGCGATTCGGCGCATATTCCGCCGCGGATTTTTGGCCAAGATGCTGCGCACGAAGGCGCCCAGCCTGTACGGCTGGCGGACGCTGCTCTATGGCACGCTGCTGCCCGGACCGCCCATCGCGTCGTCGTTTCCCGGCCACTTGCGCCGGCTGAGCGACGCCGGCCACGAGATCGGCGTGCACGGTTATGACCACGTCTACTGGCACGACCGACTGGCCGGCTTGTCCCCGGGCGCAGTCCAGGCGGAACTCGACCGCGGCCTGGCGGTGTTCGCGGACGTGCTCGGCCGCAAGGCGGACGCGTTTGCCGCGCCGGGTTGGCAGTGCACCGCGGCCAGCCTGGCGGCGATCGAGGCGGCCGGGCTCCGCTACCACAGTTGCACGCGCGGCCGGGCGCCATACCGGCCCGCGGCCGAGGGGCGCACGTTCGCGACGCCGGAGATCCCCACCACGTGGCCGACACTGGATGAGGTGTACGGGCGCATCTCCACCGACCGGCAAGCGCTGGCCGAACATTACCTGACCTACCTCGGGACTGGTCTCCACGTGCACACGATCCACGCCGAGGCGGAAGGCTCGGGCTTGCTGCCGCATTTCGAAGCGTTACTCGACGCGCTGCAGGGACGGGTCGCCTTCGCGCGGCTCATCGACATCGCCGCCGGCCTCGACGGCGCCGCCCTGCCGGTGTGCGCGGTGATGCCCGGTACCACTGCTGGACGCGCCGGAACGGTGGCGATGCAGGGAGCAGAGCTCTGATGGCCGCCCCCGTCCCAATCCACGGGGCTCGCGATCGGGTCGCGTTGCGCGGCGAAGTCCCGCGGCCGCAGCTCACGCCGTACCGGTACGTCGCGCTCGCGACGCTGGCGTTCGCGGCGGCGCTGTATACCTACGGCAGCGCGCATTTCCCCCTGACGGATCCGGACGAGGCGCGCTATGCCGAGATCGCGCGCGAGATGTTGGCGAGCGGGGATTGGGTCACACCGCACCTGAACTTCGTCAAGTACTTCGAGAAACCGCCGCTCGTGTATTGGGCGACGGCGCTGTCGTTCGCCGGCTTCGGTCAAAGCGAGCTCGCGGCCCGGCTCCCTTCGCTGCTGAGCGCGCTGGGCACTGTGGCTCTCACCATCTGGCTCGCGGTGCGCCTGTACGGCGCCGCGACCGCGGCGCTCGCCGCGGTGATCCTCGGCTTCGGCCCGCTGTTCGGCATCCTCGCGCAGGTGTTGACGCTGGACATGGCGCTTACCTTCTTCCTCACCGCCGCCCTGGCGGCGCTGTGGTGCGCTTGCGCGACCGCGCGCGAGGAGGAGCGCGCGCGGCGGTGGGTACGGCTGGCCTACGCTGCGGTCGCGCTGGCAGTGCTCGTGAAAGGCCCGGTCGCCGTCGTGCTCTTCGCGGGCGTGGCGCTGCCGTTCGTGATCGTCCACGTCGGCTGGCGATCCACGCGCCCGTTCTTCGACCGCTGGGCGCTGGCGCTCGCCGTCGCCATCGCTTTGCCGTGGTTTCTGCTGGTCGGCTGGCGCAATCCGGAATTCTGGTCGTTCTTCGTCGTCGATCAACACATCCACCGATACCTGAGCAGTCACGAGCACGGCGAACCGCTGTGGTTCTTCGTGCCCGTCATCGTCCTCGCGCTCGCGCCGTGGGGCTTCGCGGCCCTGCTCGACCCGGTATCGCTGCGCGCTGCGGTCACGCGGCGCAGCGCCGGTACACAGTTTCTCGCCGTGTGGGTTGCGGTGATCGTCGGATTTTTCAGCCTGTCGAGCTCGAAGCTCATTACCTATGTGCTCCCGGCGATGCCGCCGCTGGCGATCTTGTGCGCCCGCGCGCTGCTGTGGGCGATCGAACAGCGCCGCACCGCGGGTTTGTCGCGCCTCGCCTCGGGGTTGCTACTCAGCGGTCCGGCGGTGGCGATCGCCGCGGCTGTGCTACTGCTGGTCAGCGACCACTGGCGCCCCCAGGCGCTGGCGCCGTTTCTGTTCGCGGCAGCGCTGCCGCTATCTGCGACCGGGCTGTTCATGCGCCGACTCTTGCCGGCGCGGCCCTATGCCGCACTCGTCGCGCTCGGCCTCGGATGGTTGATGCTCTTCGGCATCGCGGTGGCTGGTCGCGGCGTCGCCAACGACTCCCGCGTTCTGGGGCGCGCCGCGCGCGCCGCGATGGGGCCGGAAGATCGCCTGGCGTTCTATCGGAAATACGTCCAGGGCGTCGTGTTTTACAGCGAGCGCCGCGCGGCTCTCATCGGCACGCGCGGCGAGCTCAAGTTCGGCAGCCAGCAGGGCGATCAATCAGCCTGGTTCTGGCCCGGCGATGCCGACCTCGCGCGCGAATGGGCGGCCCCCGGCCGCTTGTTCGTGCTCTTCAATCGTAGCGATCTCGAGCGCTTGCGCCCTCTGCTCGATCCGCCGCCGCGCGAAATTGCGGCGAAGGACAAGAAGGTGCTGGTGGTGAATCGCGAGTGATGTTCTGAGGCTGTTGCGCCGTTACGTTGCTACCCGTCAGAGCTGCAGGCTCTTCCCCCAACAGCGGAACAGCCGATCTCAAGGGCGCGCGTTTTCCGCCACCTTCGCCAGGACGTCCACTACGCGGTCCTGATCTGCATCGGACAAACCCGGATACAGAGGCAGCGAGAAGAGCCGGCGCGAGGCGTCGGTTGCAGCCGGTAGCGCGGCGCGCAGGTCGCCCAGGCGCCGGCGGTAATACGACAGCTCGTGCACGGCGGTGAAATGCAGGCCGAGCCCGACGCCGGCTGCCATGACCTCGGCCATGAAGGCGTTGCGGTCGAGCGCGACCGCTTCGAGCGCGAGGCGCACGACGTACAAATGATGAACGTGGGTGCACGGATACGGGGCACGGGCCAGCGGCCGTAGGGCTGGAAGGTCCTGCAGCGCGGCATCGTAACGCGCCGCCAGGCGGGCGCGCTCGGCGTTCAGGGCGGGGAGCTTGCGCAGCTGGTGCAAACCGATCGCGGATTGGATGTCGGTCAGGTTGTACTTCAGACCCGGCAGGGCGACGTCGTAGAGCGGCAACTGCACGGTGCCGTATGCCCGCCAGGCATCGCGCTCGACGCCGTGGAAACGGAGCAGCTTCAGCCGCTCGGCCAAAGCGGCATTGCCGGTCGTGACCATGCCGCCCTCGCCAGTGGTCATGTTCTTGATCGGATGGAAGCTGAACACCGCCGCGGTGCCGAGCGCCCCGACCGCGCGCTCGCGATACGCGGCGCCGACCGCGTGGGCTGCGTCCTCGATGATCGCCACGCGGGGCCCGGCTGCGGCGGCGATAGCATCGACGTCACAGGGTTGACCGGCGAAGTGGACGGGCACGACCGCGCGCGTTCGCGGCGTGACCGCGCGCGCGATCGCGCTGGCGTCGATATTCAGGGTTTCGGGTTCGACATCGACGAGCACCGGTTCGCCGCCGGCGAGCACGATGGCATTGACCGTGGCCGGCCAGGTGAGCGGCGTGGTGATCACCTCGTCTCCGGGCTGGAGGTCGAGCGCCAGCATCGCGAGGTGCAAGCCGGCGGTCGCGGAGCCCACCGCCAAGGCGTGCGCCGCGCCGTGCGCCGCCGCGAACTCCCGCTCGAACTGCGCCGTGCGCGGCCCGGTGGTGATCCAGCCGGACCGCAGGCAGTCGACGACCTCGGCGATCTCCTCTTCGCCGATCGACGGCTGCGAGAATGGAATGCGCATCGACCGGTAGTTAACGGAAGGGCGCGGGGCTTTCAAAGCTGCGCTGTTAGGCTGTTCGCTGTTGCGCTGTCGCGGTCGGAAGCCCGGCCACGACACCGAGCAGCCTCGCAGCTGACTGACAGGTGCGGCCCTAGCGGCAACAGCCTAGCAGCTTTTCTAAATCCCCGGCCCCTTGCTTTCTCCGCTGGCCGTTCACACGATTGCCGATCCATGGCGGATGCCATCGTCGTCAGCGGCGCGCGGGAACACAACCTGCGCAACGTCACCGTGGAGATCCCCCGGAATCAGCTGGTGGTGATCACCGGGCTGTCCGGTTCCGGGAAATCCTCGCTCGCGTTCGACACGATCTATGCCGAAGGACAACGGCGCTACGTCGAGTCGCTGTCCGCCTATGCGCGCCAGTTTCTCGAGCAAATGGAGAAGCCGGACGTGGATTCGATCGACGGTCTCTCCCCGGCCATCGCCATCGAGCAAAAGACCGCCGGCCGCAATCCGCGCTCCACCGTCGGCACGGTCACCGAGATCTACGACTACCTGCGGCTTCTGTTTGCTCGCATCGGCCGCCCGCACTGCTGGCGCTGCGGGCAGCCGATCACGACCCAGACCGTACAGCAGATCGTCGACCAGATGATGGCGCTGCCCGAGCGCACGCGAGTGTACGTCCTCGCCCCGATCGCCCGCGGCAAGAAGGGCGAGTTCCGCAAGGAGCTCGGGGAGTTGCGCAAAGGCGGCTTCGTGCGCGTGCGGGTCGACGGGGAGCTGCGCGACCTGGCGGACGACATCGCGCTCCGCAAGACGCACAAACACACGATCGAGGTGCTGGTCGATCGGCTGATCATCCGCCCCGGTATCGAAGCCCGTCTCGCCGACTCGCTCGGCGTGGCGTTTCGATACGGCAATGACCTGGCCGCGGTCGCCGTGCTCGGGGAGTCCGGCGAGGAGCTGGTGAGCGAGACGCTGTACAGCCAGCGCTTCGCCTGCAGCGCGTGCGGGGTGTCCTTTCCGGAGCTGACGCCGCGGCTGTTTTCGTTCAACAGCCCCTACGGCGCCTGTGCGACCTGCAGCGGTCTTGGCGCGACGACCTACTTCGACCCCGACCTCATTGTCCCCGACGAGCGCAAATCGATTGCAGCCGGCGCGATCGTCCCCTGGCAGCGGCAGCAGACCCGACACGAGATGCTCGAGGGGCTGGCGCGCCACCTGGGCTTTCGGCTCGACACCCCCTTCAAGGAGCTGCCCGCCCGCGCGCGCTCCGCCGTGCTGCACGGCACGGGTGACGAGGCGCTGCCGTTCGTCGTCGAGCGCGAGCACACGCGGTACGAGTTCACGCGGCCGTTCGAAGGCGTGATTCCGAACCTCGAGCGGCGCCACAAAGAGACCGACTCCGAGTGGGTACGAGAGGAGCTGTCGCAGTTCATGAGCGAGCGCGTCTGCGCCACCTGCGCCGGGGCGCGCTTGAAGCCCGAGGCCTTGGCGGTCCGCTTGCACGGGAAGACCATCACCGAGGTCTGTGCGCTGCCGATCGCCGCTGCGTACGATTTCTTCGCCCGCTTGGAGCTGACAGCGCAGGAGGCGGCGATCGGGGCGCGGGCGCTGCGGGAGACGCAAGAGCGCCTCAGCTTTCTGCGCAGCGTGGGCCTCGGCTATCTGACGCTCGACCGCCAGGCCGCTTCGCTGTCCGGCGGCGAAGCGCAGCGCATCCGCCTCGCCACCCAGATCGGGGCCAGCCTCAGCGGTGTGCTGTACGTGCTCGACGAACCCTCGATCGGTCTGCACCAGCGCGACAACGCGCGCCTGCTCGAGACCCTGCGGCGGCTGCAGCAGCTTGGCAACACCGTGATCGTGGTGGAGCACGATCGCGACACTATCTTGGCCGCGGATCACGTCATCGACATGGGACCGGGCGCCGGCGTGCACGGCGGCGCAGTGGTGGCCGAAGGCCCACCCGCGGCCGTACGGGCCAACCAGAGCTCGCTGACCGGCCGGTATCTCTCGGGTGCGCTCGAGATTTCCGTGCCGCGCGCGCGCCGCGCCGGGAACGGCTGGACGCTCACCCTGAAAGGCGCCCGCCACCACAACTTGCAGAATCTGACCGTCGAATTTCCGCTCGGGACGATGATCTGCGTCACCGGAGTGTCCGGTTCGGGGAAGAGCTCGCTGGTCGTCGACACGTTGTATCCGGCTCTGGCGCAGCGCCTGTACGGCAGCAAGGAGAAACCGGGCGCGTACGACGATCTGGTCGGCTGGCAGCTCGTGGACAAGGTCATCGATATCGATCAAGCGCCGATCGGCCGCACGCCGCGGTCGAACCCGGCCACCTATACGGGCCTGTTCACGCACGTCCGCGAGCTGTTCGCGCAGCTGCCGGAAGCGCGGGTGCGCGGCTACGGGCCCGGCCGCTTTTCCTTCAACGTCAAAGGCGGGCGCTGCGAAGCCTGCCGCGGCGACGGCGTGATCCGCATCGAGATGCACTTTTTGCCCGACGTGTACGTGACCTGCGAGGTGTGCCGCGGTGCCCGGTACAACCGCGAGACGCTCGAGGTGCGCTACAAGGGGAAGAACATCGCGGAAGTGCTCGACCTCACGGTTGCGCAGGCGCTCGACTTTTTCGGTACCGTGCCGCCCATCCGCCACAAGCTCGAGACGCTGGCTAGCGTCGGCGTGGACTACCTGCACCTCGGCCAGTCGGCCCCGACTCTCTCCGGCGGCGAGGCGCAGCGCATTAAGCTGGCCAAGGAACTCAGCCGGCGCGCGACCGGACGTACCCTCTACATCCTCGACGAGCCCACTACCGGGCTCCACTTTCACGACATCAACCGCTTGCTCGACGTCCTCAATCGGCTCGTGGCGGCCGGCAATACCGTGCTGATTATCGAGCACAACTTGGACGTGATCAAAACCGCCGACCGCGTGATCGACCTCGGCCCGGAAGGGGGCTCCGGCGGTGGGCGCATCGTGGCCGCGGGCACGCCAGAGCAGGTCGCTCTCGTGCCGGAATCGCATACCGGTCGTTTTCTGCGCGACCTGCTCCCGGGTGCGGAGCCCGCGCGAGCCACCGTATAGG